>CAJOIZ010000005.1 GCA_905234835.1 Paludibacteraceae bacterium
GGGGCTTACTTTTCAAAAACAATATAACGCACTATTGATTATGAGTGCGTTACATTGGCATGTCTATGCCATCTTGAGTTTTATCGGACAGTAATAATTTTTTTCATTTAATCAAAAAACGGTACAAACTCGCATGAGTTCATACCGTTATAGTTTATGTCCGGGCATAGTTATGGCGCAAAATGGCTTTTCGCGGGGCATAACGACGCACTAAACCAAGCCGATGTTTGTCGGAGGTGAAAGGAGTTGATAATTGACAGTTGATAGTTGATAGTTGATAATTGACAATCATACGATTCAAATATGGGTAGAGTTGTTCTACAGATTCCATTGTCCCCGCCAAACTCATCCCATTCGAAATCTTCGACCTCTATTTCAGCCGTGGCTTCAATCTGCAAATCCTGCCAAGCATGTTGCATATCGCTCCATTCGTCCGCTATCAGACATGCCGCAAAAGCGCTCATCATAGGCATATTTCCGAACAAACTGAATCACGGTGCAAAGGTACAAAAAAAATCCACATACGCAAGAGTACATAGCAAAAAAGCGCTTCGATGAGCGCATTTTTACATTAAATTCTAATGACCGATTCGGGTTAAAAATAGCGGTGTTCCTGTTCATTTCTCGTTCATTTCCCGTTCATTGCCTGTTCAAAAAGTGCCTTCAGCCCTTTTGTTATCGGTTACGCGAGTGCTTTTTTTTTCGGGGATTCGGGGGAACTTACAACGGGGGTTCGGGGAGGAGTCTGCCCTGACAGAAACGCATTCTTATATCGCGGTCGTCCCCGATATAGATGAAGCGTTCGAGGCGTTCGGGCAAGGTGTAGTGGTCGAAATTGAGATAGGCATCGTCAATAACCAACGCGTCGAAGTCGTATCCGAGGTCGAAACACCCGACCTTGCCGAAGAAAGAGCCCCCCGACTTGGTAGCGAGATAGAAAGCTTCTGCAAGTGAGAGGAAGGGCATCTTACCCTGCGACTGCGCATAATGGATTTTGCTGGTCTGAATGGCGTACTGAATGACCCGAAGCATAGACATATAATGCCCACCCGAAATGTCGGTTCCCAGAGCGACCTTTATACCGTTGTTGAGGAAATGGCGTATGGGTGCCATCCCTGAAGCGAGATTGGTGTTGGACGTGGGGCAATGGACAATGCAGACGTTATTGAGCCGCATGAGTTGCGTCTCCTGCGGGTTGGTGTAACAACAGTGCGCCATAAGCGTAGGTGTCTGCCCGAAGAGTCCGTACTTATGATAAGCATCTCCGTAGCATGTGGCATCGGGTTCGAGTTGGTGCACCCAGTCAATCTCGTGCATATTCTCGCTGAGATGGGACTGTACGGGAAGCCCCGACTCATTAGCCAGCCGACCAAGCGCAGTGAGCATCTCTTCGGAACAGGAAGGAATGAAACGGGGCGTGACAATAGCCCTTACCAGCCCTTCCCTGCCCAAGTACCGGTCGAGGTTTGTTGTTTCGGAGAAAGCCTGTAGTGCGTTATTGCGAAGCCCGTCCGGTGCGTTACGGTCCATAGCGACCAATCCGACATACGCTCCAAGCCCCGCCTTCCGCAAGAGGTCAGCAAGGAGACGTGTCGCCTCGGGATGGACAGTGGCAAAGACAGAAACACGCATAGTGCCCTGCATCCAAAGCTCATGTACAAAGCGGGAATAGATACGCCGCGCATAGTCCACGTGAGCGAACTTCATCTCCTCGGGGAAAGTGTATTTATTGAGCCACGGAAGGAGTTCGAGGTCCATAGCCAGCCCGTTGTTGCGGTACTGTGGCGCATGGAGATGCAGGTCGCAGAAAGCAGGGATAAGAAGGCGGTCGCCCAGGTCAACGAGTTCGCCCGTCTCTACGGGACATTGCGAACCGATATACACCACCCTGCCCTCTTCCGAGACAGAGACATAGCCGTTCTCAAGGATGCGAAAGGCATCGGGCGAGGGAGTGTCAATAATATGTGCTTTGTAGGTCCTCATACCGCAAGACGCGGCAAAAGTACTACAATCAAAGCAAACCTACAAATTCATCGAAAAGAAACTGCGTATCGGTAGGTCCGGAAGCTGCTTCCGGGTGGAACTGGACGGAGAAGAACGGCAAGGACTCATGACGTATGCCCTCGTTGGAACCGTCGTTCATATTGACGAAATAGGGCTTCCATCCGTCCTGAATAGTGTCCATACGTACGGCATATCCGTGATTCTGTGAGGTGATGAAGCATCGGTCGGTGCCGACAATACGCACCGGCTGGTTGTGGCTGCGATGACCGTACTTGAGTTTATAGACAGTAGCCCCGACCGCCTTTCCAAGCAACTGGTTGCCCATACAGATACCCATCAGCGGACGCGGGCGAGCACTCTGCATCTCACGTGCAAGGAACGTGCGGATATGCTGCACCGCCAGGTCACACGTATTGGGATCGCCAGGTCCGTTGGAAAGGAACAGCCCGTCGAAGTCAAGGGAATTGAAGTCATAATCCCACGGGACACGGATAATCTCCACGCCACGCTGCAAGAGACATCGGAGGATATTGTGCTTGACCCCGCAATCAAGCAAAAGGACACGCTTACCTACCCCCTCGTTATAGCGGATAACCTGCTTGCAGGAGACCTTATCCACGTAGTTGACCCCGCCATAAGTGGCTGAAGGAATCTGCGTTGGCATATCGTCGAAGATAATCTGCCCCATCATGACACCCTGCTCGCGAAGCCGCTTGGTAAGAGCACGAGTATCAATACCCGTAACGGCAGGCACATGCTCACGCTGCAACCACTCGGCAAGACTCTCATGGGCGTTCCAATGACTGTACGTGTCACTATAATCGCTGACAATAAGCGCAGAGGCATAGATATGGTCGCCCTCCATAAAATCCGCTACACCGTTGGCAGCAAACGTGAAAGGCGGTACACCGTAATTGCCAATAAGAGGAAACGTAAGCACCATCATCTGACCCGCATAAGAAGGGTCAGTAAGACACTCGGGATAACCCGTCATGGCAGTGTTGAAGACTACCTCACCGGCTACAGACTGCTCGTAGCCGAAACTTAAACCGTGGAAAGACGTGCCATCGGACAGGCGCAAGGTTACTTTTCGCATAAAGGAAGAGGTTGGTTGAGTATTTGAGATTCTTCTATGTATTCAATAAAGGCTTCGTTGACCTTCCTGACACCACCCGGAGTGGGATAATCGCCACTGAAATACCAATCGCCCGAATGGTCAGGACAGGCATGATGCAAGCCCTCAAGAGTCTGGAAGACAATGCGTATATCGGTAGTGACCGAAGGGATACGGAGGAGCTGAACCATCTTGGCAGCAATCTGCTCGGACGAGAAAGGTTCGTAAATACGCTTGACCGCATTGCGCATCTGCGCCTTGGGAAGAGTGAGCTGCTGACGACAATCAAGGCAGACATCCTTGATGAGAGACGTCATACCGTTCTCCTTCAACAAGGCAATAGCCGCCCGGAAAGCGATGAACTCCTGCATACGGCTGATGTCAATACCGTAGTAGTCAGGGTAACGAATCTGAGGTGCCGAAGAGACAATAACCAGCCGCTTGGGATTGAGACGACTGAGAATACGTATGATGCTCTCACGCAAAGTGGTGCCCCGAACAATGCTGTCGTCAATGACCACCAGGTTGTCGGTGTTCTCCCTGAGACTGCCGTAAGTGATGTCATAGACATGGGCTGCAAGGTCATTGCGGGTGTTGCTCTCAGTGATGAAAGTGCGGAGCTTGATGTCCTTCCACGCCACCTTCTCACGCCTTACATGGTCGCCGAAAATAGTGCGCAACTCCTCCGCCGAAGGAGCATGCCCGAGCGAGAGAATACGCGATATACGCTGCTCGTTCTTGTAATAGTCCAAGCCCTCGGTCATGCCGAAGAAAGCCGCCTCCGCCGTGTTGGGGATATAAGAGAAGACCGTATGGTCAAGATCTCCGTCAATAGCCTGGAGGATAGGCTGTACGAGTTGCCTGCCAAGGGCTTTGCGTTCGCGGTAGATGTCCCTGTCAGACCCCCGCGAGAAATAGATGCGCTCGAAGGAGCAGGCTTTTCGCTCCTGTTCAGGGAGTATCTGCTTGAGCCTGAGTTCGCCCGCCTGGTTCATCATAATAGCCTGTCCGGGTAGCAGTTCGCGTATGTCGTCCACCGAGAGATTGAAGGCAGTCTGTATGACAGGCCGTTCGCTTGCCAGCACCATGACCTCATCGTCCGCATACCAGAATGCAGGGCGAATACCATGCGGGTCTCGCATAGAGAAGCATTCGCCGCTTCCCGTGATGCCACACACGACATAGCCGCCATCCCATACGCGTGTGGACTGCTCAAGGACATTGCTGATGTCAATATGCCCTTCAATGAAGCGCGTGATGTTCATTCCTTCGAGTCCCTGCTGCTTAGCGAGGTCGTAAAGGCGGTCGCTCTCGCGGTCAAGACGATGCCCCATCTGCTCAAGCATCACATAAGTGTCAGCATTGAGACGAGGGTGCTGGCCGATAGTAGTCAGACAGCCGAAAACCTCGTCCATGTTGGTCATATTAAAGTTGCCGCACAAGCAGAGATTGCGTGCACGCCAGTTGTTACGACGCAGGAAAGGATGGACGAAACTGATGCCGCTCTTGCCCGTAGTGGAATAGCGGAGATGACCCATATAAATCTCGCCAGCATAAGGAATACAGCGTTCGGCATAGTCGGCATCGGTAAGCAAGTGGTGAGGAACAGTATCAAAACTGCGATGCACCTCACTGAAAATCTCCGTGATAGCCTGACTGCCAAGTGCACGTTCGCGGAAAAGGAACTCCTCCCCCGCTTCCGCCTTCATCTTCAGGCATGCCAAACCGGCACCTTCCTGCCCGCGATTGTGCTGCTTCTCCATCATCAGATAGAGTTTGTCCAAACCGTACATCCACGTGCCATACTTCTGCTGATAATACTGCAACGGCTTGCGCAAGCGAATCATCGCTACGCCACATTCATGTTTAAGAGGTTCCATGTTGGTTTAGGAGTTAAGGCGTTTAGGCGTTTATACGGTTCGATAGATAGTTGCGTCTCTGTCAGGTCCGACGGATACGATGTCAACCGGCACACCTGTCTGCTGCTCAATAAAGGCTATATAGTCTTTGAGTTCAGCGGGCAGACTGTCGTAAGTGCGGCAGGAAGAGATGTCGGTTTGCCAGCCCTTGAAGTCACGATAGACAGGCTCTATGGGTTCGCCTGCCGCCTCAAAGGGGAAATAGTCAATCTGCTTGCCACCCATACGGTATCCCACACAGATACGAATGGTGTCCAAACCGTTGAGTACATCGCTCTTCATCATAATGAGCGAAGTAGTGCCGTTCATCATCACTGCATAACGGAGTGCTACAAGGTCAAGCCAACCCGTACGGCGCGGACGACCCGTAGTGGCACCAAACTCGTGACCTATCTGCCTAAGCGTTTCGCCGGTAGCATCATTGAGTTCAGTGGGGAAAGGTCCGGCTCCTACTCGTGTGCAATAGGCTTTGAAGATACCATAGACCTTGCCTATACGCGAAGGCGCAACACCTAATCCTATGCAGGCTCCGGCACAGAGTGTGGAAGATGATGTGACAAACGGATAAGTACCGAAATCCACATCAAGAAGCGAGCCTTGTGCCCCTTCCGCCAATACCGAGTGACCGGAAGCAAGCAAGCTGTTCATCTCCACCTCGTTGTCAATAATAGGGAAGCGGCGCAATGCCATAGCCGCCTCAAGCCAAGCCGCATCGTCCACACGGTCAATGCCGAGCAAGCGCAAGTGCTGGTCGCGAAGCGCATGATAACGTTCCTCAAAGTCGGGCAGCAACAAGTCGCCTACGCGCAGACCTATACGCGAAGCCTTGTCTGTATAAGCAGGACCAATGCCCTTGCCGGTGGTGCCTACTTTGTTCTTGCCCTTTCCGCTTTCCTGCGCTGCATCCAAGAGACGATGAGTGGGCAGAATAAGGTGAGCACGTTTGGCTATACGCAACGAGGAAAGGACATCTACGCCCATCTGCTCAATGGCACGAATCTCGTCCATAAGAATGAGCGGGTCAATGACTACGCCGTTGCCGATAATGTTCTGCGTTCCCTGACGGAAAATGCCTGACGGAACAGTATGAAGTACAAAACTGCGGTCGCCGAAATAGATGCTGTGTCCAGCATTGGGTCCGCCTTGAAAGCGCGCAACCACATCATAGCGGGGAGTGAGCGCATCGACAATCTTGCCTTTGCCTTCATCACCCCACTGCATTCCAAGTACTACGTCTATGGTGTTCATTAGTTGATAGTTGAAAGTTGAGAGTTGATAGAAGTTCTTGAGTTTAGAGTTGAGAGTTTATGCCTACGCGAGTGAAGAGATAGTCCACCTGCTTCATGTAGTAATCGAGCGTGAAGCAAGAATCTAATTCGGCATCCGTAAGCAGAGCCGTGACAGCAGGCGTATGCTTGAGGTTAGTCAGCATATCCCCACCCTCCTGCAATGTTTTCATGGCCACAGGCTGCACCATATCGTAAGCCTGTTCACGCACAAGCCCTTTGGCTATAAGCGCATTCATTACACGCTGGGCAAATATAGCACCGTGGGTAAGACCTATGTTGTGAAGCATCTGTTCGGGATAGACCACCAAGTTATCCAAGATACCCGTGAAACGCACCAGCATATAGTCCAACAACATAGTGGCATCAGGCAGGACAATACGCTCGGTAGATGAATGAGAGATGTCGCGTTCGTGCCAGAGAGCAATGTTCTCGCTTGCCGTAGCCATATATCCGCGCATCACACGGGCGCAACCACATATATTCTCGGAAGAGATAGGATTACGCTTGTGCGGCATAGCCGACGAGCCTTTCTGTCCTTTTTGGAAGGCTTCTTCCACTTCGTGCACCTCCTGCCGCTGCATATTGCGTACTTCAAGAGCCATCTGCTCGAGCGTACCTGCAATGACCGCAAGCGTAGCAATGTACCAAGCGTGACGGTCGCGTCCAAGAACCTGTGTGGCAATAGGTGCAGACTCCAAACCGAGATGGGAACATACATACTCCTGAATGAAAGGCGGTATGTTGGCATAATTGCCTACCGCTCCGCTCAGTTTACCTGCCTCCACTCCTTTAGCAGCCAGTTCAAAACGCTCCAGATTGCGCTTCATTTCCGCATACCACAAAGCCCATTTAAGTCCAAACGAGGTTACGTCCGCATGCATTCCGTGAGTTCTTCCTATAACGGGTGTAAGACGGAACTCATTGGCACGCCGTGCAATAACATCCAGCATCTTGTGCAAGTCTTCACGCAGAATAGTATTGGCTTGCTTGAGCAGATAGCCGTTGGCAGTATCCACCACATCGGTAGAAGTCAGTCCATAGTGTACCCACTTCTTTTCGTCTCCGAGCGATTCACTAACCGTGCGCGTAAAAGCAACCACATCATGGCGCGTTATCTCCTCTATCTCGTGAATACGTTCCACATTGAAACGTGCTTTCTGACGAAGCAAAGCCACATCCTCTTTGGGTACTATACCCAATTCCGACCACGCTTCAGCTGCTAAGAGTTCAACTTCAAGGTAGGCTTGGAACTTATTGTCTTCAGTCCATATACGGCGCATCGGTGCGCGACTATAACGGTCTATCATAGTTGAGAGTTGATAGTTGAAAGTTGATAGTTGATAGAAGTTTATAGGATTTCCACTTGGAGTTTGCTGTAGGCGCGCTCAACTTTTTGCAGGGCGGCTTCGGTGGATTCAGCAGTAGCCAACAAGACACCGTAACGGCGATGTCCGTGCACTTCCGGTTTGCCGAACAAACGTAACTGCGTCCCTTTCTCTTCAAGCAACTGCTCCACTCCGTTGAAGCGTACACGGTTGGTGTCACCCTCAATGACAATGGCTTTGGATGCAGACGGACCAAAGAAACGTATTTCGGGAACAGGCAGACCCAATACGGCACGTACATGAAGAGCAAACTCACTCAAATCCTGACTAATCATAGTCACCATACCTGTGTCATGCGGACGCGGCGATACTTCCGAGAAAATGACATCTTCACCACATACGAACATCTCCACACCGAATATGCCTCTTCCGCCAAGTGCTTCGGTAATGCGACGTGCAATGTCCTGTGCTTTCTGCTTTGCTACAGGCGACATCTGTTGCGGTTGCCACGATTCGCGATAGTCTCCATTAACCTGATGATGACCGATAGGTTCACAAATAGTTGTACCGCCAATGTGACGGACAGTGAGCATCGTTATTTCGTAGTCGAAATGCACAAAGCCTTCCACAATAACGCGTCCAGCACCTGCGCGTCCGCCTTTCTGCGACTCCTGCCAAGCGGGTTCTATGTCGGCTTCTGTCCTGACGGTGGACTGTCCGTGTCCCGACGAACTCATAATAGGTTTGACTACACAGGGAATACCAATGTTCTTAACAGCAGCAAGGAACTCCTCCTTGTTGTCTGCGAACTGATAACGGGCAGTAGGCAGATGAAGATCCTCAGCAGCCAAGCGTCGTATCGCCTCGCGGTTCATAGTAAGAAAAGCGGCTTTGGCTGTAGGAATGACATGATAGCCTTTCTGCTCCATTTCGACAAGCACGGGAGTAGCGATGGCTTCCACTTCGGGAATGATGAGCGTAGGCTGCTCCTCTTCAATGACCCGACGAAGGGCTTCTCCGTCAAGCATATTAAACACGTGCGACCTATGCGCCACCTGCATAGCGGGAGCATTAGCGTACTTGTCGCAAGCAATAACCTCTACACCATAACGTTGCAGTTCGATGGTGATTTCTTTGCCTAACTCGCCGCTACCTAACAAGAGGGCGCGAGTAGCAATGGGCGAAAGGGGAGTTCCGATACTCATAATGATATGATTTTATTTATGGGTTGATAGATTCAAGATTCAAAGATTGATAGATTCAAAATTCAAAGATTTAGTGTTATTTATTATTTTTGGTTCAAGTAACACTGCAAAGTGTTATGCAGCAACATGGCAATGGTCATAGGTCCGACACCACCGGGTACTGGCGTAACAAAAGCGGCTTTCTTCTCCACCTCTTCAAAGCATACGTCACCTACCAGTTTGCCATCCTGCAAACAGATTCCCACATCAATGACCGCCGCCCCTTCTTTGACGCAACCGGCAGTGATAAGGCGTGGCTGCCCTGCGGCAGAAACCAATATATCCGCCTGCTTGCAGAGGTCATGCAGATTGCGCGTATGCGAATGGGCAAAAGTGACCGTAGCGTGGCGGTCCAACAGCATTTTTGCAACGGGTTTGCCAGCCAAGTCGCCCCGTCCGACAACCACAACCCGCTTGCCGTCTATCGTTATACCAGCCTTATCAAGAAGATATATAACCCCTTGCGGCGTACATGGACGAATACCCTGTTGTCCGCGCCATAGTCGTGCTTCATTGAGCGGGTGCAACCCGTCTGCATCTTTACCCGGGGCAATAGCCGAGATGGTTAATTCGGTATCAAGATGTTCCGGCAACGGCAGTTGGACTATGATTCCGTCCACATTCGTGTCATCATTAAGATTGGCAATCTGACAGCACAGTTGGTCTTGGGATACTGTTTGAGGCAGATGAACCAGCCTTGCTTCCATACCTATTTGGCGTGCGGCATTGAGTTTGTTGTTCACATACTTGGCGGACGCGGCATTATCTCCCACAAGAACGATAGCGAGACAAGGCGGACGCATACCGTTTTGCCTGTATGTCTCTATCTGCAGGCGCATTTCTTCGCGCAGGTCACGAGATATTTGTGTACCCGAAATAATCATATATCGCGGCGATAAAACAAGTTGTCGCAATGGATGTATTCAATGTTCCGATAGACTTTCCTACGTGCTTCGTCAAGTGTGTCCGCCGTGCTGATTACCATAAGCACCCGTCCTCCGTTGGTGAGCAGTTGAGTACCCTCCCTGCGTGTTCCCATGTGGTAGAGAATACCATCGTACTGCGGGTCTATTGTGATTGCGAAGTCCTTTTTGTATCCATTCGGGTAGCCATTCGATGCCATTACGACACCTATAACAGGTTTGTCCGACCACTGTAGAGAAGGCATATTTCCGCCTTTCGCTATGGCATAAAAGAGTTCAACGGCATCTGTTTGCAAGAGCGGCAGAACCACTTCTGTCTCCGGGTCTCCGAAGCGTGCATTGAACTCAATCACCTTGATACCGTCCTTTGTTTTCATCAATCCTCCGTAGAGTACGCCCGTCAAAGGACAACCTTCACTAACCATCGCACGGGCAGTCGGTTCAAGGATATGATGCAGGGCAAATTCGTAATCGTCAGCAGTAATGAAAGGCAACGGTGTGTAAGCCCCCATACCGCCTGTATTCAGTCCTTTGTCACCATCAAAAGCACGTTTGTGATCCTGTGCAAGGGGCATAGGATATACGTTATTGCCGTTAACGAAGCACATAAAGGAGAACTCGGGTCCTTGCAGGAAATCCTCTATGACCACCCTACCCTGTCCGAAACGTTCGTCCAGCAACATATCGCGCAAGGCTTCATCTGCTTCATCCAACGATTGTGCTATGATAACACCTTTGCCAGCAGCCAAGCCATCGTACTTAATGACAGCCGGCAAGGGACGGCTTTGTACGTATGCGAGAGCCTCCTTGTAGTTATCAAAAGAGCGGTAAGCGGCGGTAGGGATATGGTACTGCTCCATCAGCTGTTTGGCAAACTCCTTGCTCGATTCGATACGCGTTGCCGCTTTGGTATGACCGAAAATAGTCAGTCCTTCGGCACGGAAACGATCCACTATCCCTACAGCCAAAGCCGCTTCGGGACCTACTACGGTAAGGTCTATATGCTTTTCTTCTGCAAAACGGAGAAGGGCATCCACATCGGTGTCCTTAAAAGGCACACATTCCGCCTTCTCTGCTATCCCTGCATTGCCGGGTGCACAATAAATCTTGTCCGCGTGTCTGCTGCGCGATAGGACATCTACAATAGCGTGTTCCCGTCCTCCACCGCCTATTACCAAAATGTTCATACTTTTGTTTGCTTAATGTTTGAAATGGCGTGTGCCGGTCATCAGCATACTTATTCCCAACTCGTTGGCTTTCTTTATGCAGTCTTCGTCACGTATAGAACCTCCTGGTTGTACTATGGCTGTTACTCCATACCCTGCAGCAAGACTGATTGTATCATCAAAAGGCAGAAAGCCGTCACTCGCCAGAACGAGGTTATCGGTAAAGCCTGCTTCGCGTGCCTGTTTGAGTGCAATCTCCGCCGATCCGACACGGTTCATCTGTCCTGCTCCGACACCCACCGTATGACCATCCTTGACGACCACTATGGCGTTAGACTTGACGTGCTTGACAATGGTCCAACCGAACTGCAAGTCGGCATACATATCCGCTGCGGGTTTATTGTCCGTGACACACATATCCGTCGTAAGCGTCTCTATCTGTGTATCCTGCTGCTGCACGAGCATACCGCCGTTAACCGACACGTACTGCATTTCCGTTTGGTTGGTACGGGTCATATCCACCTCCAAGAGGCGAAGGTTCTTCTTGGCAGACAGTACGGCAAGTGCTTCCGGCGTGAAAGCAGGCGCAATCACAATCTCAAGGAAAATGGGTTTCATACCAAGAGCCACCTGCCCGGTAACAGGACGGTTGCATACCACTATACCACCATAAATGCTGACCGTATCCGCTTCATAGGCTTTCTGCCACGCCTGCTCAATAGTGTCCGCGACAGCCGCACCGCACGGGTTCATGTGCTTAAGAGCCACACAACAAGGTTCGGACATATCCCGAACGATACAAAGAGCGGCATTGGCATCCTGCAAGTTATTATAGGAAAGTTCTTTGCCTTGCAACTGACGTGCATTAGCCAAGGAGAACGACCCTGCTTCCTGAGCAGCATAGAAACATGCCTGCTGGTGCGGGTTCTCACCATAACGCAAGGACTGCTTCAAGTCGTATTCGAGGAAGAGTTTTTCTTTGAGTCCCGCTTCGCGGCGCATATAGGTAGCGATACACATATCGTATTCCGCCGTATGCGTATAAGCCTTTGCGGCAAGTTGAAGACGTGTTTCGGGAGTCGTGTCGCCGTTAGTGCATATCTCGTCCAACACTTTATCGTAATCGGCAGGGTCGCACACCACCGTTACGGAAGCATTGTTCTTGGCAGCACTGCGTAACATAGACGGACCGCCGATGTCGATGTTCTCAATGGCCTCATCACGAGTAACATCCGCTTTGGCAATGGTCTGACGGAACGGATAGAGATTGACGCATACAAGGTCGATAAACTCAATGCCGTTCTCCTGCAATGCTTGCAGATGGGAAGGCATATCACGTCGTGCCAAGAGCGCACCGTGCACCTTGGGATGAAGAGTCTTGACGCGTCCGTCACAAATCTCGGGGAAACCCGTTACTTCACTGATACCGATGGTGTGAACACCGTTCTGTTCCAACAAACGCTGCGTACCGCCCGTTGCAATAATCTGCCAACCGGCTTGCTGCAAACCGCTTACGAAAGGCACAAGACCTGTCTTGTCGCTTACACTGACTAATGCTCGCTTCATATTTTTATTTGCTATTCTTATTCTATCCCTATAGTATCCCTATAGTATCCCTATAGTGTTTCCTCGATGTTGAGAGTTGAGAGTAGTTATGAGTTAAGAGTTAGGATTTCATTATTCCCTTCAATGACTTTGCCGATTATTTGTGCTTTCTCGCCATGTTCGTTCAAGATACGGACTGCTTGTTCGGCTTGCTCCTGCGGCAAGGCAATGACCATACCAATACCCATATTGAAGATATTGAACATCTCACGGTGCGGGATATTCCCCCACTCTTCCAAGCAACAGAAGACGGGCAGGATGTTCCATGTGCCTTCCTGTATGCTAAAGCCCTGACCCTCACGCAGGATTCGCGGTATATTCTCGTCAAATCCGCCGCCCGTGATATGCGCTACTCCGTGTACGTCCAACTGACGGATAAGCTCCAGCACAGGACGCACATAGATACGCGTCGGAGTGAGCAGTACTTCGCCAAGCGTCTGCGTGCTGCTCAGTTCATTGTACTTGCTGTTGAGATCCAGCCCTTTGTCAGCCACTATCTTACGCACAAGGCTGAAGCCGTTGGAGTGCACACCCGAAGAGGACAGACCGACCAAGGCATCGCCCACCTGGACACGGGTGCCGTCGATGAGTTTGCTTTTCTCGACCACGCCCGTAGTGTATCCGGCTATGTCGTATTCGCCGTCCGCATACATACCGGGCATCTCGGCCGTCTCACCTCCCACAAGAGCGCAACCCGCCTGACGACAACCTTCCGCCACACCGGCTACGATGGCTTCCACCTTGGCAGGTATATTGTGCCCTAACGCCACATAATCAAGGAAGAAGAGAGGTTCGGCACCCTGAGCCAAGACATCGTTGACACACATCGCTACCGCATCAATACCTATTGTATCGTGCTTGTCAAGAGCAAAAGCAATCTTGAGTTTGGTCCCCACTCCGTCCGTTCCGCTGACAAGTACCGGCTCTTTGATATGGAGTTGCGTCAGGTCGAACATACCTCCGAACGAGCCGATATTGCCCATAGAGCCTTTTCGCATCGTGCTTTGTACGTGACTTTTGATACGATGAACCACTTCGTAACCGGCTTCAAGGTTCACGCCGGCTTTTTCGTAATGCTGTGCCATGCTGCGTTTAGTTTAGAGTTAAGAGTTGAGAGTTGAGAGAAGTTGAGAGTTTATAGTTTAGCGTTTTTGGAAGTAGCAGACAGCATTGGCGAAGAGAGGCTGGTAGCGGTTGCCGCTGATATTGACGAAGAGGTCCTCCTCGTAGCGTTCGCTGTGGCCCATCTTGCCGAGTATCTGCCCATCAGGCGAGAGCAGTCCCTCAATAGCGTAACAAGAGCCGTTGGGGTTGTATGGCGGCTGCATCGTGGCTTCGCCCGTCACCGGATTGGCATAACGGAACGCCACCTGGCCGTTCTCAAAGAGCCGTTTGGCTTCCTCTTCGGTCAGCACCAGCCTGCCCTCCCCATGGCTGACCGCGATAGTGTGCGTGTCGCCTGCTTTCATACCCTGCAGCCACGGCGAAGAGACGGACGTGACGATGGTGGTGACCATCTGCGAGACGTGGCGGTTGATGTCGTTGCGGAAGAGCGTCGGCGAGTCGTCGCGCAACTGTCCGAAGCGTCCGTAGGGCAGCAGTCCGCTCTTGACCAGTGCCTGGAAACCGTTGCAGATACCGAGGATAAGTCCTCCGCGGGCAATCAGACGCTCAATAGCCGCCGATACAAGGCTGTTGTTCAGGCACGAGGCAATAAACTTGCCGCTTCCGTCCGGTTCGTCGCCCGACGAGAAACCGCCCGCCAACATCAGTATATGGCACGCGTCGATATGCTCCGCCATCTCGCGGATGCTCCGCTGGACATCGTCCGAAGTGAGGTTGCGGAAGACGACCGTCTCTACCTCTGCTCCCTCTGTGCGGAAGGCTTTGGCGCTGTCGTAATCGCAGTTTGTGCCTGGGAAGACGGGTATATAGACTCTTGGATGCTCCACCCTGTCGCCCTTGTAGTGCAGCACGGGTCTGTCGGCGGGTTTTATGTCCGTCAGACCGGCAGGCAGGATATCCTTGCGCGAAGGCTCCGCCGTGAGGGGATAGACCTTGCTGATGTCGGTCGTGAGGGCTTGCAGGAGACGTTCCCTGTCAAGCTTCTGGCCGTTGATAACGAGACTGCCGTCCTCTGTGGTCCGTCCTATATAGTGTACGGCTGGAACACGGCTTTTCAGTTCCTTGGCGGAGGTGAACAGGATGGCGCCCGGACGGTTATCAAAGAGCGCGTTCTTTGTGCAGCGCACATTGGCACCGATGTTGTTGCCGAGGCTGCACTTGACCAGTCCCTCGGCTATGCCGCCGTAACCCACCGCCCAGGCGGAACGGACATGGCCGTCCTCTATCAGATGGTGGAAATAATCCCACGTCCGTGTCAGTGCGCGGACATTGGGAGCGTTCTGCTCGGTGGCGGACGGAATATGCGGCAGGACATAGATATAGTCGCCTGCCTGCTTGAACTCGGGCGAGACAGCGCGTCTTGCGTCCATTGTGGTGACGGCAAAAGCGATGAGCGTAGGCGGTACGTGCAGTTTCTCAAATGTGCCGCTCATCGAGTCCTTACCTCCAATGGCGGGTAGTCCGAGTTCGTACTGCATACGCAGCGCGCCGAGGAGTGCGGCAACAGGGCTGCCGTAGGTCTTCGGGGTGGTCAGTCGACGGAAGTACTCCTGGAACGAGAAGCGTATGTGCTTCCAGTCAGCACCGGTCACGACCGCCTTGGTGATGGCATCCACCATGGCGTACTGCGCGCCGTAATAGGGGTTGTCCTGCAGGTCGGGACGGTAGCCGAACGACATCAGCGAAGCCGTGTGCGTCAAGCCTTTCGTGGGCAGTTTCTGCAGGGAGACCTGTGTCTCGGTCAGTTGTGTCCTGCCGCCGAAAGGCATCAGGACGGTGGAACGGCCGATAGTGGAGTCGAACTGTTCAATCATTCCTTTCTGCAGCCGCACGTTGGGCAAAGAGAGCATCTTGAGGAAGTAGTCCTCTATCGCTGCAGCCTTGACGGGCGGATTCCACGAGTGCTTTTTGTCGGGCATGTCAATGACAGCGGATGCATAGTGCTGCGCGCCCGCACTGTCGATAAAGTCGCGGCTCAGGTCGCAAACCGTCTCGCCCTTGCAGAAGAGCCGCATACGGCGCGTATCGGTAACGTCTGCCACATGCGTGACTTCGATATTGTCCGCTGCGCAGAGAGCCATAAACTGCTCTTTGTCTTTGGCTTCGATGACCACCGCCATCCGCTCCTGACTCTCTGAAATAGCCAGTTCGGTCGGGTTAAGACCCGCATATTTGGTGGGGACACGATCCAGATAGATATCCAGTCCGTCCGCCAGTTCGCCGATGGCGACGCTCACACCTCCTGCGCCGAAGTCATTGGACTTCTTGATGAGTCTTGTCACTTCGGGGCGACGGAAGAGACGCTGCAATTTCCTTTCTTCGGGAGCGTTGCCTTTCTGCACCTCGCTGCCGCAGGTGTCGAGCGACCGGGCTGTATGTTTTTTAGACGCGCCTGTGGCACCGCCTATGCCGTCCCTGCCTGTTCTGCCGCCGAGCATCAGAACGATGTCGCCGGGGGCAGGTGTCTCTCTTCTCACGCGGTCGGCGGGAACGGCTCCAACCACTGCTCCCACTTCCATACGCTTGGCGACATAGCCGTCGTCGTAAAGCTCGCGGACGTGGGTGGCTGCAAGACCTATTTGATTGCCGTATGACGAGTAGCCCTGTGCCGCCTTGCGCGATATGATACGCTGCGGGAGTTTGCCTTTCAGCGTCTTGCTGACGGGCTGCAAGATGTCGCCCGCACCCGTGACACGCATAGCCTGATAGACGTAGGCGCGTCCTGACAGCGGGTCACGTATCGCGCCGCCGAGACAGGTGCTCGCGCCGCCGAAAGGCTCAATCTCCGTAGGATGGTTGTGCGTCTCGTTCTTGAACTGCAGCAGCCAGCGGTTGGTCTGTCCGTCCTCGTCCACATCCACATAGACGGAGCAGGCGTTGTTCTCCTCACTTACCTCGAGGTCGTCTAACTTGCCGTTGAGCCGGAGGTAGCGCGCAGCGATGGTCGCCATATCCATCATACAGACGGGGCGGTCCTCACGTCCCAGTTTCTGCCGCATCATATCGTAGAGGCGCAGCGTGTCCTCGATGTAGGGTTTGCTTGCCGACGAGTCAACGCGGATGGATGTCAGGCGGGTGTTGAACGTAGTGTGGCGGCAGTGGTCCGACCAATAGGTGTCCAGTATGCGCAGTTCGGTTTCGGTGGGCTGTCTGCCCTCCTCCTTGAAGTAGCGGATAACCTCGCGGAGGTCGTCCTCGTTCATTGCCAGTCCCCATTCGCGGCAGAAATCCGCCACTTGGCTGTCGTCCATTGAGGTGAATCCAGTGAGGTCTTTCATCGGGCGAACAGCGGCATCAAGGTCGTTAGTGAGGCGGCTGAGGTCTTTCTCGCGGCATTCGACAGCGTTGATGCAGTAACGGCGGACAGCGTTGAGCTGCGTCTTTGTGACGTTCCTGTCAAAGAGCAGAAGCCGGCTGCTCTGAATGGCTATTTCGGCTCCGGGTTCGATGAGCCGGACACAATCAACGGCTGAAGAAGCCCGCTGGTCAAACTGGCCGGGAAGGTACTCAATGGCTATATAGGGTATGCCTTTCAGGTCAAGGCTGTCGGTAACGGTGTCGGTAACCCGTTCGCCGAAAACGCCGTACCGGCACCGGTCAAGCAGGTCGTCGGTAAAGCCGAACAGGTCATATACATTGACGAGGCGCAGCGAGGACAGCCCCAGTGCAAGGTTCTCGTTCAACTCGCCGAGGAGACTGTCCGCCTCAACGCGGAAGCCGGGTTTCTTTTCTACATAGATGCGGTGAGCGGTCATAACTATTGTATAAGAGAGTGTTAAATGGTGGTTGCAAGCACTTTCTCCGTCTGCTTGCGGCGGAAGTCAAGGAGTTGTTGTTTCAGCCTCTCGTCCGTGAGCGCCAGCATCTCAATGGCGAGCAGGGCGGCGTTCTTCGCTCCGTTGATGGCGACCGTGGCGACAGGTATGCCCGATGGCATCTGGACGATGCTCAGCAGCGAGTCCAGTCCGTCCAGCGTCTTGCTGCGCACAGGCACGCCTATGACTGGGAGCGTGGTCACGCCCGCAATCACGCCTGCTAAGTGGGCTGCGCCGCCCGCACCGGCTATGATGACCCGGATGCTGCGTTCCTCGGCCGTTTCAGCCCACTCGATAAGGGCGTGCGGGGCACGGTGCGCGCTGATGACACGTTTCTCGACTTCGATACCAAACTCCTCAAGAGTCTGTATGGCGGGTTCCATCACTTCATAATCAGAGGTAGAACCCATAATAACTGCAACCTTCATTATTATTGAATTATCAATTATCAACTATCAACTATCAATTATCCTACTCCCATTCTATTGTGGCAGGTGGTTTGGAGGAGATGTCGTAGCAGACACGGTTGACTCCCTTCACCTTGTTGATAATCTCGTTGGAGACTTTGGCAAGCACCTCGTAAGGGATGGGATAGAAGTCTGCGGTCATAGCATCGGTGGAGGTAACGGCACGCAGTGCCACAGGGTTCTCGTAGGTGCGTTCGTCGCCCATCACGCCGACGCTGCGGACGGTGGAGAGCAAGACGGCGCCAGCCTGCCATATCTTGTCATACAACCCTGCCTCACGCAAGTGGCGGATAAAGATGGCATCCGCCTGCTGCAATATATGTACTTTCTCACGGGTTATGTCGCCCAGTATGCGCACGGCGAGTCCGGGTCCCGGGAAGGGATGCCTGCCAATCAGGTGTTCCGGCACGCCTAATTCGCGCCCCACCCTTCTCACCTCGTCCTTGAACAACCAGCGAAGAGGCTCGCACAGTTGCAACCGCATGTCCTTCGGTAGACCGCCTACATTGTGGTGGCTCTTGATGGTCTTACCCGTAATGTTCAGACTCTCAATACGGTCAGGGTAGATAGTGCCTTGCGCTAACCAATGGGCATCCTTGACTTTGGCGGCTTCGGCATTGAAGACCTCCACGAAGTCGCGTCCAATGATTTTGCGTTTCTGTTCGGGGTCGGTTATGCCCTCCAGATCCTTGAAGAACCGTTCCGACGCGTCCACACCGATAACATTCAGACCGAGACTATGATAGTCGCGCATCACATCCGCAAACTCGTTAAGGCGCAGCATACCATGGTCCACGAAGATGCAGGTCAGCCGGTCGCCTATGGCTTTATGGAGCAGCACCGCCGCAACCGTCGAGTCCACGCCGCCCGACAGACCCAGGATAACCCGGTCCTGTCCTAACTGCGACTGCAACTCGCTAACGGTCTGGCTGACGAACGACGCGGCGCTCCACTCCTGACGGCTGCCACAGATGCCGACCACGAAGTTGCGGAGCAGCTGCGGACCTATTTCCGAATGCACCGCCTCGGGATGGAACTGCACGCCCCATAAGGGTTGCGCTTCCGATCGGTAGGCGGCAAAACGCACGCTCTCGGTGGAAGCCAGCAGACGGAAACCTGCGGGCAGCGAGGTGATGGTGTCGCCGTGGCTCATCCACACCTGTCCGCCCTCGTGTATGCCCTTCGTCAGTTCGTCACTGACCACTGTTTGCAGGATGGCGCGTCCGTATTCGCGGGTATCGGTCTTCTCAACCGTTCCGCCGAGGACATGCGCCATCAGCTGCGCGCCGTAGCAGATGCCGAGGACGGGTTTTCTGCCAAGAAAGGCGTTGAGATCGAGGCGGAAGGACTCCGGGTCGTGAACCGAATACGGCGAACCGGAGAGGATGACCCCTATCACGTCCGTATCGTCTTCAGGATAGCGGTTGTAGGGCAGCACCTCGCAGAACGTGTCTAACTCGCGCACACGGCGCGCGATGAGCTGCGTGGTCTGCGAACCGAAGTCCAGTATGATGATTTTCTGCATCTTATTCTCTTGTATAGTTGGGTGTTTCCGAGGTGATGGTGACGTTGTGCGGGTGGCTTTCGGTGATGCCTGCGGCGGTGATGCGCACAAAGCGCGCCTGCTGCAATTCCTCAAGGTTATGCGCCCCGCAGTAGCCCATACCGCTGCGCAGTCCGCCCATCAGTTGGTAGATTGTCTCGCTCACGCTGCCTTTGTATGGCACGCGGCCGACAATGCCTTCCGGCACCAGTTTGCTGATTTCCTCCTCGCCTCCCTGAAAGTAGCGGTCAGCCGAACCGGCTTTCATCGCGTCGATGGACCCCATGCCTCTATACGACTTGAATTTCCTGCCGTTGTAAATGATGGTGTCGCCCGGAGCCTCCTCCGTACCGGCGAACATCGAACCGCACATCACGCAGTTGCCGCCTGCGGCGAGTGCTTTCACCACATCGCCCGAGTAGCGCAGGCCGCCGTCAGCAATTATAGGTACATCCGTACCGTGTACGGCGGCAGCGCAGTCAAAGATAGCGGTCAGTTGGGGAACACCCACACCGGCAATGATGCGCGTCGTGCAGATCGACCCGGGACCGATACCCACTTTCACACCGTCCGCCCCGTTCTCCACAAGGTAGCGTGCGGCATCGTAGGTGGCTATGTTGCCGACCACAACATCCAATCTGGGGTACGCCTGCTTGATGCTATGCAGCGCATTGACTATATTCTTTGAGTGTCCGTGAGCCGAGTCCAGAACCACGGCATCCACATCCTCCGCCACGAGTGCTGCCACGCGGTCCATATAGTCGGGAGTGATACCTACTCCGGCGGCGACGCGCAGACGCCCTTTAGCGTCCTTGCAGGCATTGGGGAAGTCGCGCAGCTTGGTGATGTCCTTGTATGTGACTAGTCCTATGAGCCGCCCGTCCTTGTCCACGATGGGCAGTTTCTCTATGCGGTGCTCCTGCAGGGTGTTGAGGACGTGTTCGTTACTGATGTCGGTGGTGGTAACGAGTCCGCTGGAGGTCATCACTTCCGCTATCTTGCGCTGCATGTCCTTCTGGAAGCGCAGGTCGCGGTTGGTGACGATGCCGATGAGGTAGTGGTTCTCGTCAATGACGGGTATGCCCCCTATGCGGTTCTCCTGCATCAGGCGTAGCGCGTCGCCCACGGTGCGGTCCTTGGTGATGGTGACCGGGTCGCTTATCATTCCGTTCTCAGCGCGTTTGACTTTCCGCACTTGTGCCGCCTGCGCGGCGACGGACATGTTCTTGTGGATAACCCCTATACCTCCTTCACGTGCGATGGCGATTGCCATACGGTCTTCGGTAACGGTATCCATTGCGGCGGACACCACCGGGATATTGAGCTCGATATGACGCGAAAAACGTCCGCGCAACGACACTTCGCGAGGCAGCACCTCCGAGTAGGCAGGAACCAGCAGGACATCGTCAAAAGTCAGTCCTTCCTGCATTATGCGACTTTCCATTCGTTCCATAGCGAATTATATATTATAAAGGTTGATACATTAACAAAAAAGCGCGTCAATGCCCTAACGGACATTGACGTGTTCGGCGAATAACAATACAAGATAATTTTAACCAATTCTCTCATATACCTGTTTAACGAGTGAGGTTCTCGGTGCGGGGCAAAAGTAGTACGAAAAGTCGCTTCCCCGAAAAGCTTTGATAGGAAATTTTCCGATTTTTTTAGGTTTGCTTACTCCACTTGTCAAATCGTTGGACTTACAGTGTGACCGTATCGCCTTTGGCGGGGATGGATATATCGCGGAAGCCGCTTTCGTAGAGGTGGTCTTTGTAGGTTTCTGCGGCCTGCACTTCGCCGTGGACGATGAAGGTGTGTTTCAGTTTGGTAACGTCAAGGTTGGCAGTCAGGTAGTCAATCATCTCCTTGTAGTCGCCGTGTCCCGAGAAGCCTTCAATACGGGTGATTTGCGCCTTTATCTTGTGGTCGAAGCCGAAGATGCTGATCCATTTCTTGTTCGGGTCCTGTATGCGTGCGCCGAGCGAAGTCGGTGTACAGTAGCCGACTATCAGGATGGTGCAGCGCGGGTCGGATATGTGGTTGGCTACGTGGTGCTTGATTCGTCCCGCTTCCATCATGCCCGAAGCGGAGATGATGATGGCGGGCGCATCGGAGTGGTTAAGCGCTTTTGAGTCAGCCAGTTTGGTTATATAGTGCAATGTATTGAATCCAAACGGGTCTGGGTCGAAACGCATGGTGTCCTGCACCTCCTCATTGAGCGTGTCGGCGTACATACGGAACACCTGCGTGGCATTGACCGACAAGGGCGAATCGACATAGACGGGTATGCGCGGCAGCCGGCCGTCATTATACAATTGGTTGAGCACATAGACAATCTCCTGCGTCCGACCTACCGAGAAGGAAGGGATAATCAGTTTGCCCTGCCTGTGTATGCATGTGTCGTCCACAATGCCGAGCAACTCCTCTTCGGTAACCATCTGGTCGTCGTGCAGGCGGTCGCCGTAGGTGCTTTCGCAAATCAGGTAGTCGCACTGCGGGAAGGGTTGTGGCGGACAGAGGATATGGCTGTGCGGCCGTCCGATGTCGCCCGTGAAGGCGATATGTTTCTTCTCCCCGTTGTCATCAATAGTCAGATTGACAATGGCGGAGCCGAGCATGTGTCCCGAATTGGTAAAGGTTAGCATCACGCCGTCGCAGACGCGGAACGGATGGTTGTAGTCCACCGTCACGAACAGCCGCATACAGCGTTGCGCTTGGTTGGCATCAAAGAGCGGCGTTATCTTCGGCTGGTGGAGGCGGTCCATCTTCTTGTTGTACCACCGCGTGTCCTGGTCCAGTATGTACGCCGTGTCGAGCAGCATCAGCGCGCACAGGTCGCGTGAGGCGGGCGTGGAGATGACCTCACCGCGAAAACCCTGACGGTAGAGATAAGGTATCAGTCCGCTGTGGTCTATATGCGCGTGTGATAGAATGATGTAGTCAATCGTGGCGGGGTCAAAACCGAGGTCACGGTTAGCGGCATCTGTCTCCATCCCTTTGCCCTGGTACAGGCCGCAGTCCAACAGGATGCGTTTGCCTTTGTCGGTGGTAATGAGATGTTTGGAGCCGGTGACTTCCTGTGCCGCTCCGAGGAATTGAATGGTCATAGGTAACGGAACATTTATTTTGCGCCGCAAAAGTAGTGATTTTTTTATTTCTGTCCAACAAAATTCAATAAACCCAAATCGGTCAACAGAATTTTGTGTTTGGGTTCAAAAATTTTCGATAAAGTACGCATATCGCTGTTTCGGCACTGACACTTCTGAAAAAAGGTTATTACATTACGGAGAAAGAATATGGTAATTATCGGCCGTTAGATTTCAATAAATCTTGAACGGCTAAAACCGTTTGTCAGATATTCTCCGTGTGAGATATAGCCTAACTGGTTGGATATAACCTTTGTTTTGCCGATGTGTGCGTCTATATTACGATGGGAATGGCCATATATCCAGTAATCAATATCTGAATCCGCTATATAGTTCCCCAGCTCTACGGTAAATGCGCCGTTGATAGTGCTTCCGCGAAACTCCTCTGCCGTGCATAACTGTGTGGGAACATGGTGAGTAAGAACAATCTTCGTTGCCGACTTGCTTTCCTCCACAGCTTTTTTGACAAACGCAAGACAACGCTCGTGTTCGGCATTGAAATCATCAGCCGTCAAACGATGGCCATTGTACATAATGCGATAGAAATCACTCACATTGTGTTCCGTCAGGAAAGCATTGTGCGGCTCTATCTTCGCCCAGAGCGTGGAAACGATGATATCGATTAGACCGCTATCGCTGTTAGAAGTTAGACCGTTATCGCTGTTAGAAGTTAGACCGCCTTCGGCTCTAAGATGTATGACTTTATTGTAATACGCATGAACATTAGGACGAATCTGCTTGCAGTACCCGTCCGGCATTGTTGCTAAGTCGTAATAGCCGTAGAAATCGTGGTTGCCGAGACAAACGATGACCTGTCTGTAATGTTCACTCGCCCAATCCCAGAAAGCATATTGCGAGTACGAGTCGCGCCCGGATTCAGGAATGTCAAGGTACGCCGTATCGCCTGCGATGAGCAGGACGTCACCTGTTACCTCAAGCGGATTGTCTTCGAGCCACCGGCGGTTTTCTGCAAACTCTAAATGCAAATCACTGACAAACTGAATCTTCATAAAGCAAGTATCTGTGCCATACGCATCAGGGCACGGCGGAACAACATATAATTACGGACATCGGATATGTCAATCATATCATTAACCAATTCACTGTTCTCTTCTTTGGCAATTTCGGCGGAAAGCATATCTGCATAATACCGGCGATGTCGGTCTGTAAGCATTCGTTTAAGATCAGACGCAATCCACTCGGCACCGGCGACCAACGTGTCAAACTGCTCCGCATTGATATCTATTTCAGGCGGAAGACTCTGTGCTGTCATTGCGTACGCCACATATACATTTTGCAGGATATAGACCATGTCCGTGGCATCCTTCTTTGTTCTCAGATGTCTGTCCTGCCAAGCGTCAAGTTTTATAAGGAATTGTCCGCTTAATGTTGCCAAATAGAAAGAATAACTATCATCCACCACGATTCTGTCAGCATTCTGCATCACCTCTTCAAAGCAGCGCACCGACATGACGGGCGAACCTTCCGGCGGCCATGCCACCTGTTCGTTGTCTGCGATTGTGCCGAATGGCACGATATCCACCGTAAAACAATTATGTCCGTATTCTCCCTGATATACAAACCGTTGCTTCTCTGTGCCCTTTATGAAATGATGAGTCAGCAGTATGTCGGTCAGATTCTGATATTGCCCCCACTCCCGCAACAACACCGCCACATCCAAATCAACGGTACGGCGGGGTGTGCTGTTGATTTGTAGCAGAAATGAAGCGAGATCGCGAGCTACCGCACCTACAATATACATATCCGCGCCTATTTGCCGGTAGCAATCCGCCAATGCCTGCAAGGTTTCTGCAAGCATGTCGTTTTGCAGGTCTTCTTTATGTATTCTGTATTCCATAACTATATAAGCGGTTTTATGCGTTCTGCGGCTTCGCGGCAACGGTCGTCACCTGTAGCGAGCAGATCCGCGTATATTACCAACATCGGAGTGCCTTCTGCCTGCCAAAACCGCTTGTAAACATAAATCTCTCCCTGCGCTGAAGGTATCATCCGTGCCGTAGAAATCAAGGCATTGGCATTGTTGGCTGTGTATATGTCCCATCTTTGCGGTTGGATATAGCCGTCCAGTAATGCGGCAGCCGGTTCGCCTCCCCAACTCAACGTTGTTGACAGCCGGATGTCTGCCCACAGCTGTCTGATTTGCCGGTTAAGGAATGAAAAGCGGGCAATGAGGTTTTTCTCACGGAAAGCGGGATATGCTTTTGCCCAGCGGTCAATCAGTATGGAACGCTTACGGAGCAGGTGCAGGCCGTCGGTTTCTATCAGAAAGCCGTTGTCTTGCAACTTTTTCAAAGCGTTGAACACGGATCCTATTGACAAGGACAAGTCAGCAGCAATCTGCCGTATGTTCTTACGAACATTAGCATTGTCCTGCAAGAGATAGAACACAACTAACAATTCACTTTTTCGCATAGTTACATTATTTGTTGTTCAAATTCAACAACATGTTCAATTATTTTTGAACACAGAATATTTTTTGAACAAAAACGCCGCAAAGATACTACAAATAAACAATATACGCAAGAAAAATGCGGATTGTTTTTCCCAATAGTTGATTTTTTTGAGATTTTCTATCCATTTTCTATACAAAGTCGTTCAAAAGTAGTTTTAGTTCCTAAACTGACAAAATCGGAAGCATGGACTGATGGTCTGCGCTCGAGCATAGAGCGAACCGCAACGGGTTTATGTAAAAATATCGCTTTTACGGAACAGATTCTTCAGAAAAAAAAACACTCGCGTAACCGATGAATAAAGGGCTGAAGGCACTTTTTGAACAGGCAATGAACGACGAATGAAAGACGAATGAACAACGAATGAACAGGACCGCCGCTAATATTGACAAAACAAACTTGTAAAAAACTCCCCTACTCTTTTGCAAATCGGTCAAGGCATTTTCGGGTCATTTTTCATGGATGTCACCTCATAATTTTTCCCGTCCGAGGCAGTTGTTAAGAATTTCCTTACAACTGAATCGACATCTAATTCTCTTTCATTCAGTACATTAGCGATGTACTATCCTACACTTTGCTTAGAGGTGTCAAAAAGTTCCGCAAGCTGATTTTGGTTCATCTACACACTTCCGTCAGGGGCATATAGCACCACGCTTGCACGTCCGTCAATGGTGTTATAAATGATTATATTGCTCTCATAGTTATTCATAATATGTCCTTCGGGTATGGTATTTTCTATCAATTTCGCGGTTGAAGAATGGGAATGAATATCCAATAATCACTATAACATCTGTCTTTTCTATAATAGCATCAATACTATTATAATTTTCTTATCTCCTCGAATAGGCTTGAATCCTTCAAAATCTGTTGTTTCAAACTATTTTGCTTGTTCTACTACTTTATTCCAACAAAATCACTTAATGGTTGTATATGGGCGACTTGGGTGTATTTCTTTTTGTGCAAGTCAATGGGTTGGTCAAATAGCATTTGCTTGGCCGGCTCAAAGCGCAACACAGCATAATACGGAGCATTCTCAGCACTGAACCCTTTTTCGCGCAAGGCTTCGGCTGTCCATATCTGGAACCCTTTCTTAGTCAATTTATGCAGTTCCGGTTTGTCGCCGTTTGTGTGCAAACAGATATATCCAAGCCTTTCAAACCCTTGCTTGACGAGCAACGAGCCTTTGGAATCGCCTGCGCGTACATACGTGATTCCGGTTTCCATTGCTAATTCGCGGTCTTTCTCGCGCATGTGGTTGATGAGTACCGTTGTCTCCTGCGGATTCTCACGCATCTTGTCTGACAGTTTTTTCCGTTCTTCCGGGTCTTCGAGTGCGGCACGACGATTAAGCGATAACTCACAGAACTTCTTGTCTTGTTCGATGCCGATGTATTTGCGGTTGAGCAGATTGGCGGCAATGCCGGTAGTTCCTGAACCGCTGAACGGGTCGAGGATAGTGTCTCCTTCGTTGGTTGAAGCAAGGATAATGCGGTATAACAGGCGTAGCGGCTTTTGTGTGGGGTGCTTGCCTTGTGTCTTTTCCCATTTGCCGACTGCCGGAATACGCCAAACATCAGTCATCTGCGTGCCACCGTTCAATTGCTTTATCGTCTTGTAGTTGAACTTGTGCGTTTTCTTTTCGTGCTTGCGTGCCCAAATGATTAACTCTGTTGAGAAGTTGAAGTACTTGCAAGAGAGGTTTGGTGGCGGGTCGGTTTTCTGCCAAGTAATGGTGTTCAAAACCTTGTAGCCTAATTCTTGCAGGCAGCGCATAACGACATGGATATTGTGGTGCGTACCACTAATCCAAATCGTACCATCGTCTTTCAGTTTGGAACGGCATAGGGATAGCCATTGACGATTGAACTCGTAAATGTGTTCTGGTGTACCGCCTTTATCCCAATCTCCTTTATCCACGCATACCTGCTTGCCGCTCTGCACGCTGATGCCGCCGTTGCTTAAGAAGTATGGCGGGTCGGCGAAGATAGCGTTGATAGAGTTGTCCTCTATCTCGCAAAGTCGCTCCATGCAATCGCCGTGGAGTATGGTGAAATCGGGATATGTAGTGTTATTTGACACGTTCGATAAATTCGCTAAGCTATCCTATAAGGTTAACAAAACTATTCAGCGTTATAGAGTATAACTTTATCTTATCTTCATAATTTAAATCTACACTATTTTTGCGTATCCGGCCAATTTGTGGAGCTATGATGTAAACAGTAACCTTACTAAATTCCTCTGGCGTAGTTATTGCTTCTAACCATTTTAGATAACGGGTTACTTGTATGTAAGCTGATTTCGTGGCTGTTTCTTTCTTTAACTCAATGACCACATTTGGTATGGTACCGTTCTTGATGGGGTTGTTAATGCTATATAAACATATATCGGCTCTGTCCATTTCAGCAGGTTTGAAAGGAGATATTGGGACTTGTCTGCATAATACATAATTATCCGTTAAGAACTCAGCAAAAGGCTCCAAAGATGCTAGTATGGTAAATTCCAACTGAGCTTCATTCACTAAATCTTCTTCCAGAGAAATAAGTCCATCATTAAAGATGGTTTCGTTACCGTTTTTGCTAACCTCGCCTAATCCTTCAAAATCTATCTTATCACTGCTCTTAGAAATAAGTTCGTTAAGCGTTGTTACCTCACCAGGGGTTAATGTGCAGAACCCCATACCTTGCATGCTATTTGACGGTAGAGGATATGGATATTTGCCTAATTCGAAATAAAGGTCATCCGAAACAATGTATTTCCCAGAGTTTTCATTTTGAAAGAATTGGAACATGAAAGGTTGCGCCTTATCTGCACCATCCTTTGTAACCTTGAACACACCGGGTTTGTCAGTCGCATAGTATTTTGCTCTTACAGACTCATCCCAGAATAAGTCTGCATCTGCTTTCCTTCCTAATGGACTGGTATTACCGTTTAAATAGAATGAACCGACATTTTTATTGCCATATATTTTACCGCCATATACAATTTTCCGTTTTAGAAAGAAAAAGACATCTGTCCCTTCGCGACTACAAGCATAATCAGCCAGAATTGCATAATATCGGCTCTGCGCTGTCGGCTTGGATGCCATTACGGGCTTCATCAAAAAACCATATAAGCCTTTATCTAGATAAAGTTTCAAAGACTCATCATCGTAGAGAGCAATAAATAGTCCTCCACGAATAGTCGGCGATGACACCTCAGACAGATTAACTTGTTTTGCCATATTATCTGCTATTGATTTAGTTCCGGGATAATCGTGTACCAGAATCTCTGTCAGTTTGCCGCGCTTGCTTGCGTTAGCATTGACGCTTCGCGAAGCCCAAACGCGCTCAATGGAGTATTGTGAGTATAACTCATCAAAGAATCCGTCCTGACAATCGGAATTGCTCAGCATGAAATGATAGCCGGAAGCGACAACTTTGTCGCAGAACTGTTTCAAGCGAATCTGGGCGTGGTCATTGAAAGCCTCTTTGGTATAGTCGTTGAAACTACTGGTGTTGTTGAGAGGTCGATACGGAGGATCGAAGTAGAATAATGTTTTGCCTTTCGCGTAAGAGAGTGTTTCTTGATAATCGCCGGTTAGAATCTCCACATTACGCAGTAACACACTATCTGCGTAAATCGTTTTGGCATCACAGATCTGCGGATGGTTGTATCGCCCAAAGGGTACATTGAACAGCCCTGCTTTATTGACGCGATAAAGGCCATTGAAGCAAGTGCGGTTTAGGAAAAAGAGTAGTGTAGTGTTGCGGAGCGGGTTTAAGGATTGGGTATTAAACTCGTCACGCCGCTGCATGTAGAAAGCCTTGCGTTCTTCCTCTGAGGAGAGTGCAAAATACTCCGCTTGAATCCGCAGTAAAGCGTACACCAATTCAGACGGATTATCACGCACTACCTGATAGCACGTTGTGAGATTTGAATTGATGTCATTGATAACAGCCGTTTTGATGTTGACGTGCGTACGCAACAGATAGAAGAGCATTGCTCCGCCGCCCACAAAAGGCTCTATGTACGTCACATCTTTCCAATCATCAAAATCAGCCGGAAGCAAAGCTTCTAATTGCTCAATGAGCTGTGTCTTACCACCAACCCACTTGACAAATGGTTTGGCGACAGATTCGGTTAATTTCATTAGATAGCATTTGGCTGTCTGCTACCTAATTCTATTCTGCTCTACGACCCAACGAACGGCAAGTACACACAAAAAATGCGGGCAAAACTTGCTCGCACTGTGGTCGTAGGAAAAGCACCATTAGAAAGACAAGCCGCCCGCACGTACTGCGGGTTTGCTTTTGTTCTTTCTAATTTGCTTATTCTTTGAAATTTCCTACGTTTCAGTGCGAATAGACAAATAGCAAACGCTAATTAATAAATCAAGTATGTTACCGCCACTGCGGATTTTTTTATATCACAAATTCAAATTGTTGCTTCTCAAATTCTTGTTCGTATTGTTTGCCAAGCGATTCGTAACTCAAGAACGCCACACGCTTGTCCTCTGCCAACTTACTAAAAGCCACATAACCCATTTTGCTAATGAACTCATGGTGACGCTTCTCATCTGCCACGATGACCATGCGCGCTGCAAAGTCCTGCAAGTCATTAAATTTTAGCAGCGAGTTCTGGATGTCCGTCGAATGCTCCACCTCAAAAAACGAGTGTGGCATGTGACGGTCGTTGAACCAAATGACGTCTATCGTAGAACTTCGCTTTACTAATTGAGGAAACGAGTATTCTGGCAATGATTGTATGGTCCGTAAATCGCCCAATACCGCTTGATTGAGGAATTGCTTGTTCTTGTCTTGGTCGGGAACAAAAGTATCTAAATGGCGCATTTTGCCCATCTCAAGTAATAAACCCTGATAATACGCGTGATTGAAAGTTTGGACGATTTCTGAATCCTGATTGTGCTCGTTTTGAACCACAATTCCGTTATTCTCTAACTCATTGCGATGCGATTCCAACGCATAAAGTCCCGGCTTGATTTTGTATATGCAGGATGTTTGTTGCACAATGCGGCGAACGCTTGCAAATGGTGTCTTTGTTTTCCATTGGCAATTCTCAATTTTGAAAATGTTTTGATTGATTTGGTTTAGCGTCGCTATACCACCCAACATTTCAATCGTTTCTATTACCGCCTGTGCTTGGGTCATATTATCCTTGTTGATGTTTCTTCCACTTTTCAGGGATGTGCAAATTGTAGTCGGATGCTTTCAAGTGCACTACATCCGGTAATAGGCATAACTTAAAACGACTCTCATAACGAATCAAATCAATCGTTCTTCCGCATAATGTACGCAAATTGCTTGATTGCTGATTTGGCGGGAAGTAAGCATAAACCTGCTTTCCTGCTTCTTTTGCAAGTTCAATAGCAGGAATCATATCACTATCAGCAGACACTACTATCGCAATATCACAATTGTCCTGATATGCGTCTGCCACAATTTGAGTTGCTATGCGCACATCAGATTCTTTTTCTTCATATGTGTGAATAATCCTCTGGCAGTTATAGCATTTAAACGATTTCTTGAGATACTTGCCCAAAATTAGATGAAAACGAGAGTTCTCCTTATTGGCTTGAAAAAAGGCATTCTGGTTGCGAGATTTCTCTAAATCATAAGTACGAGCAGAGAAATACTTGACCGAAACAAGTTCCTGATTTTCTTTCATGAACATATCAAAGAACTTGACCATATCCAGCCAATAGTATTTCTTCCAACGGCGTTCAGAACGAAGTCCGTAGTAGAAATTAAAGCCGTCTACATATACAATAACACGTTGTTTTTCCATCGTTTTTCAATAAAAAAGCCACCTTTGTGAAGGTGGCGGGCCGTAGTATTTTCCACCTACGGGGGATAAATTCGCCGCAAAGGTACGACATTTTCTTAAACCGCCAAATAAATCTTCAAAAAAATAATATTTTTCTTTAAAATTGTATGTTTTATATCTTTCTTGCTATTTCCGCCCACAAAAGGCTCAATGTAAGTGACATTCTCCCATTTATCCTTGTAGTGGAAACTATTCGGGTGCTACACTCGTAGTGCGTTCCGTTGCACTCTTTCATGTCATGGATGGAACGGTATGTATTTTGCGTCAGCTACCGAAATTTTAATTCTTCCCCTCTCGTTGCTTCAATTCCAGTACGGTGCGTTCTACAACTCGTTTCAACTGGTAAATGACATAAAAACGCACAAAGATACTACTATTTTCTTATACCCAAATCGGTCATTAGAATTTCTTGTTTAGGTTCAGAATTTTTCGAGCAGATTTTTGATTTGAGCAAGGGCGCCATGCGAGCATTGTAACTGAGTGAAAATTAAAAAATGCCGGAAAAGATGAACCTAAACGAAATAGAATAACATATATAAATTAACACTCATCTTCGGTCTAATGACCGATTGGGGTTAAACATGCAACTACTTAGTCGATTATCTGCAAAAAAGTATTTTGCATCCTAAAGGGACAGCAGTTATCAGGAATGTGCGGATAGACTGCAAAAAAAGCGACCCTGCGAATCGCTCACAGGGTCGCCTTCACTAATTAAGGCTCTGTTGACTCAGGCTCCCAGTTCTCATCTTTCAAAGCCTTGTACTTGTCTGCAAAGATGTAGCCGCGCAAGGTCGGATAACGGAACTGCTTCAAGAACTTGGCTTGATAAGTTGACAACTCCGAAGGATCTGACAATGCCGTATCGGTTCGGGAAAGAGCCTCCATAAAGCGCGCGCGGGTAAGCATTTGAGCCTCATTCGCCGCACTGCGCGCTGCGTAACTCTTTACCTCTACCTTCTGCACGAACTTATAACCGCTCGCACGCATCTCCTTCATGATGACCTGTATGTCACCCTCATGCAGACGCTTCTGCGCAAAAGTCGCGCCGCGCCAGCTCCGCAACGGGAAGATGAATCTGTTACTCAAACTTGACATAACCTATTCCTCCCTTCGTTAGCCTTGCTCGGCATCATACAACTCAGTCTCTGCGTACCAGATGAAGCCACGCAACGTAATACGGTCGTGATTAGGGGCGACAGCGTATTGCGCACGATAACTGTTCAGTGTCGCAGGTGTCATGTAAACGGTACGTACACGTGCAGCAATCGCCTTGAAGCGTGCACGGGACGCTACTTGCGCAGCCGTAGCATGAGCACTGACAGGTGACGTGCGGATGCTGTAAAACTGCTTCGTGCCAAGCTCGTTCGTACGAACTACGCCGATAGCATACGGGCTACCCTGCTTGTACTGGTTGTCAACTACTACATGCTTCTTCGGAGCAATCTTGCCGCTCCAACGCTCGAACGGCAGAATAAAACGCAATTTCCTTGCCATTTTTGTTTTCCTTTCTTTTTTTAAGGTCTTACAATCGAATCTCTGTCGGTACTTTTTCGACTCATTTTCGAACAAGTTAGATACCTAACAGATACCTAGCAGATACCTAGCAGATACCTAAAAGTTACAACCGACAAAAATTCAGTTAATTACAAATGTCCATATGTCGCGACTAATGAACACCGCAAAAGTACGCCCTTGCACTGTCTCTCTAAAAGACAAGAAAAGCGCATTAACCCTAACCCGTAATTTGACATCAAATAATTCGCGTCCGTCTTTATAATATACTGTGATTCAGTTTTATACGAACACACATTCTAATGACGGTCATTAGAAAATGCAATATACAATCATTCACTTATCAATCATAAAAAGCAACGACAATGTAAGGATATTCTTAATGACCGACTGAAATACGGTGCCTCTATCTTCCTTGTTTTCTGTTGATTACGAAAGCTCAGGCGTATCGCTTTACTCGATATCGGACACATCGGACAACATCGGACACATTGTCATTTTCGGGTGATAATTTCATACCATTTATTTTGCTTTTCTGCATATCTTCTTCCTTAAACTCTCAACTATAAAAACTCATAAACCATAAATTTGAAATCATAAACCATAAATCATAAACTATAAATTTGAAACTTTCAACTATCAACTAATTACGCTATCAACTTTCAACTCTAAACTAACAAGCTTCTCTCAACTTTAAACTTTAAACTTTAAACTCTAAACTCTAAACTATAAAAATTTATTTTGCAGTATAAAACATTTGTCATACTTTTGCGCGTTTTCCGCAATTTGCGGAGGACAAAGAGATGCAGCATTGTATGGAACGCAGATTTGTACAAGGCTGTGATTGTTTAACAGTTTAATTCTTTTTACGGTCATGTATTTGACATCAGAGAAGAAGGCCGAGTTGTTCGCAAAGTACGGCAACGACGCCAAAAACACCGGCTCGGCTGAGAGCCAGATCGCTTTATTCACTTTCCGTATCAACCACCTCACGGAGCACCTGAAGAAGAACCGCAAGGACTTCGGAACGGAGCGTTCCCTGACCATGCTGGTAGGCAAACGCCGTCGTATGCTGGATTACCTGAAGGCAAAAGACATCGAGCGTTACCGCGCCATCATCAAGGAACTCGGCATCCGTAAGTAAAACTAAGGAAAAAGTGTATGAAGTCACTTCAGCCAACGACAGAAAAGAGCCTCGTCATCCTGACGGTGGCTCTTTTCTGCTTTTTTTCAGTATCCTGCCGCTCAACGAAGCGTTCGGCGCAGGCGGCACAGCAAGAGAAACAAGTGTCCGGAACCATGGATAACAGCGTATTGACACCCACCCTGTCTATGGCGGAACAGACCGTCGGCCTGTGGCAGCTGCTTGACGACGGCCAGCGGAACGTATGGTTCTCGCCCCTGAGTCTGTCGCTGGCCATGCGCACCGTGGCGGACGGAGCCAAAGGCGAGACACGCGAGCAGTTGCGCCGCGTCATAACCGATTGTCAGATAACGGAGTCGGACCAAATGAAAATAGCCGACGCGCTGTTTGTCGAGCCGTCCCTGCCGTTGGAGGCGGACTATGTGAAACGCTGCAAGACGCGTGGCGCTGAACTGTACCGCCAGCCGCTTACAGCGAAATACATCAACATGTGGGCAAGCGACCATACAAACGGCAAAATCAGCCATATCTTCGATGACCCGATGCCGAGCCGGCTGAAGATGGTGATAGCCAACGCCGTCTGGTTCTATGCCGACTGGGACGAACCGTTCAACGAGCGCGCCACCCGCGAGGACATATTCTACCTCTCCCCGCGCACGGGCGAGAATGAGCCGCAGACACAGGTACAAATGATGCGCAAGTCCGACTACTTCTCCTATACAGAAACAGATGAAGCACAGGTGATCAAGCTTCCCTACAAACAGGAGAGCGACAGCTGTTCGTTCGCCATGACCGTTGTCCTGCCCCGCGAAGGGCTATCGGCAAGCGACCTGCTCAAGAGCCTGACAGCCGAAAAGTTCAGCCAATGGCTGGCGGGCGGCGGTTACGAACGTGTCATCCTGCGCCTGCCCAAAGTGAGACTGGCATACAGCCGCACGCTCACCGACGACCTGAAAGCGATGGGCGTGACACGGGTTTTCCAGCCCGATGCTGATTTCAGCGGCATGAGCCGTATTCCCCTCTGCATCGACATGGTCAAGCAGTGCACTTACCTCGATATGAACGAACAGGGTACGGAAGCGGCTGCCGTGACCGCCGTAGCGATGAAACTGGGTTCGGCACCTCATCAGGAAAAACCGAAAGAGATGACCGTCAACCGCCCCTACCTGCTCATCCTGTACGACCGAATCACCAAGACCCCCGTCTTCGCAGGCATCGTCCACAACCCCAACAAATAATAAATCATAAACTTGAAATTTGAAATCATAAATTTGAAATATGAACACCTATCACTACGAGCCGATGTTCCAACTCGGCAAAGACGAAACGGAATACTATCTGCTGACCCGTGACCACGTGTCGGTCAGCGAGTTTGAAGGCAAGCCGGTACTCAAAGTCGCTCCCGAGGGTCTGCGACTGATGGCGCAGGCGGCGTTCCACGATGTCAGTTTTATGCTCCGCCGCTCGCACAACGAGCAGGTGGCGAAGATCCTGCGCGACCCGGAGGCCTCCGACAACGACAAGTACGTGGCGCTCACCTTCCTGCGCAACGCCGAAGTGGCGGCGAAAGGACAGCTGCCCCTATGCCAGGACACCGGCACCGCCATCATCCACGGCGAGAAAGGCCAGCAGGTATGGACCGGCTTCAACGACGAGGAGGCGTTAAGCCAGGGCGTGTATGACACCTACACCCAGTGCAACCTGCGCTACTCGCAGAACGCGCCGCTGACCATGTACGACGAGGTGAACACCAAGTGCAACCTGCCCGCGCAAATCGACCTCGAAGCCACGGAGGGCGACGAATACCGCTTCCTGTGCGTGACCAAAGGCGGCGGCAGCGCCAACAAGACCTACCTCTATCAGGAGACGAAGGCGCGCATACAGAACGAAGGGACGCTCATCCCCTTCCTTGTGGAGAAGATGAAGAGCCTCGGCACAGCAGCCTGCCCGCCCTACCATATAGCCATCGTCATCGGCGGCACTTCGGCGGAGAAGAACCTGCTGACAGTCAAACTCGCCTCCACCCACTATTACGACAGCCTGCCCACCACGGGCAACGAGTCGGGACGCGCCTTCCGCGATACCGAACTGGAGAAACGCCTGCTGCAGGAAGCCTACAAGATAGGTCTCGGCGCGCAGTTCGGCGGCAAGTACATGGCCCACGACGTGCGCGTCATCCGCCTGCCCCGTCACGGAGCCAGCTGCCCCATCGGATTAGGCGTGAGCTGCTCGGCGGACCGCAACATCAAGTGCAAGATCAACCGCGACGGCATCTGGATTGAGAAGATGGACAGCAACCCGGGCGAACTCATTCCCGCCGAGCTGCGTCAGGCAGGCGAAGGCGGAGCCGTACAGGTGGATCTGAACCGCCCGATGAAAGAGGTGTGCGCCCAACTCAGCCAATACCCCATCGGCACGCGCCTGAGCCTCAACGGCATCATCATCGTGGGCCGCGACATAGCCCACGCGAAAATCAAAGCCCGTCTGGACGCAGGCGAAGAGATGCCCGCCTACCTGAAAGAGCATCCCGTCTATTATGCAGGTCCGGCAAAGACCCCGGCGGGTATGGCGTGCGGCAGCATGGGGCCGACCACAGCGGGACGTATGGACCCCTACGTCAATGAGTTCCAGGACAAGGGCGGCTCGCTCATCATGCTCGCCAAAGGCAACCGCAGCCAGGACGTCACCGACGCCTGCAAGAAACACGGCGGCTTCTATCTTGGCTCCATCGGCGGACCGGCAGCCATCCTTGCACAAGAGAACATACGCTCCATCGAATGTGTGGAGTACCCCGAACTGGGTATGGAAGCCGTATGGAAGATCGAGGTCAAGGACTTCCCCGCCTTCATCCTCGTGGACGACAAGGGCAACGACTTCTTCAAGCAACTCAAACCCTGCACAGGCTGCACGATACGGTAAATGGAAAAGAAACAGACCTTCTGGGAGCGCATGACGCGCAAGTACCGTCTGTCGGTGACAGACGACCATTCGCTGCGCCAGGTCTGGGGTGTCAGGGGCAACTGGCTCATCGTGATTCTGTTCCTTGTCGGTATGTTCCTTCTGACGCTGGCGGTGATGTCCGCCATCATCATCTATTCGCCCGCACGCAACCTGCTCCCCGGCTACCGTGAGGATGTGCGCCAGCAGCTGGTGGAGGAGTCAGCACGGGTCGATTCGCTCACCGAGTCACTCAAACTGCAGCAGCAGTACGTAGAGATGCTCAAGCAAGTGGTGGCGGGCAACGTGCAGACCGATTCGCTGCAGCCGTTGGATTCGGTGCAGATTGTGATGCGCGAGCAACTGCTCGAGGCGAAGAACGCCGCTACGGAGGAGTTCATCGCCCAGTACGAGGAGAAGGAGAGCAACCGTTTCCAGCTTTTCGACATCCAGTCAGCCGCACCGGTCTATACGCTCTTCCGCCCGATGGAAGGGATCGTGATGGAACATTTCAACGCGGAACAGGGGCATCCGTACATCACCATACGCACGGCGGACGAGACTCCCCTGACAGCAGTGCTGCCCGGCGTGGTGGTCTATACCAACTACGACCTGGACGACACCTACTCCGTCGTGGTGCAGCACGAATCGTACCTGAGCGTCTATCAGCACGCGGCAAGCCTGCTTAAGAAAACGGGCGATGCCGTTCGTGCGGGCGAAGCGCTGGGTATGGCTGCGGGCGGCAGCGATGTCACGTTCTACCTGTGGCGCGACGGCCAGTGTGTCAATCCCGAGGAACTGATCGCTTTCTAACCCTATGCAGAAAAAACAACTGGTCATATTGGGTAGTACGGGATCCATCGGCACACAGACGCTGGACATCGTACGTCAGTACCCCGACCGCTACAGCGTATATGCCCTGACAGCCAACACGAGTGTTGATTTGCTCGCCCGTCAGGCGCGTGAGTTCCGTCCTGCGGCGGTGTGCATAGCCGACGAGTCGCAGTACGAACTCCTGCGCGACGCACTACGCGACACCGATATCAAGGTCTGGGCTGGTTCTCAAAGTATTGAGCATGTCGTCACCGCCTGCGAAGCGGACGTTGTAGTCGCCGCCATGGTAGGCTTCGCAGGCCTACGCCCGACCATTGCCGCCATCCGGGCGGGCAAGACCATCGCGCTTGCCAACAAGGAAACACTGGTCGTGGCGGGCGCCATCATCGAAGAGATGTCGCTGCGCCACCACGCGCCCATTATCCCCGTAGATAGTGAACACTCGGCTATCTTTCAGTCCATAGTGGGAGAAAACGCCGAATCCATTGAGAAGATTCTGCTTACTGCCAGCGGAGGACCGTTCCGCACATTCACCAAAGAGCAACTGCTGTCTGTCACCGCTGAACAGGCACTCCGTCATCCCAACTGGCAGATGGGGGCGAAAATAACCATCGACTCCGCTACGATGATGAACAAGGGCTTTGAGGTGATTGAAGCCAAATGGTTGTTCGGTGTACAGTACGATCAGATAGAAGTATTGGTTCACCCGCAGTCCATCGTCCATTCTGCGGTTCAGTTCCGTGACGGAGCCGTGAAAGCGCAATTAGGTACACCCGATATGCGGTTGCCTATCCTCTATGCCTTGTCTTACCCCGAACGGCTGCCAAGCACGCTGCCTCGTATAGACTGGCGGACTATTCGCTCCCTTGACTTCGAGCAGGCGGATACGGAACGTTTCCCATGCCTTCAGTTGGCGTACGATGCCATAGCCAAAGGCGGCAATATGCCTTGCTTGCTGAACGCTGCCAACGAAGTGGCTAACCTCGCTTTCCGCGAAGGCAGGTGCACGTTCACAGCGATTCCCGAAGTGATTGAACAAACGATGCAGAAAGCGGCATATCTCCCCACTCCGTCGTTAGACGACCTGTTCGCCTCCGACAGCGAAGCGCGCCGTATCGCCGCATCGATAGTGGGTTAATACGACTTCAACACCAGAAAACGATTCTCCCGATGATATGCAGCCCTACCTACCTACCTACCTACCTACCTACCTACCTACCTACCTACCTACCTAAAGATACTGATTCTGTGGTTAGGATGGTGCGCAGGATGCGGATTGTCGGCTCAGAACACACTTTTTCTGCCTTATGATGCCACATCGCTGACCGATGAGCAGAAGTCTTCCCTGCCCGAACGGTTAGCATATCCTACTGACCTGAAGAACACCGTCGGTAGCGAAGTAGAGTTTGTCTGCACGCAGCAGAGCGATGTACCCCATCCTTTTTCCGTCAGTCATAACCGTCAGGTGCTGTTCTCCCCCGGCAACCTCCAATACAATGCCGCACTCGGCACACACCGGTGCGCGGACGGTTCGGTCAAGCCCGGCACGTGGCGGTTCGCCGAACACCAGTGGGACTACGTGGGCGATGCGAAGAACGGCACGGTATATTATAACGGGACGAAATGCGACAACACGCAGGTCAGCGAATCATACGACGGCTGGATAGACCTCTTCGGCTGGGGTACGAGCGGCTGGGAGAGCGGCGCGGCGGCGTATCAGCCGTGGGCTGTCAGCACGACCGGCACAGACTACCAGCCCGGAGGAGACCCCGGCAACCATCTGACGGAAGACTATGCGTATGCCGACTGGGCTGTTTATAACCAAATCGGTGATGACCCCGCAGGCACTTGGCGCACGCTGACCACGGCGGAATGGACCTACGTCTTCGAGCAGCGCCCCGGTTACGCCTTTCTGCGCGGACAGGCCACCGTCTGCGGCGTACACGGCTATATGCTGCTGCCAGACGACTGGGTGGCGCCCGTAGGCATAACCTTTACCGGCGGCATAGACATCGGTTATGATGTCAATGTCTATTCACCGGAACAATGGGAGGCGATGGAAGCCGAAGGAGCGGTTTTCCTGTCCGCTTCAGGCTCCCGTTCAGGAACAGCGTTCGGTGATGCCGCCGCAGGCAACCGAGGCGCCTACTGGTCGGTCTCGGGTTCAGGCAATACATACGCATACCGTATGTGGTTCCGTGGCGAAGGCGCGGAAGTCATTGCCGCCGACCGCAATTACGGCCGTCCCGTCCGTCCGGTCAAAGACCTTTCGCCGGTGTCTCCCCAGACCGACTACCAACCGATGCCGTTCAGTGTCGCGGCGGACAGACAGGTCTGCTTCTCGCCGGGCAACCTGCAGTACAACGCAGCGAGGGGCAGCCACCGGTGCGCCGACGGTTCGGTACAGCCGGGTACGTGGCGGTTCGCCGAGCGCCAGTGGGACTACGTGGGCGACGCGCAGAACGGAACAGTGTATCATAACGAGACGAAATGCAGCAACACGGACATAGGCGAAACCTACAACGGATGGATTGACCTCTTCGGATGGGGGACCAGCGGTTGGAACAGCGGAGCGATAGAATATCAGCCGTGGGCAATCAGTCAGACAAGCAGCGATTATATGCCGGGCGGCAACGCAAACAACAACCTCACAGACGATTATGCCTACTCCGATTGGGGCATGTACAACGCTGTCGGGGATGACCCCGCAGGCACCTGGCGCACACTGACCAAAGAAGAATGGACCTACCTGTTCCGTGAGCGTGAGAATGCGGACAAACTGTTCGGACTGGGAACGGTGAACGGCGTGAAGGGCACGATTATCCTGCCTGACGGATGGGTTACTCCTCTCGGTGTTACCTTCAACGCCAGCACGGACAAGGGGCTGTCATGGCAGGAGACCAACTATGCCAACAGCGCGGAGGACAACTACTCCCACAACACCTTCACAGCCCGGCAATGGGAGGAGCAGATGGCCGCGAACGGCGCGGTGTTCCTTCCGTCAGCGGGCTACCGCTACGGCACAACCATGACCAAGACAGGGGAATACGGCAGTTACTGGTCGGCCTCCGCCTGCGAGACAGAATACATCAGCGACTTCAACTTCTCCGAGTTACGTCTCTGTCCGCAGTACAAAGCCCGCCGTTTCGGCGGACGCAGCGTCCGGCCGGTCAAGGATGTCGCCCCCCCACCCCCGCCTTCCGCTTACGAACCGAAGCCTTTCAGCATATCCGCCGGCAGACAGGTGCTGTTCTCGCCGGGCAACCTGCAGTACAACGCCGCTCTCGGCACACATAAGTGCGCCGACGGCACCACCCAACAAGGCACATGGCGGTTTGCCGAACACCAATGGGACTTTGTCGGCGATGCGCAGAACGGAAATGTTTATTTCAAAGGCATCAAGTGCGACAACGCACTCATCAGCGATACCTACGACGGATGGATTGATTTCTTCGGATGGGGTACAAGCGGATGGAACAGCGGTGCGAAAGAATACCAGCCGTGGGCAACGGGCAAGGCAAATGACGATTATATTACCACAGGGTACGAAGAGAGCGATCTGACTGGCAGTCTCGCATGGGCTGACTGGGGTATGTACAATGAGATAAACGGAGACACTCCGGGTACATGGCGTTCTCTGACCAAAGAGGAGTCGTACTATTTGCTGGTCGGTCGCGCCAACGCCAACCAACTCTTCGGCTTCGGAACGGTAAATAATATAATCGGACTTATTCTGCTGCCGGATGAGTGGAACGCCCCTTCCGAAGTGACTTTTGCATCAGGTAGCGACAAAGGTATGGAATGGGACGGCAACAGTGGCTTGTACAATAGCAGCAACGATCATTTCGCTGACAATGTATATACGGGTGTCCAATGGCAGAAAATGGAAAATGCCGGTGCTGTCTTTCTGCCGGCTGCCGGCTACCGCCGCGAAACAACAGGTTATTCTGTTAGAGAGAGCGGCAATTACTGGCTGGCGTCATACGGCATACATGAGTCCGCTCACGGTGCATGTTATATGAATTTCCCCTCCAACCGCCTTTATCCCGAACGCCATCACTACCGCTATAATGGTGGTTCCGTCCGTCTTGTCAAAGACCAAACTCCTCCGCCTCCGTCTGCCTACATTCCGCAGCCGTTCAGTGTCTCGGCGGACAGACAGATACTATTCTCATCGGGCAACCTCCAGTACAACGCCGCTCTTGGCACACATCAGTGCGCCGACGGCACGACTCAACAGGGTATATGGCGTTTTGCCGAACACCAGTGGGACATAGCCGGTATGGGCTACGGACAGACCGACAAGGACAACCACTGCTATATCGGCGGCACGGTACAGAACGGCGACAACCGGAATATCAGCGAAACCTGCGACGGCTGGACAGACCTGTTCGGCTGGGGAACGAGCGGCTGGAACAGCGGCGCGAAGAACTACAGGCCGTGGAATGAAGGCAAGACCAACAGCAACTACCTGATTGGGGGGAAGGTGGAAAACGACATGCGCGGCAAATACAGTTACGCCGACTGGGGCGTATACAACGACATCGTGAACGGCAGCGGAACGGACCGGGCCGGCACCTGGCACACGATGACAGAAAGCGACTGGGCATACATAGTCCTGCACCGCCCCAATGCCACCGGCCTGTTCGCTCTCGCCACCGTGAACGGCGTGAAGGGGATGATTCTGCTGCCCGACAATTGGAATCCCGAAGACAAACCGCATCTTATCACAAGCACCGAGCAGGGCTTCTATGTCGCCAACGACACCATCTACAACGACCAAAGAGGCAGTTTTGAAACCAACATCCTTTCCGCATGGCAATGGCTGCCGTTTGAAGCGGAAGGGGCGGTGTTCCTGCCGTGCGCGGGACACAGGCACGAAAAGACACTGAAGAACGTGAACGAATGGGGCGATTACTCACCGTCCACCAACATGGCGAAACGGTACAGGAAAAGCAAGTACGAACTGCCCGTATTCTTCTTCAGCGCCGTATCGTGCAAACCAGGCTGTCCTAGCGATGTCCGCTACTGCGGCAAGAGCGTGCGGCTGGTCAGCGACTGTCCGCCGTCATCTTCCCTACCGCCATACAGGACAGCAACAACAGCTGCTGCCGAATACCGGACACCGGACACAGACTACTGGACACCCTACACAGATTATCGGCCGGAAGAACCGGACCCATGGATATCCACAGGCCACAGAACAGCAACAGCCGAACTCTGGGCAGCAGAGCCGGAACGCAGTACACCGAAACCCGAACGCAAAACACCAAAAGAAGACGACCCCGAGGAAGACACCTACGTCGAAGAGCCTGCGGACACCGTCTGCTGGCAGTCTTCGTACCGTTTCCATGACTACGACTACCCCCTGCCTTCGGTGACGGTATGCCGCGACCGTGACTACGTCGCCTACACCCTTGAGTACTTCGACAAGGACGCCTGCACCCACTATCTCAAGGACATCGCCATCGCCACCACGGAGGGCGGCACGGTCGAGTTGTACGACACGATCTGCGACGGCACCACCTACGATTTCTTCGGCGAACAATTGACCCATACGGATGTCTATACGCGAACCATCCCCATTGCCCGTGACTGCGAGCAGGTCTATATCCTCCATCTGACCGTTCACCCGTCATACAGCGGCATCGAGCAGACGGAGCACATCTGCCCCTCCGGCTCGTTCGTATGGAATGGCGCCGAATACACCGACGAAGGCGACTACACTCTCTCGCTCTCATCCGCTAACGGTTGCGACTCCCTTGTCACCCTTCACCTGCGGCATTATCCTTACTACGAGCGCCAACTCACCGACACGCTATTAACAGGTCAGACCATCCTGTTTGAGGGAACCGAACTCGCTTCGGCAGGCACCTATTCCGTCACCCTGCCCTCGGTGGACGGCTGCGACTCCGTCATCACGCTCATGCTGGAGGAGAACGCGGTGCAAGTCCTGTCTGCCACCTGCAATGACCTGTGCTCCGACAAGGAGGAACTGCATATCAGTCTCGACTTCACGGGCACGGCCCACAGCGTACGCCTCACCTTCGACTCGGCGGCGCATGTTGCCGGATGGAGAGACACGCTCATCGTGCTTACCGATGATGGCGACATCGTCCTGCCTGCACGGGGACGTGTCGGTCAGTTCACCTGCACGGCGGAACTGCTCTTCCGCGACACCCAAGCCGCATCCGTGACCATTCCCTTCACGCTCCCCTACCCTTCAACCGTCCTCAAGCAGCTCTGGGACGATGGCGTAGCGGTCATGAACGCGGACTACAACGGCGGTTACGACTTCGTGGCGTTCCAGTGGTACGAGAACGGTGTGCCGCTCGCAGGCGAGACCGCCTCTATCCTCTACCGGCCCTTGATTATGGGTGGCGAGTACAGTGCCCTCCTCACCGAGTCCAACGGCAGGCAGATGCTCTGCTGTCCGCTGATTGCCACGTCGCGAACGGCCCTCGAAACGCCTGACATCGGCATCACCATTTACCCCACATTGGCATCTCCATCGGAGACTATCCGTTGCCACGCCGAGCAGCCGGCGGAACTGACTGTTTACGACATCCATGGCAGAACGGTGGACCACTTTACCGTTCCCGCAGGCACCGGTGTCTTCTCGGCTCCCGTCGTGCCTGGGCTGTACATGGTGCTCATGCAACCCCTGCATTCAGGACGGGCGGCAACAGTCAAATTGATGGTTATTCCTAACGGCAAAACAGCGACCAAACAGTGACCAAACAGCAAGCAACTACGGCAACGACACGGCAACGACACGATAGATACACGATAGATACACGATAGATATACGATAGATAAACGATACATTAAACAGACCTTACCGAAGGAACAAACTTATCTCAAACAACGATGGCACAATCAGAACCGGCTCTTCCTTTTGACAATTTCAATGGCAGACTCTCTCCGACAGGTTCTATTGCACGCTCAGTGGCTTCATTATCGCTTCGTTGTCAGCACAGTTGAAGGTGCCCGAATAGAATTTTTGGCAGCCTATTGTGCATCTTGAAGGATTTTGTTACTTTTGCGGCGATTTTCTTTCGGCAATGACTACAAATAAACATTTGATACGTATTAACCATATTTTTTCCACCACTATGAGAAAAGCATTCTTCTTAGCGGGCATCTTTGCTATGCTTGCGTTGGGTAGTGCCTTTGCCTGCACCAATTTCATGGCGGGCAAGGCGGCTACGGCGGATGGCAGCACACTTATCAGTTATGCTGCCGACAGTTATTCATTTTACGGCTATCTCCATTACCGTGCGGCAGCCGACCATCCGGCTGGCTCCATGCGTAAGGTCATCTGCTGGGACGATGGCAAACCCCTGATGGAAATTCCCGAAATCCCACACACGTACACTGTTGTGGGCAACACCAACGAACACCAGGTCACTATCGGTGAGACGACGTGGGGCGGACGCAACATGGCGGACACTGTCGGCATTGACTACGGCAGCCTTATCTACATCGCACTTGAGCGCAGCAAAACAGCACGCGAAGCCATCCATTGGATTACCTCACTCGCTTCCGAATACGGTTATGTCAGCGGAGGTGAGAGTTTCTCTATCGGAGACCCCAACGAGGTTTGGATTATGGAGATGACCGGCAAGGGCAAAGGACGCAAAGGTGTTGTTTGGGCGGCGGCACGCATTCCCGATGACTGCATCTCAGGTCATGCCAACCAGGCACGTATAACCTATCTGCCTGTCAAAGGCGCTAAGAAGAAAGGTGACATCTATACATCCAAAGACGGGCAATGGATGTGGCACAAGGATGTTATCCAAGTGGCACGCGATAGCAGCTTCTTCTCGGGCACTGACGAAGAGTTTCAGTTCAACCATGCGTATAATCCCTTCGATTTCACCGGATTGTATGTATGCGAAGCACGTGTATGGAGCGTATTCCGCAAGTTCGCTGACGATATGGACCGTTACCTTGGTTATGCCGCAGGCAAGGTCTATCTCGCTACCGACGGCCGCGAAGCCGGTGAACCCATGCCTCTTTGGGTTAAGCCTAACCACAAGATTACTGTGCAGGAGTTTAAGGACGCTATGCGTGACCAATTTGAAGGAACCGAACTCGACATCACGAAGGGCATTGATGCCGGTCCTTACCACAGCAAACTGCGTTACGGTGGACTTGGCTTCAAGCAGGACAGCACTCAGTATTGGTTCGAGCGTCCCGTGGCTACACAGCAGACTGCGTGGTCCTATGTCAGCCAGATGCGCGGATACGAGAGTGCCAAGGCGGGAGGTATCTTCTGGTTCGGTCTGGACGATGCTGCCACCAACCTCTATGTGCCCCTTTATAATACCATCAATCAGGCGCCCGATTGTATGCGCGAAGGCAATGGCGACCTTTATACCTATTCGCCTACATCTGCTTGGTGGGCATACAACCGCGTCGCTAACTGGGCTTATCCCCGTTACTCACTCATGCTCCCCGACATAAAGAAGGTGCAGAAAACGTGGGAGGACAAGTTCAATAGCCAAGTCGAAGCCATAGACAAGGCGGTCGCTGACATGACCGAAGCCGAACGACGCGAGTTCTTGACCAATTATTCCTGCCGGCAGGCGGACGAATCGACAGCTGCTTGGAACGAACTGTTCACCTACCTGACGGTTAAGTTCATTGACGGCAACGTACGCAAGGAGGAGAACGGACAGTTCAAGCGCAACGAGTGGGGCGAACCCGTAGGACCGCAACGCGTTGGCTATCCTACTGAGTTCCAGAACCTCTTCAAGCACCAACTCTATCACGAAAAAGCCCAATAAACTCCCAAATCCTAAACAAAAATTTGAAATTTGAAATTTGAAATTTGAAATTATAAATCATAAACTACCATGAATAACTTACAACCACAAGAAGTATTCGCCATCTTTGACGAAATACGCAAAGTGCCCCGTCCCAGCAAGCACGAGGAGCAGATTTCAGCATGGCTTGTACGTTTCGCTCAAGAGCGCGGAATTGACCACACTGTGGACGATGCCATGAACGTTATTATGCGTGTACCGGCCACTGCCGGTTACGAAAACAAACCCGGCATTATCTTGCAGGCGCACATGGATATGGTCTGCGAGAAGAACGGAGATGTGGAGCACGACTTCACCAAAGACCCTATCGATACCTATGTGGACGGCGACTGGCTCAAAGCACGTGGCACGACACTCGGTGGTGATGACGGTATAGGAGTGGCTATGGCACTGGCAGCACTCACTTCAAAAACCTTGAAGCACCCCGCATTGGAGTGTCTCTTCACCGTGGACGAGGAAACGGGACTGACGGGCGCAAACAAACTGAAAGACGGATGTCTCAATGGCCGTATGCTCATCAACCTCGACTCTGAGGATGACGGACAGATATTCATCGGCTGCGCCGGAGGTATTGACACGCTCGCCAAGATGCACTATACGCCCGCTACCATCGACACCAAAGACCTCTTTGCCGCACGTATCAGCGTCAAGGGACTCATGGGTGGACATTCAGGTGACGACATCAACAAAGGACGTGGCAATGCCAATATCATTATTGTACGCTTCTTGTACGAGATGATGAACACAAACGGCTTCCAGCTTGCGGCTGTCAATGGTGGAAACCTGCGCAACGCTATCGCACGCGAAGCTGAAGCGGTATTCACCGTTAGCATGAGCGAAAAGGAGAACCTGCGTATCCGCTTCAATGAGTATGTTGCTGCCATCGAAGGCGAACTCCTTGACCTCGAAAAGGATATGCACTTCGAACTGGAAAGCACCGATATGCCTTCCGCTTTCATACCCGCTGAGCAAGCCAAACGACTCATTCGCACATTGATGGCTTGCCCCCACGGCGTAGTGGAAATGTCCCGTGATATGCCCGGACTGGTACAGACGTCCACCAACCTCGCATCTGTCAAGATGCGCGAAGGATACGTAGAGATTAACACCTCGCAACGCTCCTCTGTGGAGAGCCAGAAGCACTATATCAAGGACAAAGTCGAATGTGCTCTCTCGGCGGTATGCGACGAGATAACACACGGTGACGGATATCCCGGATGGAAACCCAATGTTCATTCGCCGCTGATGGAAGTGGTTAAGAAAGCCTATGTGGACTTGTTCAATGCCGAACCGAAAGTTTTGGCTATCCACGCCGGTCTCGAGTGCGGACTCTTCTTGGAGAAGTACCCCTATCTGGATATGGTAAGCATTGGCCCGCAGATGTACGGTGTCCACTCGCCGCAAGAGCGTCTGAGTATAGCTTCCACAGGTAGATGCTGGAAATGGCTTTGCCGTACACTTGAAAGCCTCTGATGAACACGTTCCTTGTCATACTGGCATTCGTATGCCTGGTATTAGGATTGATAGGCTGCGTGATGCCCGCACTTCCGGGTACCCCGTTGTCTTTCATAGGACTGCTGATCTTGCATTTTACCGATGCTGCTGAGTTCAGCAGTGCCTTCCTATGGACATGGGCAGGCATTGCTGTGCTCTTGCAAGTCCTTGACTTCTTTATTCCCGCGTGGGGGACGAAGCGCTACGGAGGTAGCAGATACGGGGTCTGGGGTACTACCATTGGCTTGGTTATAGGATTCTTCTTCGCTCCGTGGGGTATAGTTGTAGGTCCCTTTCTCGGTGCTTTGGTAGCCGAATTGATTGGAGGTAAGCGTTCCGAGGAGGCACTTAGAGCAGCATGGGGCAGTTTCGTAGGTTTCCTCATTGATACCCTCCTCAAAGTCATCTGCTGCTCTATGATGCTCTTCTATGCACTCAAAGCGGTATTATAAACAACTGACTGATATGGAAATCATTTCCGAAAGACAGGAGAAAGTGCTCCGATACTTGGAGGAACACAATATCCCCTACTCTACGTACAATCACCCCGAAGGAAAGACCATTGAGGAAGCCAAAAGGTGGTGGCATGATGACGGCAGTGTGCACTGCAAGAACATCTTTATGCGCAACCATAAAGGCAATCAGCATTACCTTATCTGCTTCCCATGCGACTACGACCTCGCTATCCACGATATTGAGCACTGGCTCAAGGACGTGCTTGTTTCGCAGGGACTCCCTGCACCCGGCAAGCTCTCTTTCGCCTCACCCGAACGGATGATGCGCTACCTCGGACTCGAACCCGGGAGCGTCAGTCCCTTTGGACTGATTAACGACACGGAGCACCATGTCATTCTCTTCCTTGACAGCCGACTTAAGGACGCTACTTCACTCAGTTTCCATCCCAATGACTGTCGCGGAACGGTAGTCATATCGCAGGAAGCGTTTCAGCAGTTCCTCGCTACGGTGGGCAACAAGACGGAGTATATCCTAACGACCTGATAGGGAATGTCCTTCCGTGAGTATCTGCCATATTACCGACGCAATCTGAAAGTTGCGCTGCCCGTTATGCTTACCCATGCGGGAGCGTCACTGGTCGGATTGGTGGACACAATGATGGTTGGACACTACTCTACCACTGCCCTTGCCGCAGTCTCCCTTTCCAACGCCATTTTCTTTACCGTAATGGTCTTTGCGATGGGAGCACTGATGGGACTTACCCCGCTTGTCAGTCAGCAAGTGGGACATAAAGCTTCGCCCGAAGCGGACGGCAATGAGGACAACCGCATAGCCCACTTGTTTCGTGCATCGGTCATCCTCACGCTTATTCTGACCGTACTGACCGTCGTGCCCCTTGCGGCGATGATTCCTTTCCTCGGTTCGCTCGGACAGGACCCCGAAGTAGTGGAGGATGCACGCTTGTACTACTTGCTTATTGTCCTCTCCCTCATTCCTTTTCTCTTTTTCTGCACCGAAAAGCAGTTCTTGGAAGGCTTGGGCAATACCACAGTGGCAATGATTATATCCATTGTCATGAACCTCCTGAATGTTGCACTCAACTACGTCCTTATCTACGGTCATATCGGACTGCCCGCTATGGGTGCCACCGGTGCAGGGATAGCTACGCTTGTCTCACGCTCACTCCTACCCATCTTCTTCTTCGCCTTTATCTGTGGAAGAAAGAAGTGGAGATGGTACTTGCGCGATTACAGCGGACTGCCCCTACGACCCGCACTCAAAGAGTTGTGGAAAGTGGGAGCACCCATTGGGATGCAGACATGGATTGAGACCTTCGTCTTCACCCTCACTACTGTTATTGTAGGTTGGCTCGGCAAGGAATCTATTGCCGCGCACCAGATTGCCACACAGATTGCTGACCTCACCTTTATGCTTGCCGTAGGAGTGGGAAGCGCTACCACTATCCGTGTCGCTTACCAACTGGGCAAAGGCGATCTCTATGCCGTACGGATGGCGAGCAACGCCAGTATTCATCTCGTCCTTCTTATGAACACAATCGGAGCGTTACTGATGATTTGCCTTCGGCGGCAGATTCCCTTGCTCTTCACGGAGGACGAGGCGGTTATTGATATAGCGGCGATGCTCATTCTCTGTGCAGGATTCTTCCAGTACGCCGACGGAATGCAGTGCGTAGGGGCGGCTATGTTGCGCGGCTTGACCGATGTACGCCGGCCGATGGTCTATGCCTTCATAGCCTATATAGTTATCTCGCTGCCGGTAGGGCTTGTCTGCACCTTCACATTGGGAATGGGTGCGGTTGGTATGTGGATAGGCTTTATTGTGGCTCTCTCTGTCGCAGCCATACTCTTCCACACCCGTTTCCGTCGCCTGCTTGCTTCCTCTCTTTTGCCTCCAAACGCCTAATCACTCATTGAGAGATAAATTATTTTGCACAAATCAGAAAAATATAGCACCTTTGCGGCGACTAAAAAAAACGAACAATACAAGAATACAAATCAACAAACAATATGAAAAAAACATTCTTTATTACCCTTCTTTGTCTTTTGGGGATGGGATTCGTACAGACCGCGAAAGCGGATGATGTGTACTACAGTGTGCTTGGAAGTGACGGAAAGACAATGACCGTTTATTATGACGGAAAGATGTCGCAACGCGGAGGAACCAGTCCTTATAAAACGGAGTGGAGAGAATGTGTCACGAAGGTAGTGTTTGACACGTCGGTCAAGAATTTCAAACCGTCTAACACGATGAAAGGATTGTTCTCAAAATTCGAGAAATTGGAAACTATCGAACACCTGAACTTCCTTACTACCGAGAATGTAAAGGACATGTCTTACGTCTTTAACGGTTGTAAGAGTCTCAAGTCTTTGGATTTAAGCAATTTCAAGACGAACAGTGCGACCGACATAAGCTATATGTTCTACGAGTGTTCCAGCCTCACGTCCCTGGACGTTAGTAAGTTTGAGACAGGCAATGTGACCAATATGGAATATCTGTTCTACAATTGTTCCAATGTTACCTCGCTTGATGTTTCGCACTTCGACACCAAGAACGTAACAAGTATGAAGTGTATGTTTGCCGAATGTAAGAAACTCTCCTCTCTGAATGTGAACAGTTTTGACTTGACAAAAGTGACGAGTGCGGAGTATATGTTTTATTATTGCTCAAGCCTCAGGACAATATATTGTAACAACGATTGGACCAGATATAACCAGTTTTTGGGTAGTGGGTATCAGAAAACAACTGACATGTTCGACAAGTGTTTTTGGCTAACGGGTGGAAACGGTTGCAAATACGACGAAGACAACAGCAATGATATTGATTTCGCCCGTCCAAACACGAAAGATAAAAAGGGCTACTTCACAGAATTCAAGGAATTGTATGCCGCACTCACAGGTAACATTGTCACCTTCTACTATGACGGACTGAAGATACAGCGCAATGGAAACACGTATTGGGAAAACTCTTCGTTACAAAGTGAATACGCCAATGTTGTCACGAAAGTAGTATTCGACCAAACAATGGACGAGGCTCGTCCGACAAGTACGGCCTACTGGTTCGCATATTTATCCAACCTGAAAGAGATAGTCAGAATGTCGTATCTTCACACAGACGAGGTAACAGATATGAGCAATATGTTCGCCGCTTGCAGCTCTCTGGAGTCTATTGACGCCGGCAGTTTCAACACGTCCAAAGTGACGAATATGGAAGCGATGTTCTGTTATTGTTCTAAGTTGAAAGTGATTGACATTTCGAACTTCGATGTCTCCAACGTACTGAAAGCCGGAAATATGTTCTCCCTCTGTTCGGAACTGACAACCATCATTTGCAAAAGCGACTGGACCGAACATTCTTTCGAGGAAGCGGGATGGATGTTCTTGGGAGCGACCAACCTCGTAGGACAGAACGGAACCACCTACGACATTAACTTCACAGATGGCGAATATGCCCGCCCCGATGGCAAGGACGGCAAGAAAGGATATTTCTCTGAACAACTGGTTACCTTCTGCACTGTCACCTATCTTGACTGGAATGACGATGTGCTGTTCACGGAGAAAGTACGTGACGGCGAAGACGCTAAAGGACCGGACACAGACCCCGAACGACCGGGATACATCTTCACCGGATGGGACCAGCCGCTGACCAACATCACCTCCGACCTCACTGTCTATGCGACCTACGAGACGGGCGTATTCACGGTTACTATTGATGAGGTTGAGCACGGGGAGATACTGCTGTTGGATGATGACATCGACCTGACGAACGTCCCTGTTGGTACAACACTGCATTTCCAAGCGTCGCCGGAACAAGGGTATGAACTGGAGAGTTGGATCCACTATGACGAAGAGAACGGACTGACCGTAACGCAAGACACCGTTGTCTCTGCCACCTTCCGAATCAAGACCTTCACTGTAACACTCGAAGCCGCTGAACACGGACACATAGAGGTTGACAACGATGATATTGACTTGGAGCATGTGCCTTATGGTACGGTTCTTTATCTGATTCCTGTACCCGATCCGGGATATGACTTCTCCGGCTGGATAGACTACGACCCCGACGAAGGATTGAAAGTGACGGAAGATGTCTCGGTATCGGCTGCCTTTAAGGAGATGTCTATTACCGTTACCTTCCTTGACATCAACGGCGACCCGATAGGTGAGCCGCAGGAACTGACCTACGGCGAAGATGCGGTTGCACCGGAAGCACCGGAAGTAGACGGCTACGACTTCACCGGCTGGGACGCGGATTACACCCATGTCACGGAAGACTTGGTAGTACAGGCACTATATGTTGAAAAGACGTTCACCGTTACTTTCCTTGACCGTAACGGGGACATACTTGGAGACCCGCAGACAGTCAAGTACGGCGAAGCGGCAGTTGCACCCGAAGCACCGGAAGTGGAAGGTTATACCTTTACCGGCTGGTCGAAGGATTTCAGCAGCGTAACCTCTAACCTGATGGTCATCGCGCAGTATGAGAAGACAACGGAAACAGGCATCAACGACCTCCAAAGCGAAAACGGACAAACGACAAAACAGATGCACAACGGCATCCTATACATCCACCGCAACAACAACACCTACACCCCCACCGGCAGAATAGTGGAATAAGATAATAGAACATGATAGAAACCAATCGTATAGAGTTCAAGAGACAACTGACGCGCGATCTGGATATTGAGAAAGAAGTCGTTGCTTTCCTCAACTACCGTGAAGGAGGTATCATCTATATCGGCATAGACGATAACGGCAAGCCGGTTGAGAACGTGAACATCGACGATGACATGCTGCAAATAAAGAATCGTCTGAGGGACAATATACTTCCATCGCCAATGGGGTTGTTTGATGTGACTGTCGAACACATCGACGAAGTACCTGTTGTTCGGGTATTTGTTTCGTCAGGCTCAGAAAAACCGTACTACAAAAAGCTATACGGACTCTCTCCTAAGGGCTGCTTCCTGCGTGTCGGTACATCCGCAGAGCCAATGACCCAAGGTCAGATTGAAGATTTGTTTTCTCATCGTGTTCGTCGTTCACTCAAGCACATTCCTTCACCACGGAAAGATTTGACATTTCGTCAGTTGCACATCTATTATGATAGTAAAAACCTGACACTGAATCGGAACTTCGCTCAGAACTTGGATTTACTGACAGATGACGGGCGATTTAATTATGCTGCTTATCTGCTTGCAGATGAAAATGGCATGTCAATAAAGGTAGCCAAATATGCAGGCAAAGACAGAGACAAACTGGTCGAGAACCATGAATATGGCTATTGCTCCCTATTGAAGGCAACCGACGGTGTGTTGGAAAGACTGCATATAGAGAACACGGTAAAGAGTACGATTAGTTATCCATATCGCACAGACACCCCCTTGTGGAATGAACGTGCAGTGCGCGAACTGGTTATCAACGCTATCGTTCATAACGACTATTTCAATGAAGTGCCGCCTAAGTTTGAACTGTTCTCTGACCGTTTGGAAATCACATCTACTGGTACATTGCCGGACGATATGAGCCAAGAGGATTTCTTCAATGGAGTAAGCAATCCCCGCAACAAAGAACTGATGCGCATCTTCAGAGATGTTGAATTGGTGGAGTCGCTTGGCACCGGTCTGCAAAGGGTGCTAAAGGTGTATGGCAAAGAATGTTTCGTTTTCATGGATCACTTCATCCGTGTCGTTATTCCTTATGCATGGTTGCCTAACGGAGAAGATTATCCGGATAGCCCCGACACTATCCAGAAAACTATCCAGAAAACTATCCAGAAAACTACCCGGAAAACTATCCAAAAGACTATCCAAAAGGATTTATCCACTGTCCAAAGGACTATGCTGGAGTACTTGGCAGCTCATCCCAAAGCCACCCAAAAGGAGATGGCTCGGGATATAACCATTGTTAGTCTTGGCGGAGTCAAGTACAACTTGCAAGTGCTCCAAAAGAAGGGATGGCTTCGCCGTGTAGGGCCGGATAAAGGAGGTTATTGGGAGATAATTGCGGCTGATTTGTAAATGACCATTATATTAATTCAGATTAACATCATAAAATTCTACTTATGAAAACAGAACAGAAAATACGCGTTGCCGTTTTCGGATACGGCAACATAGGCAAAGCCGTTGAAGAGGCTGTGCAAACTACTGGTGATATGACCCTCGCAGGCATCTTCCACCACGACGAAATGGAGCGTTTAGTAGCCGCTCACCCCGATATAGTACTTCTCGGCGTACCGTCAAGAGAAGTTCCGGGTACAGCGGAGCAACTGCTCAAAAAAGGACTGAACACCGTGGATAGTTTCGACATCCATACCCAGATTCCCGCCGTCCATAGTCGCCTTGACGAAACAGCACGTGCCAACAAAGCGGTCAGCATACTGTCCGCAGGATGGGACCCGGGTTCGGACTCAGTAATCCGTGCCCTGCTGCAGGCTCTTATGCCGCAAGGCATAACCTATACCGATTTCGGACCCGGAAGATCAATGGGACATACGGTGGCTGCAAAGCATATAGAAGGAGTGAAGGACGCACTCTCTATGACTATCCCTCTCGGAACGGGCATTCATAGGCGAATGGTGTATGTAGAAATAAAAGACGGCTATTCATATAATCAGGTACGCGACGCGATACTCAAAGACGACTACTTCGCGCACGATGAGACACACGTCATCGAGGTGGATGATGTGCAGGCGCTCAACAATGTCGCTCATGGCGTACACCTCTCGCGCAACGGTGTCAGTGGAACAACCCACAACCAGCGCATTGAGTTTAATATGACCATCAACAACCCTGCCCTGACAGGTCAGATTATGGTTGCGACGGCGCGTGCGGCTATGCGCTTGGCGGCAAGACAGCAGTTCGGCTGCCACACAATGATTGACCTCGCACCTGTTGACCTGCTTGAAGGTGGCAGAGAGAAATGGATCAAGCGTCTCGTCTGAACAAAATACAAGGCATACAACAAACATTTTTGCATATCATTTCTTTGCCGTACCTTTGCCCCCGCAACACGAAGTCACCAACAGCAACGCTGACTAACAGCGAAGCTGCCCAACACGAAGTAATAATGAAACCATCTTTTATCTTTCTTGCGCTCCTGATGGCAGGCGTTATGTCCGCCTCGGCGCAGACCGTTACCCTGCAGATCAGTTATGATGAAGTGCAAGCCGAACGCGGCGAACTCTACCAGTACAGCGAACGCTATCTCGGCACCAAACAGGCTCTGACCGAAAGCGGGACGACCTATGTGCTGCGCTCCATCGAAATCCAGGAACCCGATACCGCCCGCAGAAAGCAGCACGGCGGACAGGCACGACACCGCCATGAGCAGCCGGCCGGCAAAACGCAGGTGCAGCATCTCCCCGCACTCAGCGAGGACGCGTTGCTGGCGTCCGGCACCGCCAAGAAAGCCGAGATGGTCGCCAAGCAGATCTACCGCATACGTGACGCACGCATGGCTATCCTCAGCGGCGAAAGCGAACACGCGCCCGCCGACGGGAAGGCGATGGAACTGACGCTGCGCGAACTCAACCGGCAGGAGGAGGAGCTGACCGCCCTCTTCCTCGGCACCACCTCCGTCACTCCGCACGTCAAATCCATTGAATACGCCCTGCCCGACTCGGTCGGCAACGAGGTCAGCGACATCATTATGCGCTTCTCCCAGTACGCTGGACCCGTCGCGGCCGACGACCTGAGCGGCGAACCCGTACACATCGTGCGTTACAACAGCCTCGCGGAACGACCCTCCACACGCAAGAACGCCAAGAAAGGCGAAACAGAAATTTACATCTACAAAAGCCGCATCGAAATCTTCTACGACGGCAGGACACTGACGGAATACAAACTTCCCGAAAAGGCGGACAACACGCAACCTGCTAAAAAATGAGACCTATGAGACTATCCATCCTACGATATGCCGCCGCAAGCCTGCTCCTTCTTTGCACGGGCGTTATGGGTGCGCAGGAACTGAAATGCAGCGTCACAGTGAACGCCGACAAGGTGGACGGCTCCAGCAAAGAGATGTTCAAGACCCTCCAGCAGACCATCACCGAGTTTGTCAACACAACGCGGTGGACGGATTTGGTGTTCGCCGAACAGGAGCGCATTGAGTGCACGATGATGTTCATTATCAATTCGGTGACAACTGACGGAATGGTGAACGCCTCCCTGCAGGTGCAGAGTCGCCGACCCGTCTATGGCACATCCTACTCCACTCCGCTCGTCAATATCAAGGACGATGACTGCGCTTTCGCTTATCAGGAATACGACCGTATGGACTACCAGCCGGCTCAGTTCACATCCAACCTCGCGGCCATCGTGACCTACTACTGCTACCTCATTATCGGCACCGACCTTGACAGCTATTCCAAGCTGGGCGGCACAATCTGCTTCCAGCGGTGCGAACAGATAGCAAGCAACGCCCAGACGGCATCTATGGACGACACCGAACAGGCGGGATGGAAGGCTTTCGGCAGTTCGCACAACCGCCACGTGCTGATCAACAACCTGATGGACGAGGCGTTCCAGAACTACCGCCTCTATTTCTACCAGTACCACCGTCTCGGTCTTGACGTGATGGCGACCAATGCCGCCAACGGCAGAGCCACCATCAGCGAGGGGATGTCCGTCCTCAAGGAAGCCAAGCAGGCGCGTCCCAACTCCTACGTCATCAACACCTTCATGGATGCCAAGAACGACGAGCTGACCAACCTCTTCTCCAAAGCGCCCGACAGCGAGAAAACCGCTTTCCTCACTCTGATGGAGTCGGTGGACCCGACGCGCATGACGCAGTACGAAAAGGTGAAAGAGGAGAACAAATAATCCCGGAGCGTGCTGACCCGCCTGCACATACAGAACTACGCGCTTATCAGCCGTCTGGACATCGGTTTCAGCGAGGGATTCTCCGTGCTGACGGGTGAGACGGGTGCGGGTAAGAGCATTATCCTCGGCGCGCTGGCACTGGTGATGGGCGGTAGAGCCGACACCAAGACCATCACCGAAGGCGAGTCGCGTTGCATCATCGAAGCCACCTTCACCGACAACGGCGAGGAACTGCTCATCCGGCGCGAGCTGAACCAGAACGGCCGTTCGCGCTCGTTCGTCAACGACGAACTGGTCAGCCAGATCGAACTCCGGCAACTTGCGGCGCGGCTGATTGACATCCATTCGCAGCACGAGAACCTGCTCCTTGCCGATGACTCGTTCCAACTGGGCATTGTCGATGCCATCGCCTTTGCCCGCGACCGCCAACCGCTGCTCGCCTACTCTGCCCTCTTTGACCGCTGGCAGGAACTGCAAAGCCGCCTCACCGCCCTGCGGGAGGAGGCACGCAAAGCCCGTGCAGATGCCGACTACCTGCGCTTCCAGTTCAACCAACTCGCGGAGGCGAACTTGCAGGAAGGCGAGGACAACGCCCTCACGGAAGAAGCCTACCGGCTCAGCCACGCCGAAGAGATACAGACCCGTCTGCAAGCCACCATCCAAACCCTGACGGACGACAACGGCGTTATCAGCCTCCTGCATTCCCTTCATCTTGATATAGCCTCACCTGCTCTGGCGGAACGGATTGAAAGTTCATGCATCGAACTCGGCGACATAGCCGACGAGGCGCAGCGCCTTGCCGGACAGACGGAAATCAATCCCATGCGTCTGCAGGAGGTGGAGGAGCGGCTGAGCCTCATCGACACCCTCTGCCGCAAGCACAACGTACAGACCGCTGACGAACTCATTGCCATACGCGACGGTTTGGATCAGCAGTGCCGCCATATCGACTCCTATGACGAGGAGATTGCTAACCTGCAGAAAGAACTCGATGCACAGGAGCATTTGCTTGCTGCATCGGCGGCACAACTGACTCGGCTACGCAAAGCGGTCGTCCCCGATATAGTAAGAGACTTGACGGACAACCTCACCAAACTGGGCATCCGCCACGCCAAAGTGGATGTCGATATACAGCCGTTGGACGACTATTCGCCGCAAGGCATGGACGATGTGCAGTTCCTCTTTGCAGCCAACCTCAACCAGACACCGCGCCGTGTAAGCGAGGTGGCAAGCGGAGGAGAAATCAGTCGTCTTATGCTCTGCATCAAAGCCCTCATTGCCTCCACCAACGGACTGCCAACCATCATCTTCGATGAGATTGACACAGGTGTCAGCGGCGAGATTGCTGCGCGAATGGGTGAAATAATGCAGCAAATGGCTCGTTCGCGCCAGATTATCGCCATCACGCACCTCCCGCAGATTGCCGCTATGGGCGATGCACAATTCAAGGTCTATAAGCAAGACACCGACCGCCGCACAGAAACATCCATCCGCCTTCTCTCACAGGACGAACGCATAGAGGAGATTGCCTCTATGCTCAGCGGCAGCAACCCCACCCCCGCTGCCCGCGACAACGCCCTCCAGCTCCTCCGCCGCTGAACCGTCATATAGCTACTGACATTCTCTAAACATACTATAGGCATACTATAGGGATAGTATAGGGATAATATAGGGATACTATACGGATACTATACGGATACCGTATGGATAGATTCAGATATTTGCACTGATTTTCCACAGACTTTCATCTTATGAAAGCAGAAAGTAGTACTTTTGCTACGTCAAAACGAAAAAATGCAATTAGTAATCACATATATGGATTGTAAGGAGATAGTCCTATGAAAACATCAGCAAAATTCAAAATAGGTGACGAGGTTTTAACTCTCGCATTCCCAGCTGAAATGGAAGCACATTACCACACAGCCGAGCAAAAGTTAAACAAGTTGTTTCACACTTACCAAAAACTCTTGCCGAGGTTCTCAAAAAAGAGCATCTATGCTTTTATCGCGTTTAGGTACGCTGTAACTTTGGAAAATGAAGGTCTTTCAGACAAACTCTGTTGATTGTGTTTCATGTCTAAAAATGCTGCGAATCATTTATTGCTAATACTAAACGTGCATTATGAATAAATCATCAACATCGTATCTCTTTGAGTGTTACATCTGGCTTGTAAACACTATCGCACGCGGACCAATCACCCGTGCCGCTATAGATGATAAGTGGGCGCGTGCATCCGTGAATGACTACAAGACGGATTCTATTCCGGAATGTACATTCCATCGCTGGCGCAATAATGTTGAACTGCTCTTCGATGTCACCATCAAATGCAATACACGCGGTGAGTACTACATTGAGGATGGGAACAACTTGCATAGCGACGATTGGCGCAATCGCATGTTCCAGCTCTTTGCAATGAACTCGCTTATCAAAGACAGCAAGGAACTGCGTCATCGCATTTTGCACGAGCATGTTCCTTCCGGCGAGAAGTACCTTACGGCAGTTGTAGAAGCCATGCGAGATGGCTGCGTCTTGGAAATGACCTACCAAGGCTTCGCCAAAACAGAGCCTTCAACGTTTATGGTAGAGCCTTATTGCTTGAAGATGTTCAAGCAGCGTTGGTATATGTTGGCTCATTCCGTAGGGAAAGATAAGACACTCATCTATTCGCTTGATCGTATTCACGCCTTGGAGCCTACCACGCAGAAATATCAGCTACCGAAGGACTTTGATGCCGAGTTCTATTTCCGCAATGTGTATGGAGTGAGCGGCATGGAAGATGAGCCGCAAGAGGTTGAAATCAAGATAGAAGCATACCAAGCCAATTTCTTGCGCACGCTACCGCTGCATGCATCGCAGACAGAGATTGAGCGCCAAGAACAATACTCCATCTTTAGATATAACCTTGTTCCGGCATTTGAGTTCAAGCAGGAATTACGCAAACATGGTTCTGTTTTGGAGGTCTTAAAACCCCAATGGTTGCGTGACGAATTCCGCAAAGATTTAGCGTATCAACTTTCTAAATATCAAGACTAATGGAAGCAACAATTGAAAACAAAGTTGCGTATATTTTGCAACGTATGGAAAGACACCTGCATAAGCATCAGAGAGACACCTGAATAAACATCAGAGAGACACCTGAATAAACATTAGAGAGACATCTGCATAAACACAAGGCATACACCTTAACACCCACCATCCTTCAGCAGCCATACAGCAACAAACTCCGTAGGATAACCGATAGATAACCGAAGGATAACCGTATGATAGTACTACTCTGACCGAAGGCGCACCGTACTCCGACCGGAGACAAAACACTGGAATAAACAAAAGTATGGCACACATATCAAAAAAATGTACTATCTTTGCAAATAGAATAATAATGTAGTATTTGAGCAAAAAACTTTAACAATAAACTCTATAAATATATAAAAAATGGATTCTATACAAATCAGAGATATACAAACTGAATTATGAACAACTTTGTAGCCATAGACTTTGAGACTGCCAACGGCAAGAAGTCAAGTATCTGTTCGGTTGGCATTGTGATTGTCAAGGACGGTGAGATAGTGGATAACTTTTATTCGCTTGTCAGACCCACGCCGAATTACTATGTTTCTTTCTGTCAGAAAGTACACGGCTTAAGTTATTGCGATACGAATGAGGAGCGGGAGTTTCCGGATGTATGGGCGGACGCGCAACGCAAGATACACGAGTATTTCCCATATATCGAAGATGGCGAAGTGCCTTTCGTGGCGCACAATAAGGCGTTTGACGAGAACTGCCTGAAAGCGGTTTTTGCCGCCTACGAAATCGCTTATCCCAATTATGAGTTTGAGTGTACGCTGCTCAAGTCCCGCAGAGTATGGCGGGAAGGGCATCATAACTTGGATATTATTGCCCGTTATTGCGGCTACGATCTCACCAACCACCACCACGCCCTCGCCGATGCCGAAGCCTGCGCCTGGATAGCAAGAGAGATATTGTAGTCCGAACTGAAAATTTCACGAAGCAATAGCAGGATATATTACGGAGTGAATACTGGCTTTTTTTACGGAATTATTTGCTTATTTGAAAAATAAACAATAACTTTGCGGCAGCATAAATAATGCTGCCGGAAACTGCAAAGATTGCCACTGCCGACTCCAACGTCTGGATTACAAAACAAATCTTATTACAATATACAAATATGGAAAACAAATCAAAATTATTCAGAGGGAATGCTTTGTTAATCTCCTTGTTATCAGGAAGTATGATTCTTCTTGTCGTGTTTATCTTCGTTGCAACTTTATCGGGCGCATGGCCTGGAGAAGGTGTCTCTGCCCAGATTCTATCCGCATTAGCAGGGGCAGTGGTTACTGCTATTATCACCATGTTCCTACTTTTGGGACAGACCTCCAACGAGGAAAAGAAAGAACGAAATGCCAAAATCTTTGAAGAGAAACTGCGAATCTATAACGAGTTCCTGCAAAATCTCTGTCAAGTGGTCAAAGATATGGAAATATCCAAAGAAGAGGAAATAATGCTGGAGTTCCAGGTCGCACAAATAGCTATGCACACATCTACCGAATCCATCAATAAAATCAGCGAACAAGTAAGTGCTATCATCACCGGAATAAAAACAAAGGATAATCAAACCGGCGAAATGCTCAACGAACTGTTTGCAATAGCCGACATTTTCTACAAAGAACTATACGGCAAAGATAATGACATGGATGATAATTCTAGAGAGAGTACCATCGAATATTTCAGAACCATACTCATAGCAAAGGAGAAAATCCAGAATCAGGATGCCATACAGCGTCAGGCAGTCATAAACATGTATAAAGACAGGTCTTATCTTAATCTGACCGACAGAGCAAAACTGCTGAAAGCAATGATTCCCCAAAACGAATCCAAGCAATGGATCTGGGCTCGCACAACACTCGTACATGAATACTTTACCGACATTGATCCAACCACAAACAGTTATATCAGTTCAAAGAATCAAATAGCAATTGACCTTTTCCCGAATAGCGATAAGAAAATCTACCGCATCACTATATTCTTACGGACTATGAATTTGGAAGGAATACAAAAAATAGCAAAAGAGATATGGCCTGACAAAGAATTCAAACCTTATCCTTCCAATGAACCATGCAGGCTGACATACAAGAAATTTGATTTCAGTGCATCAAATGAAGAGATTGCACAAACAATGATTGAATTACTCAACGATATCAAGAACTATCGGGATAAAACATACCCGCTAAAATAACTTTCCGTTAAACTAAAAGGTGCGCACGATACCTACCAGTGCATACAACTATGATTTCAGATGTAATCGAAAAGAACCAGCAGTATGTTGTATTAGATGAATACAACAAGAAAATTAGTAGTAATTATTTTAGTTCGCTCGGCGAGTTAATTGGATTTACAGGATCTTTCCTCGTCTTTCGCAAAAACCAACAATACATTGTTTATGATGAAGATCTGACAAAAATTGCTTCTAATTATGAGAGCAATTTGGGTGAATTTCGTAAAGCTGTCGGTAATACAATCAATTTCCGAAAGAACGGACAGATACATACCTATGACAGTAATCTTGACAAAATAAGTAGTCGTTGGGAATAACTAAATATATTCAGCGTATGAAAGAATTATCGTATTTTGCACAACTTAATGAGTTGTTTCAAGAATGGATGCAGGACCTTTCTGGTGAGGAAAGAAATTTATTCTGCAAAGACGGTCTTATGCTAAAGGCATATAAAACAGAGAAATCTATTGATACTCTTTGGGATGAATCACCCAGAAGGGTTATGTTTATCCTAAAAGATAAAAATACTCCTGACGGAGATGATACGCGTTTGTGGCCTGTAGATGGTAAACATGGAATAGAAATAAGAGAGTTACATGGAGGAAATATAGAACAGACAGGATTTTTTCCAAACATAGCACGTATTTTATATGGACTGACTGTAGAGACCATTGGATATAGCCAATTGGAAATGCAAAAAGTAAAAGACAATTGGAATGCCTTGCCTTTCGCTTTTGTTGAAGCAAAGAAACTTGCGGGATATTCTTCTGTAAAAAGCGGTGACATAGAAAATGCACTCAAAAAAGATGGTGAATTCCTAATACGTGAAATTGAGATCCTTAATCCAAATATACTTGTTTGTTGTGATGCCGATGATACGCAATTTAATTATATTACCCAACAGTATGATTCAGTCGAAAAAGGCGAGATAATTTCAATTGAATACAAGTATCCCATAAAACCTTGTTTTACATGTTGCTTACGATATTATCCGACAATAAACAAAGTTGTCATTAAGTCATATCATCCTACAAGGACAGGTAAAGCAGGAGATTGGATTATTTACGAGAAAGTAATCAGCCCATTTAGACAATTAATTAACAATCATAATATAAAATTCAAATAATTTCCTCTCCTTTCATCTTATAAAAGCACAGTAAAGTAATTTTGCAGCGTGATTCGAAAAGCGGGTCACGCTGTAACTTTATTAACTACTATATTGCTACATTATGGAACTACTTTGTGTTGCTGTTGACCCGTACTTGCCGGAAAGTAATACGCATTTTTTCCGTCCAAGCGACAAGTTTTATTTTGAGCTGGACTTGTGGGAAACTGATTTTGAAGATCCTGAGGAAACAGCCCTCAAAATCGCCGATCTCCGCTTTGTACTAGAACGAGGCTTTGACTTGAAGAAACATGTTATGGACTACATGAACTCGCTCCCGCTTGTTCCTGGATATCAAGAACCTATCCGTTCTGCCTTTAGGCGCTACATTAAGTTCATGCGTACCGGCGTTGGAAAATCCGAGCGTGGTTACAGAGATGCGTTTGTTGATGCCCTTGGCACGGATGAAATGGTTGAATTATTTTGCAATGAAGTATTACTCTATAAAAAATGAAAGATATGAAAGCAATAGAAAAAATTTTGCAATCGGATGCCTTGAAATTTATTGAAGATGAAATCCTATCTATTGATAGTTTTGGTTATGCCGAAAAGGATATCTATGCGATGGGACACCTGCTTCGGGCTCGAAAGAAGTTACTTGATTCCGTGTTTGAACTCAATGATGAAACGCTCTCTTTATTAAATGATTTTAATGAGCGTTTGACTTTAGAACTCCGTTCCGCTCATCAAAAGACAGTTGATGCGTTTAATAAAACATGTGCACAATATAAAGATTGTACTATAAAAGTTGAAGGTAGAGTCTATATGTCCAACCGTTTGCCAACGTTGTACCCTGCTCAATATGGTCGAAATGAAACGGTGTGAAAAGCTTTATTGGACGGCAGCTTTCAACCTTTATATAAAGATGGGGTTAATTCCAATCCTATACTTATTTCAAACTATGGACATAGTGAACCAAAGTCGGTAAATTCTGTTCTTTTTATGAATGATATGGATTCAGAGTTATATTTGCAGGAAACAGACCCTACATATTCTGGCGAACCAACAAATAATTGGAATGAGCACTTAGACCAAGAACTCACTAAAGACATGCACCTTGTGTATGCATTTCACAATCTTTGGGAACATGTGGGAGGTTTTTCTATTGTTGATCTTATCTTCGTTAGAGATTTTGAGACCTCCATTGATATCCATATTGGACAAAAAAATCATAAGTGCTCATAAAACACTCAACTCGTTCTGCCCATTTTATGCAGTTTAGAACGCTGTTTCTTGCATATTTGAAAAAAAAGGTGTATCTTTGCGTCCAAATTTGATGCAAAGATGAAAGAAGACCAACATACTGAGTTCAAACGTTTGTGGAAAGATGAGTTCCTTCGCGAGTTGAGTGCGTTCGCTAATAGTCAAGGCGGCACACTCTATCTATATCGGCGTTGAAGACGATGGTACTATCGTTGGTGTAAACAATGCCAAACAGCTCCTTCAGGACATGCCGAATAAAATCAAGAACTGCTTGGGCTTCGTGGCTGGTGTGGATCTGAAAGAGGAAAACGGCAAGGAGCTGATAGCCATTACTGTAGATCCGCAAGAGAATGCTGTTTCGTATGAGGGCAAATACTTTGTCCGTAGCGGCAGTACGGTTCAAGAACTGCGCGGACAGGAATTGGCAGTGTTTCTTATGCACAAGACAAAAACACATTGGGATTCGGTGCCACATCCTACAGCAACGTTGGAAGCTTTGGATCATGAAGCTATACGTCATTTTGTCAGCAGGGCACGCGAGAACAGGAGTTTTCCATTGGAGTACGATGAGAAAAACATCCCGCTTATCCTTAATAGTCTGAACCTGCTAACGGACGATGGTCTTCTTACCAATGCCGCTCTGTTGTTGTTCGCCAAAGAACCGCAGAAATGGTTTGTCAATTCCTTTGTCAAGTGCGCACATTTCCCCACCAAAGAAATGCTCAAGCCGATGCTTTCTTATCAGATGTACGGCGGCAATATCTTCCGGTTGGTGGATCAGTCCGTGGAATATGTAGCGAGCCGCATTGATGCAGGTGTCGGTGAACGTATTCACTCTGCCGCTATTGATGTTGAGTATGAACTGCCTCTTCAAGCCGTTCGCGAAGCCATTGTCAATGCGGTTGTTCATCGGGATTATATGAGTACAGCCAGTGTACAGGTAATGTTGTTCCGTGATAGATTAGAGGTGTGGAATCCGGGAGGTCTGCCCATGGGTATGACGATTGAGAAACTGAACGAGAAACACCGCTCCATGCCTGTTAATCCTACTTTGGCATATCCTGTGTATTTGGCAGGCTATATAGAGCAACTCGGCACAGGTACTACTGATCTTATCCAACGGTGCGAAAACAAAGGCTTGCGCCGTCCGGAATTCAAGCAGGACAATGATTTTGAGATTACTCTTTGGCGTCCTGAGAAAGAGTACAATAGCTTAGCAGGTGACCAAGTCACCGACCAAGTTAGTACGCAAGTCAGTACGCAAGTACGCAAGTTTATATTGGCTTTAAAGGGAGATACTTGCTCGCTATCAGAGATTCAGGGTTCATTAGGGATACGCACGCGTGAATATGTTCGCAAGAATATGATTGTCCCTGCAATAGAAGCAGGTTATTTAGCTATGCGTTATCCCGACAAACCAAACAGTTCTAACCAAGCCTATTTCCTTACTCCGAAAGGTTTGGAATTATTGCAACAACTTAACGACAAATAACATGCCTATACCCTTCCTCACATATAACCTCTTTATAGCAAGTGCAGTAGCGTAAGTAAGATATTTTGCAACAAAATTTGATATGACATGAACAAATCCTCTACATCGCACCTCTTTGAGTGTTACATCTGGCTTGTAAACACTATCGCCCGTGGTCCCGTCACCCGCGCCGAAATAGACGACAAGTGGACGCGTTCCTCTGTTAACGATTATAAAACAGACGCGATTCCGGAAACTACGTTCCATCGTTGGCGCAATACCGTGGAACTGCTTTTCGATGTCACCATCAAATGCAATTCGCAAGGCGAGTATTATATTGATGAAGCCAAAGAATTAAACTCCTCCGAATGGCGCACGCGAATGGTGAACCTGCTTGCGGTCAACTCGCTTGTCAAGGATAGCAAGGCGTTGAGTAATCGCATTTTGCATGAGCCTGTTCCTTCCGGCGAAAAGTTCCTCACTACTTTCATAGAAGCCATGCGGGACGGAACGGTCCTTGAAATGACATACCAGAGTTTCTACAAGCCTGTGCCGAGCACATTCCTAATAGAAACCTATTGCCTCAAGATGTTCCGGCAACGCTGGTATGTGGTTGCTCTGTCAAGAGGTCATAATCAACTGCGTGTGTATGCCCTGGACCGGGTAAAAGAATTAAAGCCGACTTCCGAGAAATACATTTTACCGCCTGACTTCGACGGAGAGACCTATTTCAAGGACACGTATGGTGTTAGTGGTATGGAGTATCAGCCCCAACCGATTGAGATAAAAGTAGTAGCAATAGAGGCTAATTATTTCCGCACGCTACCGCTCCACCACTCGCAGGAGGAGATAGAGCGAAACGAGAACTACTCCATCTTCCGCTATAATATAATTCCTTCGTATGAGTTTACACAAGAACTGCTCAAACAAGGAGCTAATCTCGAAGTCCTCACTCCTCAATGGTATAGGGATGAGTTTGCTGGAAAAATAGCCGATATCCATAAAATTTACCAATAATTTCACTTCTTTCTATTCACTTCCATCTTATGGAAGTTGAATGTAGTACTTTTGCAGCGTGATCATAAAAAGGTCACGCTGTGTTTATATGAATGGTTTGGAATCAGGTATTAAAATAATAGACGAATCTTTAGGCGGTCTAAAGGACGGTAAATTGTATTGCATAGGATGTACCGGTAATGCTAACAGGACGAATCTTATAGCAAAGATTGCAATGGGATTAGCAACACGCGATAACAGCGTTTTGTTATTCTCATTGGAGAAAAACCGCAAAACAATGTTTAATCAGCTTTTTAGTGTTTTAAGCCAATTCGACGAATCGGAAAAGTCGAGAAATGGAATTGAAAAGCAAAGCAATCTTATGGACAAGATGGGGGAATATCCGATTTGGATAGAAGATACTCCAAATTTAAGTTATTCTTCATTACAGAATACTATACAGCGTATATGTTATCTGAACAAACATGCTGTTGGTGTAGTAATGGTAGATAATATAATGCAGATGGCAACCGACTTTCAAATATCTGCTGCAGAACTATGTATTAAGGCAAATTTGTATCTTCTAAAAATGGTAGCCAAAGAAAATAAAATACCCGTTTTGGCTTTTACGGAAATTAGCCGTAATGAAGAATTAAATAGACCTTTTGAAGTCAGTGAGTATATTGATGGGATGCTGATATTTAAGTCCACGGAAGATGATTCTCCATATTTATCGCGTAAAGGAGTAAAGATCATTACAATCGGGGATGGCATGTCAGCGGAACCTACATTATTTGACGCTCCACAAGTGGTTGTTAAACTTGGAAATGAAATATAATTTTGAAATTATGGAAGACATTAAAACTCTCATGTCCTTGCCGTGGAAAGAGCAAGTAATGTATCTTGCAGAGCATGGCGCAAATGAACGTTTTATTCGCGCACTTATTCGGTCATTGCCGGAATCAGAATGGACAGTTTTGGAAAACGCACAAACCCCGTTTGTTGTGCGCAGAGCTATCGACACGCTTCGATGGGAAGATGCCGCTTTTGCACATCAGCGTGAAATCAAAGAACAGCCCAAGTACCGTCCGGTGGATGAAGTATTGGCTGACTTTCACGGAAAGGGAAAGAAACAGGCTGCACGCAAAGAACTACAAGTGCGTTTGCCTTATCTTACCGCCTATGAGCAAAAGCAGATTATTTATGCTTTCTTGGATACAGAAGTCAAAACCGACCGCGTGTTTGTACTCAAGTACCTTGACACACATTTTGATCCGATGTACATGAAGGCAGTTGAAGTGGTCTGGGGCTTGCACCACGATTTTGAAGCCGCGAAATTGCTTACGCACTATGCTTCTGATGAGTTTATCGCTGAGAACTTTGAGCAGCTTGTGCAAGACTATCGCTATTTGCCTGTACGCTTACGTATGCCCGCAGACTATCCTGTTGAACGGAGGTTTCAGTTTTGGCATGAGTATCTCTACCTTTGTGCTCGCCAGCATCTGCCTATAACCGAGAAAGTCGCTTTTTCGATACTATCCAACACCATACATTTGCGGTTGTTTCAGGAGAATATGGCATTTGAAGGAGCTTCGCTATTCAGACTATCATTTATGTTTCCTATTTTATGGTCACTTGGTGAACTTGGATTTATTGGTATCATCTTGCGCTTCTATTTGGAAAACGAGCGTACCAAGCCCCTTTTCAAGTCCGGCGACTGGGACGAAGTCCGCGCATCAATTATAGCGCAATTGGAAGAGGATGGTTTCTTTACCTGTTATGACGTTCTCAACCCGGATAGAAAGCCGGAAGACATAACGATTGATGAAGCCAATGAATAGACGATGTAATAAAACAGAAATATACCTATTCTATAGGTTCTATCGGCAATTTGTATAATTCGATTTTTTATTGTAATTTTGCACGCAAAATTTTAACTATGCGTACTATAATAATTAAGGCAAGATTATGAAAAAACAAATGTGAACCGGCTCCGATAAAGTTGAAGGTAGAAAGTCCTCAAACTTTTCGGGATATTGTATTTAGTGATGCCTATGCGAAAGAAGAAGCATTTATAGGCTATGGCAATCCTGCGGCAAAAATCCTTATCGCTGGTCAGGAAGTGACTTGGAGAAAGGATGCAGATCAATTGAATGAGTATAATGTTTATTGTAAACGCAACATTGCTGACTGGAGGAAAAATCTTCAACAGAAAGAAGTTAAGCAGACAGAAGTTACGATACAAGGAGATATTCAGCATCCGGAAGATGGAGTGACAACAGAGGCTTACGAGCGTTTTAATCCTTTATACCCTCACTATTTAAGGTTTAACAAAAAATTGTACATCCGCAATAAAGATTGGCATACTTCCAATTATGGTGCAAGTTCTACATGGATTCACTATCAACAACTAATTGATAGTATCCTTGATAGACCGATGCCGCCAACGATTATTGATTTTGTGACAAATTGCTTCATCACAGAATTAAGTGACGAAGCTCGTCCGCATAACATAGAAGTGGATAAAAACCGGACAAAAGAAGAGATAAAAGAGGAAAAAAAGAAACAGGCGGAAGCTACCGAAAAATCCATTGCAGATAGATGCCCTCTCTTAAATGAACCATTCTTCCAAAACTTTCCAATCATTATACTTGCTTGTGGTCAGTATGCATCAAAAATCCTTCCATACACTTTTGGTTTAGGAAAAGATTTTAAGAACGAATTGTTTGAGTCAAAAGGAGGATATAAAGTATTCAAGAATAATGATAGAATTGTTATATGGACGAGACAATTATCAGACCATAGAGGAAACCCGGTGAAGCCGGAATTAATCAAAGCTATAGCAAATGACGTTCGCCATTATTTGAAATAAAACAACAAGTATATATTTCTTTCACTTTGTGGGAGTTTGAAGCAGTAATTTTGCAGCCGAAAAATTTAACGCACATGGAAACGAAGAAAAAACTTAAGTCATCAACTGCTTATCTTTTCAACTGCTATATCTGGTTGTTGAACACCATCGCACGCGGTCCTATTTCACGCGCGGCGATAGATGAGAAATGGGCGCACGCAAACGCCAACGAGTATAAACAAGATTATCTCCCAGAGAGTAATTTCCATCGCTGGAAAAGCACAGTTGAAATGCTTTTCGATGTCCATATCAAATGTAATGCATATAACGAGTATTATATTGAAGAGGCATCTGACTTACGAGGCGCAGATCTGCGCTTGCGCTTATTGAACCTTATGTCTATGGATAGCCTGCTTAAAGACAGCAAGGAACTATCCGACCAAATTCTCTTTGAGCCAATACCGTCCGGAGAAAAGTTCCTTGCGCCTATCATTGAAGCCCTGCGCGATAAGACAGCTATAGAAATGACTTATCAAGGCTTTACAAAGGACTATCCCGCAACATTCATCGTTGAGCCATATTGTCTCAAGATGTTTAAGCAGCGTTGGTATGTATTAGCCTATTCGCCCGGTATAGATCAAACGTATTTGTATTCGCTTGACCGCATCCATGTCATTGAACCGACTACGCAGAAATATAAGTTGCCCAAAGGCTTCAATGCAGAAGCGTATTTCAAAGACGCTTATGGTACGGCTGATTTAGATTATGAACCGGTTGAAGTTAAAATATCCATTTCAGCTAAGCAAGCACCTTATTTGCGCACCTTGCCTTTGCACAAATCGCAAGAAGAAATCGAGACGAACGAGGAGTATTCTATCTTTAGATATTTCATCATTCCAAGCTATGACTTTAAGCAGGAATTGTACAAATACGGCTCCGATGTTGAGGTGCTTGCTCCGGAGTCAATGAGAAATGAGTTCGCCGAAGATGCGGAAAAAACGAATAATATGTATAACCACTAAATATCTCATCATTATGAAACCAGAAGAAATGCAAGAGCTCCGTGAGTTTGTTGACAATCTCGCAAAAGGACGCACAGAAAACAAAGATTGTACCATTTTAACAGGTAAAACCGCAAATGAAGTCCGTGCGGATATGTCGAATGAATTTGATGACTTTCTTGATGACCGCATTAACAAAATGGTTCAAGATGTTATCGATGCTCAAAAGATTGAGGAATATGAGCAATCAAAAAGAAATGCTATGCAATTATTCCTCTATACTTTTGCCAAAACGTTCGAGGCATTCTATTATATGCTTCAAGGCAGAAATTATGAAATACAATTTTATTTAATGGCAGCGGTTGAATGGGAGGGGAATGATGATTCTGCTCCTTCTTGTGTGCAAAATAGAATAATTGCCGTTGAGTCTCCACTGGTGAAGATAGCTTCTTTGACATATAATTTCGTTGAAGAAAGGGGATATGTGAATCAGCCGCTTGATAAATGGTTGTATGAATACCTTTACTCCGCTTCACATCTTGCTATACAATATTTCCTTGAACAAGAATGGAATAGTTAAATTGTTTAACCTTAAAAATATTAATTATGGAAGAGCGATTCTTTAATCCCTATAAAGGTTTAGAATACGATAAGGGTATCTGCGGTAAAAAAGTTTTAGTGCTTGGAGCAAGCTTTTATTGTCCAAAAACAGATTGCGAGTTTTGGAATGAGTGTACAAACCCCGAGAAAAAAGATTCAAGTAAGTTTGACGAAATCTGTCCATATTATGCAAATATTGAAGAACACCCCAAATTATCAGATGAACCAACAAATGCAATAGGTGACTGCATAAAAACGTATAAGATATTTGCACAGTTTATGTATCAGTTCCTAACAGATGAAGAAAAAGGAGAGTACGAAGGCTATGATGAATATGTGATTTGGGATAGAATGGCATTTACAGACTATATACAATTCTTTTTACCCACTACAAATACATATCCAATTTACTTTAGTAAACGTGATTTTGATGCATTTATTCAAACTCTTCATGAGTTAAAACCAAATGTAATTATTGCATGGGGGCAACCGGTAACAGCAGAAATTCGTGATAATCCTGACCACAAAGATTTGTTTACAGATTTAGAAAAACTGCCAGAAACGGAGAGTTATATATGCCATATGAAAGTACCAGGGATTGAACATACAATAACATATGTTAACTGTTATCATCCTTCATCTCGTACCTATTGGCATAAGTGCAAAGAGTCTCTATCGACATATCTTCGTGAAATATTTAATAACTAAATTTATAATACACTATGGCACTTTGGAGAATTTCAGTTAAAAGAAGCGAGTCCGTCAATGGTGTTCGCTTGGAGAAAGGGATGTTTGTCGAGATGGTAACACCCGTAAGTATGTCAAACCCGCTTAATTCTAACCCCGGAGAGAACAAACCGAAGATCAACAACTTGTTTGTCAGCAAGTATGGTGTTGATTTGCTGAAGCCCGGTTTGATTTCAGTTTCCCATCTTCAGGCAGAGAAGATTTCTTAAAAAATCTCTCCTCCACTTTGTGGGAGTTTGGTGTTGTAATTTTGCAGCGTGATTCGAAAGTCACGCTGTATTTTTTTATATTGAAAGACTATGACAAAGCAAGAAATCAACGACCAACTTGAATTGTTGTGTCTCAAAGAACTCTTTATGTCAGACATTGACATCCGTAGCAAAATGGCGGTACTTATTTGCAATAACCGAGAAGAAGATCCGCCTTTCAAAGAATTTTGCGAACTTACGCATTGTGAACCGCACATTGCTAAGATGTTTTCTGAAATCACTTTGTTTGCTGTTATTCTCACTCCGGAAGAAATTGCCGCCGAGCGAGAAAGATTAGAAAGGATGAAACTATAATGCTGTAAAGCTATGATACAATACGACGAACAAACTCTTCAACTTATAGAGGAGGAAATAAGCTACATTTATGATTCTGATGCAACAGGTTATCCGGAAGGTGAATATTTGCTTGACTTACGAAAAAGAATCTTGAACGAGCAAGCATGTACGCGTAAAGCTCAAGAAGAACTTCTTCCTGACATAATTGCTTTTAATGATGCCTTGCATGACGCGCTTAAACGTATGTATGATCGCGCGCATGAACTCTATCGTCAGATGTCTGCTATTCAGCCTGACATTATGTTAACCGCCAAATGTTATCTTGCATATGACTATCCTGCTTTGCATCCCTACCAAAAAGAAGATAGGCAAGAGTTGTTTAATGCTATAAGCGATTTCGGTTGGAATAGACAATATGCAGATGGAGTTACTTTTTCATTGGTATTGCCAAGCGATATAGACATGCCTTTCGACACCATCAGAGGTATGGACTGCACGCCGTTTAACTGGAATGAAGGTCTTGACCCCGAACTTACGAAAGATCTCCATATCAATCGTGCCTTCCACAATCTTTTTGACCATACAAAATTTGCTCTCACAGATTTTATCTTCTGCCGAGATTTTGTCTTTGAGTATAGCACAATTATACAAGAACAAACCAACTAATCTAATTAACAAGCATGAAAACTTTTGTAAGAAGACACTTCAAAGATGAGTATGGAGTTGAATTTTCCACTTGTGGTGACATTACCGTGCTCACGCGTATGCCGAAGGATTTTGTAGGTGCGTATCGCGTACCCGACTTCGTTTCTAGTATTGGGCTTTGTGCCATTAATGGATGTAATGGGTTGACCTCATTGGTCATTCCTAAGAGTGTAACGGTGATAGAAAAGGATAATTTCGAGTTGTGTGAGCAACTGGCTTCCCTCGTCGTTGAGCAGGGCAATCCTATGTTTGACTCGCGCGATAATTGCAATGCTATCATTGTTACTGCGACTAACACACTGGTTCATGGTTGCAATGGTTCATCTATACCTAAAGGCATTGAGGTAATTGCAGACTCTGCCTTTTCGCAACGTCGAAATTTATCTAGTATTTCTATTCCGGATAGCGTTGTGTATATAGGAGAGTTTGCCTTTTTATGTTGTTTCTCATTGGAGAGTGATATTCTATTACAAGGCATACATCAAGTAACAAGATGTTGTTTTGACGGGTGCAGTCGTCTTAAAAAAGTCTCTATTGGCAGCGGTATTGAGTCTGTCGAGTCAGGTGCATTTGCTAGTTGCTCTATGCTGTCAGATGTAGTAATAACTGAGGGTACAAAATATATAGGTACTTATGCATTCGATAACTGCAATAATTTGGTTTCTATTACCTTGCCTAAGTCCATTGAGCTCATTGAGTCCTCTTCATTTGATAGGTGCAATCGTATTGAGCGCGTGTTTATCCCCCAAGGCACCACAGACTACTTTATGCGCTTCGACGCGCTCAAACAATACCGCCACCGGTTGATTGAATTGTGATAAATGTGCGGCTAATGTCCGCACATTTTTTTCATTTACCTGCGGTCTACCGTTTTTTCTGTCACGTTTGTTCGCCCTGTCCAAACAGCTGCGCCCTTCACTCTACCTGCCGGTGGCTCCAACTACCTCCAATCGCGTTTGAACGAAGATATTGGAATTTATCGGAGTATTACCTCAAAATCTTTGGAGTAAAACCTCAAAAATCTTCGGAATAATTTGCATATATCAAAAAAAATGCGTACCTTTGCTTCGTTAAATCTTATTCCGCACATAGAAACGAAGAAACATTTTAATTCATCTATACAGGAAAGGCATCTTGGGTATGAAAGATTTTGTAGCAATAGATTTTGAGACCGCTAACGGCAAGCGCAGCAGTATTTGTTCCGTGTCGTTGTAAAGAACGGAGAAATAGTTGATTCGTTCTATTCTTTGGTGAAGCCCACACCTAACTACTATGTTTGGTTCTGCCAAGAGGTGCATGGTTTAGGATACCTTGATACAGATGATGCCGACTTCTTCCCGGAAGTATGGGAAAGATTGTTGGAAAAAGTACATGCCTATTTTCCTTACATTGAGGATGGCGAAGTGCCTTTTGTAGCGCACAACGCACGCTTTGACGAAGGCTGCCTGCGTGCTGTTTTTGCCGCCTATGAGATTGCTTATCCTGAATATGAGTTCCGCGACACGCTTTGTGCTTCGCGTCGGCATTTCGGCAACTCATTGGGGAACCACCAACTGCATACCGTCTCCGCTGCCTGCGGCTATAATTTAACAAACCATCACCACGCCCTCGCTGATGCAGAAGCCTGTGCATGGATTGCAAGAGAAATATTGTAAAATAGACAAATTAATATGAACACGACAATCACACTTCGAGAGTACCTCGAAAAAGGGAAAAAATTTGTTATACCAGACTATCAGAGAGGTTATGTCTGGGGAAAAAATCATGATGGTGAAAAAAACTCCGTAGAGAACCTTATAGATGATTTAATTACAAGGTATAACGCTTCCGCAGATGTGTTTCTTCAAGGATTTACAGTGTCAGAGAAAAGCAATGAAATAGTAATCATTGATGGACAGCAACGTACTACCTGTCTGTATTTATTGCTAAAGTGGCTTGGGTATGCAAATCCGATAGAGATCCAATACAAAATCCGTAAAGCTTCTAATGATTATCTAAAATCTTTGGACTTAAACCAAATTGACGAAAATGTCGAAGAGGAATATCAAGATATATTCTTCTTTAAGAAAACCTTGCGAATCATATCGTCAAAACTCCAACATATTGATAAAACGAAATTTCTGTCATTCTTGCTTTCAAATGTAAAGTTCTTGTATATCAATGTGGAAGAAGATAAGGCGACCAGAATCTTTACTATGATGAATGGAAACAAGGCGCAAATGAAACAAGAAGAAATAATTAAAGCAGAGATTCTTAGAATAGCTGCATTAAACACTTCTGACATCATAGATTTTCAGCTGGAATGGGAGCACAATATGTTAAGAAGCAGGTATTCAAGAAAATGGGACAAGTGGTTGCATTGGTGGAATAACAAAGAGGTTCAAGAACTCTTTCGTTGCTATAATAATATGGGACTCTTGATTTCCTCCTACTTACAGCAAAGAAAAGGAGACCTTTTGACTTTTGAGAACTTCAAAACGAAATGCTTGCCTCAAGAGGCTTCTTATGAAGCAAAACAAACATTTGATGGACTCCGACGTTTGCAAAAGAGATTCGAAGATGCATACAATGACCCATCAATACATAATATGATAGGTGGTATTTTAAGAATCCATAGTGCGGAAGACCAAAGAAAATTCATTTTTCATTATTTTGTCGAAGACCATAGAGAGAACCTTGAAGAATATTACAAATTGGTTTTTCTTGGTATGACACACGACGAGATTTCAGGAAACAAAAAGAAAGAGTTTGCCGACAAGTATTATCGCGTCCTCACTGCGATAAATGACGATTTCGTTTATTTAGATGACGATAATAAAGAACAAGCATTTCGTTTACTGCTACGACTAAATATAGATCAAGATATACAGCAAAATCGTTTGTTTAACTTTGACATCTGGGAAGAACGTTCTCTGGAACATATTCAACCAAAATCAAAAGTAGGACATGAAGCAGAAGGGGTATGGTATGATGGTAACGACGCACCTAAAAATAAAGATGAATTTACCATGCTGCGTGCAGACATACATGCGACTATAAATTCCATTACATATAGCACCTCAGAGCATAGTATCGGTAATCTTGTATTATTGTATAAAAATGAAAATTCCCAATTCAACAATAGTAACTTTTTTGAAAAGAAAGAATTGTTTTTCAATCCTAACAAAAAGGAACTATTCAGAAGCCGGCATTTGCTGCACACAGTATGTGTATTCGCAGAAAAACAAGATTGGAATGGTGAAGCCATTGCCATAAACAAAATTAAAACAATTGAGAAATTTGAAGCAGACTATGCTTCCTTAAAAGCCAAGTTTGAGTATGAAAAACAAGAATAACTTCATTACCGGAGAAACATACACTTTGTCAGAATTATTCTCCGGGACACATAAGATTATCATCCCCGATTTACAGCGAGACTATTGTTGGGGAGATAAAATCCATACTTCAGAAAAGAAAGAATTGGTTACGGGATTTGTATCTTCATTAGTTGAGCAATTTAACAACAATCAGGGAACAGAATCCTTAAATTTAGGTTTAATCTATGGTTACGAAGCACCGGAGAACCATATCCAACTATGCGATGGTCAGCAGCGAATAACTACCTTATTTCTCCTACTCGGAATGTTAAATAGGGCTGTACCCGATAATATGTTCAAACAATATCTGATTTCCGATTTCGAGTACGTTAACGATGACAAAGAACCTTATTTGCAGTACTCCATAAGAGAATCTTCATTGTATTTTCTTAGCGATTTAGTATGCCATTTCTTTATACACAAGAAAGATGATCGCTATTTTGTGGATGATGTAGAACATATAAAAGATAGTGCTTGGTTCTTTAGAGAATATGGTTCCGATCCAAGTATTCAAAGTATTATACGGGCATTATCCGCTATCCATACCATAATAAAAAAACAAGAAGAGACATGGTGTATTGATTTTGGCACGTATATTACTCAAAAACTGACATTCATGTACTACGACATGGAAAATAGAAAGAACGGGGAAGAAACATTTGTGGTAATAAATACAACGGGTGAGCCTCTTACCAATACCCAGAATCTGAAACCGCTTATCTCAATGGAACCATTGAATGCCGCATACCATAGAGACGGTCATACCTTATCGGAAGATTGGGAAGAAATTGAAAACTGGTTCTGGAAAAACAGACTTGGTGACAACGATACAGCGGAAGCGGGATTTAATGAATTTCTTCGTTGGGTAACCATGGCGCATTCTGACGAGAAAACTCTTAAACAAATCTTAGCAGATGGCATTTATACATACCCCAAGGAGCATATACCCTTTCATGTTATCCGACAATATTGGGAGGTTGTAAAATTCCTATTTGAAGAATGGGAAAATAGAGACTGTTTAAGTAAGGCATACTTGTCTCCATCTCCAAACAGAGAAATGAAAGGCAACAAAGTAGTTAACCAAATTGACTGTTTTCACATCCTTCCACTAATAGTCTATTGTGCTCAATGGGAGGTGAATCGTCCAGATGATAGGAATTTACATAGACTATACGAATTTTTACATAACTTATCGCGTATTGATAATGTTAGGAAATCTGTTAATTCATTAGTAAATGATGTGAATCAAATAGCCAAAACATGTCGTGACATAATTGATATAATAGATACTCCATTGTACGACACGATATCAAATATTATTTTATCAACAGAAGAGAAACTAAAGTTAAAAATTCTAAAGGAGCATCAAGCTGATCGAAATGAAATAGAAGAATTATTTTGGAGCGCACAAAGTTGTAAAATTAAGAGCCATCGTATTTGGTCTGGTCAAATTATGCCGCTGATAGAATGGGCACAAGACGAAAATGGTTTTAATAAGGACATGTTCAAAAAATATTCTCATATATTTGATCAGGTATTTGTAGATAACTGCGATAAAAGTATAGATATTGTTAGACGTGCACTTATAACACGAAAACTTAAAACCTATCCCAAAAAATTTAGTGGGTACACAAATTTTTCTTTCGCTTGGGAATGGAGCGATTGGCAAAATTTGATTAACGAGAACACAGAGAAATTTAAATTATTCTTCGATGATCTCAGTAATGGTATGAGTTATGAGAGTATGATTACTGCTTATACAGATAGTGAACCATGGTCAGAATTTGCAAAACAGAAATATCTGTTGGAATATTGTCATCAAAAAAACATACAATTGTATGATAAAGAGGGATGGTTATGTATTCGAGAACAACGCGCTACAAAATACATGTCAGTAAAGAATCTTCATCTATATCATTATTTACAAAGCTCGCTAAGTATAGATGATTGGTCAATAGAAAAGTATGACAATACAGATGCACACGTAATAGTTGTTGAAAATAAAATCCAGAACTTCGTTTTCGATATTCGATATAGTGAGCCAGATCCATCTACATGGGTATTGAATTTCTTTAAACGTAAAGCAGATAATGCAGAAGTAGAATCTGCTTTAGAGGCTTATATAGACAATACATGGAGTTTTAATGGTGCACGTTATGAGAAGTCATTAATCTTCATCGACTCTGGTAATTATTCTTATCCAAACGTTCTGCAAGAATTGACTGCTATTATAAACAAACTGGAAGGCAATATCTAGATGACCACCTACATTGCAAACACTGACCATTATAGCCAAGTCATTGCACAGATTCCGAAGGTCAAGCGGTTACTATGGATTGCAACCGCTGACCTGAAGGACTTGTACGTTGAGAAGAAAGGCGGGGCGGTTGTTCCGCTACTTCAGATTCTCAATGACTTGGTGAAAAAAGGTGTGGAGGTGCGTCTTATTCATGCCAAAGAACCGGGCACTGCATTTCGCGAAGATTTTGATAAGTATCCGGCTTTATGGGGTGGTATGGAGCGTCGCTTGTGTCCGCGCGTTCACATGAAGATTATTGTGATGGATAGCGAATTGGTGTATATCGGCTCGGCTAATCTCACCGGCGCAGGAATGGGTATGAAGTCTTCTGCTAATCGAAACTTTGAAGCCGGCATATTAACCGATGAGCCGGGATTCATTGATTCTGCCATGAGTCACTTCGATTCGGTATGGGAAGGCACTCATTGCAAAAAATGCGGACGAAAAGAGTTTTGCGGTGATAGAATAAAGTAAACCATAGTGTTTTACGGGCTTAACTCAAGCAATCCGTCATAAGAAATACTTGCTTAGCTGCGTTTTTTGAGTACATTTGTAGTTGAAAAGAAAACGAAATTAACTCTAAAAAAACAACACTATGCAAGTCAAAAATGAATGCAAAATGTCACTGCTCCCATGAGTCATCCGTAAGAAAAATCCTTTGTTCTATTACCCCAGAATCTGATTCGGGTTCGAAAAGTATGTCCATTACTCTGGATTTTATCTGGTTGTCCTGTTGTCACACGTGATGTCAAAAAGATAATTTTTTATTACATTTTTCTTTAACACGAATAGATAAAATATGCTGACATTGAGCGAGTTTCGCGGATTGTATGCTCCTTTCGGTTCTTTCGTCCTGTCCTTGTTGTCATTTTCGTTTAATTTGACAACAAAAATAGGCCTTTCCT
>CAJOIZ010000006.1 GCA_905234835.1 Paludibacteraceae bacterium
AGAGCAGTTGTAGAATGCGTAGCTGCGGATGAAGGAGACGCTCTGCGGCAGAACGATGTTGTTGAGGTTAGTGCAGCCGTTGAACGTGTTGCTTTCGATGCCCGTCACGCCTTCGGGGATGTTGATAGAGGTGAGGTTAGTGCAATTCTTGAATGCCGCCAGACCAATCTTGGTGATGCCGTCGGGCAGGATGACGGTAGTAATCTGCTGTTTGTAGTCCTCCCACGGTGTGGCAATGCCGTTCCAGTCCGCCATTGCGCCTGTGCCGCTGACGGTCAGCACGCCCTCGCAGGTAAGTTCCCACGTGAGGTTGTCACCCTTCGCGCCGCAGGTGCCGGAAACGGGGAAGATGTCCGTCCATACGGCTGTCACGGTGAGGTCGCTTGTTATATAGGAGAAGTCCTTGTCCCAAGCGAGTGTGCGGCACTGCGGAATCTCTACTTCGGGAGCGGTAGCAGATTGCCCGTACTCCACCGTCTGCGGGTCACCCAATACCGTGTTGCCGTCCATAAAGGTGACGGTGTAGGTTCTAATAGTGACGGTGTAGGTAGCGGTGTAAGTAGCATCCCCTGTCACAGCCACCACTTCTTTGTCCCAACCTGCGAAAGTGTAGGTGTATTGCGCGTCGGCAGGCTTGGTGGGTTCGGTTCCGTTGTATTGGGGCATCGTACCTGCTTCCATTTCACTGCTTTGCATCTCTGTGCCGTCATAATTGACAAAGGTAACAGTATATGTTTCGGGAGTGTCATCAAGTACTGAAACCAAGCGAACGGCGAACCCATTGCCTCGGTAGTCTACGACGCTCTGTGGGAAGAGGCCGCCGTTGCGGAAGCCTAGATAGTAGGCGATGTAAGTATCGTTGGCCGTAGAAGACCAATAGTAGCCGTTGGATATATATTTGATGGCAGTCCCGTAGCGGTAACCAAAAGCGGGTAGAAAGACCGCGCCGCTTGTCGCCATCGCATCCCAAGTCCCCGAAGAACCCGACACAAAAGCGTTGTGCGAATAATTGTTGTCATTGCTGTTCTCGTACCAAGCACCTTGCCAAGAAAGACTCTTGTCTGTACTTGCCACAAACGTCACGCCCGCAGGTGCCTGCCAGCCGTCAGGAAGGATAATCGTACCCTGCACGCCGTTCACCGTACCCAAGCCGAACAACTTCTCCGCGTTGGCGCGACCGTGGAACAGATAAACCCATTCGTCACGGGTCAGCGTGCGCCAAGTACCCGGTTCGTCATCGCCAATCTGGTTGTAAACACCCCAGTCCGCATTGGCGTAATTGCCCGTGAGGTTGTTAGTATAACTGCTACCCGGATAGTAATCGCTGTAACTGGTACTCGTGGACCACGGCTGATAGGCATTCGCGCCGCTCTCCCAACCGCTTGTTCCCCAGCCGAACAGGTCAATCCAGCCGTTGTAGGTGCTGCTGATGTTCTTGTTAGCACTACCCATATAATCCCACTGGTTCTCGGCGAAACGCCATGTGCCCTGTAGGGTTGAGCCGTCGGCGCATTGGTGCGTTCCCTGTGCCGCATTGAATTGCAGGTTGCCTGGGGAGAAGGTCACTTTCTGGGTAGCACTGACAGAGAACAGGCCGATGCCGTTGTTGCCACCTCCACTGACAGCAGTAAATATGGCAATCATTGTCGAGTCTTGTGTCATCGTTATCTTACGCGGGTTGTCGGTATAGCCGTCTGACCATTGGCTGAATTGATAGCCTGCGGCGGGAGTGGCGGTGAGGATTGCTGTTTCATTTTCAGCGTATTCGCCGCCACCAGCGACAGTTCCTTCCCCTTCAGTATTCACAGTCAAGGTATAAACAGACATATTGAAATCACGGACAAGACGTATTGTCCGTCCTAATGCATATTCATGACCTGCATATAGATTCAATGAATTTTCAACGAAACGAATCATGGCAGGACAATGTTTCCCCGCTTCATAATATATCGTGTCCGAAGAAACATACCAACACCCGATATTATATCCTTTTAATATGTTGTTCTTTCTCAACTGATATCCGGCAGCAGGCAGGAAGACAGCACCGGCATCTTCCATCTGTCGCCATTCCTCGATGGTATAGATATTGTCTGTGAAAGCCACTATACTGGGATTGAAAGAAAGGGAAGCGGGCTTTTGCCAATTATCAGGAAGCAGAATCAGTCCGTTAACCGTATCCACCCGTCCTGCGGCAAACAATGAAGAAGCATCGGGACGACCATAAAACAGATAGTCCCATTCTTTGATGGTCGGACAACGCCATATCTCCGGCTCATTGCCACCGTTGAGGATGGAATTATACACACCCCAGTCAGCAAACCGGTTCCCGCCTTGTAAAGGTTCGTTCAAATAATTGGTATGAACATAATCAGTGTAATAAGGAAGATAATTGACAGCGCCACTGCCACTCCAGCCGCTTGTCCCCCAGCCAAACATATCTATCCACGGATAATAGTCCGCTGAAGTATTCAAATTAGCCATACCTATCATATCCCACTGGTTGTCGGCAAAACGCCATATCCCGGGCTTTGTCGTGCCGTCAGCACATGGATGACTCTGCCCGTTGGCATACTGCAGATTGCCTTGCGAGAAACGGACTTTGGTATTGGCAGAGGTTGAGAATACGCCACATAACGCGCCTTGTTCTGTTTCGGGATGGTTGTTTTTCTTCCAATGGGCATACAACTGAAGATCGGCTGTCCCTGTCCATCTACGATTGATGTCCCAATACTGCCCCACAACATAATATCCCACGGCATCATACACCTGCTCTCCGCCGGTCTTGCCGGTAAACCATCCTTCGAAGATATAGCCTTCGCGTGCAGGACAATCGTCCAGCATCGCATTAAAAGCCGTGTTACCTTTTTTCACAGTCACCGTGCCATTCGTTCTGTCCTCGCTTAAGGAAGTCGTATGTCCGGCAGGCGTTTTGCCCATATTGCCTTCTGTGGGGATGGTGCCCCCATTGGCGTCGAAGGCGATGGTGTAAGTAGCAGGAGTAATATCAATCGCGGTGTACGTAGCGGTGTAGGTGGCCTTGCCTGTGACAGCGGTTATTTTGGGAGTCCAACCTGCGAACGTGTAGGTGTATTGGGCATCAGCGGGCTTGGTGGGTGTCGCGCCGTTGTATTGCGGCATTGCACCTGCTTCCATTTCGCTGCTTTGCAAAGGCGTGCCGTCATAATTAACGAACGAAATGGTATATCTGATCACATCACTCACTAACCGCACACTCAATCCACAATGGCGATTGTTCCCTACGACACCTACTATTGTATTACTATAGAAAGAAAGGAAATGGTTGTTCTTCACAGAAGAAGATGTAACTATGGTTGACCCATGATAGCATCCTCTTAATCCTGTCCCTTCACCACTCCACGTGGTTCTAATCTCTGTCCGCACGCGCCATCCAGCCGCAGGCAAAAAGACCGCTCCTGCATCTGCCATTTTTTGCCATTGGGTCGTATTGTATTTGTTGCTGTCATAAGAGCTCCCTTTAGGAGTAAAAGTCAATCCTTCCGGCAACACCCAGTCATCGGGTAATAGTATTAAACCGCAAACAGAATTAACCTTTCCCCCTGACAACAACTTGTTCGCATTTGAACGCTCTTGCAACAGATACTTCCACTCTGCTCCTGTCAAAGTGCGCCATAAGCCCGGTTGGTTTCCGCCATTGCTGATGGCATTATATACCCCCCAATCCGCATTGGCATACGTACCCGTCAAATCTTTATCAATATATCCATATCCAACTGTCGAGCTATAATTAGATGTATATGGCTGATAGGCTGTATAACCGCTGTTCCAGCCGCTTGTTCCATATCCGAACAAATCAATCCATCCGCTGTAGGTGCTGCTGATCTTTGAGTTGGCACTGCCTATATAGTCCCACTGGTTCTCGGCGAAGCGCCATGTACCCTGCTTGGTCGTGCCGTCGGCGCAGAGGTGCGTACCCTGCATGGCGTTGAACTGCAGGTTGCCTGGGGAGAATGTAACTTTTTGTGTCGCACTGACAGAGAACACGCCGATACCGTTGCTCGCAAACATCATTCCTGTGCCTGCAATCACAGCAAACAAAAGACTCAAGATTTTCTTTTTCATTGTATAATGCCCTGATACGTGGCGGGCGCAACTTCTAAAAAGGTTAATGTTTATGGTTTTATATGGTTGTGTTGCTTCGGTTTGCAGAATGCAAAATTACGTTGGTTCGTCCATATAGCAATAAGGCTTTTAGGGGCTTATTGCGTTCCCTGTGTTTTTGTCGGATTTTCAGCATACTTCACTGCGTTTTGGATGTCGCCAGTCTTGGCTTCGACGAGTTGCGTAAGCAAGACTTACACTCGCTCTTGCACAAGACTTCGGCACACTCCGAGTTATAAATAAAGCAAGCGTGGATGTTATCCACGCTTATTCTACAAACTTGAGGTTCCTGCAAGACCCTTCAACCAAGAATAAACAATAACGTCCACGCCCGATATGCATAACCCTCCCGCCCTGTGTCGGGCGCAGACGAGTATATGATACCCACGAGGACGCTTATTGCACTATCTCGTTTTGGGGTTGAGAAATTTTGCAGGATTTCAAGTTTCCAAAACAAGCGTCAATATGCTTTTTTACGTTGCCAGCCTCAACGCTCTCAGTTTAACGTCATGGAGAGGGGACGGTATGGTTATTACATCAGTCTTGTCTGGAGTTGGCGGGGATTGTTTTTTAAGGTTTGACGCTCCTCGTCATTCTTATGAGGATCTATATACAAATCTTCTTGCAGGGCAGAAGGAATCAATATCCTAAAACCATTCTTTTCATAAAAAGGCAGCACAGCAGTGATGACGCTACTCTTACAATTGTCTCGCAGAAAGTTCATTGGAGCATGTTAGCAGGGTCAAACATCCTGCGTACCATTTGCACACCCGCACTTTTCGACCAATCGATAGGTCCGCGCTCATCGTAACGTCTTTCGGCGGCTTCCGCAGCAGCCAAGAACCGCTCGGCGTCTTCACCGTAAAGCGTAGGGATAGCTTTGATTGCTGTTGCCATAGTTCTGTTCTCCTTTATTGGTTTGTTTTGCGACTTTAGGTTAAACCCTTCTACTCGGGCTTAAAGTAGCAATTAAAAGTGCCGCAAATATACTGCTTATTCTTGAGACAAGCAAGGATTTGGGCGAAAATCGTGCGAGAAAGTAGATTTTTGTAAGAAGAGGTGCTATTCTGCGTAGTTTAGCCAGTCGGAGGAGAGGCGAGGTCAGTTCCTTTCGTCGGACTTAATCAGTGCGACAAGTTTCTTTAGTGCCTCTTCGGCAGGAATGTTCTGCTCAATACATTGTTTGTTCCGATAGAGGCTTATTTTTCCGCGTGCTGCACCTACATAGCCGTAGTCGGCATCCGCCATCTCGCCCGGGCCGTTTACAATACATCCCATCACGGCAATCTTGAGAGGCTTAAAGGGTGTATTCCGCATAGCGTCTTTAATCTCAGCTACCGTACGCTGAAGGTCAAACAATGTTCTTCCACAACCCGGACACGAAACGAACTCCGTTTTGTAACGAATGACTCCCGCCGCCTGCAATATATCTTTCTCCAATTGGCGTAGTTTGTCTTCGTGGAAATGCGGATTGTCCAAATGCAAGTGTTCGCTTGCAACAGACTCGTTTTTCCATAGCAGCCGACCACATTCCGCAGACGCTTGCAGTACGAACAACTCCCAATTCGTTTGCTTGGAGTGGTAGGCGGCTGTGCCATTATCTATAGTCAATTGCACGTCGTCAATACGGTAGCGGATACTATCTTGTGCATAGAAATAGTCCACTAAAGCTTTTGCCACAGGCAGTTCCTTTTCAGGCTCCTCGCTCAGGCTGACCCTTACCGTATCGCCGATACCGTCTGCCAGCAACGCGCCGATACCCACCGCCGAACGGATGCGTCCGTCTTCGCCTTCGCCAGCTTCGGTTACGCCCAAATGGATTGGGAAAGCCATACCTTCTTTCTCCATTTGTTTCACTAACAGACGCACCGTTTCTACCATAACCCGCGTATTACTGGACTTGACTGACAGCACTATATCCGTAAAACTCTGTTCAGCTGCCACACGCAGGAACTCCATACAACTCTCCACCATTCCCTCGGGCGTATCTCCATAGCGGGACATAATGCGGTCGCTCAAACTGCCATGATTGACACCTAACCGCAATGCCGTATGATGCGCTTTGCAAATGTCCAGTAAACTTGTGAACCGTTCACGGAGACGATACAACTCGGTCTGATACTCCTCGTCCGTATAGTCTATATGCACGAACTTGCGTGCAGGGTCGATGTAGTTCCCCGGATTGATACGTACTTTCTCAACAACGGCTGCGGCTTTGTCGGCTACATCTGCACGAAAATGCACATCTGCCACAAGAGGCATCATACATCCTGCTGCCCGAAGCTGTTCACGAATCAGACCTACATTCGCCACTTCTCTCTCTCCTTGTGTGGTGAAGCGGAATAGTTCTGCTCCTGTTTGTGCACATCGGATGGCTTGACTGACAGCAGATTGTATGTCGTTTGTCGATACATTCGCCATTGTCTGCAGGCGAATGGGATAGTCGCTGCCTATCAGAAGGTTGCCTATACGGACGCAGACAGTCTTGCGCCGGTTAGGGATGGTCAGTTTAATCATTTCACGCATAAAAAGATGTCCTATTTTAGTATGCAGGTGTATCCGCCTGCGAAAATTTTTTGCAAAAAAGTTTTGTCACCTTAAAAAAACGCCGTACTTTTGCCGCCGCTTTTGAGAAAAGCAGGAGAATCAGTAGCTCAGCAGGTAGAGCACATCCCTTTTAAGGATGGGGTCCTGGGTTCGAGCCCCAGCTGGTTCACAATAGTCAAGATGCCGGATGGCATCTTTTTTTGTTTTAGTTGTTTCTGTTTACTCGCGCTCTTCATTTCCGCTTGCAAAATTACTGCTTTTTCTGCAATACGCAAATAAATCTTACTTGATAATTACTGCGTGTTGAGGACTGTTCATGTTTATGATTTATGGTTTATGATTTCAAATTGCAAATTGCAAATTTATGGTTTAGTCACTGCGTGTCGGGGAGTGGATGTTGGGCGGTGATCCCGTTCATTCATCGTTCATTCGTCATTCATTCGTCGTTCATTGCCTGCTCAAAAAGTCCTTCAGCCCTTTATATCGGTTACGAGAGTGCTTTTTTTCGGAAATTCACTTGAATAACATACAGAATAGAAACTGGAAATGTATAGTAGAAAATTTGTGGATTATCTGTACCAAAAATAAAGAATTCAGATGCCACATAAGCCACACAAACATGCCGATTTTTTGATTTATAATCCTAAAAGTTGGTAAAACATTTTGGATTTTCATTCAAGGAACAACCTGCCTCTTTCCTACATATCTAATTTTCAGTTGTCAGAAATTTGCGCGAATAAAGAGGAAGACGTATATTTGCGCGATTTTTGTGCAAAGTCTGCCAAAATGGCAGAACGAACAGATTGGCACAAAAAGTGTGATATTTATTGAAAAATATACAAACTATGAGCAAACATAATAAACACAAGCACGAAGAAGAGCCGCAGCAACCTGCTGGACAGACGGTAGAATCAGTCGTTGCAGAGAACGAGGCAGAAGCCGCACAAGAGGAAACCAACGAAGGCGAAGCGGAGAACGAACAGGACAACTCCCAGCAGTTGAAGGAACTGCAGGAGAAAGTGGAGGCGTTGGAAGACACCAAGTTGCGTCTGATGGCGGAGTTTGAGAACTTCCGCCGCCGCACGAACAAGGAGAAGGCGGACTTGCTGCAATCAGCAGGCGAACGCATATTCCGCGACCTGCTGCCCGTGGTGGATGACCTGGAGCGCGCATTGGACGCGATGGAGAAGACCGAGGACATCAATGCCGTGCGGGAAGGCGTGAAACTGATTTATCAGAAGTTCGTGCGCTTTCTTGACGAGCAGGACGTGCACGCCATCGAGACAGAAGGCGCAACATTCGACACCGATGTGCATGAGGCTGTCACCACGATTGCGGCAGGCGAGGACAAGAAAGACAAAGTGATTGACTGCACAAAGAAAGGCTACAAGATGGGCGACAGGGTAATCCGTTTCGCCCAAGTAGTAGTGGGTGCATAAACGGAGGACACGACTATGGCAGAGAAAAGAGACTACTACGAGGTGCTGGGCGTAGAGAAGAACGCCACACCAGAAGACATAAAGAAGGCTTACCGCAAGAAAGCCATCCAGTACCATCCCGACAAGAACCCAGGCGACAAGGCTGCGGAGGAGAAGTTCAAGGAGGCCGCTGAGGCATACGAGGTGCTGAGCGACCCGCAGAAGCGGCAGCGTTACGACCAATTCGGCTTTGCCGGAATGGGCGGTCAGGGCGGTTTCTCGGCTGGCGGCTTCAGTATGCAGGACATCTTCTCGCGTTTCGGCGACCTGTTTGCGGACGCGGGATTCGAGTTCGATATGGGCAACGGCCATTTCTCTTCTTTCTTCGGCGGGAACAGAGGCGGGCGTGTCCAGCGCGGCAGTGACCTGCGGGTAAAAGTGCGTCTGACGCTTGAGGAGATTGCCACAGGCGTGGACAAGAAGATCAAGGTTCGCAAGATGGTACCTTGCACCCATTGCGGCGGTACAGGTTCGTCTGACGGCAAGGGTGGCGATACGTGTTCGACGTGCAAAGGTTCGGGCCGTGTGGTACGCACCCAGCGTGGAATCTTCGGAATGATGCAGGTACAGGAGATGTGCCCTACCTGTCACGGCGAGGGCAAGGTGATTCGCAACAAGTGTACTTACTGCGGCGGCGAAGGTGTCGTACACGACGAGGAGATTATCACCATCCATATTCCTGCCGGCGTGACTGGCGGAATGCAGATTCCTGTTCAAGGCAAGGGTAATGCCGCCCCACATGGAGGCGTTCCGGGCGACTTGCTTGTACTCGTGGAAGAAGAAGAACACAAGGACTTACAGCGTGAGGGCAGTGACCTCGTATATAACTTGCTGTTAGATATGCCGACGGCTGTATTGGGCGGACAGGTAAAGATCCCTACCCTGCAGGGCGAAGTGAAGATTACCATCACACCGGGTACGCAGCCCGGCAAGGTGCTGCGTATGCGTGGAAAGGGGCTGCCTGTAATAGACGAGTACGCCCGTCAATATGGTACAGGCGACCTGCTTATCAACGTAGGGGTCTATATACCCGAGAACCTTAACAAGAATGAGAAGGAACTGATTGCGCAGTTGCAGAAGAGTCCGAACATCGTACCGGGCAGTGCGGACAAGAAGAACTTTTTCAAGAACATATTCGGTTAAGTGACATTATATATTATCGGTTAAGTGACACTATATAAAATAGACGACATGAGAAAGGCATTTACAGTTATCATCTGTTTGATTTCACTAACAGCGTGGGGTGATTCAATTCCGTGGCGGGCATCGGGTGACTCGGTGACCGCCGGCTTTTTCCGAGAGTGGTATCACCGCTCCGACCTTGTTTATTATTTGGAAGCGTACAACGACCATACGATAGCGGAGATGTCAACGTACGGTCAATGGTGGTTGCCTGACCGTCTGATGATAGGGATAGAAGGTCTGCCGTTTACCATCAACCGCTACTATGTGGACGGTATGCGTACTGACGATCTTTTTCAGCCAGGGAGTACGCGTTATGTGCCTAACATGCAGCATTATGACTGGAGACTGAACACAGTCACGGGGCAAATGTACTTCACCTCGCAGCGTGACAGTTGCTCCGACTATGTACTGGCTATGTACAATTCCGGCCAATTGGGTGATGGCGAGCCGATGGCGGGTACGACAGAGATCTTCAATATCTCCCACCGCTCACCGATGCAGAGCGCAGACACGTACAAGCATGTATCCGCACGTCGTCATCTGCGTGGAGCCGGTCAAGTAGAAGCAGCCTACACTTTTAAGGACAAACAGGGGAATGCTTATCCGCAGCATGTGTATGCTTCATACGGTCAGCGATTATTGACTCGTGAGGATGTGTCGGGACTGATTACCGATGACCCGTTCTATCGTGCTGATTATTACAAGGTGCAGGCAGATGGTGTGTTCCCGGTGAAAGACTTGCACATCGGGTATAAGATGAATTTCTCGGGCAAAGAGGACGGTGGCAGCGAGTTTCTGTATAACTACGGCGAAGTATATGACCATAAGAACTATTCGGGTATGGTCTATTTGAAGCGCGAATGGCTGACCACGGGTCTGAATTGGAGTACGGACGCTGTTCATCACAACAACCGAGAGTTCAGCAAGAACATCCTTGACCAAGACGGAGAGAGTTTCTTTCCGTGGGTACCGGACGGCAAGACACACGCGTTGAGTTGGGCTGTTAATTACAAGCAGCCGGTGTTGCCGTGGCTCAATGTGCATGTAGATGCCTACAATTCTATGGTTCACTTCTCGCCAGAGGTAGAGCATTTTTCCAATACCATATATTTTCAGAAGCCGATTGACTATCAGAATTCCACATTTGCGGCTCCTTATGCGCCGCGCACTCTTTACCGTTACCAATGGACGAGCCAGCGTTTTACAGGCGGTCTGTTGGAGAACACTATCGGTGTGGATGCTCATTATTCCTTATGCAAAGAGGTGGATATGCAGGCTCACTTGGACTTGACTTTGGACGGGATGCTGCTTCGGAACAAGAGTAAAATGAGTGCGAATTGGCAAGCGGGTGTCCGTTTCGACATACATCCATGCAAATGGTTTGATATGAAGGTGGAACTAAGTCACGAGCGGTTGCCTTACACAATAGACTATCTTCGCTACTTCTCCGATGACTACCTGAACGGCACAATTGAACAGTATGACGGCAGCGGCTTTTCGACAAAGGATGTGCAGACCACGGGCGGCAAGTACCACCACTACCAGAAGGGCTTGCAACAAACAAGCTTTGCACAGTTAGACATACCTCTCCGTTTCCGTTTCGGCAGGCACGAGATTACCTTGCAACAGAGTTACCGCCGTTATTTCAATGTATGGTTCACACGCTACATGGGCGGTGCGGATGCTAACGGCACATACATGACCCAAGACGGAATAGAAGTATTCTATCCTTCGGCAGGCACGAAAGAATATGAAGTGGGTACGACAGACAATTTCGGACCAAACTGGTTGTTAAACGCACCCTACTATGTATCACAACTGACACGCTACTCGTATTACGGCAAGAAAGTGCTGTTCAGTCTGTCGTGGCAGTCAATGCAAGCAGGAGGATATAGCGCATTGGGTAACGGTCCTAACTCGAACACTGTGGGCGTATTGAGCGAGACAACCGCCAATCCAAACACACAGAACGTTGTAACGAACCAAGCGGGACAGTACAGGTGTATCGGGACACAGGATCTGGACAAGGGTTTTGTATGCAGGATATACTTAGGGTATAATATCTGCAAATGGGTTCAGGCAGGTGTCACTATGAAGTGGACCGACGGAAAGCCTTTTACAGATTGGAAGTACTATGAGAAGGATGGCGAATTGGCAATACTGCCCTACGATTCACGAGGCACAAACCCAACGGACGGGCATTTCGGAAAGCGCAATTGCGCAAAGTACAATATCGACTTGCATGTACAGGGTCAATGGACGGCGGGCAGTGTGCCTATGAAACTGAATGTGGAGTGCTACAATATGTGGGACTTCTGCCATGATTTAGCGGAGTTATGCTTTGTACAGGATATTCCGTACGCCAGGCGTGTGAGTATGATAATGGATGTCCCTGTAGGGCTTCTGACTACGCTTACCGTAGGACTATAATCAGGTTATGAAAGGACGAATGCTGCAACCGCTTTGGCGCAGTATCAAGTATTTGCTGCAACTGCATGTATTAGCATTAGGGATGATGACCCTGTGCCGGTTGGTGCTGTTGTGGACAAATATGCCTTCCGATGGGATTGAGTACGGGTTGCTGTGGCGTTCGCTTCTGATAGGGATTAAGTTTGACAACCTGATTGTATGCTATATCCAAGCGTTGCCGGTGATTACGCTGACGGCGATTACATTGTGTACGTTGCAACGGGAAAACAGTGGACGTATCATCAACTATTGCAAGCGTGCCATTGCCTCGATGGAAGGGATATTGTACGGTCTTGTTATCTTCGTGGAAGTAGCCAATGCGCGCTACTTCCACTTCTTTGACAACCATCTTAATTATGGTGTAACCGAATGGTTCGGGTTTGCGAGCGATACGGCAGGATTAGTGATACAGGATAGCGGCAATCTGCTGTTTGCTTTGATTGCGTTCGCTATGACAGGCTGTTTTGAATGGGTACTGGTACTGATAACAAGACATTCGATTGCTGTGCCGGATTCCTGTGATGCGAATGCTGTTCCTTCGCTGAAAGATTACCTGCTTGGCGGGGCTACTTGTATTCTTCTGTACGGATTGGTATTCATCGGTATGCGTGGCAGTCTGCAGCGTTATCCGCTAAAGGTCAGTTTCGCATATTTCTGCGACAATGCTTATTACAACAAACTGGGGGTCAATCCTGTATTCAATATCATCAAGACAGCGGAAAGCGGAAAGAACGAGATACCTGATTTCCTTTCTACGGTTGATATAGGGGAAGCAGAGGAGTATGTTCGCAGTGCGTTGTCTGTAGAGCAAGACAGTTGTATCCGATTGGAAGGACGTCCCAATGTAGTGCTTGTGCTGATGGAATCAATGACAAGCGCCAACCTTGAGCGTCAGTACAACGGTCAGTACCTCACTCCTTATCTGCGTTCGCTTCGGGACAGCAGTATCTATTGCTGTAACGCCTTTTCCGCCGGCATCCATACAAACAACGGCATCGTAGCTTCACAATTCGGTTATATACCTAACTTTGCCCGGGCTATGATGGACGTGAACGCCAATCACTATACGGGTATGCCTTACTACCTGCAAGAGGCAGGTTATCATAATCTTGCCTTCGTGACAGGCAATCCTCAGTATGACAATATGAATAGTTTCTGGCGTGAAAACCATATTCCTGTCATCTATTCACTGTACGACTACGAACAGAGTGCCGTAGTCAATAACTACGGTGTGCCCGACGGATATCTATTCCATTGGGGTATTGACCGTCTCAACAAGGAACAGGAACCGTTCTTTGCCACTTTTCTTACGGTTAGCAATCATCCGCCTTACGTAGTGCCTGAATCATTCCGTTCACGCGGGAAGGACAATGAAGAGCGAATCATCGCCTACGCTGACGATGCAATACGGCAGTTTATGCAGGCCGCTCAGCAGACGCAATGGGGACGGAACACGCTTTTCATTCTAACGGGTGACCACGGTGCACCATTGGAATCACCTTACGAAATGAATCTGCCGCTCAACCAGATACCTATTTATTTCGCAGGCTGCGGAGTAACGCCACAAAGGGTAACGCACCCTGTTTCGCAAATTGATATTCCGGCAACCGTCCTCGGACTGCTCGGTATCGATTATGAGAATCCTACTACAGGGATTGATATCCTGCGCGGTAAGCGACAGTATGCCTATTTTGTGAGTAACGAACATTTAGGCGTCAGTGACGGGAAGTGGTTCTGGTGCTACGGTGTGAACAGCCGTCAGGAACACCTGTACCTAATCGGAAGTGCGGAGGACGTAAAGGACCGTTATCCCGAACGTGCAGAGGAGATGCGGCAGTACGGTAACAATATGCAACGTGTCAATCTTGAAAGGATGCGACAATGAAGACTATCTACTTTGATGCGAAACGGGCATTCCTTAACCGGCGTGGATTAGGCAACTACAGCCGGGACGTTATCCGTCTGCTGACAACCTACGCACCGGAAAACCAATACTGCCTACTCACTCCGCGCTATGAAAGTGACGGGCAACCATTCCCGAAGGAATGTGATTGGATAGCCAAAGACAACCATTGTTCGCTCCTTACCCCGACAGGTCTGTGGCGGTTGTCTCCCTCCCTATGGCGGACGTGTGGCTGTACACACGACATCAAGCGTCTATCAACTGACGGTGAGACGGTCTATTGGGGTCTGTCGGGTGAAGTGCCGTTCGGCATACGCAAGACAGGCTGCAAGGTAATGGTGACTATGCATGACGCTATCTTTATGCGCTACCCTGAACTATACAGCCGTGGCTACAGGCAACTGTTTGAACAGAAGGTACGTTATGCATGTGAAGCGGCTGACTTAATTATCGCTATCTCAGAACAAACGAAAAGTGACCTACTGACATTCTTTGATGCCGACGAAAAGAAAGTCAGGGTAGTCTATCAAGGCTGCAACAACCGCTTTCGTGAGCCTGTGAGCAAGGAACAGATTGAGGATGTCAGACGTAAATACAATCTGCCGGAACATTATATCCTGAGTGTCGGAGCCATTGAGCCACGCAAGAACCTGCGCGGTCTGATAGAGGGGATGTACTCAGCACATATTGAACTGCCATTAGTGGCAGTAGGCGGTAAAAGCCGATATGCAGCAGAGATGGCGGAACTGGCACGTATGAGAAAAGTGGAACTCCACTATCTGCATAACCTACCTTTTGCCGAACTGCCTGCTGTATATAAGATGGCTGACGTGTTCTGTTATCCGAGCCTATTCGAGGGGTTCGGTATTCCCATCTTAGAGTCCATGTGCATCGGGACACCGGTAGTGACATCCACCGGCAGTTGCTTTGCCGAGACAGGTGGTGACGCCGCGTTGTATGCCGCACCTGCAAACTTCGGGGAAATAGGAGCACAACTGAAGCGTGTGCTGTCCGACAGTACCCTGCGCGCAACGATGACCACAAAAGGTCATGAACAAGCGGAGAAGTTTACAGACGCGAAAGTGGCTTCTAATCTGAAGAGTTTACTTTGTTGATTCCTTTTTACACCACTCCCTGCGTGACTTCGTGGTAGGCGTGCAGCGAGAGATTGTCACTGACGACTTTGAGCGCTGAAACGCGTTCGAAGCCGAGTGCTGCTATATAGGCAAGTTCCATATCGAAGACACAGTCCTTGTAATCAGACTGAAGGACGAAGTCGGAATTGGTGTAGCAAACGGCACGGCTATGGGCAATGGGGAAGAGAGACTGCTCTGCCGAATCCATTTCGCATGGCGCCAGCATCTGCACGGGTTCGTCGTAGCGGCAGTTGGGGTGGTTAAGGCGCACCTCGGTGACTTCTACAAGCGTGCCAATCTCGAAATTAGCACTACCCGCATATCCGATGTTAAGAACGTGCGTGTCACGCGGCAGATCGCGCAGGGAACGGATAATATTCACCGCACCTACGCCTGTAACAAGGACATCCCAACGGCAGTCGGGAAGATACTTTTCAATTAACTTTCTTTCGCCTTCTTCGGCAATCAAAATCAAGTTCATATTACGGATAACCTATTAAAAATCCAACAATCGGAGAAGCGCAAAAATAGCACAACAAAAGTACGGCGTTTTTTTGAGATACACAAAGATTTTGTAAAAATTCGGTGTGATTAGCAGAATAACATAATAATAACATAATAATCACATAGTAATAACATAATAATCACATAATAACAACATAGAGTATCAAGCTGTTAGGTAGGGGCAAAAAAAGGCTTTTTCAGGCAGAGGAAATGGAGATAAATATGGATAATCAAGGAGGTGAAACGGAGATTGACAAGGAGTATCAGGAAGGGAAAATGGAGAAAAGTTTGAGGAAATGACATATTGTTTGCATACATCAAAGAAATGCCGTATTTTTGCGGGTCATACCAGTGACTCCATGAACCGATGTTTCTCTGTTTCACAAAGACAGCTGGCTGAGACAGATGACTGTTACATCGGATTCAAGACAACAGGAAAACATATACAGAGACAAGAATATGATATACACACTAACATTTTCGAGCGAAGAAGTTGAGAACTTCCGGCTCGTATTCGCCGCTGACAGCGGCAGCAGTTTCCTTGAACTCCACAAAGCCATCCTCGCCGCCGCCAAGTACACAGACGACCAGATGACCTCGTTCTTCATGTGCAACGACCGCTGGGAGAAAGAACAGGAAGTGACACTCGTGGAGATGGACCGCAGCTTCGAGTACGACAACATGATAATGGAGGACACCCGCCTCGAGGACCTGCTCCACGAGAAAGGCGACCGCCTCATCTACATCTTCGACCCGATGTTCGAGCGTTACTTCTTCGGGCGTCTGACAGACATGAAAGCCGGTCACCAAGACGGTGTTACCCTCAAGCAGAAACAGGGCAAAGCACCTAAACAGTTGCAGACGGAGCAAGACTTTGAAGCGCAGCTGAAGAAGAGCGGAATGGACTTAGGGATGGATGAGGAATTCTACGGCGATTCGCAGTACGAAGAAAGCGACATCGACACAGAAGGGTTCCAAGACCTGAGCTTCGAGGATGGGTCAATGTTCTGACCGGCTGTCGGTCATCGTGGGTCCTACAGGTGTCGGGAAGACAGAGTTCGCCCTTCGCCGTGCGGAGGAATGGGGCTGTCCGATAGTGAACTGCGACTCGCGGCAGATATACCGCGAACTGCCCATCGGCACCGCCGCTCCGACGGCCGAAGAGCAGGCACGTGTCAAGCACTACTTCGTAGGGACACACTCGCTGGCAGACGATTACAATGCGGGACAATACGAACGTGATGCGGTTGAACTGCTACGGAGTCTAATGGGCGAAGGGTCGGACGGTCATCCGTTCGCCATCCTGACAGGAGGAAGTATGCTGTATATGAGCGCTGTACTGCGTGGATTAGACGACCTTCCGACGGTGCCAGCCGAAGTGAGACAAGGCGTGCAACAGGAGTACGAAGCGAAAGGGCTGGCGTGGCTGCAAGAGGAGGTAAGGCGGATTGACCCAGCATACTGGAACGAGGCGGACCAATCGAACCCGCAGAGGCTGCTGCATTGCGTGGAGATAACCCGCGTGGCAGGCGTGCCGTACTCGCAACTGCGGAAACGTACACATGCCGAACGCCCGTGGAGAGTGCACATCACATGCCTCGCCAGACCCCGCGAGGAGCTGTATGAGCGCATCAACCGGCGGGTGGACAAGATGATGGAAGCGGGACTGGAAGAGGAGGCAAGGAGGGCATACATGCCTTTCAAGGAACAAGGGCTGCCCGTCCCCAACAGCCTGCGGACAGTGGGGTACAGCGAGATGATTGACTTCATAGAGGGACGATGCACTCGGGAAGAGGCAATCGATAAAATCAAACAGCATACACGCAACTATGCCAAACGGCAGATGACGTGGTACAGAAACAGTTTATACAACTATTCAGCATAATGAATATCAAGCAATTATTCTTTATTGTTCTCTTATCGGCACTGACAGGCTGCCATAAGGTGAGCGTGGACTTTTCCTACTCGCCCACAGCCCCAAAAACAGGCGAGAAAGTGACGTTCACCAACGAGTCCGAGAACGGAGAGGACTACGTTTGGGACTTCGGCGACAACTACACGGTTGAAACCAAAAGCGCCAGCCACACCTACAGCAAGGCGGGCACCTACGTGGTGACACTGCGCGAGAAACGGACGAAGAAGACCTGCCAGCACGCCGTGACGGTGACGGACAGCGTGGCGGGAATCAGTCTGTCATCGGACAGTATATGCCGTTTTGACAATGTAACGCTGAAAGCACAGGTGTGGAATCCGTTCTCCCACGAGGTGAAATACCGCTGGCGGTTAGATGAGGACACCCGTCTGATTGCGGGCAGCCTGGACGGGGACAGCATCGTGGTGCAGTTCAGACATACTGCGGATCTTCAGAACCACACGGCAACCGCGCAAATAGGGCTGGACGTGACGATGGACGGCACGGTTTACAGTACGGAACAGACCGTGACGGTATATGAGAGGCAGACGTGGTCGCTGCTGCTGCGCACAGCGGACGGCGACTGGTTCCAGCCCGTCTATCTCCCTTATTACGACATGGTCCGCCGTATGGATGACGCGAACGGTTCGGTGAGTTACACGGCGGCGGAAGGACACGCCCTGCTTGACGGTTTGTCCCCCACCCTGTCAGCGACCGACCGGATGGAGAAGAAACGCTATACGGGCGGCAGCAACGGACTGTATGTGAGCTATCTGAACGGAAGCGGCGAAGTACAGCTGACAACGGATTCCATAGGGACAATGGTGTTGGACAGCATCCACCAGCGGCTGTTCTACTCAACAGGCGAAGGTGTGTTTGCCATGCCATTAGTTTATTCACCCAACAACCAAAGCCGGGAAGAGGGCGTCAGAATCAATGAACTGACCGGCATACAAGCAATGACAACAAAGGAATGAATATGCCTGACTATATTTTTGAGACCTCTTGGGAGGTGTGCAACCGCGTGGGCGGCATCCATACCGTCCTGTCAAGCCGTGCGGAGAGTATGAAGCACGCCTTCGGCAGAAACAACGTCATCTTCTTCGGCCCCGACCTGAAAGAGCGTTCGGACCTGGAGTTCCGCGAGGACAACCGCGTTTTGCGCAAATGGCGCGAGCAGATTAACACTCTTCCCGATATGCCCAGAGTGCGTACGGGGGTATGGGACATCCCCGGTCATCCGGCAGCCGTGCTGGTTGACTACAGCCATCTGTGGGCAAAGAAAGACGCCATCTACGCATGGGCCTGGGAGCGGTTCGGCGTGCGAAGCCACGCCGGGTACGGCGACTACGACGACTCGTGCCTGTTCGGATATGCAGTCGGACAGGCGATGCAGTCGCTGTACGGACATCTCGCCGTGTACAAGACAACGGCGTTTGCGGCTCACGCCAACGAGTGGCAGACCGGCTTCGCGGTGTTCTACCTGCGCGCGTTCTGCCCCGCCGTCAAGACGCTCTTCACGACCCATGCGACCGGCATCGGACGTTCCATCGCAGGCAACGGCAAACCCCTGTATGACTATTTCGAGGGCTACAACGGCGACCAGATGGCGGAGGAGCTGAATATGGTCAGCAAACACTCCGTGGAGAAACAGGCGGCACATCACTGCCACTGCTTCACCACGGTGAGCGACCTGACCGCCCGCGAGTGCGTGCAACTGCTCGGGAAGAGGCCGGACGTGGTGACACCCAACGGGTTTGACCTGGGTTCCGTTCCGACAGCGAAGGTGTTCGCCGCCCGCCGTCAGGAGGCACGTGAGGCTCTGACCGCCGTTTACCGGCAAATTGCACCCGCTTCACAGGATGAGCCGCTGATGGTCGCCATATCGGGCCGCCAGGAATGGAAGAACAAGGGGATAGACGTGTTCCTGCAGGCGATGGAGCGTATGGCGGACGAGCCGCTGAACCGGCCCGTGGCGGCATTCGTGATGATTCCGTATCTGGACAAGCCTTCTTGGACAAGAGGGAACGTGACGGTCATCTTCCTGCCCTGGTACTTCCCTATGAGCGCGCAGGACGTTTCCCAATCCGGCTTGCATTCGCTCGCGGACAAGACTTACTATGACCTGCTGACCGGTATGGATATGACCGTCTTTCCGAGTTACTACGAGCCGTGGGGCTACACGCCAATGGAGTCGGTCGCCTTCCGCGTGCCGACCGTCACCACCGACCTTGCCGGCTACGGCGTATGGGCGCGGCAGACGATGAAAGGGGAAGAGCCGCAGCCCGTCACGGTCATCCATCGGACGGACAGTAACAGCGAAGAGGTGATTTGCCGGATTGCTTCCGCCATTCGCAGGTTCATATCCCTTGACAAGCCGTCCGTGGAGGCTGTGCGGAAAGCCGCAGCGCAACTGGCAAGAAAATCGACATGGGAGCGTTTCTTCCCGTACTACATGAAAGCATATCACAAAGCGATGAAAAAACACTAAACGACAATGAATATATCTTACAAATGGCTGCGTCAGTACATTGACACACAGGATGACGCACAGACAGTTGCCCGTATCCTCACCGACATCGGTCTGGAAGTGGGCACAGTGGAAACAGTAGAGACCATACGCGGCGGACTGCGGGGCGTGAAGGTAGGCCAGGTGATGACCTGCGAGGCGCACCCCAACAGCGACCACCTGCACATCTGCCAGGTGGACCTGGGGGACGGGCAATTGACGCAGATTGTGTGCGGCGCGCCCAACGTGGCAGCCGGTCAGAAAGTGCTGGTGGCCACTATCGGCACAACGCTGTATCAAGGCGACGAGTCGCTGACGATAAAGAAAGGCAAACTTCGCGGCGTGGAATCGTTAGGAATGATCTGCGCGGAGGACGAACTGGGTGTAGGCACAAGCCACGACGGCATTATGGTGTTACCCGCAGACACACCCGTAGGTATGGATGCCCGCGACTATTTCCACATCGAGGATGATACGCTCATCGAGGTGGATATAACGCCCAATCGCAACGATGGTGCCTCGCATTACGGAGTGGCTCGTGACCTCTATGCTTACTACAAAGCACACGAAGACGAACTGTCCTTTCCATGTCCTGCTCTCCGTCTGCCGGACGTAAGCGGCTTCAAGGTGCAAAGCCACGACCTGCCCATAGAGGTGACGGTAGAAGATACGGAAGCATGTCCGCGCTATACGGGCGTGAGCATACGGGGCGTGACCGTCCAAGAGTCGCCCAAGTGGCTGCAAGACAGGCTGCAAAGCATCGGATTGAGGAGCATCAACAACGTGGTGGACGTGACCAACTTCGTGCTGATGGAACTCGGCCAGGCGCTGCACGCCTTTGACGCGGACAAGATCGGCGGACAGCATATCATCGTGCGCAAGGGCAAAGAGGGTACGCCTTTCGTCACACTGGACGGCATCGAGCGCAAACTGAGCGGCAACGACCTGATGATATGCGACGCGGAGCGTGAGATGTGCATCGCGGGCGTGTTCGGCGGACTGGATACAGGCGTGAGCGAGACGACCAAGAACGTCTTTCTGGAGAGCGCGAACTTCAACCCGGTCAGCATCCGCAAGACCGCCCGCCGCCACGGACTGAGCACGGACGCATCGTTCCGCTACGAGCGCGGCTGCGACCCGAACTTCACGATGTACGTACTCAAACGCGCCGCGCTGCTCATACAGGAAGTGGCGGGCGGAGAAGTGGCGATGGAGGTGGCTGACATCGTGAACGGCAGACAGAACACGGAGGAGCAGCCCTTCCCGCTGTGGCAGGTGGAGATGAACCTCAACCGCGTGGAAAACCTGATTGGCAAACAATTAGGTGCTGCTACCGTTGAGAAGATTCTTACCGCATTAGAGATACGCTTCACCAAAAAAGGGGCGGACTACCGTCTCGAAGTACCCCGCTACCGCGTGGACGTACAGCGCGAATGCGATGTGGCAGAGGATATCCTGCGCATCTACGGCTACAACAACGTGGCGTTCCCGGAGAAAGTGAACACCTCGCTCAGTTACAGCACGCACCCCGATTCGGAGGCGCTGAAACGCCGCTTGAGCGAACAACTCACCGCACAGGGCTTCAGCGAGATAATGAACAACTCGCTCACCAAAGTAAGTTACTATGAGCGCGGCACATGGCTTGACAGTTGCGTGAAGGTGAAGAACCCGCTGTCAAGCGACCTCGGCGTGATGCGCCAGACGCTGCTCTTCGGCGGACTGGAGTCAATCCAGCGCAACGTGAACCGCAAGATGAGCGACCTGCGGCTGTACGAGTTCGGCAACTGCTACATCTACAACCCCGCCGCCGTGAAGGACGAGCCGATACAGGCGTATTCGGAGAACCTGCACCTCGGTCTGTGGCTGACCGGCAACAAGTCGGCGCAGTCATGGGTGAGAAAGAGCGAGCAGAGCAGTTTCTACCAGCTGCACGCCTACGTGAACAACCTGCTGCTGCGCCTCGGCATCGACCCGGTGAGCCTCGTCCTCGAACCCGCCATCGACCCCGAAGGGGACAAGTGCTGCGGCATCGTGGAGTGTTTCGCCGACGGACTGGTCATCAAGACCCGCCAGGGGATGTCGCTCGGCTATATGGCCGCCGTCAGCCGCCAGCTGCTGCGTGAGTTTGACATTGACCAGAATGTGTATTTCGCCGACCTCTACTGGCCCTGTCTGATGGCGATGAACAAGCAGTACAAGCCCGTCATCAATGACCTGCCCAAGTACCCGTCCGTCAAGAGGGATCTGGCATTGCTGATAGACAAGGGTATTTGTTTCGCCGACCTTGAGAAAGCCGCCTTCCAGACGGAGAGGAAGCTGCTGCGCGAGGTGACGCTCTTCGACGTGTATGAGGGGAAGAACCTGGAGGAAGGCAAGAAGAGTTACGCGCTGTCGTTCATCCTGCAGGACAAGGACAACACGCTCAAGGACCAGCAGATCGAGCATATTATGTCCCGCCTGCAGAAGACTTTCGAGGAACAATTCGGTGCCAGACTGAGATAACGGCAAGACAATAGACACATAACCTCTTGTCTTTATCCGCAAAAGAAGCACTTATGCAGCCGCATTGCAGCAAGCTGCCTTATGTGATTCTTATGTGATTTATATGTCATTTATATGTTAGTCCGCAGACCACACCGATACATCACCGTAGGAACAGTGGACAAAAACCGTCACCATTCAAAAAACATACCATTATGGCAGAAGTGAAACTGCAGATTCCCTTCGATGAAATTCACGGAGCGATTGAGAAGCACGGCATTATCAGCCGCCAGAAAAAGTACCGCGATGACAGCGGCAGAGTCATTTTTGAGGGAAAGCAGGAGGCATACGCTGTCCGCCGCCCCCGCGACTTCAAGAAAGACCCGCCGAAGGGGGAGGAACTGAAGCATCAGAACCGCTGGAAAGAGGCGTGTCACCGTGCCGCGCAGATACTACAAGCCGGACAGCCGAAGAGCGTAAAAGGCACCTGCCAAGACCCTGACCTCACACCCGAGGTACGCCGCTCCAAAGCCGAGGTGGAGCGCGTCTTCAAAGCGACAAGCCATATCCCTAACTACTACTCGCCCGAAGAAGCCTTGCAACTTTACAAGGCCTTCAAGTCGCGTTATGAGAAGCAGATCCCGAACATCCGTGGCAAACGCCCTGACCCGCAGGCGCCGATAGACCCCCTCACCCGTCGTCCCAAGCGTTACCATCTCTTCCCCGCCTTCCTCCGTGCCATGCTCTATATCGAACTGAAAGCGCAAAATCTTTGAAACCGCCTGCTGTTCTGCTGCTGTTCACACAAAAATGCGGGAAACATCTTGTAATCTCCGCAAAAAGCAGTATCTTTGCCGAAAGTTGAAATATCATTAGATATGGATTTATCATCACTCATAAGACAATACTTCCCCACGTATGACAATGATGTCACGATTGATGTGTTTGACGAGAAAAACATTTACGACGTTTATCATCGTGTCGTGAGTGTCTTGACACAACATCTGGACATCGAGACTACGGTGTTAGAAGCGATGAGTTATTGCTTTTATGAGATATTGGACAACGTGCTAATCCATTCCGGCAAGGAACTCGGCACCGTTATTACGCAATATGACCCGAAAGATCATGTACTTGGCTTCTTAATAGCGGATGACGGAATAGGTGTACAGGCTTCGCTCGCCGGGAACGAGAAGTATGCCAATATCTCAGAGCCGGAAGCACTGAAGATTTGCATCGAAGATACCGTTACGGACGGCAAGGGAATGGGATTTGGTCTGTATTCAACTTTCAGGCTCAATAGTAAAGCAGGTTTGTTATTAGAAGTACGTTCCGGCAGCCACACAATGCAAGTGAAGAACGGGGAGGTAACAGCAATAGAGACTGAACCTTGGCAAGGGACTATTGTATATATGCAGTTACAAACAGATAAGGAGATTGACCCTGCCGAAGTGGTTGCAAACCGCACAAACGTAGCAGAGCAATATAAAGAAGCATTCTTAAACGACAATGAATTAGAGCAATTATGGTAACATTCTGTTTTAGGGAATATGGAGAGAATCTTGGCACACGTCCTTTAGGGAAACGTGTCCGTGAACAATTGATGCCGTTGCTGGAACAGGACGAGCGTGTCGTTCTTGATTTCACGGGGGTTAATGTTGTAAGCAATTCATTCGCAGATGAGTGTATTGCTAAGTTACTTCTTACCATGCCGCTTGCTGATTTAAAGGCGCGCACTACTTTCCGTGGACTAAACCCGGTTGCATCTGAAAGCGTCTTAACGGCGCTTCAACGCCGTCATTTAACTATGGCGTAAAGAAATATCGTCCCTCTCCACGACGTTAAACCGGAGTAAGCGCAAGGCGTTGCGCGATGACATATTTATAATAAGCGTTTGCTTTATTTGAGAATTCGTTCATACTACAACATTGAGAACCATCTTTCCAAGAATAAAGCAACACGCATACGTTTATGACATGGGCTTTCTGCATATAATGGACACTATGGGGGAGTCCAAGTTTACAAGCAGAACTATCATACTTTTTTTTAATGGATTCAAAACGCTGTAAAATGTCTAAAATAATAATCCCTGAACTAAAGAGATTTGGTTATTCAAGCATGAATACGATAAAAGCTTTCTTGCTATTGTATGGATATGAAGTGGGAAGGTTAAAACTCAAATACCCGACCAATGATATTAACAACCCACCTGAGTATAAAACTTTTATCATAGACAAGCTGATGCATGTTGTTAGCACATATATAATGGTGGTTGAAGAATGTCACGATTATGCAACAGCATGTACTATCGTCCGAACCCTAATTGATAGTGTTTCCGCATATCATCTTATTTATCATTCTGAAACAAATGATGAAATGCTATTAAGACATTACTTGTACATATTAGATGGCACCTCTCAAAAATTAGAGATATTAAAAAGACGCTCGCTACATATAACAGAAAAGATAACACCACAAGAATACCAAGAACTTTCAGATCAACTGTCATTTACGAAGAACAACATAATGCGTGATCAAGATGTATGTGTTAGAAATATAAAGAGTTTAAGTATATACAAATCGCATCAACAAGCCATTGATACATTCATTAAAGATTGTAATTGGAAATACATTAGTATCGAAGAAATAAATCATAAGCTGGACTCAAATACAAGCCTTGTTCCCTACCGAACAAAAAAAACTATACTCTGATCTTTGTGCCTACTTATCACATTTCGTACATGGATTGAGTATGAGTAATTTAGTTTTCGACACGGAAGATAAAGATTTATACGAACCTTTATCGGCGAATGTTGCAATAGTATTAAATTTTATGCATGAATCCATGATAAACGATTTTGACGTAGATAGAAATTTTCTAATCAATGGCTTTCTAAAATCCCCGAATTTCCAAGCTTATTGCTCATATTTAACAGATTAATTTTTTCAACATGAAAAAGATTTTCACATTTATCGCATGGACGGCTTTTGTAGCATTTTCTCATGCAGCTATCGTAGAAGGGACATGTGGTGATAACTTAACTTGGTCTCTTAACACCAAAGATAGCACTCTAACTATTAAAGGATGTGGGGTAATGACCTCGCACCCTTGGTCTGAATATCATTCATATATTGCATATATATCTTTGCAAGAGGGTATTGAAGGATTCGAGGCTTCCGCATTTCAGGGATGTGAAAATATAAAAAATATAGTTATTCCCAATAGTATAAAATCGCTTAGTTATCGGCTTTTTTATAATTGTGAAAATCTCGTTTCTGTAAGTTTAGGAAATGGAGTTACTTATATTGGTGAGGGGGCTTTCTTTAATTGTAAAAGTTTATCAAAAATACATTTGCCTATTGGTCTTACTGCTCTTGGTCAAGATGTATTTTATAACTGTAAAAAACTAACTTCAATAAATATCCCCTACACCCTAACTAAAATTGGAAAAAGAGCATTCTTAGATTGTCCTATATCTACTATTTATTTCAATGGAACCCTTGAACAATGGTTTAATAAAAAGTGGAACGCATATGCTTGTTTTGGATTATACACATTGGTAATTGATGATGAAATTATTTCAAAAATTACAATTCCAAATAGTATTGCGAGAATAGATGCTAATGTGTTTTATAATTGCAAAAGTTTAACCTCTGTAACTATGCACGATAATGTAAATTATATAGGTCCTAATTCTTTTTACAAATGTCCTATCACTAGGTTGTATGTTTTTGCACAAAATCCACCTAATGGAGGAGCTTCTTCTGGAATAGAAAAATCAGATTGCACACTTTATGTCCCTAAAGAAAGTATTGAGATATACTCGAATACGATTTGGTGGGAGGACTTTAAAAATATTCGTACTATTGGTAGTTATTATATCGTGAAATTTGTAGATTGGGATGGGACGGTTCTTTCTTCAGATGCAGTAGAGGAAGGCTCTACTGCAACACCTCCTGCTGACCCCGCACGACAGGGTTATACCTTTACAGGTTGGGACAAAAACTTCAGTAACGTACAATCTGATTTAACTGTTACAGCGCAGTATACACAAATACTGGCAATAGATGAAATATTCGTGGATAGCGATGCTCTGCAAAAGATTCTCCTCAACGGTCAACTCTACATCCTCCGTGGTGACAAGACTTATACGATTACAGGTGTAGAAGTCAAATAATTGTATGTCGCCATCGTCTCCTCCGGAATCGTTGTCTGTTAGGTCGGATATTATCCGACACGGCTCTGCCGTTCTCTTCTTGTCCGTTTCCGGCGTTTGGCATACCTGAAACCGCCTCATTAGCACAAAAAGCATATTTCTTTTGGCTGTATGCCGAAATAAGTGTACTTTTGCACTCCAAAACCATACGGTATGGAAAACCAGAACATCGAATATAAATCCCAGTGGAAAGACGAATTTCTGAAAGAGATTTGCGCTTTCGCCAACGTGCAAGGAAAGTGACAGAGACCGGCATCTGGACGACATTCCACTTCAAGACTACCCAAAAGACTATCTTGGATTATCTTGCAGCCAATCCGACTGCCACAAGAGATGAGATAGCGGCATATTCAGGCATAACATCCGATGGAATAAAGTATCATCTTAACAAACTTCAGAAGCAGGGATTATTAGCCCGACAGGGAGGCAGAAAAGAGGGCGTTTGGATTGTAATTCAAAATAATACATCAGAATAGCAAGGTTAACACCACAAAGGAACAGACTGAAACACATTAAAGGGATGTATCACCCCATGACAAGTACTATGGCAGACGAATCTGTCATAAAAATCAAGGATATAACAAGAATCACAATATGACCTTTCAAGAAGAGATACTACGCAGACGGACATTCGCGATTGTGTCCCACCCCGATGCCGGTAAGACGACGCTGACCGAAAAACTGCTGCTCTACGGCGGAGCCATTCACGTTGCCGGTGCTGTCAAATCCAACAAAATCAAACGGACAGCCACTTCCGACTGGATGGAGATTGAGAAACAACGCGGTATCAGTGTGGCTACCAGCGTTATGGGGTTCGACTATCAGGACTACCACATCAATATCCTTGACACTCCCGGTCACCAGGACTTTGCGGAGGACACGTTCCGCACTCTGACGGCTGTGGACAGCGTTATCATCGTCATTGACAGCGCCAAAGGTGTTGAGACGCAGACCAGACGGCTCATGGAAGTGTGCCGGATGCGCAAAACGCCCGTGATGGTCTTTATGAACAAGATGGACCGCGAAGGCAAAGACCCGTTCGACCTGATGGACGATGTGGAGAAAGAGTTGGGCATAAGGGTTACGCCTATGTCGTGGGCGGATGGTCAGGGACTGAAATTCAGCGAGGTATGGACGCGTGGCAGCGAGCAATGGGAAACGCGCATAGCCGACACTGACCTCGAGTTGCTTAACGAGGTCTATCCCGTCTTCAACCGCGATGAATACCTTGCCGGCGACTTGGCACCTGTCTTCTTCGGCAGTGCGTATAAGACCATCGGCGTGCAGGAACTGCTTGATTTCTTTGTCCTTAATGCACCCTCACCGCGTCCCGTTCAAGCCGAAGAACGCATTGTGAACCCGATGGAAGAGGCGTTCACGGGCTTCTGCTTCAAGATTCACGCCAATATGGACCCCAACCATCGCTCCTGCATCGCTTTCTTCAAGATTTGCAGCGGGGTGTTCCATCGTAACGAGTGGTACACCCTGATGCCTCCACCGGGGGGCAAGCCTGCCACTATGCGTTTCTCATCGCCCACTTGCTTTATGGCGCAACGCAAAGAGACTGTCGATGAGGCGTTTGCAGGAGACATTGTAGGTCTGCCCGACACCGGTAATTTCAAGATTGGCGACACGCTCACGTCCGGTGAGATACTCCATTTCAAGGGACTGCCGTCTTTCTCGCCCGAGATGTTCAAATACATAGAGAACGCCGACCCGATGAAGCAAAAGCAGTTGGACAAAGGTGTCAAACAACTGATGGACGAAGGCGTAGCGCAACTCTTTGTCAGCCAGTTGAACGGGCGCAAGATTATCGGCACGGTGGGGCAGCTCCAGTTTGAGGTCATTCAGTATCGCCTTGAGCACGAGTACAATGCTCTCTGCCGGTGGGAGCCCATCCAGCTCTACAAGGCCTGCTGGATAGAGAGCGATGATGCCGCACAGATTGCCGAGTTCAAACGACGCAAGGCGCAGTATATGGCGTTCGACAAGGCGGGACGCGATGTCTTTCTTGCCGACTCCGCATATATCCTTCAATTAGCACAAAACGATTATCCACATATCCGCTTCCATTTCACAAGCGAATTTTAATACCCTCATATCTATTATGACTACCGAAGAACTCCGCCCGCTTATTCAATTATGGTTCAGTGAAGACATTCGCGAGGGCGACCATACATCTCTATGCTGTATCCCCAAAGACTTGCAGGGGTGTCAGCAAGTTATCATCAAAGCAGAAGGCATACTCGCAGGCGTGGAAGTTGCCAAAGAAGTGATTCGTTACTTCGACCCCACCCTGCAGATTGAGCAGTTCCTGCACGATGGCGATGCCGTCAAGAAAGGCGACATAGCGTTTCGTGTTCGCGGCAGCGAGTTGAGTCTGCTGCAAGTGGAGCGCACTATGCTCAATATCATGCAGCTCATGTCCGGCATTGCCACTTCCACCCACCGCTACCAGTCGCTCATTGCTGACACGGGCTGCTACGTCCTCGACACGCGCAAAACGACTCCCGGACTGCGTTATCTTGAGAAAGAGGCGGTACGCATAGGTGGCGGCAAGAACCACCGTATAGGGCTGTTTGACATGATTCTGCTCAAGGACAACCACGTGGACTTTGCCGGCGGCATCACGGCTGCACTCACCGGCGCGCAACGCTACTGCAAGGAAAAGAAGAAAGACCTGCGAATAGAGATTGAAACACGCAATTTCGACGAACTTCGCGAGGCGCTCGCCACGGGCATTCCCGACCGCGTGATGCTCGATAACTACACGCCCCAAGCCACTCGCCAGGCGGTTGAAATAGTCCGCCAATGGGAAAAAGAGAACGGCAGGAAAATCGAGATTGAGTCCTCGGGGGGCATCACTATTGACACCATTCGCGACTATGCGTTGGCGGGTGTGGACTTCGTTTCTGTCGGTGCGCTTACCCACTCTTTCAAAGCCCTTGACATGTCGTTCAAAGCAGTTAAATAACATTCTTATTCTATGACAACCATCCCACAACGATTAGCGGCTCTGCGCGAGCAGATGCAACAAGCGGGCGTGAGCGCCTACATCGTACCCGGCACCGACCCACATAACAGCGAATACATGGCTTCACACTGGGCTGAAATGCAGTGGATCAGCGGCTTCCAAGGAGAGACCGGCACCGCCGTCATCACCCTGACCGAAGCGCTTCTGTGGACCGACAGCCGCTACTACCTGCAAGCCGAACAGGAACTGCAAGGCACCACCGTCCGCCTCATGCGCGAGAGCGACATCGACTGCCCCACCATCGCCCAATGGCTGCGTGACAACGTGCAGGGTACGGTGGCGGTCAATGCCGAAATGTACACCGTCAATGCCTACCGCCAACTCAAGGAGTCCTTCGGCACGCTGCAACTGACCGCCTGCGATTTGATTCGCCCCATCTGGACGGACAACCGCCCCGACATACCGATGAACCCGCTCTATATCTACGATGACCAGTATGCAGGCGAGTCCGTGGAGAGCAAACTCGCCCATGTCCGTCAAGTGCTCAAAGACGAGAACGCGCAAGCGCTGCTCATTGCCGCCCTTGACGAGATTGGCTGGCTGCTCAACATACGCGGCACGGACGTGGACTTCACGCCCTGCGTGATTGCTTACGTGGTCGTGGAGAACGACCGCTGCACGCTCTTTGTGAACAGCCGCAAAGTCAATACAGAAGATGCCGCCGCGCTGCAACGGAAAGGCGTTTCCCTCCTTCCCTACGAAGCCATCTACGATTACCTCCGCCACCTTTCCGCCGATACTGTCCTGATGGACGGCAACCGCGTCAATGAGGCTCTGTACGAAGCCGTTACGGGAAGTACTGTCCGTCTGTTCACGCCCTGCCCCGTGCAGAGGATGATGAGCGTGAAGAACGAAACGGAGATACAGGGCGAGCGACTTGCCATGATTGAGGACGGCGTGGCGCTGACACGTTTCTTCCGCTGGCTCGACCGCTGGCAGGAGGAGCGCGACAGCGAAGAAACCGAACTGACCCTTGCCGCCCGCCTGCACGATTACCGCGCGCAGGGCAGACATTTCACGGACGACAGTTTCAGCACCATAGCGGGCTGGAATGCCAACGGCGCCATCGTCCATTATCACGCCGAAGAAGGCAAGTGCGCCGCTATCAAAGGCAGTGGCGTGCTGCTGCTCGACTCCGGCGGACAGTACCTTGACGGCACCACCGACATCACACGAACCGTATGGATTGGCGATGAGAAACAGATATCCGACCAACTGCGGCATGACTACACCCTCGTCATGAAAGGACACATCGCCCTTGCCCGTGCGCGCTTCCCGAAAGGCACACGCGGCAACCAGTTGGACATCCTTGCCCACCAGTATATGTGGCAGGAAGGAATCACCTACGGACACGGAACAGGACACGGCGTAGGGCACTTCATGGGCTGCCACGAGGGACCCGCCAATATCCGGACGGACAACAACACAAACCCCATCCGACTCGGCAACATCTTCTCCGATGAGCCGGGCATCTACCGCACGGGAGAGTACGGCATCCGCACGGAGAACCTCATCCTGACCGTCAAAGCAGGCTCGCAGAAGGTGGCTTTTGATAACTTGCAAGCCATGTCGAACGACACAAATAAGACAAACGTCAATATCTATCGCCCCCTTTCAGCCCGCACTACCGGCGAGGAGTACTACGAGTTTGAGACGCTCACCCTCTGCTTCTACGACACGCGCCTCTTAGACCTCGCAATGCTTACCGAAGACGAGAAAGCCTGGCTCAACGCCTATCACCAACGCGTCTATACCACCCTCGCCCCGCACCTCAATAACGACGAAAAGGCTTTCCTGTGCGAAAAGTGCAGACAACTTCCCTGACCGGAATCACGCATAAATCACAAAACCTGTAGGTTCACAACGAAAAACAAATAATCCTTTTGCCATACCAAATTACTTTCGTACCTTTGCGCCCGAAATTAAATAGCTACTATCCACCAATTCAAATGAGGACACCATTATGGCTACAACTATCATTGAAAGTACTCCGCAGCGGATTGTTGTCAGTTTGACACCTCGCCGTTGGAATCGTTTGCTTAAGTTAGAGCGGACATATAAACTGGCACGCACCATCAGTCACAGTATGAAACAGGTGGAATCGGAACCGGCTATGACTCAGGAGGAAGCCTTTGAAGCGCTTCGAGCTTTATGAAAGTTAGAATGTCAGAAGCCTTTCGGGTTGCGTATAAGCAGCTCAAGAAACGCCACAAATCTTTAGAGGCTGATTTTGAGGAGTTGCTTCGTTCGTTGTTTGAGAACCCAATGCAGGGGGTGGAACTTACAGGCGGAGCGCGTAAGATAAGGCTCGCCATAACGTCCAAAGGACGCGGTAAGAGTGGAGGTGCAAGAGTTATCATTCGTGTAAGAATAGTTAACGATGAATTGCAACTGCTTTACATCTACGATAAGGCAGATATGGATAATATCGGGGACGCTTTCCTGCGTGAACTGCTCAAACAGATGGATTAACTATTTTCTTGTATAGGATTGAACCATATGGCAGATAATAATTCCGATAATCAGTGTCTGCGCGACTTTCCTCACAAAAATGTGTAGGACAAGCACAACTTTCCTTACAAAAATGTGCAAGACAAGCTTAACTTTCCTCACAAAAATGTGCAGGACAAGCACAACTTTCCTCACAAAAATGTGTCTTTACTTGTCCGATATGAAAAAATAGACTACCTTTGCACCCGAAAAATCTATCGTTTTTCGTACGAAAACAGCAGTTTATACTTATGGAAATCGTGCAATGAAATAATGAAACGTAAGATTTACAACGATTTGTTAAAATGGAAAGAGCAGGATAAGCCTCGGCGTAAGCCGCTCATCTTGGAAGGGGCAAGACAAGTTGGAAAGACTTGGCTGGCTCGCGAGTTGGGCAAGCGCGAGTTTGAGTCATTTGTAGAAATCAATTTTGAACGACAGGCAGAAACACGATCGCTCTTTGAGGCAAATTTCGACCTCAAACGTATATTGATGGCTATTCAAGCACTGACCGGCAAGAAAGTAGAAGCCGGCAAGACACTCCTCTTTTTTGATGAGATACAATTCGCAAGGCGAGGCTTGCTCTCACTCAAGTATTTCTACGATGAGATGCCTGAATTGCATATCATTGCAGCTGGTTCACTACTCGGAGTAATTGACCATCCTGACGATTCTTTCCCTGTAGGAAAAGTGTCCTTTCTGACCGTATATCCACTCTGTTTCAGCGAATTTTTGACAGCGGTAGGCAAAGACGGACTGAACGATATGCTCCTTTCGGGCGACTTTGTGGCTATTGACTCATTTGCAGAAACCTTTACAGATTTATTGCGCCAATACTACTATGTAGGTGGTATGCCCGAAGCGGTGCTGACATTTGTGGAACAGCAAGACTATCAAATCGTAAGGACAGTGCAACAGGAGATTCTGAAATCATATAACAATGATTTCAGCAAACACCCGCCCAAAGAGATTGTCAGGCGTATGCTCTTGCTATGGCAATCTATCCCCGCACAATTAGCAAAGGAGAATAAAAAATTTATTTATACTGCTGTCCGAAGCGGAGCAAGAGCACGTGACTACGAAACGGCTATACAGTGGCTGTGCGATGCGGGAGTGGTATATAAAGTAACGCGGGTATGGTCAGGCGAATTGCCGCTCAAAGGGTTTGAGGATATGGATGCCTTCAAGTTATATACTTTGGACATCGGTCTGCACGGAGCAATGTCCGGACTGGAAGCATCCGCACTTATTGGCGGGAATGCCCTTTTCTTGCAATACAAGGGCGCACTCACAGAGCAGTTCGTACTACAGGAATTGCGTTGTATGGAAGGTACGGATATTCATTACTGGACTCCTGAAGAGAGCCGGGCGGAGATCGATTTTGTAGTGCAATACAACGGCGAAGTGATTCCTATTGAAGTTAAAGCAGAGCAGCATCTCAAAGCCAAATCCATTGGCGTATATATCCGTCAGAATAGCCCGCAGCGTGTCATACGCACCTCGCTTGCCCCTTACCATAAGGGAGAAACTATCACGGATGTCCCCTTGTACGCTTTCAGCGCAGTACTTAATCAGCCAAAACACAAAGTATAGAATAATAGATAAAAGAACAGACAAATATGTTGGAACAACAACTTACTCCCCTTGTTCTTCAAGCCGTCAAAGAGCTTTACGGCATAGACGCAAACGAACAACAAGTACAATTCCAGAAGACCCGTCCCGAATTTGAGGGACATCTGACATTGGTCGTTTTCCCCTTCGTCAAAGCAGCACGCAAAGCTCCTGCACAAGTGGCTGCCGACTTGGGCGGATACCTACACAGCCATTGCCCGCAACTCATAGAACGCTACAACGCCGTGCAGGGTTTCCTCAATCTCGTTATAGCAGATTCCTACTGGCTGCAAACACTGCAAACGATAGCAGCAGACGATAACTACGGGCAGCAGCCGGACCGCCACCAACTGATGATGGTCGAGTACTCGTCACCCAACACCAATAAGCCGCTGCACCTCGGACACGTGCGCAACAACCTGCTCGGTGCATCCATCGCACGCATACAGGAAGCCAACGGATGGCAAGTGGTCAAAACCAACATCGTCAACGACCGAGGCATACATATCTGCAAATCCATGCTCGCATGGCTACGTTACGGCAATGGCGAGACACCCGAAAGCACGGGTAAGAAAGGCGACCACCTCATCGGCGACTACTACGTGCGCTTCGACAAAGAGTACAAGAAGCAGATTGAAGAACTGAAAGCCCAAGGTATGGACGAAGAAACAGCCAAGAAAGAGGCTCCGCTGATAAAAGAAGCACAAGATATGCTCCGCCGCTGGGAACAAGGCGACAAAGAGATTAGAGACCTGTGGGCAAAGATGAACAGTTGGGTATATGCCGGTTTTGACGAGACCTATCGCCGTATGGGTGTGTCGTTCGACAAGATTTACTACGAGAGCAACACTTACTTGGAAGGAAAGAAAGAGGTGGAGCGCGGACTGAAAGAAGGTATCTTCTACCGCCGCGAAGACGGCTCTGTATGGGCAGACCTGACCAAGGACGGATTGGACGAGAAACTGCTGCTGCGCAGTGACGGCACATCGGTCTATATGACCCAGGACATAGGTACAGCCAAACTGCGTTACACCGACTATCCTATCAACAAGATGGTCTATGTGGTGGGCAACGAGCAGGAGTACCACTTCAAAGTCTTGTCGCTACTGTTGGACAAATTAGGTTTCCCATTCGGCAAAGAGTTGGTACATTTCTCTTACGGAATGGTGGAACTGCCCAACGGCAAGATGAAATCAAGGGAAGGCACGGTGGTGGATGCCGACGACCTGATGGCGGGGATGATAGACGAAGCCAAGGAACTGAGCAAAGACAAAGTCAATACGCTCACCGGCATCACCCCTGAAGAGGCGGACGAGATAGCCCGCGTAGTGGGTATGGGAGCACTCAAGTACTTTATCCTGAAAGTTGATCCGCGCAAGAACATGCTCTTCAACCCCGAAGAGAGCATCGACTTCAACGGCAACACGGGTCCGTTCATCCAGTACACCTACGCCCGCATACGCAGCGTCCTGCGCAAGGCGGAGGACGCGGGGGAAAAGGCAACAAACATTCAGACCATCCGGCTGAACGGCAAGGAGCTGGCTCTCATACAGCGTCTTTCGGAGTTCCCGCAAACAGTACGTCAGGCGGGTGACGATTTCTCGCCTGCGGTGATAGCCAACTACGCCTATGCGCTTGCCTCGGAGTTTAACTCGTTCTACCACGATTTCAGCATCCTGGGCGAGAAGGACGAGGCGGTCCGTTCGTTCCGTCTGTCTTTGAGCGGTGCGGTGGCGAAAGTGCTGCGCAGATCCGCCTGCCTGTTGGGCATCGAAATGCCCGAACGGATGTAACTGGTCGAATAATTTTGATTCAGAGAGAGAAAATTCAATTTTCATTTGCATAATGGCATTTTTGCCGTACTTTTGTGCGGTTTTACGAACTTATCCCCATATTTATGGAAAACGAAAAGCAATCCCTCGTAGAGGAACTGAAAGGTCTGATGGAGCAGAATGTGAGTGAGGTAAAAGAACAAGTGGAGCAGGTGAAGAGCCGTTTCTACCGCGTGTATCACCAGGAGCTGGAGGAAGCCAAGAAGGCTGCCGAAGAAGCTGCTGAAAAGGCAGGCGAAACGCTTTCGGAGTGGGTACCGCCCATTGACGAGGCGGAGCAGCAACTGCGCGAACTGCTCAACCAATACAAGCAGAAACGCCAGGAGATGGCGAAGCAAGCCGAGGAGGAGATGGCGCAGAACCTCCTGCGCAAGGAAAACATTCTGAACCAGATGAAGGAGATGGCGCAGGCTGAGTCGGCAGACGTGATGAGCAATCTGCAGAAGATGCGCGACCTGCAGGCGGAATGGAAAACCATCGGCGCGGTTCCTCCCCAGAAATCGCAGGAGATATGGAAGCAGTACCAGCTCTACCAGGAGCAGTTCTACGACCTGGTGAAAATCAATATCGAGTTGCGCGACCTTGATTTCAAGAAGAACCTTGAGGCAAAGACCCTTCTGTGCGAAGCCGCAGAGAAACTGCAGGAGAACGAGAACATCGTGGAAGCGGGACGTGCCTTGCAGCAGCTGCATAACGAGTGGGCGGAGATAGGTCCCGTGGCACGCGAACTGCGCGAAGAGTTGTGGAACCGTTTCAAAGCCGCCAGCACCGTCATCAACAAGCGTCATCAAGCCTATTTTGACGCGCTTCACGAGCAGGAGCAAGCTAATCTGGAGAAGAAACAGGCACTCATAGAGCGACTCAAAGCGGTTGACCTCACGCAGATAACGACCGGCAAGTTGTGGAACGAAGCCCAACAGACCATTCAGGCTATTCAGGACGAATGGCGCCAGATTGGCTTTGCCCCGAAAAAATACAACCAAGCCATCTACGAGGAGTACCGCAGTCTGTGCAACGCCTTCTACAAGGCACGCACATCGTTCTTCAAGGACCGCCGTGACGAGCTGAACGAGAACATGAAAGCCAAACGCAGCCTCATTGACCGTGCCACCGAACTGCTGAACAGCGAGGACTGGCAGGAGAGAGCCGAAGAGATGCGCAACCTGCAGAGGGAGTGGAAGAACGTAGGACCAGTGCTGCACAAGTTCTCCGACGAATTGTGGCAGCAGTTCACAGCCATCTGCGACCAGTTCTTCGAGAAGAAGCGCGGCGCAGAAAAGACCTCACGGGACGAGAAGGAGAAAGCACGCACCGACAAAACAATGCAGTCAGGAGACCGAGGCAAACTGATGCGTCTGTACGAGAACCTGCAGCAGGAAATCAAAACGGCAGAAAACAACATCCTTTTCTTCACCGGCAAGTCGAAGAGCGGCAACCGCATCGTGGAGGACATGCAGAAGAAGATTGACAAGCAGAAGCAGCAGTTGAAAGAGATCGAAGAGAAGATCAACGCTCTTGACAACGCTGAAAACGCACAATAGCATGGATATTCTCAACTACAAGGATGTAGAACTCCGCCGCCACGAGCAGATTGTGCTTGACCGCGTGAACGTCACCGTTCAGTCGGGCGAGATGGTCTATCTGCTAGGACGTGTCGGGTCAGGCAAATCTACGTTTTTGAAATCGCTGTACGCGGAAGTGCCATTGCACAGCGGCAAAGGTACTTTCGTAGGCTACGACCTGAACAGTATCCGCCAGCGCGACATCCCTATGCTGCGCCGCAGGATAGGAATCGTGTTCCAGGATTTCCAGTTACTGTCTGACCGCACAGTGGAGGAGAACCTGCTTTTTGTGCTGCGTGCCACAGGTTGGAAAGACAAGCAGGTGATGCGCTCACATGTGCAGGACACACTGGGACAGGTAGGTATGGGCGACAAAGCATACAAGATGCCTTACCAACTGTCAGGCGGCGAACAGCAGCGTATCGTGATAGCACGCGCGTTGCTCAACTCGCCCGAAGTCATCCTTGCTGATGAGCCGACAGGCAACCTCGACTTTGAGACAGGTAAGGAGATTATGGAACTGCTCTACGGCATCCGTCAGGCAGGAATGACCATTATCATGTCCACCCACAACCGTTCGTGGCCGGAACTCTTCCCCGGACGGCAACTAATGTTTGCCGGCGGTCGCGTCAGCGAAAACACCGGCGAATAAGAAGTCTGCACAAACTTACATATTGTGTCTGCATACATCGCACCTTCCGCAAGGGTGCGGTGTTTGTTCTCCGAAGTACCGAAGCAGGAACTGCTGCCTACAGGTGTCCTGCTGTACGGCATAGGCCATCATTGCCGAAAGGCGGTTGACATAACGCTCCATACGCTCTTCATAGAATGCTTTCGGGATATAAACCTCTTTCTGACGGTCCTGCCGAAAGGCGAAAAGACAGGCACGGGTGCGCGGAATATAGACCAGTATATGCCTTGCAGCCAGTTCCGCCAGCGTATGGTGCAGACTGTCGGTCATCTCTTCACGCAAGTACTGCAGGTCGGTGAACACGCCCGGATAAGTGCGCATCAGACGGGTGATAAGCGACTTCTGTTCTGTGGTGAGTGAATAGGCGTTCAGTTCGTGCGGCGGAACGAGCAAACGTACACGCGGCTGCGTCTCCTGCTCCTCCTGAAAGAGGATATACCCTGCCATATCAAGGAGATGGAGAGCGGAATAGGTTGGTAGAAGGGGTAGTCGCATCTTCCTGCACACATCGTCCACGTGCAGCGCAAACGAGTGTCCGTAGCCGCTTTCCACACCGACCACGAGGTAGTCGCAGACTTTGTTATAGACCTCTTCGACAAACTCCTTGGCGGGAAAATTGTCGTACTGCCGCTTCTTCAATTTGGTGCGGTCATCCTTTGAGAAGAGGAGTACAGCGTACGCTTTCTGACCATCACGCCCTGCCCTACCCGCTTCCTGCATATACGCCTCGAGGCTGTCGGGCAGGTCGTAGTGGATGACCAAGCGCACATCGGGTTTGTCAATACCCATACCGAAGGCATTGGTGCAGACCATCACCGAACTGCTCTGCTGCCATTGTTTCTGTCTGCGCTCGCGCTCATAGGTATCCAAGCCTGCATGGTAGAAATCGGTGTTGAGCATCTGCGCTATCTCCTGCGCTTTCTTGCGGTTGCGCACATAGACGATAGCGGAACCCTGTACACGCTCCAGTATATGCTTCAGTTGTTCGTTCTTGGTGAGCAACGACGGGTCTTCCTTTGCGGACGGCCGGTCGGAGCGGCAGTAACGGACTGCGTAACACAGATTGTCCCTCGCGAACGACTGACGTATAACATTGCTCTTGGCAAAGCGCAGCTGTTTTTGGATGTCTTCCGCCACCTCGGGTGTGGCGGTGGCGGTAAGAGCCAAGACGGGTATATGCCCGAAGGTCTCTTCCAGCAGGTCACGCAGTTCGCCGATACGCAGATAGGACGGCCGGAAATCATATCCCCACTGACTTATGCAGTGGGCTTCGTCCACAGCAATGAGGCTGACAGGCAGGTAAGACAGCCTGCGGCGGAAGTTCTCGCTTTCCAACCGTTCGGGAGAAACATACAGAAAGCGGTATGGACCGTACTGGCAGTTGTCGAGAGCGGTCTCCTGCGCCTGCTTGGACATACCCGTATAGATAGCGGCAGCCCGTATGCCGCGCCTGAGCAGGTGTTCCACCTGGTCTTTCATCAGCGCGATAAGGGGTGTAATGACCAGACACAACCCTTCTTCGCAGGTCAGCACAGGCACCTGGAAGCAAATGCTCTTTCCTCCTCCTGTCGGGAGGAGAGCCAGCGTATCCGCTCCGTTCAACACGGAGCGGATAATCTCCTCCTGCAGGGGGCGGAAAGCGGAATAGCCGAAATACCTGTGTAAAGCCTCCTCCGGGGTCATTGTGCCGGTACGCTTGTCTTAATCCGTCTGCAAAGTCACGATATGCAAACTACTTAATCTTCAGACCGGTGAGGTTGAACACTTTGTTGTCAGGAGTCAGGATGTAAACATGTCCGTCAATCAGGACTTTGCGTACAGTCCGTGTGTCCTTATCCGCTTCATCGCCGCTGATGTCGGGCAGAGCCGTCGGAGCTGATTTGAGGGTAAAGACGGCAACAAGGTCGATGTCACTATCCACAACTATCTGACGAGCGATGTCTGTCACTTCGTCCGACCAGCCTGAGAACTCATAGCCTTCCTGCGGTACGGCAGTCAGCGTCAGCTGTGTGCCGTAAGGAACTGCGTTGAGGTCCAATTCGATTTCTTCGTCAAGGGGCTTCACATCTATCGTTCCGTGTTCGGCAGAAAGCGTCACCTTGTAGGTCAGAACACTGTAAACCGGCTTGATATCAAGATCGGACTTCACATGACTGAACTCTGCACTCCAGCCTGTGAACAGATGACCTTCCCATGTTTCCAATTCAGGCTCTTTCGCTGCCTCGTTCCACTCGACGGTCTGCGTACTGATAACATTGTCTTCGCGGTCGTAGAAGCGGACGGTGTAGGTATTGATTTCGTACTGCGCCTTGATGGTAATATCGGCGGTGACTTCGTTGAAGAAACCGTCCCAACCAATGAAGGTGTATCCGTCGCGAACCGGGTTAACGGGTGCCGTAGCGGACTGACCATACTCCACTTTCTCTGCTTTGAGTTCGTTGCCGTTCCAGTCTACAAACTTGACAGTATAAAGAATAGTGTCATAGACAGGCTTGATGTCGAGGTCTGCTTTGACATGTTCGAAGTCAGTGTCCCAGGCGGTGAAGGTGTGTCCATCCCATGCCGGAGTCTCGGGTGTTTCGGCTGCCTCGTTCCATTTCACGGTCTGCGTACTGATAACCTTGCCTTCACGGTCGTAGAACGTGACAGTGTAGGTATTAATCTCGTACTGTGCAGTAACGGTGAGGTCGGCTTTCACATGGTCAATAGCTTTGTCCCAGCCCTTGAAGGTGTATCCTTCGCGTTTGGGGTCGGACGGATAGATTGCGGCGCCGTCCCAGTCAATAGTCTGCTTGGACAACTCTGTGCCGTCCCAGTCCACAAAGGTGACGGTGAATTTGTTTATCTCGTACTGGGCGGTCACTTCGAGGTCTTTAGTCACTTGGCTGAAGTCGGTATCCCAACCCTTGAAAGTGTAACCCTCTACGGCAGGAGCATCGGGAGCGACAGCGGCGGTGTTCCAGTCAACGGTCTGTTTGGATAGTTCGACACCGCCGTTTCCGAAGAAGGTCACGGTGTATTTGTTGATTTCGTACTGAGCGGTCACAACGAGGTCTGACTTGACGGACGAGTAGTCTTTGTCCCAACCGGTAAAGGTGTATCCCTCACGATAGGGTTTCTTCGGTGTGTCGGCTTCAGTGCCCCATGCAACTGCCTGCGAGAATACCACTGTGCCGTCCCAGTTCTTGAACGTAACGTTGTAATAATTGATTTCGTACACCGCCTTGACGGTAATGTCAGCGTTGACTTCGTTGAAGAAACCGTCCCAGCCGATGAAGGTGTAGCCCTCCACTTCGGGTGCTTCGGGAGCAGTGGCGGCACCGCCAGGCGCAACCTGCTCGGTCTTGAGGGTGTTGCCTTCTGCGTCCTTGAAAGTGACTGTGTACGGGTCATGCTCAAAGGTGGCTGTCACCGTCTTGTTGTCCTCCATGGTGAAGATACGGTATGCCGTTTCGCTGCCGTTCTCCCACTGCTTGAAGTGGTAGTTCTCGTCCGCTTTGATGTCCAATACGATGACGGTGCCGAACGGAACAGCCTTGACATCTACCGCATCCTCGGCCAAAGTATGCGCTGTCACCGTGCCGTGGTCGGCATTTATGGTGAGTTCGTACTCGTTGATGGTGTATTGTGCCGTTACCTCCTCGTCGTCCGTGAGATTGGTCGGACTCATGGACCATCCGGCGAAGGAGTAACCTTTGCGCGTCGGCTCAAAGCCCTCTGTATCCACCGAACCGCCGTATGCAACTTTGACGGTGTGCAGCGTCGTGCCGTCCCAGTCAAGGAACCGGATATAGAGCTGTCGCGGCTCGAAGGAGGCGGTGAAGGTCTCCGGTGTCTCGCCCACCGTGATGGTACGCTTGGCATCAAACGGATTGGCCTGTCCGTCGTCCCATCCGGCAAACACATAGCCTTCGGCGGGTTCCGCCTCTATCTCCGTCGTGCTGCCTTTCTCAAAGACACCCGAGCCGGTGACCGTACCCTTGCTGTCGTCTTCCGAAACGACCGTCACCTCTGTTTCATACTCATCGATGGTGTAGAACTCCTGCCATACGTCAGCGTACATATAGTCGTCCTGTGCGCCGTATGGCACGAACAGCTCGATCTGGCTGATGTCCACATCCTCAAACACTTCCCGTCCGCTGATGTCGGGGTGTTCGGTAGCGCGTTCGACAATCTTCTCTATCTTGGTGCAGCCCTTGAAGGCGTTCACGCCTATCTCGTCTGTGGAGGAGGGTAAGTCAAGCGAAGTGAGCGCGCAGTCCTGGAAGGCGCGTTCGCCGATGTCCATCAGACCTTTCTTGAGGTTGATGCTCTCCAAAGAGGTGCATCCCATAAACGCCTCGGCGTTGATGCTGGACATATTGGACATCAGTTGTACGGTGCGCAGTTGCGTGCAGCCTTTGAACGCCCTGGGATTGATACCCATCACGGGGTACTCCAGTTCGTTGAAGGTCACTTTCTCGGGTATGACGAGGTCGGCGGGCAGGTTCTTGTAGTTGAGGTCGATATCCTCACTCTCCGGCATCACCCATGCATACTGGTAAGGCGACTCGCCCAGCTCGTAGTAGAGGCCGCCTATCTGTGCGCCCATCTCGTAGATATGGCAGAAGTCCTTCCACTCGTCCGCCGCAGCGTAAGCCGCTTTGGCTCCGTAGGGTACATACAGGTCGCAGCGCACATCCTCCGGATGGTTGAACACGTTCAGTCCGGCTATGTCCAACGGTTCGTTACGCTCCGTGCGCACCACCATATAGCCGGTGAAGAACGCCTTTTCGCCTATCTCTGTCAAGGTGTAAGGCAGATGGATGTATGACAGGTTGGTGCCGAAGAAGGCATACTTGCCCACTGTCTTCAAGCCCTCCTGCAGTTTCATCTTGCCCGATATCCAGCTGTTGTGGAACGCATAGTCGCCTATCTCGCGAATGCTGTTGGGCAGGGTGACACTGGTCACGCCGTGGCTGCCGGCAAACGCATACGGAGCCACCGATGTCACTTGATAAGCATTGCCTCCTACGGTGATGACAGACGGGATGACGATGTCTCCCTCAAGGTCGAAATAGTTGTACACGCTGTTGAATATTTCCGGTGCTACAGCGGCGGTGCCGTTCTCCTCATCTATCAGGTAATAAACGCCGTCAATGCAGGGGTTCTCCTCTTTGATGGCGAAGTCTTTCCACTGGTCAGCGCTCTCGTAGTTGGCTTTGCAGCCGTAGGGTACATAGAGTGTTGATTTGGCGGGGTTCATACCCTCAAAGAGGCTTACACCGATAGACATTTGTTCGGGACTCTCAGCGCGCACATACACGTTGCGTGCTATCGTGTTGTTTCTGAAGGCGTAGTCGCCTATGGCGTTCACAGCAGGGATGATAACCCAGTTGAGTTTGGTGCAGTTGTCAAACGCACCAACGCCAATCATATCGAGCGACTTGGGCAGCAGTATCTCATGCACCAGCGTACCGAAGAACGCATTGTCGCCGATGGTCTGCGTGGCATTGGAGAAATCAACTGCCGAAAGATTCGGGCAGTTACGGAACGCGTTCTGCTCGATGGTGGTCAGTTCAGGACAGTCCGTCATATTCAGGGTATAAAGCGCCTCGTTGTTCTCGAACGCGCCCTCACAGATGTACTTCACCGATGCGGGTATCTTAGTCGGGCCGTGCTTGCAGTACGCCAGCGCGCCGCCTGCAATCAGGCGTGTACCCTTCTCTATCTCGGGGAAGGCATAGTCCTTCAGTATATCGTCTTTGGCAGCAATCAGGCACTGGTCTTTGTGCAGCAGTCCCTGGAAATAGTTGGCGTCGTTCTGGACGAAATTGGTGAGATAGAACGCGTCCTGTCCGATAGAAGTGACGGACATCGGGATATTGAATGACGCAAGGTTCATACAGGGTGAGAAAGCCTGTTTGCCAATGGTCATGATGCCTTCCGGCAGGGTGATGTCCGACAGGTCGTTGTTGTTTCCGCTGAAAGCGAAGTCGGCAATCGCGGTCACTTTGTATTGCGTATCGTCGTAGTCGAATGTGGCGGGGATGACATACTTCTTGTCCCATGCAAGGTCTTTGTAGTTCAAATCCCAGTCGGTGCTCTCGTAGGTGAGTGTCGCCGTATGGGCAGCCTCGTCGAGGAAGTAATAGAAGTCACCTATCTTCGTCTGGTATTCCACCATCGCGAAATTCTTCCATACATCCGCAGCCTCGTATTTGCCACGGTTTCCTGAGGGGATATGCAGGGTAACTTTGCTCTGATCCACATCGGCGAACACGCCCTTCTCGGCAATGTTCTGCGGATTAGTGCTCAACGTGACAATATCTTTCAGTCCCGTGCAACCGTAGAAAGCGTCCTTGCCGAGATAGATGTCTTTGGGCAGTGTGAGTGTGTCCAACGCGGTGCATCCTCTGAAGGCAGCATCTCCGATGAAGGCAGCGGTCGCCGGCAGAACAATGTCCTCCAACGCGCTACATCCATCGAAGGCAGCAGCCCCCACCGAATAGGTCTTTGACGGGTCACAGTCCCATTCGACTTTTTTGAGTGACATGCTGTTCTTAAACGCCTCCGCGTCTATGGTTGTAAGCAGTGGCGGAAGTTTAATGCTTGTTATAGGAGAATGTGCAAAAGCACCTTGAGCGACATTTGTCACATAATAACCTTGACCATTCACCATCAACGGTTCGGCAGGAATCGTTACTTCTTCCAAGCCCGCATAGTTATTTTCGTCTTGTGTCTCGTATGTGACGGTAGCGTTTGCTGTATTCTTATTCAGTATATAGCACAATCCGTCAATTTTTACCGGTTCTTCGACAATCTGCATCTCCTGCCAATACGGAGCGGCAGCATACTGGTATTTGGTTCCGCTCGGCACGTGCGCCGTTATCTTTTTCAGATCCACGTCACGCCATACGCCGAGAGAAGTCTTACCCTTATCGTTGATATATGGTACATGTTTATCAGAGAGGACATCTATTTCTTTCAAATTCACACAATCAGCAAATGCTTGTTCACCAATGGTAATATTATAAGATCCAGTCATCGAACATTCCAATGTCACTTTTTCCAATTGGCTACACCCCATAAATGCACCACCTGCTATACGACTGCTGTTTATTGTCACCTTTTTCAGCGGAGTGTTACGGAATGCAAAGAAATCAATTTGTCTATTAACTGTGATTTCGGTCAATGCCGTATTGGAAAAGGCATAGTCAAGGACATACGCATTAATATAGTTTTCGGTAATATCATTACTTGTGTATTGGCAATTCACCTTTCTCAATTGCGTACAATTCTCAAAACAATGCGTACGGATATTATCTACAGAACTTGGAATGGTCACACTGCGGACAGGTGTGCCGGCAAATGCGCCATCACCCAACAAATTCACTTCTACAAACGCACCGTTGCTCATTTTGAAACTGCGCGGTATAACGACTTCTTCCGCCTCGAAATTGAATAGCGGATTAATACCGATGACCATTCCCATATAGGTTTTACCATCGCGACTCTCTACCCTGTATTGCAGATCGCCGTTCCATATCTCGCGTTCGCCGCTGTCATCAATGCGGAAGTTCTTCCAGCCTTCTGCTTTGGCGTAGTCGTTCTTGGTCAGCGTCGGCACTTGCAGCACTGCTTCCTGCGGAACGGGGTCGAAAGTCTCTGCATCAATCTCTAACGGCTCAAACCACGGGGCTACAATCGTTTGCATTCTTTTACAGCCGTGGAAACAATGTGCTCCGATGGATGTCAGCGATTCCGGGAAAGCAACACGCCTTATATTTGAACAATTAGCAAAAGCCACTTTGCCTATTTTGGTCAGGGATTTCATCCTGCTCATATTACAGCCTGTAACGGAGACCGACGCATCAAAACCTCTAAAATTCTTACAATTGAAAAAGGCATAATCCTCAATAATCTGCAAGTCATCATCCATATGGACGATTCCCAGTTCCGGACAATTGTAGAAAGCTCCCTCATATATATGCTTGATACCTGCTCCTTGAACCTGCTCAAGATGACTGCATCCCATAAATGCATACCCACCGATAATCTCTATATCACTATTAAAACTGATTATCTGCAGCACCTTATTATCCTTGAAAGCATTGTCTGCAATAGTATCTAATGTCGTCTTTGATTGATCTGAAAATAAATTTATATTCGGTCCCAGATTCTCATAACGCCGGAAAGTGGGGTCCGGCAAAAGAGAAGATATATTGCCATTTTTCAAACTGAAATACAACCCCCGTTCCATATACGGCAGTTCTTCGAAAGGCGTGCCTTTGAGATGGGAAACGCACTCATACTCGGTGTCGAGGATGGTGACGATGTCCTTGTCGCCCTCCTGCGGAGCGCGTCCGGCATGTTCAGGTTGGATGCCTTCTCTCTTCGCGGGAGCGGAAGGAAGAATAATCTCGTAACCGCTCTGGGTCTCAATCTCCACAATCGTCACGTCCTTGGTGGTGGGGAGCAGGTAGTTCTCCCACGGCAGCACCCAGTAGTGCGCGCCCATGTGGAAGACAATCTGCGTGCCGCGGTAATTGGCACCGCAGCCGTAAGGCACGTGGATACGCATCTTGAGCAGCGTATGGTTGTCCTCACCGAGCGTCGGAGGGGTCTCGCCGAGGAAGAAGACATCCTTCGCGCCGCACTCCTTGAACACGCGGTCGCCGATGGCCTTCACCGTCTTCGGGATGATGATAGCCGCCGTCTCCACTTCCACGACGTTCATGAAAGCGCCATATTGCCAGTAATGGAACGCGTCATCCGCAATAGCCGACACAGTGTAGGTCTTGCTGTCGTAGGTTACTGTCTCCGGAATGGAGATGACATCCTTGATGGCATAGTAGTTGTTGTTCTTCTCGCTCTGCTTAGCCACCACCGCCTGCTTCGTGGCATCAATCAGCACATAGTTGATGCCGTTGATGGTCGCCACTGTCTGCGCGTCAGCGCGCTGCGGAAAGAACAATCCTGTCAGCATCAGCACCGCCGACGCAAGAAAAAAGAAAAGTCTTTTCATTGTCATTAGTATTTTATTGTTGTTTGCAAAAGTCAAGAGATATTCCTCGCACAATACTCAATGCCGTTCAGACAATACACAGCATTGTATAAAAACGCACAAAGATAATACATTTTTTTGGGAAATGCAAGAGTTTCGTAAAAAAAATTGATAGTTGATAGTTGATAATTGATAATTGATAGTTCTTATCTCGGCAAAGCCTCGAACGATCGGCTGAAGCCGTATGGATAATTGATAGTTGATAGTTTCAAATTTATGATTTATGGTTTCAAATTCGAATCAATTTCGACTCAAATCCGAACAATTTAGCGACCTAACAGAGACCTAACAGAGACCTAACAGCGACCTAAAAGTTACAACCTGCTAAAATTCAGTTAATTATAACTATTCACCACAAAACATCTGTGACTGTCTTTATAACACGCTATAATTCAGCTTTATACAAACACATTTCTCTAATGACAAGAATTGGTTTAGAGTCTTTTCACGTTGTGTTCCTGTTGAATTCTTGTTGTGTTGTCATAATTATATACAAAATGTATCTAAATAGACCCAGAGTCTCAGAACACTCGCGGAAACGCGAAAAATCTGGTCAATCTGTCTCTTCTGGGTCTTCTGTCTCTTCTGACTAAATTTGAAAAATCAAAATCAATCCGATTAATCTGCAAATTTCAATCTTCCCCAATACGCAGGCGCACGTAGAGACTAATAGTATATAAATGTCTTGTGTTGTGCCGTGAATCACCCGGTAATCACCCGCTAATCACCCGCTAATCACCCGCTCATGCTCCCTTGATGTATAGGAGATGCCCGCTTGAGATATTGCATGTGACAGCAGGAAGTAAAGTACGTAATGACAGGGGGTAAAGTACGTAATGGAAGGGTGTATAGGGTTTAAAGGCAGGAGGACTTTCATCTGAACGAAATAAACAAGGAATGAGAGACAATGAGATAATACCGGGTAGAGTGATTTTAATTCATTTTTATTTGTCGGGTTGAGAAAGTTGGTGTATCTTTGCGCGCTTTTTTAGCGAGAAAAAAGCAGAACATGTCTAACACTAAAACAGATTTTCGCCATTATGACAGAGAATCAATCACTCCAGAACTTCGACTGGGATGCCTATGAACTTGAGAAACAAGGCAAACAAAACGAAGAAACCAAACAGAAATACGACCAGACCCTGAGCGCCGTTAAGACGAACGAAGTAGTAATGGGTACGGTGACGAGCATCAACAAGCGCGAGGTAGTAGTGAACATCGGCTACAAGTCCGACGGTGTAGTACCCGCAACTGAGTTCCGTTACAACCCCGACCTGAAAGTAGGTGATCAGGTGGAAGTGTATATCGAAAGCCAGGAAGACCGCGACGGTCAGTTGGTTCTTTCGCACAAAGAAGCCCGTGCCGCCCGCAGCTGGGAGCGCGTAAACGAAGCCTTCGACAAACAGGAAATAGTGAACGGCTACATCAAGTGCCGCACCAAAGGCGGTATGATTGTGGATGTATTCGGTATGGAATCCTTCCTGCCCGGTAGCCAGATTGACGTGAAGCCCATCCGCGACTACGATATCTTCGTAGGCAAGACGATGGAGTTCAAGATTGTGAAAGTCAATCCGGAGTTCCGCAACGTAGTTGTATCGCACAAAGCACTCATCGAAGCCGAACTGGAAGCCCAGAAGCGCGAAATCGTATCGCACCTTGAGAAAGGTCAGGTACTCGAAGGTACGGTTAAGAACATCACTTCTTACGGTGTCTTCATCGACCTCGGCGGCGTAGATGGTCTGATTCACATCACCGACTTGAGTTGGGGACGTGTTAATGACCCGCACGAATTGGTTGAACTTGACCAGAAGATTAACGTGGTTATCCTTGACTTTGACGAGGAGAAGAAACGTATCGCATTGGGTCTCAAGCAGCTTACTCCGCATCCGTGGGATGCTCTCGATCCCAACCTCAAAGTAGGTGACAAGGTACACGGCAAGGTCGTTGTAATGACCGATTACGGAGCATTCGTTGAAATCGCCGACGGTATCGAAGGTCTGGTACACGTGAGCGAGATGTCATGGAGCCAGCACCTGCGCAGCGCCAACGACTTCCTGAAGGTAGGTGACGAGATTGACGCCGTTATCCTGACCCTCGACCGCGAAGAAAGAAAGATGTCGCTCGGTATCAAGCAACTGAAAGCTGACCCGTGGGAGAACATCGAGCAGAAGTATGCTGTTGGAAGCCGTCACTTCGCACGAGTTCGCAACTTCACTAACTTCGGTGTATTCGTAGAGATAGAAGAAGGCGTAGAAGGTCTGATTCATATCAGCGACCTGAGTTGGATCAAGAAAATCAAACACCCGAACGAGTTCACGTCCATCGGCGCTGAAATCGAAGTGGTTGTATTGGAAATCGACAAAGAGAACCGCCGCTTGAGCCTCGGTCACAAACAACTCGAAGAGAATCCTTGGGAAGAACTCGAAGCCAAATACGGTCTGGACACTATCGTTAGCGGCAAAGTGGTTGAGCTCAACGACAAGGGTGCCGTAGTGGCTCTGGAAGACGGTGTGGAAGGTTTCTGCACAGCCCGTCACCTCCAGAAAGAAGACAAATCACAAGTTGCTGTTGGTGACACGATGGACTTCCGCGTAATCGAGTTCAACCGTGACGCTAAACGCATCCTCTTGAGCCACCTCCGCACATGGGAGGAGCGCAAAGAAGCTCCCGCCAAAGAGAAAGCCCCGAAGAAAGAGGCACAGCCCGAACTGCCGAAAGCAGAGAAGACGACCACTCTCGGCGACCTCGATGCCCTCGCATCCCTCAAAGCCAGCATGGAAGCAGGTACCGACAAGTAAGCCTGCCGCACATAAGAAGAAAGGCTGTCCGCAAGACAGCCTTTCTTTGTAAACCGATTGTAACCTTTGTGAAACCGAGCATGTCACCAACCATCCACTACATAACCCGCATTCTATCGGACGTCTATTCGCCGGACGAAGCCCGTGCTCTCGCCCTATGGGTAACAGAAGAGCTGACAGGCAAGTCGCGGGGCGAACTGCTGCTGCGGCAAGAACCGATAGAGATACGCGGTTTGGACGCATACCTGCGCAGGCTACTTGATAAAGAGCCAATCCAGTACATCTTCGGCAAGACGGAATGGATGGGTCTGCATCTGCGTGTGACCCGTGACACTCTTATTCCCCGTCCTGAGACATGCGAATTGGCAGAATGGGTAATTCGTGATGCTTCTTCGCAGAGCAAGTCACAACGAATAGTGGATATCGGCACGGGAAGCGGGTGTATCGCTATTGCGCTGAAAAAGAGGCTGCCACTATGGGATGTAAGCGCATGGGACGTGAGCGAGGAGGCATTAGCCGTCGCGAAAGAGAACGCGATACGTAACGGCGTGGAGATAACGTTTGCACAAAGAGACATAACACAGATTCTTGACAGCGGCGAACAACACTTTGATATAGCAGTGAGCAATCCGCCCTATATACCCGAAGAGGAGAAAGCCACTATGGATGCAAACGTAGTCCGCTACGAACCGGCAACAGCACTCTTTGTTCCCGACCACAATCCCCTACTCTTCTATCGCGCCATAGCTCGGCAACGACTTGCTCCGACGCTGTACTTCGAGATTCATGAGCGGATGGGAGAGAAGGTCAGGGAAATGTTAGTTTCAGAGGGATATAAGGAGGTAGAGATACGGAGAGATAGTTATGGGAAAGAGAGAATGGTGAGGGCGATGTTGATAGTTGATAGTTGATAGTTGAAAGGTGAAAGGTATGACAACTGAAGAATCAGAGTTGCGGAATAAGGCGGCGAGGTACTGCTCGGTCGCGGAACGGTGCCAACAAGAAGTGGAACAGAAACTGGGTGCGTGGGGAGCTGACACTACCGAACGTGAATCGGTTGTGGCATACCTGTACGAGAACGGCTACTTGGATGACTGCCGGTACTGCCGCGCCTTCGTTCATGACAAAGTGGCGTTCGCTCAATGGGGACGACAGAAAATACGCTATGCTCTGCGCGCCAAACACCTGCCTGACAGAGAAATAGAAAAGGCACTGCAAGAGATAGATATTGAGGTCTATAAAAAGAATATAGAGAAACTGATAGCCTCCCGCCCGAAAGCGAGCAACGAAGCAGAGAAAGCAAAGTTAATAAGGTTTATGCTTCAGAGAGGATATAGTTATGAGGAAATAGTTGATAGTTGATAGTTGATAGTTGATAATTGATAATTGATAGAAAATTTACTTTTCTGTGCGATTTTTGCAAATAGATTTGCATATATCATAAAAAAAGTGTACCTTTGCAGCAGTTTTTCGCTCAAGAAAGTGTAATAATACACATTTTATTCGTTTAAAAAAGTGTAGTAATACACATATTATTCGTTTGAAAAATGTTAAAAAGAAAGATAGAAGACACTCTGATCCAGTGGAAGAACAATCTGAATCACAAGCCTTTGGTGATCATGGGTATCCGCCAATGCGGTAAGACTTTTATCGCACAGCACTTTGCCGAAGCAAATTACAAAACGGTTGTCTATATCAATTTTATCAAGCAACCGGAGCGTATCTCCGCGTTCGTGGGTTCCAAAGCGGTGGATGACATCTTGCTTAATCTCTCTGCTCAGATTGCAGGTGTTACGTTCACACCGGGCAAAACGTGTTTTATCTTTGATGAGATTCAAGAATGTCCGGAAGCTCGCACTTCACTCAAGTTCTTCAAAGAAGACGGACGATTTGATGTGATTGCTACGGGTTCATTGTTGGGGGTGCAGGGTTACGGTGATGAGAAGAAGAAACGCCATCGCAAACTGGTTCAACAGAAAGATCTTGGCATCAACTCCGTTCCGGTCGGTTCGGAAGATATTGTAGAGATGTATCCACTGGATTTTGAAGAGTTCCTGTGGGCAAACAATATCTCAAACGAAGTCATAGAAGCGCTGAAGAAGTTCTATCATGAAGAGGCTCTGGTTCCTGCCGGTATTCACTCGGCATTAAAGAACTTGCTCAATCTATACATCGCCATTGGAGGACTTCCGGAAGCCGTTAATGCGTTCCTTTCGTCCAACAATATGAATGAGGTAAGCAAAGCCCATCAGTCTATTTTGAAGGAGTACCGAGACGATATGGTCAAGTATGCTCCCGACAAAGACAAACCGCATATTCGTGAGTGCTTCAATTCCATCCCCAAGCAATTGGCAAAAGAGAACAAGAAATTCCAATATAACCAAGTGAAGCCCGGTGGCAGAAGCGACACCTATCTCGGTTCGCTGCAGTGGCTGGAAGATGCAGGTATCATCAGCCGTTGCTACAATACGGATATTACCGGCCTGCCGATGGAAGGCAACGCGAAAGATAATGTGTTCAAGGTCTATGTGACCGATATAGGTCTGCTCATAGAGATGTTGGGAGCCGGCACACGTGCTGACATTCTGCAAGGTAACTTAGGCGGCTTCAAGGGTGCTATCTTTGAGAATCTAATGGCTGACACGCTACACAAAAAGGCACAAAATCTGTACTATTTCCAAAAAGATTCCGGTCTGGAGTTGGATTTCCTGGTTCGCATGAAGGGAGAATGTGTGCCGTTGGAAGTGAAGGCTAAATCTTCCAAGTCCAAGAGCGCTAAAACCGTTTTGGCACATCCGGAGAAGTACCAAGTGCATCGGATTATTAAGTTCGGCGACTACAATATCGGTCGCGATGGTGATTTACTCACGCTGCCGACGTACATGCAGTTCCTGCTTGATCTCGAACCGGAACAGATGATACTGGAACCGATAGACACCGACCAACTCACCCAACTCGCCAAGGAAGCACTTGCCGGAAATTAAACACGTGTTTCCTTAATTCTCAGATTCACACAAAATAACCTATTCAGACGCAAACAACAGGGACTGACTCGAGGTGAGTCAGTCCCTGTTTTCTATTCTGCTACGTATTCGGCAACGGATGCACTACGGATGCGTAACGGATGCTGAAGGGATGCAGTAAAGGGTTATTGGGCGTAGCGTTCGTAGTCGAGATAGTAGGTGTTGAAGAGCTCGTCGCGGCGGTAACGGTTGAGGTTCTGAAGGACATAGCCAAGAATACCGAGGTTCTGATTAACCGTCGATTGAACCGTCTTCTTGTTCTGTCTTGACAGACCGTCCGCCCAACGCAAGTATTCGACACAAGTCTCTGCAACCGATGCCATCACACTATCCGCCTTCGCTACGTTGTCCGCACCCTCTACCTTATCGCCAATAGCGTACCTGACAGCCGCCATGGATGCAGATGTGTAGTCATACGGTATATTATACGCAGGCAACATCTGCTCGGCATAATCAATAACCTCCACGGCCTTAGCATATTCGCCCTTCCGCCAGAGCGCCTCAGAGAGTTCGAGGAACATCATACGGTGGGTATGGCACATGCGCATCAGGTTCTCATCAATATAGATGCCCGGCTTATTGATATTACCAAAGCAGAAGCGGTGCATCATATTCTCATACATGACATCCGTATTGACTCTCGCCCTGCCGTCCTCACTCCTTGTCGGCGTGACACGATAAGCAAGACCGGTCAACTCGAAGTACGGGCGCAAGCCGAGGTAATAGTCATCGCCAACCGTAACGGCGAAATAGATAGGCCGTTCCCAGTTGTTCTGCTCAAGCATCTCCATGACCATCATCTCCGAACGTGTGTAACGCCGTGCCTCCTTAATCATAATCTTCTCGCCGTCGGGTCCGTCGAAAAAGAGTTGCTTGGAGGGAATGTAATTGTCGTTGTCGCGTTCGCGCAGTTTGGTCTGCGGGTCTTCTGAACGCAAGAACTTGAACGCCCTCTCAATAGAGACAGGCTGCCCAATCTTGTCCTCTACCCAAACGACTTCGTTGGTACCGGGCATGTAGTCCTTGTATTCCCATGAGATAGGCAGTCCCTTGCTCTCGTAGTAGGGTCGCTTCATCTGGTCGATATACCAGTCGGTCTGCAAGTAAGAGAGGTTGCAAACGCGCAGGTCGGTTCCGACTCCTTCAACCTCCTGGTTGTACCAAAGCGGGAAGGTGTCGTTGTCTCCGTTGGAGAAGATGATACCCTGCGTTTCGCACGACTTCAGGTAGTTAGCACCGAAGTCGCGGCAAGTGTATCGGTCGCTGCGGTCGTGGTCATCCCAGTTCTGTGAAGCCATCTGCACAGGCACAAGGAGCGTTACGAGCATCGTCAGAACGGCGACACAGGTCTTGCCGTTCTCGCTCTGCATGTACTTTTCCAATGCCTCGTACAATCCGATGACACCCAAACCTATCCAAATACAGAAGGCATAGAATGAACCGGCGTAAGCATAGTCCCGTTCACGGGGCTGGTAAGGCGTCTGGTTGAGATAGACCACAATAGCGAGACCGGTAAGGAAGAAGAGCAAGAACGTGATGGTGAAGTTCATCGCCCCTTTCTGCTTCTTGCCCAACTGCCAGATGATACCTATAATACCGAGGAGCAACGGCAACATGTAATAGACATTGTGCCCTTTGTTCTCGCGTAACTCAGTGGGCAGTGCTTTCTGGTCACCGAGCATAGCGTTGTCAATAAAGGATATACCTGTGAGCCAGTTGCCCTTGTGCAGTTCGCCGTAACTCTGCAGGTCGTTCTGGCGTCCGGAGAAATTCCACATGAAGTAACGCCAATACATGAAGTTGACCTGATAACGGAAGAAGAACAGCAGGTTCTCACCGAAGGTCGGGCAGTATTCGGACTTCTGCTGTCCGCAATAGTCGTACTTGACCTTGCGTCCCTTGATGTCCGCCCACTCCTTGTAAGCGCGTACATGGTTCGCCTGAGACGAGTACATACGCGGGAAAGGCATACAGAACTGGTCCATGAACTTGTAGGTGGTCTTGTAACCCGTAACGACATAGTGGTCTTTCTCGCCTTCCTGCTTGGGTGCGGGCGCATACTGTGCGTGACCCGTCTTTTCAACAGGTATGCACATATTGCCCTCTATACGCAGTTCGACCGGCGCATTATAGGTCTGTCCATAGAGCAACGGTCGGTCGCCATACTGCTCGCGATTGAGGTAGTACTTGAGCGAGAAGACATTGTCAGGCGAGTTCTGGTCCATCGGTGTGTCCGCATTGGAACGAATGACGATAGCGGCATAGGAAGAGTAACCGACAAGTATAACCGCCAGCATGACCAGCGATGTGTTGAGCCAACGCCAGAGTTGCGACGGGTTATTCTCGTCCTGAAGGTCGAGTTTCCTATAGGTGTACCATATCCCTGCTACAATGAGGACAGCGGTCAGGATGAGATAGACAAAGAGTCCCGTATTGAACGGACATCCGAGCGTATTAACGAAGAAGAGTTCAAACCATCCTGCCACAGTCGGAACTCCCGGGATAATGCCATAGAGAATGACCGCCAAGACCACCACCGACACAAGGAAAGCGGTGATAGCGCCTTTCCAAGTGAAACTGTAACGTCGGAAATAATAAACAAGCACGATAGCCGGGATAGTCAGCAAGTTAAGCAAGTGGACACCTATGCTGACGCCCATGAGGTACATAATCAGTATGAGCCACCGGTCAGAGCCTTCCTCGTCAGCGTGTTCATCCCACTTGAGGATAAGCCAGAAAACAACAGCTGTGAAGAGCGACGACGAAGCATACACCTCTCCTTCAACGGCAGAGAACCAGAACGTGTCAGAGAACGTATATGCCAACGCTCCCACCGCTCCCGCTCCAAGAACAGCAATGCCTTTGCCCAGCGTGTCCGTATCAACGAGTTTGCGCGCCAAAGCAGTAATTGTCCAAAAGAGGAAGAGAATAGTGAAAGCGGATGCGAGCGCCGAAAGTGCATTAACGCACATCGCAACGTGAGAGGGGTCTGACGCAAAGAGCGAGAAGAAATGCCCCATCAGCATGAAGAAAGGCGCTCCAGGGGGATGCCCTACGTCCAATTTATAAGCACTGGAGATGAACTCGCCACAGTCCCAGAAAGAAGCAGTGGGCTCCATCGTGAGCAAATACGTAGCGGCAGCAATGGCAAAAACCAGCCAGCCACCGAGCGTATTCCAAAGTCTAAAGTTTTTCATGTGAGCGTTATTGTATTTTTACTTTTCGTTATCGTGTCGTTATCGACTCGTTATCGTGTCGTTGTCGTGTCGTTATCGTGTCGTTATCGTGTCGTTATCGACTTTCCTATTGTATGAATACGGACTTGCCGTCAAGAATATGCCTCGGGTTCACAAAGGGGCATATAAGGACACAATAATGAGCGTGCAAAATTACATTATCCTGAGAAAACACAAAAACGGGAGCGCAATACCTCCTCATTTTAACGGAATAATAGACATTTTCAGGAATAATTGTATTCTTTGTTGCAAACATGTTTTGAATTGAGTACTTTTGCGCGCTTAATTATACAGCCACAGGAACGGCTGTACGAAAACGAAACAATAACTAAACACCAACAATATGTTACAAACAGACTTGAGTAAAAGGACAATAGCCGTAGTTGGATTGGGATATGTAGGTTTGCCATTGGCTATTGAGTACGGTAAGAAGTACCGCGTAATCGGTTTTGACGTGTATGAACCCCGTGTAGCCGAGCTGTTAGCCGGCCGCGACCACACGAAGGAAGCTGACTTAGTCGGCATGAAGCAGGCTCGTGACCTGTATGAGAAGACCCATACGACCGGTCTGACCCTGACGAGTGATATGCACGAGTTAGAACAGGTGAACACGTACATCGTGACCGTTCCGACCCCGATTGACAGTTTTAACAACCCCGACCTGACTCCGCTGCTGAAAGCGTCCGCCACCATCGGCAAGACACTGCGCAAGGACGATATCGTCATCTACGAGAGCACCGTTTATCCGGGCTGCACAGAGGAGGACTGCGTGCCGGTATTGGAACGCGAGAGTGGTCTGAAGTTCAACAAAGACTTCTTCTGCGGATACAGTCCCGAGCGCATCAATCCGGGCGACAAGGTGAACACCTTGACCAAAATCAAGAAGATTACATCGGGTTCGACACCTGAAGTAGCTGATATAGTGGACGCTCTGTACAATTCCATCTTAGAGAACGGCACGCACCGCGCACCGAACATGAAGGTGGCAGAAGCCGCCAAAGCCGTGGAGAACAGCCAGCGAGACGTAAACATCTCGTTTATGAACGAACTGGCACTGATATGCGACCGTGTGGGCATCGACACGAACGATGTCATCGAGGCAGCAGGTACGAAATGGAACTTCCTCAAGTACCGTCCCGGACTGGTCGGCGGGCACTGCATATCGGTGGACCCCTATTACCTTGCGCACAAAGCCAAAGCATTGGGCTATGACCCGCAAGTCATCCTGTCAGGCCGTGCGGTAAACAACTCCATCGCCAAGTTCATTGCGGACAAGGTGCTGAAACTGATGATTCAGAAAGACCACAAAATCAAGGGCGCGAACATCCTGATGCTGGGCGTGACGTTCAAAGAGAACTGCCCCGACTGCCGGAACACGAAGGTGGTGGACATAGCAGACGAACTGGAAGAATTCGGCTGCAAGGTGGACATCTACGACCCGTGGGCATCGCCCGAAGTGGTGAAACACGAATACGGCAAGGAACTGATAGCCGCCATCGACGAGAACAAACAGTATGCCGCCGTGATTGCCTGCGTAAGTCATGACCAGTTCAAGACATTCGATTTCAAGAAATACAAACAACAAAACGCCGTCATCTACGATGTGAAGAACTTTGTGGACCGCTCGTTAGTGGACGGCAGACTATAACGTATGAGGACGATAGCAGTAGCAGGAACGGGCTATGTGGGCCTGTCATTGGCGACTCTACTGGCGCAGCATAACCGCGTCGTGGCAGTGGATATAGTTCCCGAACGTGTGGACAAGATCAACCGCCGCGAACCGACCATACAAGACGACTATATCGAGCGGTACTTGGGCGGTACGGATGCGGAGGGGAAGCCCGTTACGCTGAACCTGACAGCCACATTGGACGGGGACAAGGCGTATCGGGAAGCCGAATGGGTAGTGATAGCCACCCCGACCAACTACGACGCGCAGAAGAACTACTTTGACACGAGCGCGGTAGAGTCGGTCATCGAGCAGGTGATGCGCGTCAATCCCGATGCGATAATGGTCATCAAATCGACCATTCCTGTCGGGTTCACAGAAGGTATCCGCCGTCGCACAGGGAGCAAGAATATCCTGTTTGCGCCTGAGTTCCTGCGCGAGAGCAAAGCGCTGTATGACAACCTATACCCGTCGCGCATCATCGTGGGGACAGACCTGCAGGACGAGCGACTGACAGCCGCAGCTAAGGAGTTTGCCACGATGCTACAAGAGGGCGCGGCAGCCAAAGACATCCCCACCCTCTTTATGGGCTTTACGGAGGCCGAGGCGGTCAAACTGTTCGCCAACACCTACCTTGCCCTGCGCGTGAGCTACTTCAACGAATTGGACACCTACGCTGAGATGAAAGGACTGGATACCAAGCAAATCATTGACGGCGTGTGTCTGGACCCGCGTATCGGACAGCAGTACAACAACCCCTCGTTCGGCTACGGCGGTTACTGCCTACCTAAAGATACCAAGCAACTGCTCGCCAACTACCAAGACGTACCCGAGAACCTGATAGAAGCTATCGTGGAGAGCAACCGCACCCGCAAGGACTTCATTGCCGACCGCGTGCTCGCCAAAGCCGGCTATTACGCCTATTCGGAGGAGAACAGCTGGAACAGAGGACAAGAGAAGGAGTGCATCATCGGCGTGTTCAGGCTGACCATGAAAGCCAATTCGGACAACTTCCGGCAGTCGTCCATACAGGGGATAATGAAACGCATCAAGGCGAAAGGCGCAACCGTGATTATCTATGAACCCACCCTACCCGACGGGACAACGTTCTTCGGAAGCGTGGTGGTGAACAATCTGGAAGAGTTCACCCGCCGTTCACACGCCATCATAGCCAACCGCTATGAGCCGTGCCTCGATGCAGTGAAAGACAAGGTATATACCCGCGACATCTTCCGCCGCGACTAATCCGGACAGTTTGGCACAAGGCGTAGAACATATCGGCAAACAGGATGTGGCGTGGTCATATGCCGCCACGTTCTTCTGGGTCGGGTCCGGACTGATACTCTTCCCGTTCATCCTCAACAAGATGCCCGCCGAAACAGTGGGTATATGGAATATCTTCCAGACCATCACAGTGATGGTCGCCATCCTCGACTTCGGTTTCCAGCCCTCGTTCGCCCGCAACCTCAGTTACGTCTTCAGCGGCGTGAAGAGCCTTCGCAAAGAAGGTGTAGCGGCAGTGGAGGACACCGTCTATACGGCGGCGAAAGAGGGAGTGGCGGCAGTGGACTACGGGCTGCTGAAAGGCACGCTCGTGGCTATGCAGCGGCTGTTCCGCATCATCTCGTTGGCGGCGTTCGTGCTACTCGCCACCGCCGGTACGGCGTACTTCATGTACATCCTCGGCAAATACAGCGGCGACCGCACCGATGCTATCGCCGCCTGGGTGCTGCTCATCGTGCTGAACTGCTATGACCTCTATACGCTCTATTACGACGCGCTGCTGAAAGGCAAGGGCTATGTCCGCCGCAGCCAGCAAATTATGATTGTGAGCCAGTCGGTCTATTTAGTTCTTGCCATCGGTCTTATCTTTGCGGGATTAGGGTTGAGCGCAATAGTCGCCTCCCGTCTCGTCTCTATCGTCATCCGCCGCGTGCTGTCGCGCCGCGTGTTCTTCACCTGCGAGATGCGTCAAGCCCTGTCGGGTGTGGAGGCGGACGACCCGAAGGAGATTATGCGCGCCATCTGCCCGAATGCTGTCAAGATTGGTCTGACACAGTTGGGCAGTCTGGCGGTCAACAAGTCGGCTATGCTGATTGGCGCGGCGTTCCTGACGCTGGAACAGGTGGCGAGTTACGGCATCACGTTGCAACTGTTAGAGATCCTATGCAACTGCTCCACCGTGCCTTACCGCGCTTTCTCACCCAAATTAGCGCAGTGTCGTGCAGGCAAAGACCTTGCGGGTCTGCGGCATTACTACCTGTTGTGCGAGGCTATACTGCTGGCAATATGGATAGCCGGAGGCAGTGTGGCAGTGCTATTCGGCGATGACGTGCTACGGCTCATCAAGAGCCAAACGATGTTCCTGCCGACTGCGATGTTTGCCGTGATGGTGGCTTTCCATCTGTTAGAGGACAACCAGTCGATGGCAAGCGGGTTTATCATGTCTGACAACCGCATTCCCTTCTTCATTCCGTCTCTGCTGAGCGGAGCCGCCACCGTCCTGCTACTGTGGCTGTTCCTCGATGTGTTAGACTGGGGGATATGGGGAATGGTTCTTGCGCCGGGCATCGCGCAATTGGCGTATCAGGACTGGAAATGGCCGGGATTCATTATCCGAGAGCTGTTTGTTGAACCCAAGCGAAACGGCAAGTTGTGAGCAAAGGAATAGAAGACATAGGCAGACAGGATGTGGTGTGGTCGTATTTAGCGACCATATTCCTCATCGGTGCCGGCGTTATCCTTTTGCCGTTCATACTCAACAAGATGCCGGCAGAAACGGTCGGGATATGGAACATCTTCATGGTCATCATCATGCTGGTCAATATCCTCGATTTCGGTTTCAGTCCGTCGTTCGCAAGGAATCTGAGTTACATCTTTTCCGGAGCAAAAGACTTGCAGGTGGAGGGTGTCCGCCAAGTCACAGACGGCGAGGTGGACTACGGTCTGCTGAAAGGCACGCTGACGGCTATGCGGCGTTTCTACCGACAGATTGCCATAGCGTGCTTTGTGCTGCTCGCCACGGCAGGAACGGCATACTTTACGTACATTCTAAAGAAGTACACCGGCGACAGGACGGATGCCATGGTAGCTTGGGTGCTGCTGATTGCCATCAACTGCTATAATCTCTATACGCTCTACTACGACGCGTTGCTGCTCGGCAAGGGCTATGTCAAGCGCAACCAACAGATTATCATCGTGGCACAGGGTACTTACCTCGTCATTGCCATCGGACTAATCTACGCAGGAATGGGGCTGACCGCGATTGTGGGGGCACAACTGATTGCCACCGTAGTCCGGCGCGTGCTGGCATACCGCACCTTCTTCACGAAAGAGATGCGCGAATGTCTGAAAGATGTGCAGGAGCGGGACGCGAAGGACATTTTCCGCGTCATTTGGCCGAATGCCGTCAAGGTGGGGCTGACCCAGTTAGGGGCCTTTGCCATCAACAAATCGGCGGTACTGATCGGTTCCGTCTATCTAAGCCTTGAAGCAGTAGCGTGCTATGGCATCACGCTTCAGGTGATGGACGTGCTGACCCGCTGCGCGACCGTCCCCTACAGGTCGTTCATACCCAAACTCGCACAGTTTCGTGCGGAGAACGATATGGCGCAACTGCGCCGTTACTACACAATCTGTGCTGTCAGCATTCTTGCCACTTTCGTGGCAGGCGGTATGGTTTGGGTCTGGTTAGGTGATTGGGCATTGGAGTTGATACACAGCGAAACAACGTTTGTGTCATTGGTAATGCTGGTTGCCATGCTGATAATCCGTTATCTTGAGGACAACCACGCCATGTCGGCGGGCTTCATTATGGCGGACAACAAGATTCCGTTCTTCATTCCATCCCTCGTCAGCGGAGCAGCGACGCTGGTGTTGCTGTTTGTTTTCCTCGGTCCGCTGCATTGGGGAATGTGGGGGCTAATTTTAGCAGGCGGCATCGCACAAGCTGCGTACCAGAACTGGCGTTGGCCGAGTATGGTGATTAAAGAGTTGTGGGGGAGATAACAAATGATACCCTATCTGCTGTACATAGTGCTGACACTTGTTCTCGCCATCCGCTACGACGGGCGAGAAGACGGTCGTCACAAGCATATATGGTATACTGTTACCTGCGTATTTCTGATTCTTATTGCTGGACTTCGTAACGGAGTCGGAGGAGACACACTTTCTTATAAAGAAGAATTCAATAACACATTGTTCCTATCCTATACCGGTATCGCCGAATATCTGCGGGACAACCTGTTTACTCACGGACGTATGCCGCTGTGGTCAATGTTTATGACGGGTTGCCGCTATTTGTCGGACTCCTTCTACTTATTCCAATTCATACACGCAACGGCTGTCATCGTGCCTTTCTTTTATTTTTTCAGAAAATATACTGATTGCTACTTCCTGTGCGCACTCCTATACGGTGCAGCCGGATATTTCTTCCTATTTAACACTGAAGTGCTACGCGAGAGCATTGCCATCGTATGCGGTATTTTCGCGATACAATTCTTTCTTAAGGGCGGCATAAAAGGATATATCGGCTACGCGATATTTGTTATTATCGGCATTCTTTTCCATGTTTCTGCCGGAGTAGTGTTGGCATTCCCTTTTGCACAACTTATTCCGATACGAAAAAGCACTCTCATATTAGGAGTTTTGACAGCATTGGTCTTATGGTTTGCAGGTGACTATATCGTAGCTCATTTGCCCTCATTTATACTTTCGAGAGACTCTTCTTTGGCACAAAAAGTAACAAATTACGCGGAAATGAAGAGTAATTTCTATGGCTTTATTTTCAATTCATTACGTTATATATGTTTGCCTTACATCGTGATGTACTATAGTTTGAGAAAAGGGAAAGACCCGCATCTAAACAAACACAAAGAAGGTTTTTGTGCCTTTACATTGATTATTGGAATCTGCGCAGTAGGAATCAGCGGTTTCGCTCGAATAAACAATTATACTGCATTATTTTATATTATGGCATTAAGCGAATTTATCTATTTATATATCTATTCTCCACGTAGTTATTTCCTAACAAGAACTGTAGTCTTGGCGGGATCGCTTTTATGTTTAGGATTGTTTTATACTTCGTACTATCCCGTCTCGCATCGTTATCACTACGAATTTTACTACCCATACACATCTGTACTGGATGATGAATATAGTTTTAACTACCGATATGATATGCACTATGAATCCACTTTTTTCGACAAAAGCGGAAAACTTTCTCGCACAGAATAAATATAGAATGAAATGGTAACTATCATATTGCTCAATTATAACGGCTGGCAGGACACCATCGAGTGTCTTGAGTCGCTACTCAAGCAGACGGATGCAGAGTGGCGTGCCGTTGTGGCGGACAACGGTTCACAAGATGAGTCACTGGAGCAACTGAATCGTTGGGTGGCAGAGTGGAAAGTTGAGCAGAAAGTTCAAATACTACCATTGGGTGAAAACTACGGTTTTGCCAAAGGGAATAACACGGCAATCGAAGCCGTACGCAAGGAACAGACTGACTATTACTGGATTCTGAACAATGACACCGTGGTAGAACCTGACTGTCTGGCAAAGATGGTGCTGTATATGGAAACCCATCCTGATGTGACCGCCCTGACACCGGCTATTCGGTTATACGACCAACAAGATATTCTGTGGAACGCAGGCGGCCGTATGGTCTTCGGCGGCAGAAAGTATTACGGAGCCATGCAACCCGCCTCGCTGTTCGACGGCAAACATGAATTGCCCATCACTTTCGTCACCGGCTGCGCTCTCCTCGTAAGAAAAGAATTGGTGGCAAAACAACCGCTGTTCACAGAACGTTTCTTTTTCGGAGAGGAGGATTTTGATTTCTCGCTCCGTATGCAAGAAGAAAATAGGAAAATTGTATGCCTGACGAATGCCGTTATATACCACAAAGTGAGTGCTACCGCCAGTCTATACGGCAACTACAACAGGCTCTTTATATATACATTGAACCGCGCCATTGATTTCAAGTCACACTATTCAGGTCTCAAATACGCTGTTTGGAAAATGATCTATTTCCCTTATACACGCTTGCGTTTTTTGCGAGGGTTGAACTTAAAAGAACAGAATGCCTTTATGGCACTCCTGCGCAAAGAATGTACCCTGAATGACAGCGTATCCAAAGAACTATACGAACGATATATCCACTATCCATTCAAACATGATGCATAAGATTATCATATTACTACGTTCTCTGTACGGTTATCTGCTCAAATGGGCATACGATCTGCGGTTGTTACGCGTGCCTGAATTAGGAACACGCCAACAGGAAGATGTTATCGTCTCGCTAACCAGTTACGGACGACGTGTACAAGAGGGCGTGGTATGCTACAGCATTTATTCCATACTTAGGCAGACTTTGCAACCAAAACGTATCATTCTGTGGCTTGGCGAAAAGGAGTGGAACGACACCAATCTGCCCAAACACGTAGCGGCGTTGCGCAGCAAAGGCGTGGAAATCCGGTATTGCCATGATATGAAATCCTATACGAAACTACTGCCGGCATTGGCACTTTGTCCAGAAGACCATATCATTACAGTTGATGATGACATTCTTTATCCCGTCAATCTAATTGCCAATTTGTCAAAACATCATCATCAGTATCCTCATGCGATTATAACACCTAATCTATATCTGCCTCATAAAAACGGAGAAGAATATACACCTTATCTCTCGTGGCCTTTAGACACTCCGGAAAAGCCGATGCTATATCATTTTCCAATGGGTTGTGCAAGTTGTTGGTATCCGCCACATAGTTTGAGGGAAGACATGCTTGACTATTCGTTGGCACAACAATATGCGCCCAATGCCGATGATGTATGGTTTTGGGCTGCCGGAATAGCGAATGGAACTCTAAAATATCGAACAAATTGGAGTTATCATATAATATCTTTTGATGCCATATATCAGTATCTACATAATGGAAGTGCGCTACAGCATAGCAATGTAAAAGGGAATAGTTTGACTAATGATATGCAGATTTCAGCAACGATGAAATACGTAAAAGCGCAATATGGAATTAGTTAGTCTTATCTGCCCCATATACAATGAAGAAAGATTGATTGAAACGTGTCTTCAGTCAGTGCTTGTTCAAGATTGCCCAAAAGAACAATGGGAGTTGTTGCTTATTGATGGTGGCAGTACAGATAAGACACGGAGTCTGTTAGCCCCATATCTAAAAATATACACCAATATACGACTGCTTGATAATCCACACCGCACTGTGCCATACGCAATGAATATCGGTATTCGGGCCGCAAAGGGAGTATATATATGCCGCATAGATGCACATGCTTCATATCCGACAAACTACATAAGTACCCTGCTACGTTATACAAAAGAATTGCCCGATGCTGCCAATGTCGGAGTGAGTTGTATTACAAAACCCCGTAACGCCAGCGACAAGGCACGTGCTATTGCCGCGGTCCTGTCAGATAAGTTTGGAGTCGGTGGTTCGGATTTCCGAATAGGGGTGAACAAAGTAACAGAAACTGACACCGTACCGTTCGGATTCTTCAAACGAACTATTTTTGAAAAAGTAGGCTACTACGATGAGCGACTGACGCGAAACCAAGATATAGAATTGAACAAGCGTATATCCGCTTATGGAGGGAAGATTTACCTTGTTCCGGATACGACTTGCATCTATTATGCGCGCGCCACGTATTCGAAACTGGCAAATAATAATTTTGAAAACGGCAAATGGAACATACTGACGGTGTATTATACAAAAGACTTTAGTTCGTTGAGTTTGAGGCATTTTATTCCACTGCTATTCGTTCTGTCTCTTATCACAGGCGTTTCCTTTCTTTTGTACCTGCTGGTAATGAGCATCGTTTCTCTTCGTTTGTGCGCCAAGCGACAACTACGTTTCCCCTATGTATTATGGGCTTTCACTGCACTGCATATCTGTTATGGCGCAGGATCGTTAACCAGTTTGTTGAAACTGCCGTTTATGAAACGATAAATGATACACAGACACCGTATTATGACCGACACATACGAGTTATACAAGCACGCTTGGATCTACGGCGGCGCACCGCATACTGAGCAACGGCTGACCGACGGGCAGACGCTTTCTCTGTTGCGGGAAGGCGGCTGGATGGTGCGCAACACGTATGACTTCGACATGCCGGATCAGACTTTGTTCTGGTACGTCATCAAGGACCGCTTCGGCGGTATGGAGGAACTGAGCGCTAAAACGCGCAACCAGGTGCGCAGAGGAACGGCTCACTACAGCATACGACAGATAACGAAAGAGGAACTGGCGGAAAAAGGCTATGCCATTTACTGCGCAGCAGCAAAAGCATACAAATCAGCCGCAAAGGCACCGTCACCAACAGAGTTTCAAGACCGTATCCGAAAAGCCGACGACAACATCGAATACTGGGGTGCGTACAAAATGAACAACGAATTGGTCGCTTTTGCAATTAACAAGACGGGGGAAGACTATTGCAACTATCAGACACTCAAGGCACTGCCGGAGGATATGAAAAACTATGTCTATTACGCGCTGATTTTCGAGATGAGCAGGTATTACCTTCAGGAACGGCGGTTGAAGTATGTATTAGACGGCGCACGAAGCATCACCGAACACTCCAACATACAGCCATTCCTTGAGGAAAAATTCAATTTCAGAAAAGCCTATTGCCATCTGTCCATACATTATCAGTGGTGGTTCGGAATATTGGTCAAATGCCTATACCCGTTTAGAAAGATAATCAAGATACCTCAAATTCAGGCGGTACTCGCTATGCACGCTATGCAAGGTTAGGAATGAAAGCGCTCAAATACATATTCGACCGTCTGACGGCATTAACGGGCTTGCTGGTTCTGTGGCCTGTCTTGCTTGCTGTAGCAATACAGATTAGGTGCAGGATGTCTGGTCCCGTTTTCTTTATACAGAAACGCGTGGGACGGAACGGACGGTTGTTCGACTGCCACAAGTTCCGCACGATGACGATTGGACACGGCGGCAGCAGTGTGAGCGTGGCGGGCGAAAGCCGCATCACACCGCTAGGAGCCAAATTGCGCAAATACAAACTGGACGAACTGCCCGAACTATGGGACGTGTTCATCGGAACAATGTCTTTCGTAGGCCCGCGACCGGATGTCCCTGGTTATGCGGACAAACTGCAAGGTGAAGACCGGATTATCCTGTCCCTTCGCCCTGGCATCACTGGCCCGGCCACACTCAAATACCGCAACGAGGAAGAACTGCTCGCCACTGTGGATGACCCGCAGCGGTACAACGACGAAGTCATCTATCCCGACAAGGTGCGCATCAATCGGTACTATGCGGAGCACTATTCGTTCGCAAAAGACATACAGATGATTCTCTGTACCGTACTCGGCAAACACATGCTCTACAACAACGAAATGATTTAGTTATGGAACGAAAAACGATATACTTATGCCTTGCTCATATGTCCGAAGAGGGACTGGAGCAGAAATACATCAAGGAGGCTTTTGACACCAACTGGGTGGTGCCTCTCGGACCCAATGTCAATGCCTTTGAGAAGGATTTGGAGCGTTTTGTCGGCGAGGACAAGCGGGTCGTGGCGTTGTCTGCCGGAACGGCGGCAGTCCATCTGGCGCTCATCGGATGCGGTGTGAAAGCAGGCGACGAAGTCTGCGTACAGTCGTTCACGTTCTGCGCCAGTGCCAATCCGGTCCGTTACGCCGGAGCGACACCCGTATTCATCGACTCTGAACCCGGCACGTGGAATATGGACCCCAAGTTGCTGGAGAAAGCCATTCTCGATCGCAAAGCTAAAACTGGCAGATACCCGAAAGCCATCATCCCGGTCGCCCTGTACGGTATGCCGTACGACTGCGGACGCATAATGGAGGTCGCCGACAGGTACGGCATACCCGTGATTGAAGACGCGGCGGAGGGGTTCGGCAGCAGGTATAAAGGGCGGATGTTGGGAACATTCGGCAGGTACGGCGTGCTGTCTTTCAACGGCAATAAGATGATTACCACTTCTGGCGGAGGCGCGCTGATTTGTGCGGATGAGGAACAGAAAGACCGGATTATGTGGTATGCCACTCAGGCGCGTGAAGCTTATCCCTACTACCAGCACGAAGAGATTGGCTACAACTACCGCATGTCCAATATCTGCGCGGGTATCGGACGGGGGCAGATGGCAATAGTGAACGACCACATAGCGCACCACAAGCACGTTCAGCAGCGTTATGCGGAACTGCTACGCGATATCCCCGGCATCCGACTGCATAGTGCGCCTGATACCGACTACGATTCCAACTACTGGTTATGCACGATAACACTTGACCCCGCACTGCGCATAGCCGGGCAAGAGAACGCCTACAAAGAGACCGTCCAGTCTGCCGTAGGAGGAGCCGCAGGAGTCATCCATCAGACTGACACGCCCGTTACAGACTGCCAGCCTAATCCCAATGTGGAGGCACTGCGCGTTTTCCTGCTGGAGCACAAGATTGAGGCGCGACCCGTATGGAAACCGATGCACAAACAGCCTGTATTTGCCGGCTGTCCCGCATATACCAACGGTGTCAGCGAAGCCATCTTCAAGGTCGGAATGTGTCTGCCGGCGGGACCGATGGTGACAGACGATGATATTGAGTATATCGTCGAAAAGATAAAAGAAGCAACCCTTAAAGCAATCTGAAATATATGATGCATAGTCTTATCCAGTCGGATATCTTCTCTCATATCCCTGATATGAAGTACACTCCCCGTTGGGCGGTGTTGCTGATTGACCTTGTGCTGTGCTTTGCGGCATACATCATCAGTTTCGCCATCGGTAGCAGTCTGTTCACCTACGGCATTGACGAACTGGCGCTTGGCATCTGGCAGCAGATGTTGGTGGTGATGCTGATTCAGGTCTTGTGTTTCTGGCTGTTCCATTCCTATTCGGGCATCCTGCGGTTCTCCACGTTTGTGGACATCATCAAGGTGTTGCTGGCTGTCTTCAGTTGTGGTGTGATTGTGCTTTTGACCAATGTTATTGTCCAGTCTGCCACAGGTGTCAAGCTGTTCCTGAACACGCTACCCTTCATCTATTGCCCGTTGGCATTCATCCTTCTATTCTGCCTCCGTGTTGGGGTCAAGACGTTGTATGACACGGTGTTGCAGCATACGGGTCAGCGCCGACGTGTATTGATTTACGGCACCAAGTCTGCCGGACTCGCCATCGCGAAGATGCTCCGCAGTTCGGGGTCCTACTACGAATATGTGCCCAAAGGATTCATCACCGATGGCAAGGACATACGCTCGTTCAGTATGCAGGGACTGCCCATCTACGTGAAGAACGACGACCTCATTCCCCTCATGCAACGCAAGAACATACGCGACGTGATTGTCTCCCCGATGAAGATGAAGGAGATCAACCCGGGCGTGGATTTGGATATCTTCCTGAAGAACAACATCCGCATACTGACCGCTCCCTCGTTCTCATCATGGAAACAAGGCGACGAGCAGGAGGTGCGCATCGGCCGTATTGAGTCCATACAGATTGAGGACTTGTTGGAGCGTCCGACCATCACGATGAACACGGAGAACGTGTCTGCCATCCTGTCCGGACAGGTGGTAATGATCACCGGTGCGGCGGGCTCGATTGGCAGCGAACTGGTGCGTCAGGTATTGCGCTTCAACCCGTCGGTGGTCATACTCTTTGAGCAGGCGGAGTCACCTCTTCACGACCTGCGGCTGGACCTGCGCCACCAGTTCCCCGAAGCCAACATCGTGGCTTACATTGGCGACTTGCGCGAACGCGGGGCATTGGAGCAGGCGTTCCGCGACTACCGTCCCGATGTCATCTTCCATGCCGGCGCATACAAGCACGTGCCCTTGATGGAGGAGTTCCCCAACGAGGCGGTGCGCGCCAACGTACTTGGTACAAAGAACATTGCTGACCTGGCTGTTGAATACGGCGCTAAGCGCTTTGTAATGGTCTCCACCGACAAGGCGGTCAACCCGACCAACGTGATGGGAGCGTCGAAGCGCATAGCCGAAATCTACGTGCAGTCGCTCTATCGGAAACTATCCGCCGAGAATCCCAATTGCACACGTTTCATTACCACGCGCTTCGGCAACGTACTCGGCTCCAATGGTTCGGTCATACCCTACTTCAAGAAACAGATTGCACAGGGCGGACCCGTCACCGTCACGCACCCCGACATCATCCGCTTCTTCATGACCATTCCGGAGGCGTGTACGCTCGTTATGGAGGCGGCCACACTGGGCAATGGAGGCGAGATATTCGTCTTCGACATGGGGCATCAGGTCAAGATTCTGGACCTCGCCAAGAACATGATTCGCCTTGCCGGCTACCGGCCCGATGTGGATATACCCATCGTTTTCACGGGCTTGCGACCGGGCGAGAAACTCTATGAGGAGGTGCTCAACCGCAAGGAGATAACGCTGCCTACCGAGAACGAGAAGATTAAGATTGCTCGGGTACGCGAGGAGGATTACGACAAGGTCAGTCCTGCCATTGACAAGCTCATTGAGATTGCGCGGAAGGAGTTGCCCATGCAGACGGTGGCGCAGATGAAGCGCATTGTACCCGAATACAAGCCGAAGAACTCCATCTACGAACAACTCGACCGATAGACTGACGCATGACTGCCCTCTATTGCATAGCTGCCTTTCTGGTGTCTTTTGTGCTTTTCCCCGTCGTGCTGAAAGCGGCGCGACGCTATAATCTGGTGGACAGCCCGGACGAGCGCAAACTGCAGACCGAGCCGGTGCCTTCTATGGGCGGCATTGTCGTGGCGGCGGGCGTGTTCCTTCCTCTCTTGGTGGCTGCCCCCGGACTGCCTGCTTACGAATGGTTCGTCATGGCGGCTATGCTCGCATTGGGCATGGTGGACGATGTGCACAACTTGTCGGCGAAGTTCCGCTTTCTCGTGGAGCTCGTTCTGGTTCTACTGCTTCTGTTCTTTGATTACGGAATGTTGCTTGCCGGATATGACGTGACGCCTGCGGTGTTGCTCTATTTGCTGTTTGCTATAGCAGGTGTCGGCATCATCAACGCCATCAACATGATTGACGGCATTGACGGTCTTTCCTCTGGATTTGGCATATTGTCATGCAGTATCTTTGCCGTTGCATTCTGCCGCATGGGCGATAGGGCGCACATGCTCTTGTCGGGTGTGTGTGCTGCCGCATTGGTCCCTTTCTATCTGCACAACGTCTTCGGCAGCAAGAGCAAGATGTACATTGGCGATGGAGGCAGTCTGTTCATCGGGATTATTCTGGTCATCAACACGTTCGCACTGCTGCTCGGTTGGAGTCCGTTTATTGTGGCGCGCTTCACGCTTTTCCAAACCGGAGGTTTCGTCGTAGGGGCGGCGTTTTGTCTTGCTGTGCTGTGTATTCCTGTGTTTGACACGTTGCGTGTGATGTTCGACCGCATCGCTCATGGCATCCATCCGTTTCATCCGGACAAGAAGCACCTTCATCATCGGTTGTTGGAACTCGGGTTCTCCCATTTCGGCGCTTCTACGGCGATTATACTGACCAATCTGCTCATTGTGGGCGTATGGTATCTCAGTTTCGTTCTGTCTTGTCCGGCTTACGGACAGATGCTGCTGGTGGTTGCGATGGGACTGCTGTCCACTTGTGGTTTCTATTATGGCTCCTTCTGGTGCGAACGCTGCCAAAACGGAACCTACCGCCTTCTTCGCCGTCTGGGCGAAGCCTCTCATCTGGAGCACACCACTCTCTGGCTCCGCCTCCAGCGCCTCCTCGACACCCTCTAATAATTGGATAGTCTTAGTCTGATAATCCGCTACCCCTGCGCTACCTGTGCCCTACCCTTCCGCTACCCCTATTCTATCCTTGCACTACCTCTGCCCTACCCTTCGCTACCTTTGCCGTGCCCAACACGCAGTCACCAACACGTAGTCATCAACACGCAGTCATCAACACGTAGTCCCCAACACAACGTCCACAACACGAAGTCCCCAACACGTAGTCCCCAACACGCAGTCAACTATCAACTATCAACTATCAACTATCAACTAACCCAGAGCGGGTGATTAGCGGGTGATTAGCGGGTGGTTAGCGGGTGATTAGCGGGTGATTAGCGGAACGACTCAACGAGAACACAACGACAATACAACAATAGAGATACGATTAAGCAGACCACACCGAAGGCTCACCTTACCAACACCGTCTTTTGCTCCCCTCCCGCATCCTATAACGCTCCCATCGGCTTTTATCCTTACGGTCTAATGAGCGGATAGTTAGACACGTCTCTCCAGAGCCGCCAATAAAGGATAGGGCTTCGTTCATTGCGTTTACATGAAAGCCCGGTGGGCTTTTATGGTTGCGGACTAATGGGTAGATATATGAGCACCCGCTCTGCCGAAAGAACTTGAAAAGGTCCTGCTCTCGCGGTTAACCCCGCGAGCAATAACAACAGAAGGCTATCAGCATGGATAGCCTTCTGTTTGTTTCTTATAGCCTTATGTCTTTTTCTTTTATTGCCTGCGAATTTAATTCGCAGTACTTTCGTTGTTGTAGCGGCTGGGAGCCGCCCCTTTCTTCTATTAGCCCCGAATCTGATTCGGGTTCAGAAAGTATGTTTATTTCGCGGCAATTGTATTGCCGCAGTACTTCTTTTCCTTTCGCCGATTGTCAATCGGCATTTTCTATGTTCATTGCGTCTGAATAGTATTCAAACACGGCTCCCCAGAGCCGTTCACAAAGGAAAGGTAAAAATAACATGAAAGCATAAATTTGCAACCATAAACTCTCAACTCTCCAACTTCACTCAACTTTCAACTATAAACTCCTAAACCTAAAATAACCATAAACCATTAATTTCTCTTCTTTTTCCCTTTTACTCTTGTAGGTTTGAGTATTTTTTTGTTCCTTTGCGGTCCAAAACGGGTGCATAGGCGCAGCGGCGCAGACCGTACGGAGCACCTGTTACATATTATACAGGCGTTTATTGACGCTTTGTTATTGACGGACTGAAAGCTTCGCAACCTTTTTTTGACAAGTCAGAAACAAAGTAAGCAATAGATGCCTACGGGTATGACAGTTCTCCCCGCCCTGCCGTTTCTTTGGCGGGCGGGTGGTCATATCGGCGTAGGTTTCATTGTTGTTTATTTGACTTGTCGGCATTGCGAAGGCCTCAGTTCGTGAGTAAGCAACGAATGGGGTCTGCGCTTTTCGTATGCAAAAAGGACCAACAAGAACCACGCGTATATCCGCGAAAAGCATGACCTTTGCCGCCGGAAAACATATTAACAACCTAAAACTATATCATTATGGGACTTCTCAACAACCTGAAAGACCACTTCACGAACGCGGAGTTCGCAGTGGCACCGAACAAGAAAGTGAAAACCGTATGCGCCGACTTCAAGAAAGCCTTCGGCGTGACACTCTGCATCTACAAGGGCAACCAACTCGCCGACCCGGAGATGACGCTCGCCGCGCTCAACAAACGCACCACCAAGGATGTCAAGACACAAGGGACGGGCGAACTGAAAATCAAGGCCTCCATGAAAGTGGGCGAAGCGGAGAAACTGTTCGACCAAGCCTTTGGTCTGACCGTCCAAATCAAAGACCCGAAAGGCAAAGAGTGCGTGGACAACAAACTGACCATCGGCCAGGCAGCCCGTGGCGAAAGCAAATAACACGCAGTAACTACATGAAAGTCCGGTGGACTTTTATGGTTGCGGACTAAGGCGAAGATGGCTAACGTCGCCAACACGCAGTAATTAACACGCAGTCACCAACAGCGCAGCTGAACAACACGCAGTTACAAACATTCACTAAAAAAACTACAACTATGGCAAGCAAAGTAAGAGTCAATGCCAAGTCCCAGAAGTGGGCGGCATTAGGAGTTATTGACGCGTACATGAAAATGTACCCCCATGCGACACTGGATGACCTGAACAAGGCGTTCCCGCGCAGTATTTTCACAGAGTCCGATCCCAATCTGCCTCTTCTGGTCACATTGGAGGAAAAGGAGAGAATGGCGGCAGCCACCAAAACGACCTTTGATGACGACCAGCTGGTGGAATGGAAGAACACCCATTACTATCTGACAACGAATGACGGGAAAGACATTGCCTTCACTGTTTCGATGTGGACAAAGGAGATGTTCGAGAAGATGCTTTCGCAGGCTAAGTTGTACGACATCGAGTTTGCCAAATACGAGGCTGCTGAGAAGGGCTTCGGCAAGCGCGGTGAGTATAGCCTGGAGTACCTCAACGGCTATGTTCCGCCCGTACCTACCAAAAAGAAGAACTGGTTGTGGATCCTGATTGCCGCTCTGCTGCTGATCATCATTATCATCCTCTTGCTGATGAAGGGTTGCAACAAACCTGAACCGCAAATAGTTGAAAAGGTGGTAGAGGTAGAGAAGGTAGTTGTTGTTCACGATACCCTGTATATCAAAGAGATTGAGGAGATTGAGAAGAACTTCAACGCCGCCGAGTTCATCAAAGGCAAGGCCGACCTTTCCGAGAGCGCCAAGTTCGTGCTTCACGACCTCGCCAAGGTGATGCAGAAGAACCCGCAGGTGCGTCTGCGTCTGGAAGGTCACACATCCGCCGAAGGCGATGCCGCCTTCAATCAGAGACTCAGCGAACAGCGCGCACAAGCCGCCGTTGATTTCATGGTTCAGCACGAAGGCATAGACGCTTCCCGTCTTGAAGCTGTGGGCAAAGGATCGTCCGAACCCAAGAACGCCGCCGACCCCACCGCCCCCGAAAACCGCAGAACGGAATTCATTGTTCTGGAATGACCAATTGATTTATTAACCGCTTAATTTTTGTTCAATTATGGCATGTGTTAAACGAACCGCCGATGGTACGGTGGACAAGAGAACCAAAGAGGGCAAAGCTATTTGCGCCCGTATGGCAAAGGCACGTCGAGCAGCCGCAAGAGCTCGTAAACTTCAAAAAAAATCTAAATAATCAATCGTTATGGCAACAGTAAAGAAAAAGGCTGACGGAACAGTCGACAAACGTACCAAAGAAGGTAAAGAGATTTGCGCACGCATGGCGAAAGCTCGCAAGGCGCAAAACAGTTTAGCTAACCGTATTAAACGCTTATTCAGATAAGGAGAAATTATGAAAACAAGTCTTGAAAATATTGCTGCTATCATTGCAGCTGCTATCTGGGCAGACGGTGTATATGATCCCGCTGAGGAAATTACCGTAGAAGAAATCGCAGAGGCTCTCGAACTGGACGAAGCTAAGTTCAAAGAGGCTGTCAACAAATGCGTCAAAGGCTTGAACGGCCTTTCCGAGAATCAGGCAAATGCTGTATTGAAAGATGCAGCAGAGGCTGTTGATGACGAGGAAATCGGTATCGTATTCGAAGCCGCTATGCAGATGCTTCTTGCCGACAGCGAACTGAGCCGTGCAGAGGTTAGCAACCTGCTTGTTATCGCCGATGCACTCGGTATTGAGGATGAGGATGCTATTCTCATGCTCGCCGACATGGTTAAGAACGAGCCGGATTTGGCTATCAACATGGCTGATTAATAGTATTAACTTTAGTATTACCCGTTGGCGGAATTAAAAAAGTGTTCTTTGAATAAAATTTATTAACAAAAAAGTTGCACATGTCATTGATTTTTAGTAACTTTGTAGTGCCAACA
>CAJOIZ010000007.1:0-40481 GCA_905234835.1 Paludibacteraceae bacterium
TTGTTGGCACTACAAAGTTACTAAAAATCAATGACATGTGCAACTTTTTTGTTAATAAATTTTATTCAAAGAACACTTTTTTAATTCCGCCAACGGGTATCATATAACTACAATTTAAGACAAACCTATTGAACTACACGGTTGAATCACCCAATCTGAATCTGTTCGGTGATTATCCGTCCCCGTCCGGTCCGCCTTTCTGCCATGGGGCGAAACCGGACACACAAAGCGGGAGTGCCCCAGACACTCCCGCTTTAGTTTGGACCTACGATAGAGAGGGGTGTTTCCATATAGTTAAAACCCCAATCGGTCATTAGACCAAATATGAGTGTAAAAGACAGAAATCAGCTGGGGTTTTATGCCGACTGATTTCCGATTTAAGTGGTCTCTGTAGGGCTTGAACCTACGACCCCCTGATTATGAGTCAGGTGCTACTAACCAACTGAGCTAAGAGACCCCGATGCGCTTTAACGTCTGCATCAACGACGTATACGTCCTTTAATTCTTTTTTACATATTGTTTACGAAGGCTTTCCGCACCAGCCGAGGTGATTTTCAGTTGTTCCTCCGTGAGTTGCGGCAACAAGAGCGTCGTACCTTTAGGTACAGAACTCGAAGAGCTGAGGAACTCGCCATTGGCAAGATAGAGATAAATCCAGCAGTTGGAGTTCTTATAGTGCGTTTGCGCCAGATTCTGAAGGGTTGTTGCCTTTTGAACAGTAATATGCGCACCTTCAGCGACATTCAAATCGTCAGGAACAGTAATGGACACATTGTTGGTCTTTCCCTTTACATTCTTCTTCATCTTCAAAGCATCGCCACGATTGATGTCCTTGTTCTTCTCCAAGTCTTGGTACAACTGTTTGGCTCTTTCATACTCCTCGCGCGTGAGCAAGTGAATCTCTACACGACGGTTCGGACGATAGGAGCCTTTCTTGCGGTTGTTCTCCGTAATAATACCTTTACCAACGGTATGCATACGTCCCATCTCGACATTATTCTCACGAGCCATCTCCTTGGCAACATTGTAGGAACGCTTAACAGCCAACCAGTTGTTGTACTGAGGATTACCAGTGTTATCGCAAGAACCCACTATCAAGCCATACAGGTCGTAGTCTTGCAACATTTTCTCCGAAGCCTCGGCTATGATGCGCTTGGAAGCATTGTCAAGCGCATGAGAGTCGTTGTTGAAATAAACCACATAGTAGTAGTGCTTCTCGCCCTCCATATTGATACCGGGCATCGAACTACCGAGTTTACCATACTGACCGCCTTCATTGATAATGTAAACCGTATCCTTATGATAAATATAGAGAGTGTCTTTCCCATACGGACGCGGCTCTTCTTCCGTCATCGACTCCAAAGCCTCTTTGCTGCGGAAGTTACGTGTATGTGACTTGTCAACAGCGTCAATCTTGTAGCGGAGAAGCGCCTCATAATCAAAAATACCATCGTTGTTGTTTCCACGCGGACGACCGTCCACCATATCGGTAGTCGTATAGTTGTAAAGTGCGCGGAGACCAATCTGCAGGCTTCTGTTCAGGTTGAACTCGAAACTCATACCGCCGATAAACATCGCGTAGCATTTGAACTTATCCATCGCATCCGGTGTCGCTTTCAAGGTTGAGTGCACGAACACGAAGTCCTGATTCATTTTATCGGAAGCCTTGTAATCATTCTTATAGTACACCTGATTCTTGTACCAGAATGCGGATGCGCCCAGAATGAGGTCAAGAGCGAAGAGTTTGTGCTTGTTTTGCGGACGGAAACAGTTGAATACGTCGAAGGTTATATATCCACCTCCCTGATGTGTACGTCCTGCAAGGAGCGTGTGCGCATGTCCCGGCTTACCGAACACCTTATAATTATGGAATTTGTATTCCAAGCCCAAAGCCCATGTGTTGGTGAAATGGTAAGCGGCACCAAGAGAAATGGTAGGCGCATAGAACGCATGCTTTTTCTCACCCGAGAAGTCACCGTCGAAGAGGTTACCACCGGCTGCGATATAGATGGACCACAGCGATGTTTCCTTTGCGACCGGTTTGGTTTCATAGAGGGGGTGCACACCTTTGACTACCACTGTATCGTACTCCTGCGCCGTAGTGTCGCCTTCATACGAGGCAAGGTACTCTTCCAACTCCGCCATATCATCATCTTCGTCCTGATCCGATTCAACAAACTCGTTGTCGGTATCCTGATTGTCCGATACCTCCTCCGACTGTTCGGGAGTATCCGTAGTAAGTTCATCCGATTCTTCAGTAGTCGTTCCGTCATCGGTAGTTTCATCATCATCAACAAGCAGGACATCGTCTTCAGCTGGCGGATTAGTCTGAACAGGCTGCTGCGCTAATACAGACAAGCTTGCAAACAAGATGAATACAAGCACTAAAGAGGTTTTATGTAGAGCCATACGCACGAGTTTATTATCGTTTTTAAACCATTTCGGGTCGCAAAAGTACTGCATTTCCTCATACTGACAAAATAAATCGTACAAAATTAGAAAAAAAAATCATTTAGTTTGTATGCCTGTCATAATCGGTTTAATTTTGTCGCATACTTGGGACAGCCAAACACATTAAAGACCTGTTCTATTGGTTACCACAAAACATGACCACATTAAAACAACTAAATAATAATCACTTATGACTATTTTAGAAAAAATGAAAGAGCGCGCAAAGCAGAATTTGCAGCGCATTGTTTTGCCCGAAGGCGATGAACCCCGTACGTTAGAAGCAGCCAACATCCTTCTTAAAGACAAGGTTGCGCGTTTAATTCTCATCGGCAGCCGGGACCGCATTGAGGGAATGGCGAAAGAGAACGGCTACGAACACATCAAGGAAGCGACGATTTTTGACCCTGCCACGGATGCGAAGATGCCGGAATACGCACACCTTTTATACGAACTCCGCAAGAGCAAAGGAATGACCGAGGAAGAAGCAGCCAAAAAGGCGCAAGACCCGCTGTATCTCGGCTGTCTGATGATTAAGAACGGCGATGCGGACGGCGAATTGGCTGGCGCACGCGGCACCACGGCTGACACAATCCGTCCGGCATTCCAAATACTTAAGACCAAACCCGGCGTAAGCATTGTCAGCGGTGCGTTCCTTATGTTCACCCCAGCCAAGCAGTTGGGCGAAGACGGTTTCCTCATTTTTGCGGACTGCGCAGTCAATCCGTGTCCGAACGCGCAGGAACTGGCACAAATAGCCATTTCTACGGCCGAAACAGCGCGCACTATCGCCGGTATAGAGCCGCGTGTAGCAATGCTGTCGTTCTCCACCAAGGGCAGTGCCAAGCACGAACTCATTGACAAGGTGACCGAGGCAACACGTCTTGCAAAGGAGATGGCACCGGACCTGCAATTAGACGGCGAACTGCAAGCCGATGCAGCACTGATTGAGAAAGTAGGTGCGAGCAAAGCTCCCGGAAGTCCAGTGGCAGGGAAAGCCAACGTATTGGTATTCCCCGATTTGCAAGCCGGCAATATCGGTTATAAACTGGTTGAGCGTTTCGCAGGTGCTGATGCTGTGGGTCCTATCCTGCAGGGAATTGCACGACCGGTGAACGACTTGAGCCGCGGATGCAAAGTACAAGACATCGTCCAAATGGTGATAATCACCGCTAACCAAGCGATGGGTAATTGATAATTAATAATTGATAATTAACAAGATTATGAAGATTTTAGTATTAAACTGCGGCAGCAGCAGCATCAAATACAAACTGTTCAATATGGACAACCGCTCGGTAATGGCACAAGGCGGCGTAGAAAAAATCGGTCTGAAAGACTCTTTCCTGCAAGTCAAACTGCCTAACGGAGAGAAAGTAAAAATCGAGAAAGAGATGCCGGAACACACGGTGGGCATCCAACTTATCCTGCAGACGCTTATCGACCCGAAGATTGGTTGCATCAAAGACCTGAAGGAGATTAACGCAGTAGGTCATCGCGTGGTACACGGCGGCGAGCAGTTTGCCTCATCAGTACTTATCACCGATGAAGTGAAAGCGATGATTGTCAAATGTTCCGACCTGGCCCCGCTTCACAACCCTGCCAACTTGAAAGGCATAGAGGCCATCGAGCAGACGCTGCCCGGCGTACCGCAGGTGGGTGTATTTGACACGGCTTTCCACCAATCAATGCCCGACTACGCCTATATGTACGCCCTACCCTACGAACTGTATGAGAAATACGCCATCCGTCGCTACGGGTTCCACGGCACGAGCCACCGTTATGTCAGCCAGCGTGTCTGCGAGTTCCTCGGTGTTGAGTCAAAGGGAAAGAAGATTGTTACGGCTCACATCGGCAACGGCGGCAGTTGCGCAGCCGTTATGGACGGCAAGTCCGTTGACACGAGCATGGGTCTGACTCCGATAGAGGGCTTGATGATGGGCACTCGTGCCGGCGACTTGGATCTTGGTGCAGCAACGTACATTATGGACAAAGAGCACTTGGACACCGCCGCATTCTCCAATCTGGTGAACAAGAAGTCCGGTCTGCTGGGTGTGAGCGGTGTGAGCAGTGATGCCCGCGATATCGAAGCCGCCATCAAGGACGGCAACAAGCGCGCCGACCTTGCTCGCCGTATGTTCATCTACCGCGTGAAGAAGTACATCGGTGCCTATGCTGCCGCAATGGACGGAATGGATATTCTTGTCTTCACTGGCGGTATCGGTGAGAACGACACGTATATCCGCACGGAGATAGCCAAAGGATTCGGCTACCTCGGAGCCAAGATTGACGAGCAGAAGAGTCTCAAAACACGCGGCGAGGAGGTTATTATCTCCACGCCCGACAGCAAAGTAACGGTTTGCGTGATACCCACGGATGAAGAGCTGATGATTGCCACAGACACGCAAGCCATCGTGAACCACTAATCTGTTGCTAATGAAACCTATTATCTATCAAGTTTTCCCGCGCACATTCACCAATTACAACGAGACCCGCCGACGCAACGGCAGTCGTGAGGAGAACGGATGCGGGAAATTTCAGGAAATAACCACAAAGGCATTGCAAGCCATACGCGATTTAGGCGCGACCCATGTCTGGTACACAGGTGTTATCCGCCATGCAACTGCCGAGCTCAACAACCCAACCATAACAAAAGGCAAAGCGGGCAGCCCCTATGCCATCACCGACTATTACGATGTGGATCCCGACCTTGCAATAGATGAGACCAAACGTATGGCGGAGTTCGAGAGCCTTATACGCCGCACGCACAAGGCGGGGCTGAAAGTGGTGATGGACTTCATTCCCAACCACGTTGCGCGCGAATACAAGTCCGTATGCAAACCGAAAGGAGTGAAGGATTTGGGCGAGACAGACAACCCCGACTGGGCGTTCTCGCCGCTCAACAACTTCTACTACCTGCCAGGTCAGGACTTTGCGCCACAGTTTGCTACTGATTATAAGGAATCGCCCGCGCGCGTGACAGGAAACGACTGTTTCAATCCTCATCCGACAGAAAACGACTGGTATGAGACGGTCAAGTTGAACTACGGCGTGCACTATATGGGTGGAGGCGAAAAGCAGTTTGACCCGATTCCCAATACGTGGTACAAGATGCAGGACATCCTCCACTACTGGGGGCGCAAGGGTGTGGACGCCTTCCGTGTGGATATGGCGGAGATGGTACCCGTTGAGTTCTTCCGCTGGGTCATTGCATCCATTCGCACCTTCTTCCCGAACATCCAGTTCATCGCCGAATGTTACCAGCCTTCTCTGTATCACCAATATCTGTCTGCCGGTTTTGACTACCTCTACGACAAGGTGGGCATGTACGACTACTTGCGCGGCGTGACGAGCAAGAGCTGGCCTGCAGAGGGTATCACGCAGAAGTGGCAGGCGGTGGAGGACATACGCGACAGAATGGTCTATTTCCTTGAGAACCACGACGAACAACGTATTGCGTCGGGCTTTTTCTGCGGCAGCGGTCACTGTGCCGAGCCGGCTATGATTGTTGCTGCGACGTTAGGTACCAATCCTGTTCTTATTTATGCCGGACAGGAGTTAGGCGAGACGGGAATGGACGTGGAAGGGTTCTCTGGTATGGACGGACGGACGACCATCTTCGACTACTGGGGTGTCCGTTCGTTGCAAGCATGGACCAACCACGGTAAGTTTGACGGCAAATACCTGACGGACGACCAGAAGGATCTCCGGCTGTTCTACCAGCGGCTTCTGACCGTGGCGCGCGACAACAAAGCCGTAGCGGAAGGCAAGATGTACGACCTCGAGTACGCGCAAACCGACAACTTCAACAAACACGAACAGTTTGCCTACCTGCGTAAGAAAGACGAAGAAGTACTGCTCTTTGTCCTCAATTTCGACGACCGTTCTGTGGATATTGATGTGCACATTCCGAAGGAAGCGTTCACATACTTGGAACAACCCGAGTGGAAAACGACTACTGCGGAAGACCTTCTGACAGGGAAGAAATACAAGCAGATGAGTCTCAACACCACGGACCCCGTACACCTGTCGCTTGAGGCTTGGAAGGGTGTTATCCTGCGCTTTGCGGAAGTCAAAAAGAAGAAAAAGTAACTCCACGATAACGGTATATGAAAGAATCAGTACGCGACTATTGGCGGCTTATCCGCGGCGAGAACCTTTGCTTCATTGCCATACTGATGTGGGCTATGACGTATTGGGTGGCACGTCCCGTTATGGTTATGTACACCTTTCACGACATCATACCGGTGTGGTTATGGCTGTTGATTACGCTTGCTACGGTCTTCATTGCTGCCGGCGGATATGTTATCAACGACTACTTTGATGTCAAGATTGACCGCATTAACCGTCCGGACCGCTTGGTTGTCACACGAACAGTCAGCAAGGACCTGGCAATGCACCTCTTCTATGGTCTCACTGCCGCAGGTGTCGTGTTAGGTATGGTAGCGGCGTGGATGGTGCGCAGTACATCACTTGCCATCATCTTCGCCTTCGTACCGGGACTACTATGGTTCTATTCAGCCAGTTACAAACGGATGCTCTTGGTAGGTAACATCATCGTGGCTTTCCTCGCATCCTTACCGCCACTGGTGGTCGCTCTTACGCAAACCGCTTGGCTAACCAAACTGTATGGCGAAGACATGATGCGCTATCTGCCTGTCGGGCAAAGTCTGTTTGCATGGCTCGGCGGATTCGCTCTGTTCGCATTCCTCTGCACGTGGACTCGTGAGATTATCAAGGACTTGCAGGACCAGAACGGCGACCGCGAACTGGAGTGCCACACGATGCCCATCGTCTGGGGAAATCTGTGGAGCAAGGTCTTTGTCACTGTGCTTATTGTCCTGATTGCCGGACTGATTACGTATCTGCATTGGGGACATCAGATGCCTTTCCCGACGAACTGGCACAGTCCTGCCACACGCTATATTGTTTTCGGACTGTTTGTTCCGCTGGCATGTGAAATGGCACTGCTTTGGTCTGCCAAGATTGACACGGACTACCGCTCTGCTCAGGGACTGATGAAGTTCATCATGTTCCTCGGCACGATGTTCAGTTACGTCATCCTCCGCCTGCTGTAACCTGCCGTAACTGCTGCAACATGATGAAACAGCAGTAACCTGATGTAATCTCCTTTATATTCAAAGACCTGCACTCCGCAGGTTTTTGTTATTTCCACACACCATCCCTGTCCCAACAGCGCGGCTGCCCAACACGTAGTCACTACATGAAAGTCCTGTGGACTTTTATGGTTGCGGATAATGGCGAGGATGGCAGTCACCAACACGAAGTCACCAACAGCGTAGCTGCCCAACACGCAATTGTCAATTATCCATTCTCAATTCTCAACTATCAACTACCTACCGAGAGCGGGTGATTAGCGGGTGATTAGCGGGTGGTTAGCGGGTGATTACCGGGTGATTAGCGGGTGATTCACGGAACGACTCAAAGACAATACAACGATAATGCAACGGTAATACAACGGTAACGCAACTGAAACTCAATAGAAAACTCATCCGTCCCCCCGCCCCATCACCGTCCCTTTCTCGCACGAAATCAATAAATTCCTAAACCAAGCAGGCTCAATTATCAACTATCAACTGTCAATTATCAACTATCAACACCTAAACTTCTAAACCAGTTTAGAGCCGCCAATAAAAGCCCTGTCTCCCTCTTTCGAATAACAGAGAAGATATCGGTATCCCGAAATACCGACAGAACGGAATCCCGATAAGACGGCATCCCGAAATACCAATATTCCGTAAGGCCCAACCCAACAAATTTGCAATTTGAAATCATAAGCTTTTTCTTCCCAATCCTTGTACATCTGCGCAAGAAGCAGTATCTTTGCGGGCGTCCTTTGAGGGTACGCACTCGTCCCGGGTGCAGCTCAATCAAAGAGAAAAATAAGCAGCCTTATATCGGTTGCCAACGACTTGCCACGAAAGCGGAGATTGACGAGATGGTAGGTGCGAAAGGTTTCCATGACAACGGCGACGGTAATGGCGTAAACTATATCGGCGAGCGTTTGTACCTCGAAGATATGCACCCTGCTAACGTTTTCATTGACCCGCAATCCGGCAAACCCATCTGTATAGATTGTATCGTTAAGTTCATAAATAAAGAATAAATCGTGCCCTCGTGGCTAAGAATAATACCGTCCCATCCATGTAAATAGGACAAGTATCTCACTTGTGCTTCTTAGCAGGTCAAGACGCGGTCATAAGGAAAGCGAAAAAGAAAGAAAAATGCAAAAAAATATAGACGTATACAAATCGTAGCGAAAAAAACACTACCCTTGCGGCCGAATTTTATGGAGATAGAAATATAAACACCGTCCCTCTCCAAGACGTTAAATCAGAGAATAAATAAGAATATGGCCAAGACACAATCAATAATTGTCAAAGACACTACCGTTCGTTCATACACGCAGAACGGAATGGACTACATTTGTATCACAGATATAGCGCGACAAAAGAATGCTGAAGATCCCAATGGAGTTGTCGGTAATTGGATGCGTAATCGTAATACATTGGAGTATCTTGGCTTGTGGGAGATGTTGAACAACCCCGATTTTAACCCCCTCGAATTCGAGGGGTTTAGAAACCAAGCAGGACTGAATGCTTTTACGCTTTCTCCGAGTCGATGGATTGAGGCTACACACGCTATAGGACTTGTGGCAATGTCAGGTAGATACGGTGGTACTTACGCACAGAGGGATATTGCATTTAAGTTTGCCAGTTGGGTCTCGGCTGAGTTTGAACTCTACTTAATTAAGGAGTTCCAACGTCTAAAAGAAGCTGAGCAAAAAGCACTCGGCTGGTCAGCAAAGCGTGAGTTGGCTAAGATCAATTACCATATCCATACAGATGCCATCAAGGCGAACTTGATTCCACAGGAGATTGACACGTATCACAAGTCGCTCATCTATGCCAACGAGGCTGACGTGCTCAATGTGGCACTCTTCGGTATCACAGCAAAAGAGTGGCGCGATGCTCACCCAGATGACAAAGGCAATATCCGTGATTATGCTACGATTAATCAGTTAATTTGCTTGAGTAATATGGAGAACCTCAACGCTGTCTTCATTAACGAAGGCATGCCGCAAGGCGAACGTATACATAAACTCAACCAAATTGCCATCCAGCAAATGACTGTGCTTGAGAACGTAGAGAGCAAGCATATTCTAAAAGGATAACGCCCCATCATAGACGTAAAATAGGACAAGTATTGCAGCATGTAATCATTAGAAAGTCAAAACGCGATTAAAGGAAAGCGAAAAAGAAAGAAAAATGCAAAAAAATATAGACGTATACAAATCGTAGCGAAAAAAGCATTACCTTTGCGGTCGAATTTATGGAGATAAAAGGAACATAGACACCGTCCCTCTCCAAGACATTAAATTGGAGACAGCGCAAAGTGTTGCGCATACATATTGAACAAGCGTTTACACGTTTGTAATCTGATGCTAGAAATGTAGGAAGTTTCAGTGGTTCGGAAAGCAAGTAAGTAGATGCTCACGAGTGTACAACTCGCCCACACTATAGAATGGCTATATCCTATAGTGTGTTGGCGGATATATACACAGCACGAGTATCTGTTTGTATATCTGACCACAAGGCAATTCCTACAGCCCCTAGCACGGATAACAACGGTTATTCGTGCTTTTGTTGTAAACAATAAACTAACAATTATAAATGGAGTAAGCCGAAAAGCCATAAGTGAGTAGGCAAATTTATAAAATATTGTGTTATGACTTACATGTTTGAAGTGAGCGTCATTCATAAGTATGTTGGAGGCGGTATCCAGTTACCTGCAGGTTTGACTGTTCGTGTTCCATACGAATCGACATCCAGTCCTGTTTATACAACTGATGGCAAGCAACGTATCATACAAGCGTTTGCGCAACAATGTGGCATAGATCTTAGTCGTTGCCCCGCAGCAATTTGCTCCGGATACATGGAAGCAAGACGTATGTAAACGCGTGAGCAAAACTCATCTAAACGGTGCTGTTGGCGATATTGGAGTAGGAATATATGCCGACGCAAAGGAAGTATTAAAAATGGATTTATAATCAGTCCATTCATATTGGACACTAATTAAATAAATACAATGGCAAACAATATAAGTGATATTTTTAAAAATTTTTCTTCTTTTATTTCGTCTATTTCAGATCATGAGCATTGCTTTGATTATATTGATGAAAAACATATGCTATCTTCTGACTTTAGTATCCTAAAGATGTTCGACAAAAAGAGAATGGAACTTTATTATGCAGCTAAGAAAACTACATATTTAGATGCAGATGGAGCGGAAGAGTATAATCATAACAAGGCTAAACACATACAAGTAGAAGCTATTTTGCTATCAGATATTGGAATTCACTATACGTGTAAACGTGACAAATCCATTGTGGAAAAAGAAGTTTATAGATGGGATAATATCATACGTTTCCAAGAAGATGGGAATTGGCTTGATATTATAGAAACAGGAGGAAATAAAAATTATGTTTCTTTTAGCTTGTTAGTCGGTGGTAAAAATCAATTACATAAAAAGAAATGGTTGGCTTTATTCAATGCTATTATCGGGAAACAGCCACAACTTAAAAATGTTGTCCAATCTCAAAAAAGTGAAGGCGAGAAAAATGACGGGATAAGACAAGATGCTCAATCGGCAAGACAAATAATAAAAGATAAATACAAAGGGCTTATTACAAGCTTGGCACAAACGAAGTCAAAAATTGAGAGATTTGACGCTGGGAATACTGAACTTGTTAAACTGCAATTGGATTTTATCAAAGGTATAACAAATCAAATTGATGAGGTTTCAAATGTGATGGAACAAACAATCAACGGCATGGTTTGGGATAACTTGGTAATTGCTTTTTTCGGAGAAACAAATGCAGGAAAGAGTACTATAATAGAAACTTTGCGAATTCTATTTGATCCCCAAAAGCAGAAAAATGCAAATGACGGTTTGATTGTTGGCGATGGGCAAGCGGACTTTACAAAGACTTATGATGAGTACCATCTAAATATCTTTGGCAAGCCATTTACTCTAATTGATGTTCCTGGTATAGAAGGAAAAGAAGAAGATTTCAAAGATGATATCAAACGGGCTCTTCAGCAGGCTCATGTTGTTTTTTATGTACAAGGTCACAATAAGAAACCTGATTCTGCTACAGCAGAAAAAATAAAAAAATACCTTAACGATTGGGTGAATGTATATTCTATATATAACGTACGCGGGGGGGCTTCAAACTATGACGAGTGCGAAGAAAGAGAAAACCTTTTCACAAGTGATGTGGATAAAACATACACTCTTATAGAAGATACTTTTAGAGACATTCTTGGAGTTGTATATAAAGGAAATATTGCGATTCAAGCTTTACTTGCGATGTGTGCGAAAGCCCATTTCGCGGCAACTCGTGATGATTTGATAAAAACGCAGAAGAAATTAATATCTTATTTTGGTTCTGCTGATGATGTGTTTATATTTAGCCATTTCCAAGAGATTGTTGATTTAATCCAAAACAAAACTGAACATTTTGACGAGGAATTGATATCAGCGAATAAACAAAAATTGGTCGCATTGTGCAATCATATAACTGACGAAATTTCTAAACTTGTAGATGCTAAAACTATGGGTATACAGAAATTGGCGGAAAGCTTAAAACAATATCAGAATGCAATAAAACAAGTTGCGCAAGAAACGAAACATCATTTATCTGCAAATGCGACGTCAGAAAATAATCGTTTATTTGCTTCTTTACAAAATGAGATGAGTGCAGCAATAGATAATGCGGATTTAAATGATCTTGAAGAAAAACTAAAAAGTCAGGTGTCTGCATTTAAGTATAAGTATAAAACTGCCATGCAACAGTTAGTATCAAAAGAGATTATCAAAATGAATGACAGTTTGCAAGCTAAGCAAAAACAGTATTTAGATTGTTTTAAGTGCGTGCCAAATATAGAAATAGATTCTGTATCCATTCAGGTGATTGATATGGAGAATATAATGGATAATCTTGAATTTACATTTGGTGATTTTTTAAAGAATGCATTGGAATTAGGTACTGCTGTTGGATTAGGCGCTTTTGGCGGAGCGATAGGCATGGGAATAGGAGCTGCCGTGTGGGGACTAATAAAAATTATCACCGCTGGAAGTGCAGAGAATCAGAACAAACAAAATGCAAAGAACGAATTACGGCTACAGTTAAATTCTAATAAACAGTATGTACAACAGCAATTGCGTGAAGAAATGGAAAATTGCAAAGATCTTATTAATCGAAAAATCACAGACTTAATAGATGTCGTTAATTGTGATATGAAACATATCAAAGATATTAAAACAACACTAGATATGGTTTCCAAACAAATCAAAGATTATTCTGTTAACATTCAAAATATGTAAAAGAAATGAAAGATTTATCAAGTCTCGTAACCATTCTAAAAGATGGAGAGAAATTAGGATTAAATTTTGGTGAGATCTATCAAAAGATTGAACATGTCCAAGGAACGATGGCTGATGAGAAGATAAAGATAGTCCTTCTTAGCAGTTTCTCTGATGGCAAAACATCAACCATTGCCGGACTTAATGGAAAAATTGAGCCCGACATGAAGATTGATGTTGACGAGTCATCGGATGAAATAATAGTATATCATCCACAAGGCTTGGCTAGTGGTTTTGAGATAATGGATACTCCTGGTCTTTTTGGCTCCAAAGAAAAAGAAATAGACGGAGATTCTATTCGTTTATCTGCTATTACGGAAAAATATATCAGCGAGGCTCACATTATTTTGTACATTTGCGATGCTGTAACTCCACTTAAAGATAGCCATGCAAAATTCATAGAAAAGGTTATGCGCAAGTTTGGTAAACTCAACTCGACTATTTTCGTGATTAATAAAATGGATGAAGCAGGCTATGATTTGATGGATGAGGAGGATTTTATAAGAGGAGCAACCATTAAAACAAATAATTTAAAACAGCGCCTAAAGGATACTATTAGACTGACCCCAAATGAAGAAAAGCAACTTCGTGTTGTTTGCATCGCTGCTGACCCCAAAGGTAAAGGTCTTGAATATTGGTTTGCAAAAATGGACAATTACAAACGACGTTCACATATCGAAGATTTACGTAAATGTATAGATGAACTTGTCACGCACAGTGATATTAAAGCATTGAGAGAGTCAACAGAGCAAGCATCAATAACAGATATAGTATGTCAGACATTTGATGCAATTCAGGTTGTGTATCATTCTGTTGAATCTACAATGACAAAAGTTAGGGAGAAGAACCATGAGATGGAGCAAGATTTATCTCTTCTGCGCAAGGATTTAAGTAATTCAAAACAAGAAATGCAGGACAGATTGAATGCATTGAAAGACGAGATTCTTTCTGACATAAATAGTGCATCAATGGATAGTTTTGAGCAAATTGTTGAACAACGGATAGGAGTTAATGATGGTCAGATATCGTTTTACGTACTAGATCGGGCAATTAATCAAATTGTGCAGGATTGTTCAGAAGGAAACGATGTCGCCATAAAAACAAGAGTAGCCAATATTGAGAACAAAGTTACATTTACAGAAAAGTTACTGACAGAAGGACTACAAAAAGGAGCAACCGCAATAAAAGGGGTAAAGATTTCAGGAGAAACTGTTAAGGCGGTTAGAGATGTTGTAGCGAAAGGATATAAATTCAAGCCTTGGGGTGCAATCAAATTGGGTGCAAAATTTACAAAAGCAATGCCTTATATCGGTGCTGCTATTGAAATAGGTGTTGCCTATTGGCAAAGAAAGAAAGAAGAAAAAGCACTTGCTGAATTTGAAGCGACAAAAGGAAAGATTAAAGATGCAGTTAGTGATAAAATCCAAAAGATTTTTGAATGTTTCAATAACAATGAAGATTATTACATAAATTTTGCTCCTTCTTATTTGCAATTAGAAAAACAAGTAAAAGAGAGAGAAGAAACATTCCAAGGTATGCAAAACATATCAACCCAACTGCATAATTTTGACCAACGTATTAAAAATTGGATGCAAGAGAATGCGGAAGACGTTGAATATGAAGAAATAATATAATAATTAACCCTTAAAATTTAAAATTATGGCAAAAAAAACAAATGGTGAAAAAACTACCGGTATTGTAGCTGCAGTTCTCGGAATAGGGGGAGTAATATTATCAGCAGTATTGAATAAAAATAATGGCAAAAAAGCATAAGGGCTTTATGGAAAATACTAACGGTGATATAGGAAGTGGGATAATGAGTATTTTACTTATTCCTCTAATCATTCTAGGATATGGTTGGTTGTGGGGGAAAGATTAAATTTTAGTTAGTTAGTTGCAGGATTTGCGACACCTATAAAAAGCTTTTAATGTGCCCAAACAACGAAACGATTAAAGAGCAAATTAAAGAATCTTGTGTTCCTGTCAAATTTGTGTGAATGAAATGCTATGTTTTTTAGACCATTTATAGGACAAAGATACAAGGATGTCTTAATCCTCGGTGAGAGCCATTATTGTGATAAAGGTTGCTCAGATTGCGGCATTTGTCAGGCGCATTCGGAATGTGCGGACTTTACCCGACGAGTGATAGCCGATTATCTTGATCCTCGCAATGAGCGGGAAGGTTGGATGAATACCTACCTGAAATTCGAACGTTCTTTGGTCGGGCATGAAACAACACCCGATGAGAGCACTCGGATATGGGATAGCATTGCATTCTACAACTACCTTCAAGTTGCTATGGGAGGTCCTCGTCAGGCAGGAACAACAGAGCAATACCGCCAAGCCGGAACTGCATTATTTGAAGTCTTAGAGCAGTTACGACCGAAATTAATGATTGCGTGGGGAAAGCAGCTTTGGCGAAACCTACCCAATACTTATTGGACGGATAGTGATACACTTGTTGTCCGTACACGCTCCGGGGTTGTAGAGCACGAGGATGTAGGTTACTATACATTGCCCAGCGGACATGTAGTGCATGCATTATGTGTTTACCATCCTTCTGCCGGATATGACTGGTCGTTTTGGCATGATGTGATTGAAGCAATGAAAGAAAAGATAAACATTTGAGATTATGAGCGTAATTGTATTCGAAGACCCGTGTCCGCAACACGGACAAAGTATGCAGGAACACATGAACAGAATGTTGAAAGACTCCAAACGTCGCGAGCGTGAGAAAGAACGCGCGAAATAATTGCGGTAGCCATATACAGAGAACCTCCTTCCATCGGGAGGTTTTTTATTGGAAACGATGCAAAAATGCCGCTTTGCAGCAGTTTGAATACTGCAAAATGAAAAAAATGTAGCTGAAAAGGTTTTTTTGAGGAAAAACTTGCATATATCAGTTTCTTGGGGCAATTTTGCCCCCTGTAACGGACAAATATGCAGACTTTTTGCCCTTTATAACGGACAAATACAAGCATAATTTGACCTTTGCAACGGACAAAATGCGCAAATAACATGAAAATGTAACTATTAGAAATATGGATACATTGATTAAGAAACATGACAGGTTGTGGGAGATAACAACGCTGGATATTGTGCGGCAATGGGCGCATAGTATCAACTGGGATGCTCGGCTTATGGCTATACGCGGGCCAAAAGGTGTAGGGAAAACCACAATGATGCGGCAGTATATCAAGCAGCATTATGCGTATATGGACAGACAAGTACTATATGTGTCGTGCGACGATGCCTACTTTGCAACGCATAGTCTTCTGGAGCTGGCAGAGCAGTTCTATCTGAGCGGAGGCAAACACCTGTTCATTGATGAGATACACAAGTACGAGAACTGGAGCAGAGAAATCAAAGAGATATACGACAGTTATCCCTCCATTAAGATGGTGATTAGCGGTAGCAGCTTGCTGAGTATGACAGAAGAGGATGCAGATCTGAGTAGGAGATGTATCAATCATGACATCCAGGGATTGAGTTTTAGGGAGTTCCTGCATTTCTACAAAGGGATAGAGATGCCAATCTATCCGCTGGAGGAAGTATTGACTAATCCGGCTCCGTTGATTCAAGAGATGAATAGCAAAGGCAGACCGGTAGCGCTTTTCCAAGAGTATCTGCGGTACGGATATTACCCGTATTATTTGGAAAACGAGACGGATTATTACATAGCCATTCAGCAAGTAGTGAACCACACAATTGATGATGAACTGACAAAGATATGCAAGGTGGATGTGGGCAACACGCGGAAGATAAAGGCACTGATGACAATGCTGTGTGCAAGTGAGCCGTATCAGTTGGATATATCGAAGTTGTCGGTTCAGAGTGGACTGAAACGGGAAACGGTGGTGGCTTATCTGAATTATATGGACAAAGCGAAATTGTTGCGCCTGTTATACTGCGACCTTGTGAATGCCAAACGGATGCAGAAACCGGATAAAATATATATCGACAACCCCAATATGCTCTATGCGTGGGCAACTACACCGGTGCGGATTGGGACAGCAAGAGAGACGTTTGTCGCTAACCAGTTGTCAGCCAAACACCAAGTGGAATTCGGTAAGAAACAAGGTGACTTCAAGATCGACGGGACGTACACGATAGAGGTAGGCGGCGAAGACAAGGACTTCAGTCAAATAGCCAATATGCCAAACTCGTATGTGCTGGCTGACAACATGGAGACAGCTATTGGGCATAAATTGCCGATTTGGAGTGTGGGATTCTTGTATTAATACGATATGAGCTCGAAAATAGACCAATATTCTCTTCGCCTCAAATACACAGCCGAAGCGTCGGAGTTCTATCGCCGGAAGATGATGGGGCTGATTGAGCATGACAGGCACGAGTTGAGAGGATATATCCCGGACGGCAAAGGCGGTATTCGTTCTGAATTGCCTGCTACGCTCATGTACCGTATCGATACTCTGAAAAGTGCCGACGGACACCGGCTCTATGAGTTCCTGATTGAATATGATACAGATACTCCTGCAGAAGGCATCTACTACGGTTGCCGGGGTATCACTGTGAATGGGTTCAACCATGAGGAGGAGATAGAGCAATTCCGCCAAGAGCGAGAGATTGTTCTACCTGAAATGTGCCGCATACTCAATAACACGTTCCCGTACAAGGACTTCTCGCACCGCTTCAAGCTCACAGACAATGCGGACGATGGCACGTATTGGCTATTCTGGATTACCCTAAACGAGGAAGAAGATATCAGGAAAGTGGGCGTTACCGCTACCACCATCATCAAAAATGTGTTCCGGCGATACCTCAGCGGGGAAACATTGCCAAGCGGAAAATTGCCCGAAAAAAGTTTTGAAAAATCGCCTACATGTTTTACAAACGAAACATACCAGGCTCTTGTAAAACGTATTCAGTATGTAAAAGGGGATAAGAATATCGACCATCAAAAGACAGCTGAAGCACGCGAACTCTTTGAGCGTTTTATTGTCGGGGCAGAGCACATGCGGCTGATTGCCAGAGACCCGAATTACGAGTGTGCATGGCGGATGCAACGAGAAGATCGCGTTGATTGCGGACGGATGATGTACGCGCTCTTCGAACATCTGTACAATCAAGGGCTAATTAATAAAGCCTTTAGAAAGGATGATCGGGACGAGACCTTTCAAGTACCGTGGACGGCGCTTGTAAAAGTGTTCCTGGATATAGACGGAAATGTTTATACCCAAGCCATAAAAGGACAAACATTCAGAGACACCAAGTCAGAAAGATTGGAAAAGGAGAAAGATGAATGGAAAAAGATCATCGAAGAATGCCTGAAAATTTAACCCCAATCGGTTATTAGAATTTGTTGTTTAGGTTCAGAATTTTTCGAGCAGATTTTTTATTTGAGCAAGGGCGCAATGCGAGCATTGTAACCAAGTAAAAATAAAAAAGATGCCGAAAAAGATGAACATAAGCAAAATAGAATAACATATATAAATTAACACTCATATTCGGTCTAATGACCGATTGGGGTTTAAGAAAATTTATATACGTATACATCGGTTTATTAAAAAAGCAGTACTCTTGCGCCCTGAATCGCAAAAGTATTGTTTTTTTATTATGAGTAAACATCATTTTTTTGAACCCTATGTGGGCAATCACTACAAGGAAGGTATTCACGGCAAAAAGATTTTAGTGCTCGGTGCCAGCTTCTATTGCAATTGCGTCAAGTGTCCTTTCTTCGCTTCATGCACCAGTGTTATTTTGAAGGACTCATCCGAGTTCGATAACAAATGCCCTGAATACAAGTCTGCCGGTAAGCAACTTCATCTGGAACCGAGTTATTGTGTGGAGGATGCCCCTACAACGTACCAACGCTTTGCCGCGTACATGGGCAAACATCTTGGTACAGAAGATTATGACACCGTCTGGGAGTACCTGGCTTTTACCAATTACGTTCAGTTCTTCTTGCCTGCTACGAATGGTTCGTTCCGTGAGACTATGTGGTCAGACTTGTCAGAACGTGATTTTGCGGCATTTACAGAAGTCGTTCAACAGCTGCAGCCCGACATCGTTGTTGTCTGGGGCAACGTGATTAACTCGGCACTCAAAGAGCGCAATCCGTATCTCGTTGACTTGAAAGAACTACAGGAAACGGAGTACTATGTATGCCATTTGGATGTACCTGGAGTAAACCATCCTGTTGCAGTCATCAATCCTTACCATCCGTCTTCCGGCGCTTGGTACAGTGACCAAGAAAAATTTGACAACTATTTTTCTAACCTCTTAAAATAATAAAGTTATGACAGGAGAAGAATTATCAACCATCGCCGATGGATTAGACAAGAAAGAGCTAATCGAATGGGTAGAAAAAGTATCTAAAGAAAGTTTTGATACAGGTCGCAAATTAGGAGGCGCTATCTCCAATTGGATCGACGAATTATTTGATTCTATTAACTCTAAAAATTAAACAATTATGGAAGCAGTAAAAGGTATTGTGAAAGTTGTTTTGGCACTTATCGCAATAGGTGCAGGTAGTGAATTAGGTAAACGAGGCTTGGGTGACATCAACAAAAGTCTTCCTAAAAAGTCAAACTAAAATCATGTTTGTATATTTCAAAATAATCATTATGATGAAAAAGATAATTATTTTAATAGGGATCGTCCTATGTATAAGTGCTTGTAAAGCACAGATTGATTCTACTTTGGACAAATTAGAGAATGCTTATGCAACCGGTAATGTTATGCAGGCTGAAAAATTGTGGACAACATTATGGGATAGACAAAATGAAATGTCCATGGCTCAAGTAGAGAGATTTGTCACATTGACGGAAAAATATGATCCTGAATGGCACTACGACAAAATCGATGATGGTCAGCCGGACAATCAAATTGACTTCTATTTTGCTCATTATCGAAATGTTGAACCGCAAGAAACTGCCAAAATAAATGCCTTTGGTTCAGAACATTCACATTGCGCTTATTGGGAATGCCATAATTGTGGAATGGTAGTTCAATCAAGCTCAAGACCTCAGTTGGCATCGGGAGTATGTGAAAATAGAAAGCAGGGATACTCTCCTAATGCGTATCATGATTGGCGTAGATTGTGCAACGTGGGTACGCAAAAAATCATAAAATGTAAAAAATGCGGTCTAAAACTTCAAACAGATGAGCCTACGGCACATATAAATGGCGGGTGTTGTTATGATGGTCGCAGCCAACATCAGTGGGAAAAAATCTATTAGATATATGATAGATGAAGCCTGTCAAAATGACTTATGTAAATTGACATGAAATATAAAATTTAATCATTATGAAAAAACTATGTACAGTATTGATGCTATGTTTAGTTAGCATTATGACTCAAGGTGAACAAAAGTATGATTTAACGCCAATTGGAGTCTTAGAAAATTGTGGCATACAAACCTCAATTTGTGTTACCACACTAAAAGAAAATGGCAATTATGATATATCCTTCGTTGGTCATGATACCACTTTCTTCTTTGTCGCTGGTAAGGAGAATATCGAACTGTTTAGAGAAAACTTATTATCAATCCGCAATAAATATATTGAATGGAAGAAAGAGGCCTTGAATAACAACATGCAGGATACCAAAAAGACATTCCCGTTTTATCTCCCCATGGGCGTTTCCTGGTGGTCGAAGAACTCTAACAAAATGGAAATAGTCAAAAACCACGTTTTTACTCCTATATTTGTTGTTGAGAAGGAATATGAAAATTATGCAATGTTTGTATATGAACAAGTTGTATCCTCAAATAATGAAACAAAATTGGTTGCATGGGGGATATGCTCTGAGGAGGACTTTGATACACTGCTTTTCTGTACGGAATTTGAAAATGTAAAGAAGGCTTTGCAAAATAAGAATTTACTTAAATAATATGAGGAGAAGAGACTATGAAATCTAAAATTATTTGTCAGTTTATTATTTTTCTTTTTATTCTTGTTCTTACTGGTTGCAACACAGGCAGCAGAATGGAGAAAAAAATGTTAAGCCGTTTAAGCGCAAATGAAATAGAAGCAGCTTCCGGCTATATCTATCCTGAAGACCAAGCAGCCTTTGCATTTTTTGTAGATGAAGTTTTGCCTCTTTGTGATAATGTGTTCTTCGAAGCAGAGAAAATTGAAACTGAACGTAATACTAATGGTAAAACGCTGCAAATAAGATATCGTATTCATAATTATAATAAATCAATCATCAATTATTTCCATAGCATTGGGAAAAATATAACTCCTGATGGTATGATGATGGATACGGTTAGAGTTGTAAGTACAAAGGAAGGGGATAAAATTTCATTTTCTTGGGGCATTCCAAATGTAAATAATGCTAATTTACGTTGGGCTAGATTACCGGAAGATGCAACTATAGAAAGTATGAATGTTAGAATAGCGCCTAACAAAAAGGCAACCATTATCGGATCGTTACAGAAAGGGCAGAAATTGATGATCGACAATGCCTCTTCTGTAGATGGGTGGGTACATGCATTTTGGCTCTACAATGATGGAACTTGCGGTCATGGCTACATTAAAGCAGATTCGTTAAAAATAACTAAACATTCTACTTATTCTCCATCTATCTTTGATTCATTTGTCTTTCTTTTGATTGTACTTGTGATTGGTATTCTCTTTGCAGTGTTCTTGCTTCCGATGCTTTTTGAGTCAGGAGGGTGTACCCTGTGGTGTGTATCAATTTTCATAATATTAGGTTTAATATATGTAGTATATGAATTTTTTGAAAAACTTTTATTTGAATTGTTTATAATAAACCTTCCATATTAAGATGAAAGGATGAGCCGGGTTGTACTAAATATTCTATTCAAAATATTTTATTATTATGTCCGTAACCGTATTTGAAGATCCGTGTCCGCGTCCCGGACAAAGTATGCAGGAATTTATTGACCGCATATTGAACAAAAAGGGAAAGATCCAGATTCATGAAAAATCCTCTGACTAAACAGGAAATCGCGCAATTGCGTAAACGTCTGCAAGCTTGCGAGAGGCGCATCAAAGAAACTGCCAACTGGGATGACAATTATTTCTATGATGGGTCTCTGCCAAGCGAGCGGTATGATAAGATGATTAAGTTGCTTCGCCGTCGCAGGAAACTCCTTAATTGGATGTGCGTATATACGGAGAATGAGATTCGACGGATTGAGGAACTCGACACGATTCTTACCAATTTCATGCGACAGATGTACACGGATCTTAACAACCTGCATGCAGAGCGTATCGCTATGACTGATTTGGAGCCGTATAACTATAGCACGTGGTTGGAAGCCCGGTTGAGTTATCACTATGATGGCAAGCACACTGTTCTGAAAATGGTGGAGGACGCATATTATGGTTCGCGGTTTGACAACATGCTTAACCTTCTCAACGACGAAGAAGCAAACCTATCGTACAGAAGCGATTTCAGGGCTTATCGCGCTTTGACCTCACAAAAGCCCGTTGTTATGAAGAAAAAAAAGCATGATTTATGCCCGGCTCTGCTTGGTCTGTTGAATCATCCTATATACTCTGTTCCTGATGTTCTCCGAATGAACAATTTCAAAGTAAAGATGGTCATGGAGCAAGAACGCATCCTCCCCGGAGAGAAATGTGTCATCTGTCTCTATTGATTTATTTTGCTTTTCTCCCCGGAGCGTCTTCCCGTTTGTTGGGAAAACGCTCCGCCTATAACGGTTATTTGTGGTGTGTCTCTTCGTTCTACGGTCTTTGTTTATTGAGCTTTTCCCCTTTTTTACGAGCAGGCCTTTGTCCATTGCGTCGGAATTGAATTCCGATCGGCTCCCCCGATCCGCCTGTATAATCCTCGCCGCCCTCTTCGGTATCACGTCATCCCGACATTCCGTAACAACTAAACCATAAACCAACAAAATTGCAATTTGAGATTTGCAATTTGAAACTTGAAATCCTAAATTTGAAATTATCAACTATCAACTTTCAACTCTCAACTATAAAAAACTCCTAAACCAATAACCCTAAAAATTTACTTTTCTTAAGATGGGACAACTTTTTTATGCCCTTTTTCCTAATAAAGTCGAAAAAAGAGTTTACTTTTCTTAAGAAGGTATTGCATTTCGCCCGAAAATGTATTATCTTTGCACGTCATTTCAGTGGAAATGGCTCACGCCGTGAGGCGTATTACAAGTGGCAGTCAGACGTGTTCTCCGCCTTGTGCACAGGCGGATAAGGACGGGGACATCTATCGTACAGGATGTTTTCTTTTTTCTGTTTCTGTTCGTGTAACAGAGTGCCATCACCGGTGTACGACGTTTGCCGCAACATGGCGCGGCAAATGAATAGGGTTCCCGAAAATTTTAATTTTGGGGAAGAGCGGAGCACATCCGAGTACCCACTACTAAAACGAAGTTTTGGTACATATACGAGGATAGTGTCCGCGAGGCGGAAGCAGACCAACCGCACACAAACTGCAAGTGATCTTTGACGTATTGGTTGCGAACTAATGGGCGGATTTGAAATCATAAACCATAAATCATAAATATGAAACTATAAACTCTCAACTCTCTAACTTCTCTCAACATTAAACATTCAACTCTAAACTAAAAAAAACTATCAACTATCAATTGTCAACTATCAACTATAAAACAACTCTCCAACTTCATTCAACTTTCAACTATAAACTATAAACTTTAAATCCGACAATAATGTGCAAAAAAAATTCCGTATGTATTGCAGGTATATACAAGAAACGCTATTTTTGCCGCGTCTCATTACAGAAAGACAGGATAGAAAGAATATTATTAACGCTAAAGCCTAATATTTTTAGGAATGAAACTGAGTCATGATGAGTTGGTTGCTGCGCTGCAGCATCATTTTGGGTTTGAGACCTTCAAGGGGAACCAAGAGCGGATTATAATGAGTCTGATGGACGGTCAGGACTCCTTTGTCCTGATGCCGACAGGTGGCGGGAAGAGTATGTGCTACCAGTTACCGGCACTGCTGATGGAGGGGGTTGCGATTGTCATCAGTCCGCTGATTGCACTGATGAAAAACCAGGTGGACGCAATGCGGAACTTCTCGGAAGAGGACGGTGTGGCGCATTTCATCAACTCCAGCCTGTCGAAGCCGGAGATAGCCGCCGTCAGGGAGGATGTGATGAGCGGAAAGACCAAACTACTGTACCTTGCGCCGGAGAGCCTGAACAAGGACGAGAACATAGACTTTTTGAGGGAGGTGAAGATTAGTTTCTATGCGGTCGATGAAGCGCACTGTATCAGTGAATGGGGACACGATTTCCGTCCCGAATACAGGAACATCCACAGTATGACAATGCGGATAGGACGTGCACCCATCATGGCTCTAACCGCGACTGCAACGGAGAAAGTGCAGCACGACATCCAGAAGAGCCTCGACATAATGGATGCAGTGGTCTATAAAGCGAGTTTCAACCGCCCGAACCTGTACTATGAGGTACGTCCGAAGACCGAGAACGTGGATAAGGACGTGGTTCGCTTCATCCGCCAGATGGAAGGCAAGTCAGGCATCGTCTATTGCCTTGCACGCAGGGAAGTGGAGGAACTTGCTGCCAAACTGCAGGTCAACCACATAGCTGCCCTGCCCTACCATGCGGGTATGGACGCGGCGACACGAAGCGCGAACCAAGACGCTTTCCTGATGGAGAAAGTGCAAGTGATTGTGGCAACTATTGCATTCGGTATGGGTATCGACAAACCCGATGTGCGGTTTGTGCTTCACTACGATGTGCCCAAGTCGTTGGAAGGCTACTACCAGGAAACTGGACGTGCGGGACGCGACGGCGGAGAGGGTCTGTGCATCTGCTTCTACAGCCCAAAAGATATAGAGCGAATGCGCCGTTTCGCAAGGGACAAACCAGTGGCGGAGCAGGACATCAACAACCAGCTGCTGTTCGAGTCACAAGGCTACGCCGAGTCGCCTTTCTGCCGCCGCAAACTGCTGCTTAATTACTTCGGCGAGGAGTACCCGGAGGACAACTGCGGCAACTGCGACAACTGCAAGAAGACCTACCGACAGGTGGACGAGAGTGAACTGCTGGGCATCACCATCGAGACCATCCTGCTGCTGAACGAGAAGTTCAGAGCAGAACATATCGTGGATTTGCTTCACGGAAACCGCACCGCCGCCATCGTGTCGTACCACCACGACCAGATGGAGAACTTCGGCATAGCCTCCGACGAGAGCGAGCAAACGCTATACACCATCATCCGTCAGGCTATGATTGCGGGCTACATCCGCAAGGACATCGAGTCGTACGGCGACCTGAAGATCACTCTCGAAGGTAAAAAATACGTGAAACATCCGACCACGTTCGAGATACCGATTGAGATTAAGAAGGATGAGGACGAAGAGATGCCGTTGGAACTGAGCGGTTCTGCGGCAGCAGACGACGTGCTATTCTCCATACTGAAAGACCTCCGCAAGAAACTGAGCAAGAAGATGAACGTGCCTCCGTTCGTCATCTTCCAGGACCCGAGCCTTGAGGCAATGGCGACCACCTACCCCATCACGTTAGAAGAACTGCAGAACATTCCGGGTGTGGGTGCAGGCAAGGCCAAACGATACGGTGAGGAGTTCGTTAAACTGATTAAGGACTACGTGGACGAGAACGAGATTATCCGTCCCGAAGACCTGCGCGTTAGGACTGTTGCCCACGACTCGGCAAGAAAAATAAGCATCATCCAGGCGATTGACCGACGCGTCGCATTAGACGACCTCGCAGAAAGCAAGGGAATGTCGTTGGACGAACTATTGGAAGAGGTTGAGGCGATAGTCTATAGCGGAACCAAACTGAACATCAACTACTTCATAGACGACGTGGTGGATCCTGACGAGAAAGCGGACATCGTTGACTACTTCAAGCACGCGGAGAGCGACAACCTGCGCGTGGCGATGGAGAACCTCGGTTACGATGACTACGACGAACTGCACGTAAGGCTGGTACGCATCCAGTTCCACAGCGACATGGGCAACTAAGGAATGGCTCGTGACATTGACATACTGACGCTGGGTTGTTCGAAGAACCTTGTCGATACGGAGCGGCTGATGGGACATCTGCGAGCCGCAGGTTGGCTTTGCCACCACGACCCCGAAGAGCCACGGAGCCGCACGGCAGTCATCAACACCTGCGGGTTCATAGGCGACGCGAAAGAGGAGAGCATCCGCACGATACTGCAATTCGCGGCACGCAAGCAGGCAGGAGATTTGGACCGTCTGTACGTGATGGGGTGCCTGAGCCAGCGGTATGCGAAGGAACTGCCCGAGGAACTGCCGGAAGTGGACGGATGGTTCGGGAAGTTTGACTACACGGAATTAGTCAGCCTCCTGACGAAGGCTCCCGCTGAAGGTTTCCAACGGCAACTGACTACACCGTCGCACTATGCCTACCTGAAGATCTCAGAGGGCTGCAACCGGATGTGTTCATACTGCGCCATTCCGCTCATAACGGGACGACTGAAATCACGAGAGGAAGAGGACATTCTGCGGGAGGCGGAATGGCTCGCGGCACAGGGGGTCAAGGAACTGAACGTGATTGCGCAAGACCTGTCGTCTTACGGCACCGACCTGTACAAAGAACACCGCCTGCCGTCATTAGTAAGGCAATTGGCAAAGATAGAGGGGATTGAGTGGATTAGGTTGCACTACGCCTACCCCGCCGACTTCCCCTATGACCTGTTGCCTGTGATGGCGGAAGAGGAGAATGTGTGCAACTACCTTGACATCGCTCTGCAGCACACAAGTGACCATATACTGGGACTGATGCGCCGGCACATAAGTACGGAAGAACAGGACAGGGTGATTGAGCGCATCCGCAGGGAAGTACCGGGGATTTACCTACGGACTACACTGATGGTCGGGCATCCAGGGGAAACGGAAGAGGATTTCACAGCCCTTAAAGAATGGACGCGCAAGATGCGCTTCGAACGCATGGGAGCGTTCGCCTACTCGCACGAGGAGGGAACATACTCCTATCTGCACTACCAAGACGATGTGCCGGAAGAGGTCAAACAAGGGCGGTTGCAAGAACTGATGGCGATTCAGCAGGAGATTGCGGAGGAGCAGCAACAGACACTCATCGGACAGACGCTGCGCGTGCTAATCGACCGACAAGAAGGGGACTACTTTGTTGGAAGGACGGAACACGACTCGCCGGAAGTGGACAACGAGGTGCTGGTTGAGGCAACAGATGAGTTGCAAACGGGACGCTTTTATCCCGTCCGAATAACACGGGCAGAAGCGTTCGACTTGTACGGCGTGACAGAATAGGCATTTTTATTTGCACAAACCGACACAAAGCACTATCTTTGCGCGGTTTTAGAAACATTAACTGATATTGATATATGAACACATTTTTGAAAAACTTGGGACTTATCCTCGTCTTGGCGGGAGTCCTCTGCTTGGTAATCTACCATTTGGCAGTACCTTCCAATGCTCTGTTGATGACCTCGCTGGCATTGGAAGTTGTCGGTATTCTGCTTTACATCATTCTGGGTCGCATACTGAAATAAAACCTGCGGGACGGTATGGAGTCTGACAACGAATCGGTTCGCTACCATCTTACTGGCATGTACCAGGATTGGTTCCTGGACTATGCCTCATACGTCATACTGGAGCGCGCGGTACCTGCCGTGGAGGACGGTCTGAAGCCCGTCCAGCGGCGCGTTCTGCACGCTATGAAGACCGTGGACGACGGCAAGTACAACAAGGTGGCGAACATAGTGGGGCAGACGATGCAGTACCATCCCCACGGCGACGCAAGCATAGGCGACGCGTTAGTGCAACTTGGGCAGAAAGACCTGCTGATTGACTGCCAGGGTAACTGGGGCAACCTGCTGACCGGCGACGGAGCAGCCGCTCCCCGTTACATAGAGGCACGACTGAGCAAGTTCGCGTTAGAAACGGCGTTCAACCCGAAGACAACGGAATGGATGCTGTCGTACGACGGGCGGAAGAAAGAGCCTGTCCATCTGCCTGTCAAGTTCCCGCTACTGTTAGCACAGGGCGTGGAAGGCATAGCGGTTGGTCTGAACTCCAAAATCCTTCCTCACAATTTCTGCGAACTATGCGATGCGGCGTTGAGTTACCTTCGCGGAGAAGAATTCCAACTGTTCCCCGACTTCCCGACGGGCGGCGAGATTGACGTGAGCCGATACAACGACGGCGAAAGGGGCGGCATGGTTCGTGTCCGCTCGCATATTACCAAAGCGGACGACAACAAGGCCCTCATCATCACCGAAGTACCCTACGGGACGACCACCACGAAGATGATTGAGACCATACTCAAGGCGCAGGAGAAAGGCAAAATCAAGATTCGCAAGGTGGATGACTTCACCGCCGAACAGGCGAAGATTGTGGTGCAACTTGCTCCGGGCGCGTCTTCGGACAAGACCATCGACGCACTGTACGCCTTCACCGACTGCGAGGTAAGTATATCGCCAAACTGCTGTGTGATTGAGAACAAGAAACCTATCTTCACAACGGTAAGCGACCTGCTGCGCAAGTCGGTGGACAACACGCGGGAACTGCTGCGACGCGAACTGGAGATACTGAAAGGCGAACTGCAAGAGCAGTACTTCTTCACGTCCCTCGAGAAAATCTTCATCGAGAACCGCATCTACAAGGAGGAGGGCTACGAACAGGCTCCCGACAAGGACAAACTGGTGCACTTCGTGGACAAGGCGCTGACACCGTTCAAAGCGCAGCTGCTGCGTGAGGTGAAAAGGGAGGACATTGAGCGGCTGTTCGAAATAAAGATGATTCGCATCACACGGTTCGACTCGAAGAAAGCGGACGAGTTGATGCGCGACCTGAAGAAGCGCATCACACAGACACAGAACGACCTCAACCACCTGACCGACTACACCATCCGCTGGTTTGAGCACCTGCGCGAGACCTACGGAGGACAGCACCCGCGTCAGACAGAGGTCAGGAACTTCGCGTCCATCAATGTCAAGACCGTCATCGAGGCGAACGAGAAACTCTATATCAACCGTGAAGAAGGCTTCATCGGCACGGGGCTGAAGAAGGACGATTTCTTGTGTAACTGCTCGAGCATAGACGACATCATCGTCTTCCACAAGGACGGCAAGTACAAGATTATCCGCGTGAGCGACAAGACGTTCATCGGCACCGACATCCTGCACGTGGACATATTCAAAAAGAACGACACACGCACCATATACAATATAGTCTATCGCGACGGCAAGGGAGGTGTGAACTACATCAAGCGCTTCAACGTCACAGGTGTCGCCCGCGACAAGGAGTACGACCTGACGCAGGGCAAGCCGGGCAGCCGCATCCTATATTTCACCGCCAACCCGAACGGCGAGGCGGAAACCGTACGCGTGCAGCTGAAGCCTGCCGCGCATCTGAAGAAGATGGAGTTTGCCTACGACTTCAGTACGCTGATGGTCAAGAGTCGGACCGCGAGAGGCAACTTGTTGAGCAAATACGAGATTAAAGGCATCTCGCTCAAGCAGAAAGGTCATTCGACTCTGGGCGGCAGAAAAGTGTGGTTCGACCCAGACGTACTGCGCCTTAACTACGACGGACAGGGCAATTACCTCGGCGAGTTCAAAGACGACGACCGCATACTCGTCATCACACGCGGCGGCAACTACTACCTCAACACGTTTGACCTGACCGCCCATTTTGACGACGACATACGCGTCATTGAGCGGTTTGATGCGGAGAAGGTGTGGACGCTGGTCTTCTGGAACGCCGAACTGGGATACTACTACGCCAAGCGGTTCACACTGGACGCGCAGATGAAGGCGCAGAATTTCCTCGGAGACAACGAAGAGAGCCGTATCATTCTGCTCAGCGACCGAAGCGAGCCTGTCTTCCTTGTCCGGTACGAGGAGGAATGGCGCGAACCCGCCACGTTAGAGATGACGGACTTCATCGCCGTCAAGTCGCCTCGCGCCAAAGGCAAACGACTGACCACGTTGCCTGTGACGGCGATAGAGGACATCACACCCGAACCGGAGGAATCGGAAACAACAGAAGAATCGGAACATTCCGAAGACTCCGACAACTCTGACAATTCAGAAAACTCCGACAACTCGGATAACTCCACCTCTACCACCTCGCCCGTTCCGCACGTGCCGCTGACCATCAGTTCGGACATGCCGGAAGACAGCAAGCCAATAGATGACAACCAGTTGAGCCTGTTTTGATCAACTGAAACACTCAACAAGAGCATTCTACCATAACAAACCAAGATACTCACTCTCCAATACAATAGATTATGCGGTACGACAAACATCTTTACATCATAATCGGAATAGCAAGTCTGCTTATTCAGTCAGAAGCTGTTTATTCGCAGTGCGTCAATATGACTGACCTGGACGACCCAGGAACAACATGCTATGTCTATAACCACGAGTTCCATCGTCGTAGCGACAATATAGAGACGTATGATTGGAAAGAATATCCCAATGTCGTAGAGGATTACGGTTTGTCCACCACCAACAACTACACCTATGGCGTACCCAATATACTCTGCACCCGTCAGACCATTGTCACAGAGCAAGGATCCGACTACCTGCAACCCTCGCTCAAGATGATTCCTGACGGACGTTCATCCAGTATTCGTATAGGCAACCCCCGAAACGGTGGTAAGGGCACACCCGTCAAACAGCCCTCCGAGTTTATGAAGTGGCATCCTCAAGGCGAGGGTATCGCTATGGACTACAAAGTGACAGCCGATAATGCCATTCTGCTCTTTGAGTACGCCGCCATATTGGACCGCACCCACCATACAAACGATGACTACGATGACGAACTGCAAGCCCATATAGACATCAAGATTACCGACCGAAACGGCAATGTCATCAATCCTTCGACTGCCGCTTTCTCATGCCGAGGTAACCGCACGGTGGCTGCTGATGCGGCGGAAGGATGGAAAAGTTTCACTCATGGCGGCATATCTTCTTCATGGAAAGATTGGTCCACTGTAGGTTTTGACTTGACGCAATACATCGGTCAGACTCTTCGACTGCGCGTAGAAAACTACGACTGCGCCGTAGATGAGAGTAACCAGACTGGTTGGAACATATATTTCTATTACTGCGGCAAACATTTCAGTTACATCTATTTCTATGTGGATTGCGCACGCAAAGGACTGGAAGTGGAGTGTTTAGAGAATCAGCAGGCACGTCTAACTGCACCGGAGGGTTTCACCTACCGCTGGTACAATAAGGCGAAACCCTCCACCACATTAGGCACCGGACGCACTATCGACGTTCACGCAGACGGCGTAACGACCTACTGCTGCCAACTAACACAGAAAGAGCGAATGAAAGGACAATTCGTCTTGGAAGCCAAACCGCTCTGCGGAAAAGAGGTGAATATCAAAGCGACCGTCTGTGAAAAAGAACTGCCATATATCTTCGGCGGGAAAGAGCTGACTAAATCGGGACACTACACAAACACAGTGGCTTTGACATCGGAGATAGACAGTGTGACAAACCTCGATTTGACGGTACAAAGTGTAAAAGATATGCCGGTACAGACAGCATATATCTGCACGGGCAGCACTTACAACTGGAAAGTCGGCAAGAAAACACGCCCGTTGAGCAAAGGTGGCACGTATCGTGACACCCTCCGCTATAAGTCAGGATGCGACAGCATACGCTACACACTGATACTGAACGAAAAAGAAAAGATAGAATATGAAGACCACCAGCAAGTTTGCGCAGCGACGTTGACTGGTGGAGGCTACGGATTCAACTGGAACGGCAAATGGATTAACAAGTCCTCTTTCGATGGCTATACGTTCACGACCTCATCCGTTGTGTCCGGATGCGATAGTATTGTGACACTGCGACTGGATATTTTGGACGACATCGAATACTACGACACCTTGATTCTGACAGAAAGCGAGATTCGGAAAGGCTACGACTGGAATGGCTACAGCATCTACTACGATGACACCAATTTCAAGTCTTTCAAGGAAGCCGAGACATACTTCAACAACTATTACACGGAAAAATCCTCATCCAAAGGTTGCAAAGAATATACCAATCTGCGACTGTATATCGTGCAAGAGATTACCGAACCGTTGTCATTGTGTGAAACGGAACTGCCGGTCGTATGGCGCGGATATACCATTGAGTCGGCAGAAGATAATGGAAAAGTGTTTGTCGATGATGTCAACCGCATCCGATACACGCTCGACCTCGCCATCCACCCGCTATACAACGAAAAGATAAGTCAAACCGTATGCGACGGCACGGAAATCACGTTCGGTGACACACTGCTGACATCGACAGGCGTATATACACGCAAGTTCAAGTCTCAGTTTGGTTGTGACTCAACGGTGACGCTTAACCTGAAAGTACAGACGGCAAAAACCGCCCGCACGGATCGTATTACGATATGTGAAGGGCAACCTGCATTCAATTGGGACGGACACGGACCGAAATTCCAGAATCTGACAGAAGCAGGGACATACAATGATACCGCCAGATATACAACCGGGTGCGACAGTGTCTATTACGCCCTGCGAATCACAAGAGGCGACTCCACCATCGGGCATTTCGACAAACACATTTGCGATGGCGACTCAGTGAATTTCTTCGGCGAATGGATACGCAAGGAAGGCACTTACAGAGGAGTGACGGAAAACACAATGCAATGCGATAGTATCGTATATATGCACCTGACTGTCACCAAACTCCAGACAATCTCCATTGATACTACCATCTGCGATGTCTCTTCTATTAAATGGAGAGGGCAAACGATTGTTAAAGACGGCACATACAGCGACACGTTAAAAAGCGAACTTAAATGCGACAGCATAGCCTATGTTCTTAATGCGCATTTCCTGTCTTCATCATCGGTAAAGATTGACACCACATTATGTTTCGGTGAATCGATTACTATAGGTGATACGGTCATCAATACAGCAGGGAAATATACACGAAATTTGACAAACGCAGCAGGCTGCGACTCTGTGGTAACTCTGATATTAAACTATCTGCCGGAACCTCAGACCATCAATGCTTTTATCTGCGAGGGAACAAGTTATCCTTTCCATGGGACCGACTATAAGACATCCGGGCAGTTCTACTTCACAGTTGGCAAAACTGACCATTGCAAATGTGTGGATACGCTCAACCTGACGGTAGGAAGTGTGGTAAGCGGTGACAAATACCTGATTGTTTGTGACGGTGATACATACCGTTTCCAAGATACGATACTTGCGACATCGGGCGACTACGAAAGACTTATTACACGTTCCGGTACGGGACTATGCGACTCGCTCGCGCGGGTTCATCTTACCGTCTTGCCTGCTGCAGAACTAAACGAAATAAATGATACTATTTACGAGGGCGACATCTTGCATTGGCGCGACACCACCATTACCACAGGAGGTCACTTTACCCAACGCGTCCTCAACCAACTTGGTTGTGACAGTATTATCTATGCTCTGATAACTACCTTTAGAGGCATAACAGTCACCGTCATTGATACGGTCTTGGATGTAGGCGAAAGTTACTTGCTCCGCGACTCGCTTATCACTACGCCTGGAACATATTATGACACGCTCTATTACGACAACGGACGGGACTCTGTCTATATCACTATTCATATTGAAATCACCCAATTGGACGTGCAAGGTGAGTTCCTCATTGATACCGTCTGCGGTAACGACAATGCACTATCAATGGCATTCGTTCGCAAACAGGGACATCCTGTTCGTTACGACCTCCTCTTCTCCGAAGAGGCGAAGAAACAAGGTTTCAAAGACGTGACAAGCCAACCGATGAAAGACACTGCCATGGTACAATGGCTCGTGCCAATGCCAAAGAAAGAGAGCGACACACTATGGTACGTACGACCGGAACACTATAAAGCCACATTACGTCTGACAGACAAACAAGACAAGCAAACCACATACCAAGCATCATTTACTGTCCTCTATCCTTCTTGGGTTATTCTGCAACGCTGGAACGATGTGCTGACAATCACTAATCACGATTTCAATGGTGGATACGATTTCACGCACGTACAGTGGTATGTGGACGGAGAAAAAGTGGACGGCAGAGGAGATGACAACTTCTTCTTGTATGCAGGCGACGGACAGCAATTGCAATTTGGTGTTTCCTACCGTGCCGAACTCACCCGGGCTGATGACGGCAAGACCTTCTCCACCTGCGAATACATGCCTTCGTATCAAGAAGAAAAAGTAATCTTCAAGGAGGATTTCAAACTAGTGCCTCGCCGTGCGGGCGATGCACGCCAAATAGAGGTCAATACGCTGCTCTCGGGCAGATATATAGTCTATGATGTGAGCGGAAAGCAAGTAATGACCGGCATATTCGGACCGGCATACGGTTCGCCTGACATCGTATTCCCTGCCTCCTACCCCAACGGTACATACCTGATTCGTTTCCTGCCGAATCAGGCTAAACAGATACACAAGAAATGGATAGTCTATTAAGAAACAACATTTTGATATTAAAATAGTTCTATGAAACATCTTATAGCACGAGTTTTTGCTCTTATTCTCTTGTTCGGATTTTCTGTGCAAGCATCATCTCAATGTTGCGCCTACAAAGAAAAAGTAGGTGTGCGGGACCAATACTTGTATGACCAGGATTATATAGTATTGGATGTCTATACTGACCCGAAAGACGATTGGCTGCAATATATAGATGACTACAACAAACCCATGCCATGGGATTACAACAAGTTCATCCGTGTGCGCGCGTGGTCAAATCGGACTTCGAACACCGATAACTATATCCAACTCTACTGGTGGATAGGCGATGGCAGCAATACCGAGTTATTGCAGACTTATGCCAATGGTGTAGGTCCGAAAGCCGGCAATTACACTTTGACTCGCCCCGGAGCGGGAGCATTCTATTTGGGCAATGACGCCAAATCAACCCTCTATTATTGGTCGCACATCAATATCCCGACGGAAAAAGCAATGCTATTGAGTTACCGTACCCACGACTTCCTTTATGAAGATGCGGACATCATTTGGGTATGTCCTTTCTCTTCGTATGCTTCACAAATGGGCGACTTGTCGAACGATAACTCGAACTATGTCGTTGGCTCGGAAGCCACATCATACATCGCGCATTTTAACTCTTTTGTAGTAACTGTGGATACGGGTGATGACGGCAATATATATATTCAGATTGGCGGACAAGAATGTGGTTACGAGCCACAAGCCACCATTGGAAGAAAGACGAATGCAAATGTACATCATCTGACCGTTTCCACTACTGGTGAAGGGACGGTAGGCATTATTCCTGCTTGCGAATACTATGAAGAGGGCGATGTGATTACTCTTGTGCCGACAGCCAATGGACAGCCCGCTTACTTTAAGGAATGGATAGGCGAGTTTGCCAATTACGTTCAAGACAACGGCGATGGTACGTACAGCATCACGATGCAGGCAACAGACATGAATGTTACCGCCGTATTTGACTTGTTGGAAACAGTAAAAGGTGTTTTCTCTATTGATGCCACCTGCGGCGATAGTAAAACGATGACTATGACGTTTACGCGTGAGCAGGGTCTGCCTGTCCGCTACGACATATATTTCTCCGAAGCCGCTATCAAACAAGGCTTTGAAGACATCATTAACCAAAAGATGCCGAATATGCCGGTGTTTGAATGGTCAGTTCCGATGCCAAGTAAACCGGACGACGAAAAATGGTATGTTCGCCCCGATGACTACGAGGCTACACTGATGCTGACAGACTTGTATAACAATGTAACTACCTATACCATATCCTTTACTATACTTTACCCCTCGTGGGTCATTATGCAACGTTGGAACGATGTGCTCACGATAACTAATCGCGAATTTAATGGCGGCTACGACTTTATACAAGTGCAGTGGTACGTTAATGGCGAACCCGTGAAAGGTAGAGGTGACCACAACTTCTTCTATTACGCCGGAGAAAACCAACAGTTGCTATTTGGTGTTCCTTATCGCGCCGACATAACACGTGCAGACGACCTCAAGACCATATCCACCTGCAATTATATCCCCTATGCACAGGCAGATACGGTTATCTTCAAAGAGGACTTGTATATGACTCCCCGCTACGCTGGCAACTCGCGTCAAGTAGCCGTAACAACCTCGCTTTCCGGAAGATACATAGTGTATGATATTAGCGGAAAAGAAGTACTGACCGATTGCTTCGGTTCTGATTACGGTTCGCCCGACATCGTCTTCCCTGCATCTTGTCTCAAAGGAACGTATCTTATTCGTTTTCTTCCCGATAATGCAAAAGAGATTCATAAAAAGTGGTTGGTTTGGTAAAGATTACCGCCCAACAAACTCAATAATAAAAGTAAGCCACAAAAAGAATGACTGCCGGGTAGCCTGTGTTTGCAACTTGAAATCATACATTTTAAAATTGAAACTTGAAATCATGATCGGCTCAAATCCTAACAATAAAAAGCACTCTTGTAACCGATGTATAAAGGTTTGAAGGCACTTTTTGAACGGGCAATGAACAACGAATGAACGACGAATGAACGAGAACGCCACTTCTTTTGACCATAAATTGAAATCATAAATCATACGCCGTCTTTTATAGAACAGTAGATATCAATAACTATTCCGCGATTATTCACATCAAAACAACATCACATACACAGACAACAACTATCTGCGAGATAGTTAATGAATAATGAAAAACGAATGATAAGCACACTACGAGAAAATGGTGCTTTTTGCGATAAAAATGTATTCTACAATACAATATTTCAGACAATACACGCGTTGACTGAATATCATTTGTATTGTTCTTATATCTTTTGAACCCATAAACCATAAACGTATATGAAGCGTACTACTTTTACCCTTTTATTTCTTTCTATTCTTCTCTTTTTCAATGATTCAAAATTATATGCAGCGGAGTGTTATGACGAAATTCCAGAGTTTGCAGCATTTAAGTTCGATACAGAAGACCAAATTGTGACCAGATATGTAGAGTATTCTGTTTGGGCTAATGATGACGATAAATTTCTAATGATAACGGCTATTGCCCCTTATCGAAACAAGAACAACTATTTACGCATTTGTTTTTGGGTGGACGAAGACCATATCGGGCTCTACAACGGAGTGAAAGGCCCCGCCCCGGGTGAGTATAAAGTGGAGGCACCTGACTTTATAAAATATTACGGAACGAATTATTGGTACTTCACTTCTAAAGGTACCAATTCAAAGTGTACAAATGATATGGTTTGCGGTTATGGATATATCGGTAATTATGATGGATGGGGTAACTTCATCGGCATTGCAGAAATATGTGAAGTAAATTCTTTTGCAGCAGATTATCGCAACGGAAAGACAAGTAATGAACAAGCAATTGGAGGACTGACTCCCAATAAGTACACTGTAAAAGTTGAGATTGGCAAAGACAACAATATGTTCATAAGAGTATGGTTAAGTGACGGCACATTCTTTGCTACGATAGGAGAACCTGACCCCACTTACAGAGTTAACATCACATCAACCGGTTCCGGTACTGTTATCCTCAATCCTTCAACATGTTATACCCCCGGCGAAACCGTTACCCTTACTCCGAAGCCGAACAATACATCCGCATGTTTCAAAGGATGGGAAGGCGAAGATAAAGATTATATCACAGACAGCGGCGACGGCACATACAGCATCACAATGCCTGCAACCGACTTAAATGTGACAGCCGTTTTCGACAAATGTTATGTAGAGGTTGAAGACAAGATAGACACGTGTTCGGCAACTCTACCATTTATCTGGCGACCGTGGAGCAACGGCGGAAAGGGATATGAAATAACTTCGGAAGCACAAGCCAAGACAATAAAAGACGAAGTCACGAAAAACGGCACTACAATTTTGGAGGACTCCCTTGTAACCCTCAATCTGACCTTGCACGAACCACAAAAAGTACCCGTCGAAGTAAAAGATACTTTTTGGCAATGCGACTTTGATTTAGGTGACGGCAATTGGATTAATATTGTAGTAGATGACGGATCGGCAGAAGGAATCATATTGGATATGGAGAACGCCGTCGGCATCACCTACGAAACAACTGAACCTGACCGGTATGGATGCGACTCAACAACCATACACGAGGTGATTATTATTCCTGAAAACGTACAACGCCTGTGGGAGTTCTGTCAAAGCGATTTGAGTTTGGGAGATAACAACTATGTGAACCTCGAACTTGATGACCGCTTGTCATTAGATGGCAATTTCTGGGGAACTTTTTCAGGCGATTCAATCATCAGAGATACCACATATTCAGAATATTGCGGTATGGATTCCATTACGACGGATACGATTCGCATCTATCCTTCCAAGCGCGAAAAGTGGAATCCCGGAATATGTGCCGACAAGATGGAAGCGGCTCTCGCCGAAGGAATACCGTTTTTTGATTTAGGACCTATTACGGATTGGTCGCAAGACGGGTTAGAATACTACACTGAAGGAACCGTACACGGCTGCGATTCGGTTATTGTTTTGGATCTTATCCCCATACCCAACGATACGACATACGAAACTATGGCTGTATGCTCCTACCCTGTAACATGGCGAGGGAAAACCTACAACAGCAAAGAAGAGACCGAAACGACGCCCGTCATCCGCCCCGGAGTGAACAAGGGCGATTGCCAACAGTATTTCTTTATGATTCCCGAAGAGGCTCCGGCACAGGAAGTGTCAGTTGATTCCACTATCTGCCAAAACGAACTGCCCTTCTATTGGGAAGAAGCGGATCTTACATTCGACGAAGGCGGCACAAAGGAACATACATTCAAGACAGCAGGCGGCGGATGCGACTCCATTGTTACGCTGACACTTACCGTTATTCCAACACCCGACATCAACGAAACAAGGACCATCTGCCCCGCACAATTGCCGTACCAATGGGATGAGATGACCTTCAACGAAGAGGGAACACAAACACAAACCGTTCATACAGAAGAAGGCTGCAACTATACTGTTTCCCACACCGTTCTCGTTATCCCTGATGTAATAAAAGACGGCGACAGAGTGTGCAGCAGCCAACTGCCTTATACATGGGAGGACGAGATGATTGCGGCTGACGATTCTCGCTTTGAGACCAATCCATTAACAGGCGTAAAAACACTGACAATCGGTCCGAAAGTGCTTCCGTCATCGTTAGAATGTGATTCAACGGTTGAGTTCACGCTCACCGTCATACCCGAACAAATTTATGACCACATAACCATCTGCGAAACAGAAATGCCCTACACATGGCACGTTGGCGAACAAGAAATTGTCATCAACTCGGAGGCGGATGCTGTCAATCAGTCAGTTGAACTGACATCAGTATTAGGATGCGACAGTACAGTTCACCTCGACCTGACTATCATCCCAACAGCACACGAGGATCTCGGGACAATCCATATCAAAGAAGGACAGACCTATACCGTGTTCGAAGGTACACCTTACGAAAAGACTTACTCAACGGACACGCCGCAAGAAGATGTCATCGGTGAAGGTCTGTCGTATCAGGGTTGCGATTCGGTGGTAACGCTCACCGTAGAAATCCGCAATGCTGAAACAGAAGACATCTATGTCACCATCTGCGAAGGAGGAGACCAATATCCTTACCAATGGAACGGGATGGAATGTAACGAAACGAAAGTATATGAGTATCAAACCAAGACGTTATATACGGATTTTGATTCAATTGCCTACCTGCATCTGACTATACTGCCGTATTACCCGAACGTGACAGCAGGTGAAACTATATGCGAGAACAAACTTCCTTATACATGGGAAGGCGAAACCTTTACCCTCAATGATGACTATACCGAGATTGACGAACAGACATACTTCCGCCAAGTGACAAAGAACATCGGGACTAAAGCAGGTTGCGACTCTATTGTGACTTTCACGCTGACCGTTCACCGTTCATATGTTAAACATGAGGAAGCTACCGTCTGCCGCAGTCAGTTACCTTATATCTGGGAAGGCGAGACATTCACGGACTCCGGAACAGCCACCAAGGAACTTCAGACAGCGAGCGGCTGCGATTCTGTAGTAACCTTCACGCTGACGATAGCCGAATCGTATGACATACAGCACGAAGAAAAAATCTGTCCAAGCAATCTGCCTTATATATGGGAAGGCGAGACATTCAACGAGGCGGGAACCATCACAAAGACACTCCGTTCCTCCGCCGATTGTGACTCGACCGTCACCTTTACACTGACCGTGTTGGCTGGTTCGGACAATACCGTTACAGATTTGACCGTTTGCGAAAACGAACTTCCCTACCGCTGGGGCAACGAAACGTTCTATGAAGCAGGAACAAAAACACAGATGTTCCGCTCATCGATGGGGTGCGACTCCATAGTGACGTTGACGTTGTATGTCAATCCCGCCTACAACATTACCGACGGAGCAACGGTGTGTCAGGACGCATTGCCATACAGATGGCAGGATGTAACGTTCACACAATCGGGTACAGAGACACGAACGCTAAAGACCGTGCTGGACTGCGACTCAGTGGTAACGTTCACGTTGACCGTGCAGACACCGACAAACGACATTCAAACAGAAACCGCCTGCGACAACCAACTGCCTTTCCAATGGAATCCGACAGAGGGATATACACAGGATT
>CAJOIZ010000007.1:40535-45487 GCA_905234835.1 Paludibacteraceae bacterium
CGCAACCTACCCTCACACCGCTGGAGACATGTGCCAACGACGAGGCACTGCAGATTGTTCTCAACAGCACAACAGGAACACCTGCCGCTTATGACATCACTTTTGATGACAGAGCCGCAGCACAAGGATTGGTTTCTGTCAACTATCAGACCATACCAGCCGACAATATCATTGCCATACCGCTCCCCAAAAATGAGGATTCGACTCTTTATGTACGACCCGATGACTATTCGCTCACTCTTACTGTCTATGACCAATGCGACAGAAGAACCGACTATCCGCTACTCTTCCGCATTCTCTATCCATCATGGCTTATTCAACAACGTTGGCGCGATGTACTGGCTCTGTATAACGAAAAGTACAACGGAGGTTACACATTCTCCGTCATACGCTGGTACAAGAACGGAACGGAAATATCGGGACAGGGCGTACACAACTCTTACATACAGATGTCGCCCGTATTGGAAATGGGCACGTACTACGCGCTGCTCACACGTGCGGACGACGGCAAGTCGCTCCGTACCTGCGACTTCGTCCCCAATCTGGCTTCGCCGTACTATGCACCCGAAGGCGAAAAGATACGCCTTGTACAACAGACCGATTCAAGGCATATTACGGTCAAGACCAACCTGTCGGGTACGTACCGCATCTATGATGTAACCGGCAAGCAGATTATGAACGGATACTTCGGCGAAGAGTACGGCAGTCCGGCGATTGTGTTCAGCCCTACCTGCGCAGACGGTGCGTACATCATACTCTTCCAAGCCAACAACGGAACAGAAGACACCAAGAAGTGGCTAATACGCTGACATAACAGCAATTATGTGCTAAAAAACACACCGAAAGGATAAAAATAAAACAAATTTGACAATTGTCTTCGGATATTGCCGAATTTGTTTTATTTTTGCCGCGTATATTACAATTCCGTAAACAAACAATTAATATGAAATATATTTCCTCTATCATTCTTCGGTCCGTTCTTTTCGTTTTATTCCCTTTCTGCCTTGTGGCAAGCGTTTCCGCCCAAACTCCAACTTGGGGTGCTTTTTGGGAAGGCAATGATGGTGACCATATTGTGATGGACAAATATACTGCTACGGACGCCGAAGACCCGTGGTACTATTCAGCTGCAAGGACATTCTTGCGCATACGTGCATGGAACACCAACCGCACCACACACAACTACATCCAACTCTTTTTCTGGATAGAAGACTGGGACAATTTTACCACATCCTACGCAGACGGCATCGGTCCGAAAGAAGGTGCATGGCAGATGAACACGCCCTACGTATTCATTGACGGATACGGCAATCCTTACTGGCGATTGGGATTTGAAAAAGAGGGAAACATATACGACCAATTGAACAAATGCGTGATTGGTTACGATCCGAACATTGATTATATTTGTGCTTATTCCTCCTATGGTGCCAATGCCTCCAACACAACTGATACTTACGAAGGAGATTGGGATAAAGAGGACATCACTTCGTTTACAGACTACAGCGTAAAAGTATCTGTCGGCGAAGGCGGGAATATCTATATTGAGATCGGTTCTCCATCAGGACTTGTGGCGACCATCGGCAAGAAGTTCATTGACAATTCTGTCTTTATCAATCTGAACACCGATATCGATTTTGAAGACAATACGGCATCGGAAGACAATGCTTTCTTAAGATTGACGGGCAACGGCTCCGGCAGCAACGGGCAGGATTATGAGGTACAATTGTGCTTGAACTGGAATCATACCACAGGGACGTTCTCCGAATCGGATATTAACTTCGAGAAATCCTATTTCCGTACCAATGGAAAGGATATTATTTGTACATCAGTGACCGGCACAGTAACGGAGACTTCACCAGGTACATATCAGTTGATTGCAACACTTGTAGGAGAGGATGGTACAGTGTTTTCAGTTGTTTCCAACTATGCCCATTGTCCAAAGCCCGAAGAGTTCACAGGCGGTACAATGGCATCCTTCTCTGTATTTAATGACGATGATGTGATTCAAGTCGGTACCGCCAAATTCAGCACGAATGTGGACTTGGACAACTGGCATTACGACGGTTATTATGATTCTCGCGATTACAATAAATTCTGGGTCATCAAAGCACGATCTAATTCACAGGAATACAATTATATCCAACTCTATTTTTGGGTTGATACTGACAATCTCTATACGTACAAAGACGGTTACCAATGTGTCAAACCCGGTACCTACCATTTTCAGGCGCCATCTATGGAGACTGAGTTCACCTATTATGGAACAACATACTATGCATGGTACGTAAACGAGCAATACTACAACAAATGTGCATTAGGTCTTACCCGCGACTCCTATTGGGGTGTCTGCCCCTATTCTTCCTATATAGCAAAAGGATGGTCACAATACTTTGATCCAAACTACAACAGTGTTACCAGTATGAATATGGCAACGGTGGTTGTAAAAGAAGGCAAGGGAGGACATATCTATATCGAGATATGGGTAACACCATCCGAGGGGAAAACTCCTGTATTGGCAGTCACCATCAACGAGCCAAAGCACGCGGGAGTGGACACGTACCAGTTGAATGTCTATCAAATGGGCAATGGAAGGGTGGAATTCCCGACACAGGAATGCAACTACGTGGAAGGAGAGGAGATAGTGCTTACCCCCTACTGCGAAGATGGTTTTGAGTTTGACGGCTGGACAGGAGATTGCGCTGACCAGATCAGGGATAACGGCGACGGCACCTATACATTCACGATGGGAACGAAAGACTGCTCTCTGACAGCCAACTGCAAGGAAATAAAAGAAACCGTAACAGTGGAAGACAAAATAGATATATGTGCAGGCGGATTTCCGTTTGTCTGGAGACCATGGAGCAACGGAGGAAAAGGCTTTGAAATAACCTCTGCGGCACAGGCAGGAACAATAAAGGACGAGGTGAAGAAAGACGGTGTCACCATTCTGGAAGACTCAATCGTCACCCTAAAACTGACCATACACGAGCCGCAGACGGTGGAAGTGAAAGACACAATATGGCAATGTGAATTTGATTTAGGAGACGGTAATTTTATCAACCTTGTACTACCCGACGAGACGGAACTGGACATAGCCAACGCCACCGGAAACGAGGATATCACCTATGAAGATACGGAACAAGACAGGTATGGGTGTGACTCAACCACTATCCACAAAGTGATTATCATACCGGAAAAGGTAGAAGAAGTTTTTGATTTCTGCCAAAGCGACTTTATTATCGGAGATAACGACTATATCAACCTTGTTTTGGATGACGGAACCGAACTGGAAGGTGCTTTCTGGGGGACATTCTCTGGCGACTCCGTCATTCTCAATGATACGGTCAAGTCAACCTATTGCGAAGACATTGATTCTATTACCATACGCACAGTCCGCATCTATCCCGCTTACCGCGAAACGTGGAATCCCGGATATTGCGCCGATGAGATCGAAGAGAAACTCGCTGAAGGAATAGCGTTTTTTGGCATAGCAACCATTACAGACTGGTCGCAAAACGGAATGGAATACTACACAGACGGATCCGTTAACGGTTGCGATTCCGTGATCGTATTGGATCTCACCCCTATCCCCAATGATACCATCAATGAAACGGTACAAATACACGAGTTCCCACACTCCTACAAAGGGAAGACATTCAATTCGCTAAAAGACACACTCTTTATCAAGACCCCGCAGAAAGACGGTTGTAATATATACACTAAACTCATTCCCGAATTCGTTGATACCCTCAAGACGGAATTTTATGAAATAGGATGCTCGCAGTTTACGTGGGAAGAGAACGACAAGACTTATACCGAATCAGGCAACGACACTATCTTCCTGCGCTCGTATGACGATAAACTTGACAGTATTGTTGTGCTACACCTGACCATCGAATTACCCAAGATAGGTATTGACACCACGGCAAGCGCATGCTCGTCCTTCGTATGGTATGGTACGGAATACTCCACATCTGGCGATTACACGAAAGACTTACGCAGTGCAGCAGGATGTGATTCAACCGTTACGCTTCATCTGACTATCAACCATCCGACCGTCACAGAAGAAAGAGTTACTGCCTGTATGGAATACGAATGGTACGGCGAACCGCTGACCGTTTCAGGCGACTACAAACATATACTGCCGGAGAATGCAGACGGATGTGTAGACACCCTTGTACTTCACCTCACAATCGCCACCCCACCCGCCCCTGTAGATTTGGGAACGATTATGATTGGCATCGGCAATGCGTACACCGTCTTTGAAGGTACTCCATACGAACAGCGTTTCGATACGGATGGTCCGCATACGGCTATTGGCAAGACGATAGCGAGTTGTGACTCCGTGGTCAATCTGACATTAGTGGTAATCAAGACTTTGGAAGAGGATGTATATGACACCATCTGTCTGGGCGACAAACTGGAATGGAACGGAGAAGAATACGGTGAAGCGGGTAATTACGACTATGAGACACAGAACGCCATCGGCATTGACTCCATTGCGCACCTCCATCTGACCGTCAATCTACCCACATCGTCTGAAACAGAGGATGCCGGTTGCGCTCCATACACTTGGTTCGGGCAGAACTACTTCCAATCAGGCGACTACGAACACCATCTGATCAATGCTGCCGGCTGCGACAGCACAATCACCCTCCACTTGTCCATCTATCCTTCTTACAACGTGACCGATGGGGCAACCGTCTGTCCGGATGATCTGCCCTATATAGTAAATGGCGTAACCTTCACCGAGGCGGATACATACACAGCGATAGACAGCCACTACAAGCAAGCCACCAAAACAATGACGCTGCCAACTATCCATGACTGCGATTCGGTGGTAACATTCACGCTGACCGTGCAGACACCGACAAACGACATTCAAACAGAAACCGCCTGCGACAACCAACTGCCTTTCCAATGGAATCCGACAGAGGGATATACACAGGATT
>CAJOIZ010000007.1:45560-115484 GCA_905234835.1 Paludibacteraceae bacterium
CGCAACCTACCCTCACACCGCTGGAGACATGTGCCAACGACGAGGCACTGCAGATTGTTCTCAACAGCACAACAGGAACACCTGCCGCTTATGACATCATTTTTGATGACAGAGCCGCAGCACAAGGATTGGTTTCTGTCAGCTATCAGACCATACCTGCCGACAATATCATTGCCATACCGCTCCCAAAAAACGAGGACTCGACCGTTTATGTTCGACCTGATGACTACTCGCTCACTCTTACGGTCTATGACCAATGCGACAGAAGAACCGACTATCCGCTACTCTTCCGCATTCTCTATCCATCATGGCTCATTCAACAACGTTGGCGCGATGTACTGGCTCTGTATAACGAAAAGTACAACGGAGGTTACACATTCTCCGTCATACGCTGGTACAAGAACGGAGCAGAAGTAACGGGACAGGGGGTACACAACTCTTACATACAGATGTCGCCCGTATTGGAAATGGCCACATACTACACGCTGCTTACACGTGCGGACGACGGCAAGTCGCTTCGTACCTGCGACTTCATTCCTAATCTGGCTTCGCCGTACTATGCACCCGAAGGCGAAAAGATACGCCTTGTACAACAGAGCGATTCAAGGCATATTACGGTCAAGACCAACCTGTCAGGTACGTTCCGCATCTATGATGTAACCGGCAAGCAGATTATGAACGGATACTTCGGCGAAGAGTACGGCAGTCCGGCGATTGTGTTCAGCTCTGCCTGCACAGACGGTGCGTACATCATACACTTCCAAGCCAACGACGGAACAGAAGATACCAAGAAGTGGCTCATACGCTGACACTAGAAGTATGAAAAAAGCATTTATCCTACTGCTGGGTATCCTTTCTGTGTGTTCCTGCCGCAAGGAGGATATTCTGTGGCAGTCGGAAGAGGAGAAGAAGGGCGACACGGTCCGCAGTGAGATAGTAGGTTTCTACCTGCTCAACGAAGGCAATATGGGATCGAACAAAGCCACACTGGACTACTATGACTATACGACGGGCGTTTACCACCGCAACATCTACAGCGAGCGCAACCCGAATCGTGTGCAGTCGCTCGGGGATGTGGGAAACGACCTCAAGATCTATGGTAACCGCCTCTATGCAGTCATCAACTGCTCGAACATCGTAGAAGTGATGAGTGCCGATTCTGCGAAGCATATCGGAACCATTGAGTGTCCCAACTGCCGTTACCTGCGTTTCAAGGACGGATACGGCTACCTAACCTCCTACGCCGGTCCGGTACTGATTGACCAGAACTATAAGCAAATAGGCTATGTCGCCAAGTTCGATACCGCCACATTGGAGATAACCGACACCTGCCATGTGGGATTCCAGCCAGACGAGCCGGAGATAGTGGGTGACCGATTGTATGTAGCTAATTCGGGCGGGTATATGGTTCCAAACTACGAGAACGCAGTGAGCGTGATTGATCTCAACACCTTCAAGGAGGTGCAACGCATCGAAGTGGTCAATAACCTGCATCATCTGCGTGCCGACCGCCACGGACAGTTGTGGGTGACATCACGCGGGGACTACTACAACCAACCATCGCGGCTATACTGTATTGACACGAAGACAGAAACGGTGACAGACTCAGTGGACGTGGCGGTGAGCAATCTGTGGTTAGACGGCGACAGTTTGTACGTTTATGGTACGGAATGGAGTTATGTGGATATGAGCAACACCATCACTTATTCCATCGTCAATGTTCTTACGCATGAGGTAGTCTGCCATCAGTTCATCACCGACCCAGAAGTACAGATTACCATCCCTTACGGCATTATGGTTCACCCCGTGACGAAGGACATCTATGTAACGGACGCTAAGAACTACGTCTCACCCGGCATGGTGTGGTGTCTTGACCGTGAGGGCAAAAAGAAGTGGGCGGTACGTACCGGTGACATACCCGCCCACTTCGCGTTGCTGTATCGCTAACAGTCTAATTACAGTTCCTGTCCCGCGGCATTGATTTTCTTGCCATTGATATAGATGACCATCTTGCCATTCTCTATCCGCTTGACAGCTTGCTCGGGGGCTTCAACCGTTTCGGTTGCGGTTTCCACTTTCTTCTCGAACACCGCAGTATAGGTAGCGTCCTTGGTAACTTCTATTTCACGCGGGTTATCGGTATTTCCATCGCTCCATTTCGAGAATTCATATTCTTCGTCAGCCGTGGCTGTAAGTGTCACTTTCTTGCCATAGTCATACGTTCCCGCTCCGGTTACGTTACCATGTTCTCCAATAACGGTGATAGTAAACTGGTCAAGGGCGAATTCCGCTGTATAGGTCTCATCCTTTGTGACGGTGATCTCGCGTTTGGCGTTCGTATTGCCGTCTGACCATTTGACGAAGTGATAGTGTTCGTCCGCTTTGGCTTCGAGCGTCACTTTCTTTCCATAGTCATAGGTTCCTGCACCTGTTACATTACCGTGTTCGCCTGCAACGGTGATGGTAAACTGGTCAATAGCGAAGACAGCAGTATAGGTGGCATCGGCAGTCACAGTAACCTCACGTGTGGCGTTCGTGTTGCCGTCCGACCATTTGACGAAATGATAGTGTTCGTCAGCAGTGGCTGTGAGCGTCACTTTCTTGTTATAGTCATAGGTTCCCGCTCCGGTCACCTTGCCATGCTCTCCTGTAACGATAATGGTAAACTGGTCAATGGCAAAGACAGCCGTATAGGTAGCATCGGCAGTCACAGAAACTTCTCGTGTGGCGTTCGTGTTGCCGTCCGACCATTTAACGAAATGATAGTGTTCGTCCGCAGTGGCTTTGAGCGTCACTGTTGTTCCTGCTTCATAGGTACCTGCTCCAGTCACTTTACCGTGTTCTCCATTTACAATCAGTGTATAACTACTCTTGGGATCGCGAAGCGAAACGCCATCAAGGACTGCTCCTTCGTTTTCTTCACTTTCCATATTTCCTGCGCCGTCGGGTGTGTAGAATTCCTCTCCGTTGATTACAACGATATTTTCGTAGATACTACGGAAGAGTATCTCGGGATCCACGCCGAAGTCGGTATCAATACCCGCCATTTCAGCGGCAAACACCGCTGTTCCGTAATCCGTTCCGATAATTTCCATCAGCATGTCGTTGAACGCGTCTATTCCGTCCTGCACTTCGTTGTCGTAGTAGAAGACATCCTCATCGCCACGTGAGAGCGCGCAAAGAGCCTTGCGCAACTGCTCGTCGAAGTACTTGTGGGCGACTTTCCGAATTCCGGCGGCATCATAAGAGTACAACTTATCCACATCATAATAATTCTTGAGGTTGGGGTGTTTGTCAATGACCGACTTAATGTCGTCAATTCTAGAGTAGAGCGTGGAGGCAAGCGTGTTGATGGCACTGTTGGCAAGGACGGTGTCGCGCAGATAGCCTTCCTCCTGATACTTGGTTATCTCGTCGCCTGTCAGGACGAGGACACCCTTTTCCGTGTCCAACGTACCTATTCGCAGAGGACTAGCATAGGAACTAGTGGAACCGGTGGAGATATCGTAGAGGTCGCCGTTGGCGGTATGTATGTGTGCAGCCGTATGCAGGTGAGCATGACCGGTGAACACCACATGCACGTGGGCCGCTGTCAACTGCTCCTGGATATCGCTCAGAGGAATCATACCATCCTTCATATTAGCGATGTGGTTCTTGTCAATGAACGATTGTCCGTTGACATGTTCCATAATGGGATGGTGCGCCATCACGAGGATATTTTCGCGTCCGTCCTTAAGCGCTTTGTCGGTGCACTGTTTGAGGAAAGTCATCATTCCTTCAGTGAAGCCACCTGCCGATTTATGTCCACCAATGTTTGACTCGTTGGTATTCAAACCGATAATAGCGATGTCATCAAAGAGATAAGCCATATATGCGAGCGAGTCCACACCCTTATCAAGGCGCATAACGGCATCCTTGTAGCCGAAATTAGCGTATAGCTCGACGAATTTGACCGCAGAGCAATTGGCTGTTTTAACGGCAGTACCCGAGGAGTAGTCCCTTGCTCCCGGATCGGATATGTCGTGGTTGCCCGGGATGACGAACACCTGAATACCGGCTTTTTCCAATTCGGCAAATTTCTTCGCCACGTACTCGTGGTTCTTCAGTTCGCCATTGTAGGTCAGGTCGCCCGGAACGAGCAGGAAGTCTGGGGCATTGTCCTTGACGCGCTGGATGGCGAGGTCGAATAGTTCGTGCGAGTGCTCCACCATCTTCGGGTCGGAGTAGAACACGTAGGGCTTTTTCTGATCCCACAGTTCGTTCACCATCACGTGCATGTCACTCATAACCATAAAGGTTTTCTCATCGGCATACACAAACGCGCATACCGTGAGCATAAGACAGATAAGTGTTTTTTTCATAGGATTTATATTTTGTTGGTTAATAGATTTATGCATATCCAGAGAGATATTAGGTCTTAATAGAACTGTCCGACTACATTCATTCTTCTGCCGCCCTGATAGATAACGATGTGTCCATTCTCGAGGCGTTTAGCAGACTGCCGGGTTTCACCGTAAACTTCATCCACGGCACTGATAGTCCCTTCGCGAACATTAATGGTGCGGATAGTAGTACAGGAAGCGTCCGGCGTGGTAATCTGCTCATCGCCTACTGTCACGTAGTTGTAGTAGAGACTACCCAGTATGGCTTCGGGCATAATCGAACTATCGATGTTGTAGCCAAGTTTAGCGAGTGCTGGCAGCAAGACGGGTATCGCCGCTGATATGTTTTCCACACCCAGCATATCGGATGCCATCTTATAGACGGCATCGACCGCCGCGTTGTAGGCGCTGTCGGTGTCGAAATAGATGCCCGCGTCCTCATCGCCACGAGAAAGAGCGGTGAAAGCGTGGTGAATTTCATGCCCGAGATAGAGCCATACCAGCGTCTTGAGACCGTCCTTATCCACATCTCGGAAAGCGCCGTCACGGAACATCATTTTGATAGTTATGTATTTCGGATCGTTATCAATCTTGTTTCCGAGTTCCTCCAATTTGGGGTAGATTTTGTCCACTATCTTATTTACCGCCGCCTTGGCTAGGACCGTATCACGCTCATACCCTTCCAGCTGGTACTTGGTTATTTCCTCGGTGGTAATAGCAAGATCACCTGTTTCAGTATCAAGTGTACCTACCCGCATCGGGCTTGGAAAAGAGCAGAGCGAGCCGGTGGAGATATCGTAGAGGTCGCCGTTCTCTGTGGGTACATAGGTGATGGTGTGGATGTGTGCGTGCCCTGTAAAGACAGCATGAACGTGTGATGCTGTGAGTTGTTCTTGTATCTCACCAAGGGGAATCATACCGTCTGACGTATTAGCAACGTGGCTAATATCCACGAGTGACTGTTTGTCAATGTGCTCCATGATAGGATGATGCCCCATTACGAGGATGTTGCTATGTCCGTCAGTAAGGGCTTTGGTGGTACATTGGCGAAGGAAGTCCAACGTTCCCTGCGTGATACCGCCAACAGACTTGTGACCTCCAATGTTCGATAGGTTGGTATTGAGTCCGATGACGGCAATATCGTCCGTCGGGTACACCATATAAGAGAGCGAATCGGTTTCGTTGTCAAGACGCATTACGGCATTGCCATAACCATAGTCGGCATATAGTTGCGCAAAATCGGCAGCGGGCAGGTTATCTGTCTTCACGCCTTTACCGCTTGTGAAGTCTTTGGCACTCATATTGCTCACGTCGTGGTTACCAGGGATAACGAACACTTGTGTTCCTGCTTCCCGGATGCGTGCCAGCTGGTTTGCTACGTACTCATGGCTTTTGCGTTCGCCGTTGTAGGTCAAGTCGCCAGGGATGAGTAGAATGTCGGGGCGGATTTCAAGGATTCGGGTCACCGCCATGTCAAACAGTTCAACGGAGTGTTCCGGCATTTTTGGGTCAGAATAAAAGATCGTAGGATCCTCCATGTTCCAAAGGGAGTTGTCCAACACGTGTATATCGCTGATAACCATCAACGAACGCTCCTCTGCCGAAAGAAACCCAGCAGACAGAAGGAGGAAAAATAGAAGAATTTTATGTTTCATTTTTATTAAGTTTGGTTCTAATGGGTATGATCTTGTCCGTTTTCAGTTTGCAAGCCGAATATACTCTCTTTTCCAAAGACGCGGCAAAGATAGTAGAAAAATAGAAAAAACAGAACTATCCGTATAATTTTTCATAGTACCACTTACGGTTTTTCTCAAAATAGCTATTTCCCTATAAGAATCTTCTCCTGTCGGTTGCCGCTTCGAATGATATAAACACCTGTGGGCAACCGGAACTGCAAACCGTCCATAACGGACTGCATTCCGTCAGTGACAGTCTGCGTCAGGAGTAACCTGCCTGCCAGGTCGTAAACCCTTACGGTTCCGTCAGGTGCAATGTCTTCTGAAGTCACATCAATGTCTGTCGGCACGTTCTCACGGGTGATGGCATCCATTCTGCCGCCATCGGCTGGTCTTACCGTATAACGGTAGCCCTGCTGATATTCCTCGTCAGCGGCAACCAACCGGACAACATAATACCCGTTATCCACAGCCGGAGCAGTGTATTTGGCAAGATAAGTCTTCGAGGTGTAGTAACCACCTTCCACGACAACCTGCACATGGTCACTGCTTGCCTTTATCGCAGCAACACCCGACGGAGCCGAGATATAGAATCTGCCACCTGTGACAAATATCTCCTGATTGTCAGCATCCTCTTTTGCATAAATGCCGTATGCTTTCTTATGAGTTGCCGTCACCCTGACCAGACCGTCCTCTATATACGCGCTCCCGTAGGTGAAGAGTCCATGGGCATTGTCCGAGGCGGAGGACACAATTTGTCCGCCAGTCATGACGAACCGTGTCTGCGGACGAGCTACGACAGCTATTGATTTCACCATATTATTCTCTGCCGAATAGTCGAGGTCATTCTCTATTTCTATACTGCCACTTTGCAGTTCCATGCCGCCGCGATACAGATAGACGGCTCTCGCTGACGAATTGAAGAAGCAGTCAGCCTTTATCCTGCCTAACTGTTCCTCGCTACTATCAGTTATGACCAGTCTGCTTGACACATATGCAGGTTTAACATACAACAACGGTGAAGCGGCTCCTTGCAACAGATGTCCGTTCAGGTCCAACGTAATGACACTGTTCTCCTTCTTCTGCTTGAAAAGGACATAACTGTCTATATCCGTTATGTTTGTAAGTAGCCGTATCGTAGCAGTCGTCAGATTTCTGGTTGCCAAGACAGCATTATTCAACGATGTGTAACAGGTGGTCGTGCCGTTTGCGACATTCGTAACCGCCACAGCCGCCTCTTCGACTCTGTATCTGTAACCGTCCTGATAATCGCTCTCAGCGGCTGTCAGTTTGCGAGCGTAGAACCGACTATCAGCGTCAGGCGCAAGATATTTTTTCAAACCGCCTGTGATGTTGAAACAACCGCCTTCTATTCTCAATGCATCAGGTGTAGCAGCAGTGTTTACCATTTTGGGCGATGCAGGACTCTTGACTATAAAACGTCCGCCCCTGATAACGGCTTGCGGCGTACAGGAAAGCGATGCTACACCTACGTATATGCCGTAGGCTGTTTTTTTCGTAGCGGTCACATCCATCGTTCCGCCATTGATGACCATACTGCCATAATTTATCACACCGAATGCCTTGCTCTGCGAAACGGAGACAAGCATACCGTTGTTCAACTCGAACGCCGTATAATTGCGCGTATAAACAGGGGCAGCGCCTATGCTGCTATTAGCCGATGAGTACTCCAACGTATTAGCCGCCTCTATAACACCTGCATCGATTTGCAAATCGCCTTTGGACAAATAGATTGTCCGGACAATACCGTTATACGCTGCTTTACTGCTTATCTTTCCTGTCTGCCCCAGGCTCCTGTCGGTAACTACAAACAGATTATCCTTGCCTGTTGCCTTTAGAAGCAGCAGATACTGCAGTTCGCCCGACAAAGTATGCCCGTTCAAATCAAGCGTGCAAACACTGTTGTCCACGACGGAAGTGTATTTCAGTCTGCTTCCGATATCCTCAATGTCCTTGAGCAGCCTGATAGTGGGGTTTGTTTTCTTCGATGCCACGCTGAATGCCGAAGTGAGGGTCTTGCAATAGATAGTGGTGTCAGCTGTCAGCACCTTTGCCACGTACTTGGCGGAGTATTTCTCCGTTATCCTGCACAGCGGGAACAACTGATAGAAACCACCGTTCAACGGGCGGACAGTGTTCAGGCTGTCGTAAACGACCTGAATGGTATAGATGCTGTCCGTTTGCAGGCTGTCGAAAGCAAATCCGTACGTAACCTGTTCCTGTGGAGCCAATGCCGAACGGTCAGGATTGATTAGCTGCGATGCCAGTACTCCATACTTGCCATTGGCGCTTTTCCGCATCAATGATACTGCCAGCGGGTATGACTGTCCGCTTGTACCTGTATTGCGGACGGTCACATTACCTTGCAGCCGTGTATCCTGTATCTCGCCGTTGTCCGACCTGCCACTTATAGAATAATCAACCACACTGAGTCCGTGTCCAACGGTGGGGGGCTGAATGGTCAGGGAAAGGCTGTCAAGTATGATACCTTCGCTGAATTTCTGCGCGGTGGTAATATACATCCTGTAACCGCCCCACTGACGAGGAGAATGCCCTAACGGAACAACTTTAGTCTGCCCCGGTCCGATATACACCGACTGCGGATTCACGCGGTGCTCATAACCGTCGCACGCTACCGAATGAAGATACAATGTGCCGCAGTAGGCCGCCATACCCGTATTCCTGACCGTGGCATAAATTGTAACAAGCGAATCCACATCAAACTTGCTTTCAACGTTTCTCTCCACAACGGCGAGTTGCGAAGGCTGCGCCGTTACGGTAGCACCGTTCTTACTGACGGTCAGCGTTATTAAAGCGCGGTTATCATTGTAGTTCGGACTGACAATCCAGTCCTGAGTACCGCTCACACGGCTGATGAATGCCACATTATACGTCCCTTTGGTGCTAATGTTTATAGCAAAGCCGTGAGTCTTGATGGAGGTGTTGGTATATGCCACGTTCTCTATGCTGTCCAGCACTCTTATTATCTCCCCCTCATCGTCAAGTTGGGCTATGGCGATGTCGAAATTGGTGGGGCAGGTTGTGTAGTTGCGCGAGCGATAGTACAGACTGTCCGCCGTATTACGCTGCAACTCCATCAGCAGGCGGGCAGGAACGGGCGTGACAGTTTCGGTCGTAATACCCACCACAGCTACAGACGACTGCACATATCCTTCGCGCGTGCTGACAGTAGCCGTTCTGTCGAAATTCCGAGGATTGAGCACATCCAAGAGAAAATAGCCGTCGTATGAACCGCCCCAACCCCAATTGACGTGGTAGTAACCGTTGCTTTCGTAACCGTCCACGATATAAGCATGAGCGCTACTTGAAGTCGCACCGCAGTATATCACGGGACGGTCATTTGCTATCTCATTATATATAAGTTCGTCCCATTCATCACTGCTAAAACACTCCCGCCGTTGGTGAATGACGGATGAAGGATAGCCGAAGCAGTCTTTTAACGCGGGTGCCACATTGATGGAGTATGCGCCTGATGATGACGGCGTGTACTGCATCTTCACCGCCTTGCCCGCATACATCATCAGATTTGCGATGGCAGTGTCCTGAACGGGTGTATGCGGATGCAACGTGTCGTAAAAGTCCACTATATTGTCCCAATCTATAAACAGGTCTTTGGGCATGGCGGGAACGGTTATCTTGGTCTGCACGCCTTCATAATCACCTGTATAGGTGTATTTTGGAATGGCAGCCAGAGTATATGCCGGATAGCGGTAATGCGACATCGCCATTGCCATAGCCGTTGCGACACAACCCGTTATACTTCTTAATCCTGTTTCCAAGTATTCGGGGCAAGTGAGGTTGTACGGCTCGCGCTGGTACCATTGAGCCGTAATAATCGGTTCAACCGGCATACGGTCCGCAAGCTGCTGAACAAAACGCTGCCTGCGCGGAATTGCAGCCTCCGTATCTTCGGATTCTGGTATCTTATTCAAGAGGTCTTCAATCTCATCCAACCATCCTTCCATAGCAGCCGGCATAGTGCCGTCCGGCGAAAGGGTATTTGAGGTGGAATATCCTAACACCAAAGGCAGACGGTCATCGCCTGACGCTACCACGATACCCTCGTCATAACTGAAGATATAATAAGGCGGAGTGGTCGTATGCTTACCTTGTGATTTTCTAACAGTAGAGAGTTTGGTAACGCGGGCGTTCCTTCCATGCTGAACCAGAAACTCTTCAGCAGACTGTTGCGCCTGATTGCGGCTTACAGGACGGGCGAACAAAAGCATCGGCAGTAATGCAATGAGGAGGAATAGAGACTTTTTCATTATGATAGTGATATTTGGTTTTCAGTGGTCAGGGGTATTTCGGGATGTCGGGATAACGATATATCGGTATTTCGGTGAATCCATTGTTTTACGGTCGTATGGTGATGAAGGAGATTGAGCCCTCGTCATCGTTATTAAGGCGCAGGATCGTACTCGGTTGAACGTGTGCCGTGTCGTCCTGACGGTAGCGGCAGACATAATCGACTGCACCCAATATCTGAGGGTCAATCTGTCCGAAACACTGCGGTGTGGGCTGTCCGCTGATGTTGGCAGAAGTGGAGACGAGAGGCCGCTGCAGCGCAGCGCATAGGTCGTGCGAAAAGGGTTCTTTTGTCAGGCGTATAGCTACCGAGCCGTCCTCTGCCTTAAGGAAAGCGGGAACATTCCTAACTTTGGGATAAATAATAGTGGTCGGGCGGATAAAGCCTGCGAAGATATTGTCGGACAGACCGTCAAGGGGGACATACTGCCGCAGGCTGTCAGAGCTGTCAAGAAGGAGGATGAGTGCTTTGGAGTCATCGCGCTGCTTGATACGGAACACGCGGCGGACGGCGGCCTCGTTGGTAGCATCACAGCCTATGCCCCAAACGGTGTCAGTAGGATAAAGGATGACCCCACCCTGCTGCAGAACGGACAAAGCCGTATTCAAATCGTCTGACGCGTAGTTCATTGCCTGCCTGATTGTTGTATTATCTTTTTATATACCTTGCAGTGTCGCGGTCAAGGTCTTTTTCGCGGAGTGACTGGCGTTTGTCGTAGTTGTGCTTACCCTGCGCAAGAGCGATTTCCATTTTCGCCAGCCCTTTTTCGTTAAAGAAAATCTTGAGTGGTATGATGGTTTTACCACTGTCGGCTACCTGACGTTCAAGCCGCCGCAGTTCTTGCCGGTTAAGGAGCAGTTTACGTTTGCGCAATTCGTCGTGGTTGGCATAGGAGCCGAACTTGTACGGAGCTATCCGCATCTGGTTGACCCACAGTTCGCCGTTCTCAAACCGGCAGAAGGCATCAGTGAGCGAGGCTTTGCCTTCGCGAATGGACTTAATTTCCGTTCCGTAAAGGACAATACCAGCAGTGAAGCGGTTGATAAGAAAATAGTCGAACGATGCGCGGCGATTGACGATAGATGACATGGCAATAGTATGTTTCGGCGGTTACTGTTTGTCTGTAAGCATATACCCTTTTCCCCTGACAGGCAGGATGCTGACAGCGGAGTCGGGTCCGAGATGATGCCGCAGACGATTAATATAGACGCTGAGTGAACGGGAAGCGAACACATCCTCGTTTGCCCAGATGGAACGCAGAATATGCGAGCGAAGAACCGTCTTGTTTTTGTAACGGCAGAGCAGCAGGAGCAGGTCGCTTTCGCGTACAGACAACGTCCTGTCACCCAAGCGGTGGTTCGTCCCGTCAAAACGGACACTGCCCAACTGGAATACGGCGGGCATCATGTCTTCTTCATCGGGTGCAACCAAGCGGATAAGCACCGCCATACGTGCGAGCAGAATCTCCATATCCGCAGGAACGGGTATATATCCAACGGCACCGGCGCGCAAGGCAGTCAGTTGTTCTTCGCGTGAGGCGGCAGCTGACAGCATCAGCACGGGCAAATGGGGATAATGAACACGGAGGCTTTTTGTCAAGTCAAATGCCTGTTGGTCCGAAAGCATAGCGTCCACAAGACAAAGTTGGATGGCGTGTCCGGCAAGCATAGGCAAAACCTGACGGGCATCCATCGTGGTATAGACGGTATAGTCCCGTTCGCGTATATAGTCGCCCAACAGAGCAAGATACCCCGGGTCGTGATGGCAGATGATGACAGAAGGCTGAAGCATAGGGAGGTTATCAAGAGTAGTGTATCATATACGGAAACCTAACCCGGCATCTATAAACTCCGCCTTGAAGATGTGGAGTTTGAGTCCGACATGCACAAAGAAGTGCTGTCCGCAATAGTAGCGCATAATGAGTTTCTGGTAGCACCAACCATCCTGATAGTTGCTGGCCTTGGTGGGGTCGTATGGATAGAAGATGCCCCTGTTGAGCGGTTTGCCGCCGTTCTTCTTAACATCCGCAAATGGTTCGAGGTTCTTCACCGGATCATAAAGATAAATACCCACGTGATAGCCGAAAGTAAGATTGCCAAACACAAATTCGGGTTGTACGCTCACACCTGCACGGAAACAGTTGATGGTTTTGCTCTCCGAGAGGTAAGTCTTGCTATAATAGGTAACATGCGCAGTCTGTTCGGTCTTGAAATCCTTATAGACAGCGGCATAAGCTCCGTCGTAATACATATCCGCGCCGAGACCTATACGGAAGATGCTGTAGGGTTGCCAATAGGCTGCAAGGCTAAATGAGGCTGCAGCAAACCAGTCACGGTCGCGGTAATAAACGCTACGCGTGCCTGCTCCGAGGGTGAAATCGATACCCCATTTCTTAGTTACGCCGTCATGCAGTTTGGACGGCACTTCGGGGTCGGGCTTGTAGTAGTGGAAACCGTTGGTCATACGTGACGGCGTATAAGCGAAGCCTACTTCAGCGTTGAACATGTTGTACCCACCATTAGGTGTCATGACGCTTCCGTTGCTCAGGTGCTGCCATCCGCCGGAGAAGGTGAAATCCCACTCTCTCGCCAGCGAGACATCGACATACAATCCACCTGTCAGAAAGACGTTGGCGATGCTGCCTATCGACTGGTTGGCAATCGGTATTTTCTTACCATTTTCGTTTTTCGTTATCGCAAGCCATTTTTGGTCGGGAGGAACGGTGTTGGCGTATGTTCTATTGACGAAAGCGAGTCCTATTCCCGGGCGCAGTCCGAAGGTAACACGCGGACGAGTCAGTAGCGGGACGTTGAGGTAAGTATGGGGAGTGAAAACCTGTCCGAGGTACTGCTGCTGTCCGAGGTCGAAGACAGAGAAGGCGAGTCCGACGGAGGCGTTGTTCCACTGCTGCATACATTTCCACCGTCCTGTAGGCAAGAACTCGACAGCGACCGTACCGCCGGTGATTACGGGGCGGTCGAACTTGAAGTCGCGCACCTTGTCATCGCGGTTGAGAAAGCCGACCGCCCCTGCCATACGGTAACGCAACTGGCATGGTGCAGTCGTACGGTCCTTATGATTGGCCTTGCGGTAGAGACGCGGTGTCGATGCAGCCAAATGACCTGCGCACAGAAAGGTCAGCAGCAAACACAGACAAGCCGGTTGAATCGCTCTGAAAAAGGTATTTAATCGAAGTGTGGTCATTTTGACAAAAATGCATTTGTTTTTTCCAAGAGTTCCTGCTGCGCTTTTTCGAGGTTGTCATTGACGATAACAATGTCAAAATTCTTCTGCTGCTTGAGTTCCTCTTCGGCTTTCTGTATTCTTTCCTCTATCTTTTCGGGTGCATCCGTAGCGCGACAGACCAGTCTTCTGCGCAGTTCGGCGATGCTTGGCGGCGCAACAAAAACGGACAATGCCCTGTCCCCGAAAATACGTTTGAGATTCATACCTCCCATCACGTCCACATCGAAGACAGCGTGACACCCTTTCTGCTCAATGCGCTGAATTTCTTTCTTGAGTGTGCCGTAGTACGTACCCGCATATACGTTTTCGTACTCAATGAAAGCGTCCTCACGGATGAGTTGTTCAAACTCCTGATTGGAAATGAAATAGTAGTCCCGTCCGTTTTGTTCTTTGCCGCGCGGTGGGCGCGTGGTGCAGGAAACGGAGAACTCCAAGTCACTTCGTTGCGTAAGAAGGTAATGAACGAGCGTCGATTTGCCGCTACCTGAAGGTGCCGAGAAAATGAGTATCATAACACGTTGAGTACTTGTTCTTTTATTTGTTCAAGGAGGTCTTTCATTTTCACAACGATAATCTGCATTTCGCTGTGATTGGCTTTGGAGCCGAGGGTGTTGATTTCGCGTCCCATTTCCTGCGCCACAAAGCCGAGTTTCTTCCCTACCCCGTCAATAGCAGTGCCCTCCATTGTTTCGCGGAAATAGCGTATGTGGTTGCGAAGCCGCACCTTCTCTTCCGTTATATCCAATTTTTCGAGGTAATAGATGAGTTCCGCCTCGAGTCTGTTCTGGTCTATTTGCCGTTTCGTCTGCTCACCCAATTCGGCAAGCTGACTAACAAGCCGTTGCTTAATTTTGTCAATACGTTCCTTTTCCAACGGTTCGACTTGTCCGAGCAGACACTCTATTCCGTCCAATTTCTCGGCAAACATGACCCGAAGCGCCTCTCCCTCCTGTTTCCGAAAGTCGTTAAACGCATCAATGGCCTGACCGACTGTCTGTTGCAGAATCTCCCATTCGTCATTGGAAACAGACTCCTCAGCAGCTGCCTGCATGACATCCGGCAGACGCAGGATGGTTGCAAAAAGCGGTTCATCGGGAGCCTTCAGACGAACCTGCAAATCGCGCAACTGATTGTAGTAGTAACAAAATGCTTCCTGGTTGATGGATGAGAATGACTGCTGCGACACATTCACGGGACATGCCGTGTCGGTTGAAGACGAATTGGCAACAGGCATCGTGGACAAGGTAACATCCACTTTCCCGCGTTGGAGGACAGGAACCAACACAGCACGGATTTCCTGCTCTTTCGTACGGAAGAAGGGGCTGATTTTAAGAGTCAGGTCAAGTTGCTTAGAATTGAGACTGCGAATCTCAAGAACGGTTTTGTGGCCGGCAAAACTATACTCTGCTCTGCCGTAGCCGGTCATACTCAGAATCATCTTATTGTTGATGTTTAGCGATTGACGCCCGCAAAAGTACAACGATTTTGGCATTATTTGCCATACTTTGCGCATTTTTTCGGTCAGTAGCCGCTTTTTTCAAAATATATATGTACTTTTGCGGCGTTAATCGAACGACTATGGCAGAGATATTAAAACTGACTATACCGTCCCTTATCGTACTGCTGTGCGTATGGGTGGTAATGCACTACCTGCTTCGCGGCGAGCGGGAAAGACGGTTGTGGGAAACCAAAAAGAACACGGAGAAGGAGGTTACTCCTATCCGTCTGCGGGCATACGAGCGTTTAGCCTTGCTGTTGGAGCGCACTGAGCCAGAGCACCTGCTCTCGGACTTGGACATAGCGCAGATGACCATACCCGAACTGGAACAACATCTGCTGCTGACCGTCCGCCGCGAATGGGAACACAACATGAGCCAGCAGATTTACGTGGGCGACGAGTTGTGGGCGAAGGTGATGAAGGCGCGTGACGAGATTGCGTCCTTCATTCATACGATGGCACTCCAAATGCCCGAAGGGAGCACTGTCTTTGACTATGCCAAGGTGCTGATGACCGCCTACCGGCTTAATGGCACGACCCCGCACCAAATAGCCATGGAAGCTCTGAAAGAGGAAGTGAGGCTGATGTGGTAGGAAGGAGGCTGCTTGCCATATTGTGTCTGTGTGCAACAGTATTCCCTGCTTTCGCGCAAGACAGGGCTACTCCAACCAATCCCCTTCACCCGTATAGCGACACGGCTGTTTATCAAGGCACATTTGTCAAGATTGATGCTTTTATGCCCGTTTATACGGCAGCGCGTTCCAGAGGTGCTTTACAGAGTTATGAGGCGGCAGTGAACGTGCGTCTGAGTAACAAATTCTATCCTGCTGTAGAAGGCGGTTACGCTTTCGGGCAAGTGAGTCAAGACAGTATCACGCAGACCGTCAACGGCGGTTTCCTTCGTGCCGGATTAGACTACAATCCTCTGAAGAAAAGCATCCGTTTGCCGCATGCCCTGCTGATCGGTCTGCGCGCAGGCTGTTCTCTACAGCAGGTGTGCGATTCGTGGGGCGAAGTAGCAGCGGGTTGCCAAGTGAATATAGTGAGCGGTTTCTATATGGGATGGACGTTCCGGCTCAAACTGCTTTTTACCCGCCGCAACGCATCCGCTGAACAAGCACCCGTTTATATCCCCGGTTACGGCGAGCGGAAAGACCTGAACTGGGGGCTGAACTACTACCTCGCATGGCGGTTCTGAGAGCCGCGACTATTCCATAAAAAGAATAAAATGCCATGCAGAGTTTGCAAGTTAGAAAAAAGTTGTACCTTTGCAACGTTTTTCATATAAAAAAGACTGTATGAGAATACTGGTTATTCTGACAGGCGGTACCATCACGATGGTCCGCAACGAGGCGACAGGGGCGTTACGTCCCGCCGACACCGACACATTCAGGGCGTTCGTTCCCGAGTTGTTCACCTCATCCGTACAAATAGACATGCTCCCGTTTGAGCCACTGATTGACTCATCGGATGTCAATTGTCAGTTGTGGGAGAAGATAGCCCGCACCATCGAAAAGAACTATCCGAAATACGACGGTTTCGTTGTGCTTCACGGCACGGATACGATGGCTTACACGGCGAGTGCGCTGTCATTCATGCTGCGCCATCTGACCAAGCCGGTCATTTTCACCGGCAGCCAACTGCCCATCGGTGTACTCCGTTCGGATGCCAAAGAGAACCTGATGACTGCCGTGGAGATTGCCTCGGAACAGGATGAACAGGGGCGTAGCCGCGTGCCGGAAGTGTGCATCTATTTCGGTTCCGCCCTGCTTCGCGCCAACCGCACTACCAAGCGGAACGCGGAACATTTCTCCGCTTTCGAGAGCAGCAACTATCCCTCACTTGCCAAAGCGGGTGTGCATATCCTCTACCGCACCCGCCTTATCCACAACGAACCTGCCGATTCCCGTCTGCAGGTGGTTACCGCCTGCGATGACCGCGTAGCTGTTCTGCGTCTGTTCCCCGGCATCCGCCAAGATGTGGTTCACTCCATTCTGTCCACCCCGTCTCTTCGCGGCGTGGTACTACAGACATACGGTTCGGGCAATGCACCATCCTCCGAATGGCTGTACAATGAATTAGTAGAAGCCGTTTCGCGGGGTGTTGTGATTGTGAACAAGACCCAATGCAGCACCGGCAGCGTAGAAATGGGCCGATACGATGCGAGCATCAACCTTCTCAAAGCAGGTGTGTTGTCGGGCTACGATATTACCACCGAAGCCCTGCTTACCAAAATGATGGTACTGTTCGGCGAGTACCCCGACGATACAGAAAAAGTCAAGACTTTGCTGCAACAATCTTTAGCAGGAGAGATGTCAGCTGAAATGTAATCATCCAAACTTCTAAAAATAACACAGACATGAGAACACAAGAACCCAAGGCACTGTGGGAGAATTTCTACAGCCTCACCCAGATTCCCCGCCCGTCGGGCAAGAAAGAAGCCATCAGCCAGTTCCTCGCCAACTACGGCAGGAAACTCGGATTAGAAACCGTAGTGGACGAGATAGGCAACGTGATTATCCGCAAGCCAGCCAGTCCCGGCTACGAGAACCATCCCGGCGTTATCCTTCAAGGTCACATGGACATGGTGCCGCAGAAGAACGGCGACAAGGTGTTCGACTTTGAGAAAGACCCTATCTGCGCCTACGTTGAAGACAACAAGGAATGGGTTACTGCAGACGGCACGACCCTCGGTGCAGACAACGGAATCGGCGTTGCTACAGCCATGGCTATACTGGCAGACAAGTCAGTGGTACACCCGCCGTTGGAGGCGTTCTTCACCGTGGACGAAGAGACGGGTATGTACGGTGCGCAGGCACTTGAAGGCGGCGTTCTGAAAGGCAGCACCCTGCTCAATCTGGACTCCGAAACGGAGGGCGAATTGTATATCGGTTGCGCCGGCGGCGTTGACACCACGGCCCGTTTCGACTTTGCACCAGTAGCCGTAGAAGAGGGCGACATCGCACTCAAAGTGACCATCAAGGGTCTAAAAGGCGGACACTCAGGTTGCGACATCCACCTGCAGCGCGCCAACGCCAACAAACTGCTGTTCCGCTTCCTCAAAGACGCTGTTGCCAACCACGAGGCACGTTTAGCAAGCGTGGAAGGCGGTTCGCTGCGCAATGCCATCCCGCGTGAGGCGGAAGCCGTCATCACCATCCCGAAAGACGGCAAGGAAGAGATGATGCAATTGGTTCGCGACTACGAAGACCTCTTTATTACCGAATACAACGGTGTAGAAGACAACCTGCAGTTCACAGCCGCAGAGACAGCCTGCCCGAAAGAGGAGATGCCCGAAGATGTACAGGACTTTCTCATCCATGCCATCACTATCTGCCCGCACGGCGTTTACCGTATGATTCCCGAAATGCCGGACGTAGTGGAGACAAGCAACAACCTGAGCACCATCGCCATGGAAGGCAACAGCGTCAAGGTTCTGTGCCTGACCCGTTCGTCGGTTGAGTCGCGCAAAGAGGAACTCAAGCAGATGATTGATTCGACTTTCCGTTTGGCAGGTGCCGATGTCGAGTTCTCAGGTGCATACCCCGGATGGAAGCCCAATGTGAACAGCCATATCCTTCGCGTGATGAAGGGCATCTACGAGAAAGAGTTCAACCAGGAGCCGAAAGTAATCACCATCCACGCCGGATTGGAATGCGGTATCATCGGCAGGAACTACCCGGGTATGGATATGATCTCGTTCGGTCCGACCATCGAGCATCCCCACTCGCCCGACGAGCGCGTGAACATCGCCACCGTGCAGAAGTTCTACAAATACGTTCTGGCTGTTCTGAAAGAGCTGTAACCCGAACATATCGAACGATAGACCAAGAAGAAAGCGTGGTTATTCCGCTTTTTCAGCACAGGTCCGAGCAACGGAATACTCCTGAATATCAGGGGTATTCTGTTGCTATGCGTTGCGTCGGTCATACGACATACCTACTTATGTCGAATCGTCAGCTAATTACTATGTCAAAGATCACTTGCAGTTTGTGAATGGGGAGCTGCAATCCGCCCCGCCGTTCCGCAGCGCTATGTTGTGGCAATCGTCGTACATAGGTGATGGCACTCTGCTACACGAACAGAAACAGAAAAAAGAAAACATCCTGTACGATAGATGCCCCTTCCCGTCCTTATCCGCCTGTGCACAAGGCGGATAATACGTCTGACTGCCACTTGTAATACGCCTCACGGCGTGAGGTCATTTCCACTGAAAAGACGTGCAAAGATAATACATTTTTGGGCAAAATGCAAGAGCTTTTGAAAGATTTGTGATTTCAAATTTCAAATTGCAAATTTCACATTGCAAATTTGTTTGTTTAGGAGGTTTATGCGTTTTAGGATGCCGATTTTGTAAAATATTGCGTTTTGGAAGAGTGATTTTTGTAAAATAATGCGTTGTAGAAGGGTGATTTTTTTGTAAAATAATGCGTTCTGAGGAAGCGATTTTTGTAAAATAATGCGTTTTGAGAGCAAAAAAGAGGTGCCAACTATTTCATAATTACTTAAGATGCAGTATTTTGCGGATTCAAGTGACCAAGTGCGACAACTTATTGTTGCTAACCTTTACCACTATAATCGAGGAGCTCGATAGGAGGAAAAACGCACAGAAAACAAATAATAATGCAGAAATATTTGGTCTTATCAATTTGTTTTTTGTAATTTTGCAGCCAATTTGGTTACATGCAAGTAACCTTGCAGTACAAAGTATTGATAAATTGATATTTTGAAAGCAGCCTAAAAGGTTACACAACAATAACCATTTAGGCATATAATAATTAAGATATATGAAACAAGTTAGCGTAAAGAAGGCGTTGCAAGCTTGGCAAGGCATCCAACCGATTTCGGAGAAAGATCGGGAGCGTCTGAGTCGTCGGTTCACCATTGACTACAACTACAACAGCAACCATATTGAGGGAAATACCTTGACCTATGGTCAAACGGAGATACTGCTGTTGTTTGGAAAAGTAATAGGTGAAGCGACTCTTCGTGATGTGCAGGAGATGACCGCCAGCAACGTGGGATTGAAGATGATGACTGAGGAGGCAAAGATAAAGGACATGCCGTTGACGCAGAACTTCATCCGCACTTTGCATCAAACGCTGTTGCGTGAGGATTATACGGTTTATCGTGAGTTGCCCAACGGTGTGCAGACCAGTTACACGATCCATGCCGGGCAGTACAAGACGCGCCCGAATAGCGTTATTACTCGTTATGGCGACCGCTTTGAGTACGCTTCTCCGGAAGAGACACCTGCGTTAATGTCAGACCTCGTTACCTGGTACAACTCTGAGGAAGAAGCCGGGCGGTTGTCTCCGATTGAGTTGGCGGCGTTGTTTCATTATCGCTACATCCGCATTCACCCGTTCGAGGACGGTAACGGTCGTATTGCACGCCTGATGGTGAACTTCATCCTGGCGCGTCACGGTTTGCCGATGATCGTGGTACGTAGTCGCAAGAAACAGGACTATCTGGAGGCATTGCATCAAGCAGATTTGATAGTGGGCAAAGTGCCGAGTGACGGTGCACACGCCACCATCAATGATATTGCGCCGTTTGTGCAGTATTTTCAAGGGATAGTTGCTAACGAAATATACCACGACTACCTGTTTGTGACGCACAAGGATGAGAATGTATGGTGGTATGACGGAGAGATGATTGAGTTCCGCACACCGAACTACGCAAAGATTCTTCGAATGATGCAGACACGACCGGCATTGACGCAAGAGGATATGCGGGATGAGTTGGGTATCAGTCTGACGGCAGTGCGGAAACTGGTCGGGCAGTTAACGGAAAAGAACTATGTAGAGAAGAACACAAAGGACGGTTCGTGGCGAGTAATAATTACTCCTTCTATGTAAAAGCACAACTAAAAGGTGGTTATATGTGAATTTCACGGCTACCTCCGAGGAGTTCGATAGGAAGAAAAAGAAACAGGAAGCGGGCGATTTGAACCCGAATGAGATTATTAGCCGCAAGGGCGCGATAATTTCCGAGCAAAGGACAAACGCTATGAACCCGAATGAGATTCGGGGCTAATTGACGAAGGAATAAGGGTTCCCTGCCGCTACAAGAGACGAAAGGGCTGCGAATAAAATTCGCAGGCAATAAAAAGACAGAAGGCAATAAAAGAAAAAGACAAAAGACAATAAAAGAAAAAGACAGAAGGCTATAAGAAACAAACAGAAGGCTATCCGTGGGGGTAGCCTTCTAGTGTGATAGAGGTGCGGATAGTATCCGCACGAAATGAACGAAACCTACTTGCGGGATGAACCGCAAGAGCAGAACCATTTTCGGCAGAGCCGATGTTCAAATAGTATTTGAACGCAATGGACAAAACCACATCCACTACAGACGGCTCTGGGGAGTCGTGTCTGAATAAAATTCAGACATAATAGACGGAGTGAATGCCGATTGGCAATCGGCGAAAAGAGAAGAATACAGCAAGCGGGGGGCAATGGATGCTCCGCGCTTGGAGATAAGATAGAGAGAGATGTCGGGACAAGGATATGTCGAAAAGGGGGGGTATTTCACCTCCTGACCTTGGAGGGAGTGTCTTATGTTGCTATGCAGGCAGTGGCTGTCGGTTTCATCATCGGTGTCGTCCAAGACTCCGTCGAAACCGCCCTCAACAGCAGCGGCGATGTGTTTTTTACGGCTACTGCCGAGGAGTTCGATCGGAAGAAAAAGGGAGAATAAAAGCGACAATCAGATTGCTGAATGTAAGAACGGCGAATACAGATATAAACGCGGAAATTAGGTAATTACGATGATGTCCGAATTCGATTCAGACGCAATTGACAAAGTATCCAAATAATAGACGAAGCCATTGGACGGTGTTTACTAAACGCCTATAACTGCCAAGAAAAACAAAGCCGCCTCGCTGAATGGCGAGACGACTTTGACCTTTATTGATTTTTAATAGTACCATTTCTTTTCATCAATCATATAAACTAACGTACGAGTATCTGTTCCGTAATCATTTGTGGCTCTTATAGCGATTTTAACAGAACCGTACTCATCCCTATAACCAGTATAGTATCCTCTTATCTTATGTGAGCCTGATGTGACACTGCTTCCTGTATATGTTCCATCAACTACCCATCCCCAGCCATCATAAGTTTCGTTTCCGATAGGGTCATGAATCCATACTTCTATTTTATCTGCTGCATCCCAGCCCAATCCGCTACCTGATTTCGTTTTCCATTTTACTGTGATATAATTACCACTAACACTACCACTTACTTCGGTGATAAGCGGACCATAATGTTGTTCATTTCCACCTCCGCCACCTCCTCCTGAATTGATTTTGGCAGAAGCGTAGGCACTTTTTCCGCTTTCCCCTGCACTATTTTCTGCTGTGACTTTGTAATAATAGGTAGTCCCAGCATTGACATTATAGTCTGTATAGGAAGTAGAATAAACTGTAGAAATGAAAGAATAAGTACCACTTGCAGAAGTAGAACGATAGACGTTGTAATTATCTGCTCCGCTTACAGACTTCCATGTAACAGTTATATATGACGAGCTGGCAGTTGCTTCCACTCCGGATGGCGTATTCGGTTTTGAAGTAGTTCCTCCGCCTCCGCCAGAGTTACCATTAAATGTAATCTGGTCATATGCGATTTCACCATTATTGCCATTTGCATCAATTGCAGTTACTCCATAAATATATGTTGCACCAGCGGTCACATCATAATCCTTATAACTCGTTGATGTGGTTTCCCCGAGTATATACCATGTTTCCTCATCCTTATTATACCATAAGGCATAATAGCCAACAGCCCCAGTTACTTTATTCCATGATAATTTAACATATTCCGAAGTTTGTGACAATTTAAAGCCTGTTGGTGCAGAGAGAGAACTGGTTCCCCCACCTCCTCCACCAGAGCTATTTTTTTCAAAACTACATGACACATACACTGATTCAGACCAACCATAAGTACTTCCACATGCTCGTAACTCATAATTATTCAGCCCTTCTTTAGGAGATTGATCAGTAAAGGAAGTTGAACTAATATGTTTAGTCATACCTGTACTGATATTTTCTATGCAATATTCATCCGCTTCATATACACGGTTCCACGTTAATTCAATAGCGTTACCTACTTGCTTTGCTACGAATCCCGTTGGCGAAGCGGTTCGTTTTTCTTCTTCACAACTTATTAGGCATAATGCAACTAATGTAATGAATGCTAATAGATGTAATGAATGCTAATAGAGTCTTTTTCATATTAGTAATAAATTTATTTTTTCTCTACTCACTTAACGGCTTTTCGAATACTCCGTTAGCACCGTTTGAATTGGGAAATTGGCACATAAAAAGAGCGTGGCGCTAAGTCGCTTTCAATCTGGGTCTGAAGGATTTGCTGGACTACCTTGATATACCAAATCTATGTGAACAAAGCCCACGCTTCAACGTGAGCATTTCGGCTTGTTCCTTGGTATATCATAAGTCTATAATAAGTGTCCAGCTTTTTACAGACCCAAGTATTTGAGCTAAAACGCTATTATTTATGTATTATGCCTTTTATTTGTTTTTCTTCATAGGCGGTAATTTTGTTTATATTCAAGTTGTTATATCTGTCAAGTTGGGGCGATAGGTTGCTTCTCCGTGTTTTAACGTCTCGCAGCGGGAGACCCGTTATTTTATATTCTTATCTCACTTCTTAGCCGCAAGGGCACGATTATTTCATTCGAATGATTACTTTATATTCAACGCCATAGGTAACATGCAAAGGAAGGGAATGCACCTTGCGTAGTCAATGGAGTTGTAATTGTCACGGAAATGCAAGTTTTCGTAGTACGATCTTTTGCGTTTGAAATACAATTTCTCGGACGGAATCGCCCATGCCACATTGCCGAGTTTCTGCGCAAGGAACCATTTCTCCAATAAGCGTGAAACCCGACCATTGCCATCTGCAAAAGGATGGATACTAACACAGACAAGATGAATCATGCTTGCATAAAAGAAAACCTCGTCGTACGATAAATCGGCTCGTACAAGCATGTCTATATCGTGCATGAGTTTATTCATTTCTTCCTCCACGATACTCGGCTCCGCGCCGGTATAGACTTTCACACCGCTGCCGAACACGCCTACAGGCATGTCACGGAAAACACCTTTATACTTGTCTGCTATACCGGAACTGTTGGAAAGGATTCTGTGCGCTTTGAGAAACGAGTCCGTATTGATAGCATTCTTTGCGGCAAACTCATAAGCGGCAATCATATCATCTATCTCTTGCACATCACGGCTAATGATTTTGGCTTCCTTGAGTTTCATGTAATCGTCTTCCGTCATCGAAGATCCCTCAATAAGGCTGGAGTTACAGGATGAACTCAACAAGTAGAACTTGAAGTTCTGGGGCGTGAGCGGCTTGGAAGCAAGTCTCTTGACGCGCTTCTCAATAGTAATCGGCTGCTGTGCCTGGTAGTCAGCCAAAAACTCACTATGTATAACCTGTAATGACTCCATTTCCCTGTGTCTTTGCAACTTTTGGCTGCAAAGGTACTACTATTTTGTTGAGATATGCAAGAAAAAGAATGAGAAAGTGCCGATCATCGACGGTGAGGGTACGGTGAAGGTTCGGTCGGATCTGCTTAATGTATCGGTAAAAGGAGTGCCCGTTATCGTGTCGTTATCGTGTCATTATCGTGTCGTTGTCGTGTCGTTGTCGTGTCGTTGCCGTCTCGTTGCCGTGTCGTTGCCGTACCTTGTCACTGCGTGTTAGGGAGCTGCGCTGTTGGGGAGTGTTCATGTTTATGATTTATGGTTTATGGTTTATGGTTTATGGTTTATGGTTTCAAATTGCAAATTTAGGGGGCGGATGTCGGGATGTCGTCCTGCCGGAATTTCGGGATACCGGGATTACGAGATGTCGGTATCTCCGTTATTCTAAAGAGGACGGCGGGTCTTTATCAAGCGGCTCTGGGGAGCCGATGTCAGAATCATCCTCCCACTATGCCGCAACTGCCTACATAAAAGCCCGGTTGGCTTTTATGTAGGCAGTTGCGTGTTGATTACTGCGTGTTGGGGGTGTGCGTGCCTTGATTAAAGTTTATTTCCAGAAGACGGAGGTGATGTCCACCCAGTCGTTGTCAGAGCGGCGATAGAGACGCTGATTGGTGGTAGGCTGCTTAAGCCCACCCTTCTCCTCTATATACGCCCCAATCTTAAGGTAGTCAAGATTGTCATCCGCCACCTCCGGCGCCTTAGTATCCCTTCCCGAATACCAGCCCGTCTTTTTGCCCAGACCATGAATGTACGCAAGCCACTCATTGACCTCATTAGGCATCGCATCACCACCCATGATGCAGACACAGGTGACAGCCGACCGGTATCGGTCCAAGAGATTCTGCAACAGTTCGGTGGTGAGCTGCTCGCCAATGTCCTCGGCAAGATGAGGGCTGTGACACCCCTGACAATGACACGGGCACTGGCTGATATTCAACGCCAAAGTTACTTCTTCAGGTATTTCCTGAAAGACGATGTCGTAAGAGGCTACTTTCATAGTGTCTCTCCGTTGGCATAATAGCGTTTCGCCGCCTCGACCTGTCGCGCGGCAGAGAAGTTGGAGACACGCTTCATATAGCCTATGATACGGGTTAGATAGTCAATGTTCTCGCTTCCGCAGTTGGGGCATTTCTTCAAGTAGCGTTTGTCGATATGTCCGCAGTCGTTGCAGATGGTGTTGGGTATATTGAAGGTGAAGTAGTTGCACCCTTCGACCGCCGCTACGCGGAGCAACTGGCGGTACTGCTCTTTGGAGAGGTGTTCCTCAAGGTTGCAGTGCAGTGCAGAGCCGCCGGTGAGGTGCTCGATGTACTTGCGGCCGTGGAGACGGAACTTGTCAACGACATTGAGGGTGGTGTCCTCCACCACGTAGAAATAGCTGTTGTAGCAGTCACGCGGTACGATGTAGCCGTCCTCCTTGTCCCACTTGGCATGCTTGACGCCCACGTTCTCGGCAGGAATCATTTCGCAGTTGAACATCAGGTCTTTAGAACGGTACTTGCGGTTGAGTTTCTCGATTGTGCCGAGGATAGTCTGTACGAAATTGAGGTAGTCCTCGTTGTCGTTGATCTTGAGTCCGAGGAACTCCGCCGCCTCGACGATACCGTTGACACCGATGGTGAGGTACTGGCGCGCAATGTTGATATAACCCGCGTCGAAGAGTGGCAACAGGCCACGACGCTGGAACTCGGCAAGGTTCTCGTTGTACGCCATCTGCACTTTGTGCATCAGGTCCACCACATCCTCCACGAATGACTGGTAAGGGATGTTGTTACGCACGGCATACTGCACGCAACGGTTGATATTGATGGTCAGCACCGATTTGGAACCCGTGCTGACACCTCCGGCACCAAGCGTATAACTGAAACCGTTGTCCTGAATCTCGTTACGCAGGCGGCAGCAGCTGGCGAGCGAGTCGGCGTTGTCGCTGATATAGGTGAAGAATGAGTGACCTTCGGCGTACATCTCGGCGGTGAAGTCACCGTACTCCTCGTCCTTGCAGTCGCCGTTCTCGGAGAGAAGCGCCATCGTCTCGACCGGGAAAGTAAGAACAGTGCGCAGACGTTCGGCATTGAACCACTTCATAAAGCGCTTCTGGAGCCAGTTGAGTCCGTCCCAATCGGGTTGCGAGCCGTCGGGGAAGAAGAAGTTGCCGAAGATGGACTGGAAATAGAACTTGTCGTAGTAAGAGATGTTCCAGAAGACAGACTGGTAGTTGCGTGCGCCCGTGGGCTGGTTGATGGAATAAACGACCTGCTGGAAGCAGTCGGTAATTACCTTGTCAAGCGTGCGGTGCTTGAGGCTGAGATCCACCACTTTGTCGGGGTCCTTCCAATAGTCCTTACCGTACTCCTTGCCGATGAAGTAGTTCATATACATAAGGAACTCCGGCGTGGCACATGCACCAGACAACATACTGGACACCATAAAGACCATATTGATGAAGCCTCCGCAGAAGGACTTGAGGTTGGTCGGTTGGGTGGCGTTTCCGCCGATGGACTTGGTGCCGCCGATGAGCCACGGGTACATGGTGATGGAGGCGCAGTAGTTGGCAATGGATGTCTCGTCGTTCTTGTAGATGAAGTGCTGGTTGAGCAGGGAGATGTACTTGTCGGCGTATTCCTTTCCGAACATCTGCTTGATGCGGTCGGTGAGGAGACGGCGGTTGAGGCGGATGAAGTTGGACTTGGGCAGTTCGCCGATGAGCGTCGCAATGTTCTTGTGCTCGACATTGGCATTGGCATCGTACTTGGAGCCTTCGGCTGCGTTCTTGGCGTCACAGTAGTTGCTCAAGAAGTTGAGTTTCGCCTGCGTCTCGCGGTCCTCCTGATGTTTCGAGCGGTAAAGGATGTAGGCTTTGGCAACCTTGTAATAGCCCTCGGACATGAGTGCCACCTCAACCTGGTTCTGGATTTCCTCGACACTGGTTCCCCCTTGAATACGAAGGTGAGAGAGAATAGAGACAAGCGTTTCTTCCGTGGCATACGCACCTACCGCCAGGAAGGACTTTTCAATAGCGTTTTTGATTTTGTCGATGGAGAAGATCTCTTGCTTCCCGTCGCGTTTGATAATGTATGTTTCCATATATATAGGGTTTACGATATTCCGAAGAAAATCTAAAAATAGGGCAAAAAAAACACCGTCTCGAACAGAATTGCCGAAAACGATTGCAAAAGTAAGGTGTTTTTCGATAGGGGAAAAACTTTGCCCGAAAAAGTTATCTACAACAAAAAAAGGCAGGGAGTACGAACGCCGATGAATACGCACCCCCGAATGTTTACAACTCTTGTATATCGGTCGTTATCAGTTTTTCAGAGACTTTTTTTCTTGATGTTACGATTGAGCATAATCCATTTGGTACAACTGCTTTTCGCAGTCGTCAAGAAGCACTTTGATTTCCTGCGCCTTTTCGTGATACTCTTTTGCGCCGATGGGACCAGCCTGCTCAAGCTGAATGATGAGCTGTTCGGCACGTTGTATGGATTCGTCGTATGTCATGGGGAGTGAATGTTGGGGAGTGAATGTTGATTACTGCGTGTTAATTACTACGTGTTGGTTAGTTCCTGATGTTATTCTGTATATGCAGAAGATGAGGAGTAAGGAGAGAACGAGACTGGTGATGCCCAACCAAAGGGTGTCGCCTGTTCCAATGGTTTCGAGGACAGAGGTGTCCGCCTGCGAACGAAAGGCAATGTAATAGGTGGTGACAGCAATGGCATTGTTGGTGAAATGCGCCAATATCGGCAGCCATAGCGAGCCAGACCAGAGAAGGAGGTAGCCGAGGTAGGCACCTATAAGCATACGCGGGATGAAGCCATAGAACTGGAGATGGATGGCTGAGAAGAGTATGGCAACTACCCAGACGGCGATATGGAACGAGGAGCGACGGGCCGTCTGTACCGATTCGCCCGACGGTCTTGTCAGACTATTCAGGAGCAAGCCGCGGAAGGAGAGTTCTTCTCCCATTGCAGGCAAGAGTGCCATAATAAGGATATTAACAAGGAGTCCCTTGACGGAATGGACCTGCAGGAACTGTTCGGTAAGCTCGGCTGCACGGAGTTCCATCTCCTTCATTATCTCTTCCAGCGGTTGCAGGAAAGCGGGCAGCGATACCTGTTCGTTCAGATGCGCAAGAAGGTTGATGCCGGGAGCAGCGATTACCATAGAAAGCGGAACAAGCAGCCAAAGAACGGCGGGACAGGATGTTTTCTGAAGATGAAGCCATCGAAGAGGCTGCTCCGACCAGAGGTAAGCAACCACAAACGGCGGCAGGAAGAAAACGCACAATGTCTGGAGAGCCTGTACCGTTCTAAGATAATTGGTGTCCGCAAGACTCCATCCGCAAAGTGTTTTGAGTACCGACACGATGAGCACAGCAAGGACGAAGAGCAGCATGACCGCTCCCATCCATTGCAGCACCTTGACCAAGGGACGGCTACCGGCATATTTGGCTTTCAGCGGGTTCACTTCTGCTTTTTGCTGCGATGGATGGTTATGAGGTTGTGTCCCGTCATCTCTTCGGGCTGCGGGATGCCGAGCAGACGGCAGATGGTCGGAGCCACATCCGCGAGAATACCGTTCGCTACCATGGCACAGACTTCGTTTTTGTGGTTCTTCGGAGACGGGATATAGACGAACGGCACAGGGTTGAGCGAGTGCGCCGTGTTAGGCGTTCCGTCCGGGTTGATGGCGTTGTCGGCATTGCCATGGTCGGCGATGATGATGACTTCGTAGCCGTTCTTCTGCGCACTGCAAACCACACTGTCCACGCATATATCGATGGTAACAACCGCCTGTTGTATAGCCTGATACTTTCCGGTATGTCCGACCATATCGCCGTTGGCGAAGTTGAGTATGATGCAGTCGTATATGCGTTTGTCCATCGCATCGGTAAGAGCCGCAGCCACTTCGGGCGCAGACATCTCCGGCTGCATATCGTAGGTCGGCACCTTGGGCGACGGGATAAGAATACGGTCCTCGTTGTCGAAAGGCAGGTCGCGGCCGCCGGAGAAGAAGAAAGTGACATGTGCGAATTTCTCGGTTTCTGCGATACGCAGTTGCCGCATCCCCTGCTTAGCCACCAGTTCGCCAAGTGTATTGGTTACATCCTCCTTCGGGAAGAGGATATGCAGTCCCTTGAACGTGGACTCGTAGGGGGTCATACAATAGTAATTGAGTCCGGGGATGGTCTTCATTCCGAAGTCGGGATAGTCTTTCTGTGTGAGAACTTCGGTTATCTCGCGTGCACGGTCGTTGCGGTAGTTGAAGAAGATGACCACATCGCCTTCCTTGATGGTGGCGACGGGCTGTCCGCCACGTGTATGCACAATGGGAAGAATGAACTCATCGGTCACACCTTTATCGTATGATGCCTGCACCACCTCGTGCATAGACTCGAAACTGTTGCCCTGTCCGCGGACAAGACAGTCGTAGGCTTTTTGGATGCGCTCCCAGCGGTGGTCGCGGTCCATAGCATAGAACCGTCCCTGTATGGAAGCAATCTCACCGCAGGACTGCGCCATGTGCTGCTCGAGACGGTCAATGAACCCTATTCCCGAGCGGGGATCGGTGTCGCGTCCGTCCATAAAGCAGTGGACGAACGTCCTGCCCTGCAGGCCGTACTCTTTTGCTATGTCCAGCAATGCGAACAGGTGTTCAAGGGATGAGTGTACGCCTCCGTCGGAGGTCAGTCCCATTATATGAAGACGTCTGCCTTGCTGTTGCGCCGTGGTGAAAGCGGAGATGATTTCGGGGTTCTTGCGGATAGAGCCGTCCTTGACAGCGTTGTTGATTTTAACAAGATCCTGATAGACAATCCGTCCCGCGCCTATGTTCAGGTGTCCCACTTCGGAATTGCCCATCTGTCCATCAGGCAGTCCGACGTTTTCGCCAGAGGCTTGGAGTTGACTATTGGGATAGGTGTTGAGGATATGGTCCCAATGGGGGGTGGATGTGGAATAGATGGCATTGGCTTTGCGTTTTGCACCGATGCCCCATCCGTCAAGTATCATTAAAAGAGTCTTCATGGTAGTGGAGAGTTGAAAGTTGATAGTTGAGTGTTTAGAGTTTTTAGTTATTATCTACGCGGTCTTCTTCGACCACGAGGTTGTTGATGATAAAGTTCTGTCTTTCCGCCGTGTTGGTTCCCATATAGAAAGATAACAGTTCCTGCACGGCATCCTCCTTGCGGAGCGTAACCTGGTCCAGACGAATGGACTTGCCGATGAATCCCTTGAACTCGTCAGGCGATATTTCCCCGAGTCCTTTGAACCGTGTTATTTCGGGGTTTTTAAGTTCCTCAATGGCGCGCAGCCGCTCCTCTTCGGAATAGCAATAGCGTATCTCCTGTTTGTTCTTGACGCGGAAGAGCGGTGTCTGGAGAATATAGACATGTCCTTTCTTGACGAGGTCGGGAAAGAACTGCAGGAAGAAGGTGAGCATCAGCAGCCGTATGTGCATACCGTCCACATCGGCATCGGTGGCGATGATGACTTTGTTGTAGCGCAGGTCGTCCAACCCTTCCTCTATATTAAGCGCGGACTGCAGGCAGTTGAACTCGACGTTCTCATAAACCACTTGTTTGGTGAGGGCGTAGCAGTTGAGAGGTTTACCACGGAGGGAGAAGACCGCCTGCGTGCGTACGTCTCGGCTCTTGGTGATGCTTCCCGATGCGGACAGACCCTCGGTGATGAAGATGGAACTTTCCTCGCGGAGGTCGGTCCGTTCGACATCATCCATATCCTTGCTCTTGGCGGATTTGTCCGATATTTCGTAGGTGGGTTTGGGGTCGTTGTAATGCACCTGACAATCGCGCAGTTTGGGATTGTTGAGGAGGTTCTTCTTCGCCCTGTCGCGTGCCGCTTTGGTGACTCCCTGTATGGCTTTTCGCTCTTTCTCGGAGTCCTGTATTTTCTGGAGCAGCACTTCGGTTATCTCTGGGTGCTTGTGGAGATAGTTGTCAAGTTGCTGCTTGACAAAGTCGTTGACGAACTTATTGACACTCACTCCACCCTTTTCCATATCCTTAGAGCCGAGTTTGACTTTGGTCTGGCTCTCGAAGACGGGTTCGGAAACGTTGATGGCGATGGCACCGACCAGTCCGTTGCGTATGTCGGCAAGTTCCATGTTCTTGTTGAAGAACTCCTTGATGGTCCTTCCGATGGCCTCGCGGTAAGCGACCTGATGTGTTCCGCCCTGAATGGTGTGCTGTCCATTAACGAAAGAAAAGTACTCGTCGTTGTTCTGGTTGGTATGGGTGAGTGCTATTTCGATGTCTTCCCCTTTGAGGTGGATGATGGGATACAGCGGTGTGTCGGTCATCTGTTCGGAAAGGAGGTCGAATAAACCGTTCTTGGAGTAGAACCGCTTGGAATTATAGATGAGCGTCAGCCCCGTATTGAGGTACGCATAATTGCGCATCATCGTTTCCACGAAGTCGTCGCGGAAAGCATAATTCTCAAAGAGTCCGTAGGAGTTGTCAGGTGTGAAGCGTATAAACGTTCCTCTTTTTTCATCGCCAGTATAGAGTTGTACGTCGGTATCCTCTACGAGATGTCCCTGATGGAAGCGTACGCAACGTGTCTGTCCGTCGCGCCATGCCCGCACTTCAAAATCCATACTGAGCGCATTGACAGCTTTGAGTCCGACACCGTTCAGTCCGACGGATTTCTTGAAGGCTTTAGTGTCGTACTTGGCACCCGTATTAAGAACAGATACGGCTTCAATCATTTTTCCGAGCGGAATACCGCGTCCGAAGTCGCGGACAGTGACCGTACCGTCCTGTATGGTGATGGAGATATTTTTGCCTTCCCCCATACGGAATTCGTCAATGGAGTTGTCGATAGTTTCCTTGATGAGCACATAAATGCCGTCGTCGGAATGGCTACCGTCACCGAGTTTGCCGATGTACATACCCGGACGCTGGCGGATATGTTCGCGGTCGTCAAGATGGATAATATTATCTTCTGTATATGCCATAGTACGTATAATTTGCGCTTTATATCAATTTCGTATCTGCAAGATGGTTCCTGCCAGTCTTGCGGAGAACCGCCGCAGTGTTTGTTTTGCTATCCCTTTGGTCGGATTGGCGAGTCCGTAACTCAGGTCGTATTGTTCTCCACATACAGGACAGACGGCAAAGATACCGTCGGGCGTAACGGGTTGTTTATGATCGATGCAGTGCGAGCAGCAGAGGTCAGCGGCGTAATACCTGCCGTCCATACTTATCCACACCAGAACGCCTGCATAGCCAATCAGTTCGTACTCGTATCTCTTCTGCGTGAAAACGAGGGTCTGAAATCCGTTGTCAGGTACGAAATGCGGATACAATGCGGGAATATTGAGGTCGAGATAAACGGGAAAATCGGGTACGGGATTGGTTTTGTTTTCACAGGCAGAAAGCAGAAAGAAGCAACATACGACAAGTAAGATGCGGAGAAGGTGTCTATGTACTATTTCTGTTTTCATTCCGGCAACGGGCTAATAAACATCATAGAGTACTACATCGAAGACAAGAGTCGAATAAGGAGGAATGTAGTTTTTTACTCCTTTCGTTCCCTGTTCCTCCTTGCCGTATCCAAGTTCCTGCGGGATGTAGAAGACATAGTGTCCCGACTTCTTCATTAGTTTCAATCCCTCTTTGAGTCCGTCCACCACCTCGGACACTGCGAAAGAGGCGTTTTCGCTTTGGTCGAAGATGTCCCCAGTGATGAGTCTGCCCGTGTAACTGATGCGCACGTGTTTGATGTCATCGGGTCGTCCATAAACACCCTGCCGGATGACTTTGTACTGCAGTCCTGACGATGTAATCTGTATGCTATCGTTCTGCATGTTTCTAACAAGGAATGCGGCGTTCTGCGCTTTCCAGTCAAGCCAGCTGTCTTTCTTACACGAAGTGAGAAGAAAGACGGCGAAGCACGAGAAGAGAAGCACGAGGCGGCAAGCAGTGAAGGTATTGGATTTTAGATGTTTCATTGATTCTGTCGTTTAATGTTATTGGGCAATCCACGATGCGGGATTAAGCAGTGTGCGGTCTTTATAAACCTGGAAGAACAGTTCGGTTTTGTTATCCTGCGAAGGGTCGGAAGCGATGATGCCGAGGTTCTGTTTCGTTTTGAGTTTATCCCCTTGCTTGACGATCAGGGTATCAAGGTTAGAATAGACGGTCCGGTAATTACCGTGCTGGACGATGACTGCGTAGGTGTTACCAAGTTGGACACAACTGGTAACTTCGCCATCGAAGACGGTTCGGGCGAATGAGCCTGCCGAAGCCTGGATATAAAGTCCCTTGTTATTGACAGTGACGTGTTCATAAACGGGGTGCTGGTGTACACCGAAATGGCCACTGATGAATCCTTTTTCCACGGGCCACGGCAGTCTGCCTTTGTTGGCCTCGAATCCTCCGGCAATGAGTTTCTGCTCTTTGGTGAGGTCCGATTTCGCCTGCTGGCGTATGATTTCGTCTATTTTGCGCTGCAGTTCGTCGGCTTTCTTCTGCTGTTTCTTCTGCTGGGCAATAAGTTCCTTTTCTTTCTTTTTGAGGTCGTTAAGCATCGAACGCTGCTTGCGTTCGTCGCGGTTGAGTTTGTCCTGTTCCCTTTTCTGCGACTGCAGCGCAGTAGCCCTTTCCTGCCGGCGGTCGCTGAGGAGGTTGTTCTGGATGGCAATCTGCGTCTGCAGGTCCTCAATCTGCGCCACCTGCTGCTTGCGGTAAGCGGCGAACTGCCTCATATACTGTATCCTTCTGAGGAGTTGTTGCAGGTTGTCGGCAGAGCAGATAAAAAGCAGCGGCGAGGCGTGCATGTCAGCATAATGCGTTTCGCGCACGAGATGTGCATAGTCCTCTTTGAGACGGGTTATTTCGTTGTTGTTTTGTTTCTGCTGCGTATTGAGTTTGCTGATGTCGCCATCCAGCGCATTGATTTCCTTGTTAATGTTCTTGATAAGTTTCTTACGTGTCTTGATATTTTCGTTGAGCAGATTGAGTTTATTGACGGTCGCTTTCTCGTCTTTTTTTGTTTGGGACAGTATCTCGGATGTCTGCTGCAGTTGCTGTTCGAGTTTTTTCTGCTGTTTCTGCAAGTCCTTAATATCGTCAGCGAGCGAAAACCCACTCACGACACAGAGCAGAAAAAACGATATGTACAAACGTATTCGCATAGTTTCAAAGCAGGTTTTTGATTAGAGTCTGAATGTCTGTTTTCTTATAGTTTTCAATGTTTTTCGGCCGGATATTAAGCGGTTGGTCGTAACGTATTTCGGGGAAGGTGATAGTAACTTCGGCTTCGTGCCTGCCTGCGGAGAACCGCCGTTTAAGGGTGAGGACTCCCTGCGGGAGTTCCGAGCCGCTGACCATATTCTGCAGCAACTTAAAGTCAATCTGCGGGGTTACGAAAGCGTTGAGCGTCTGGTAGTCTGTCATGGCATACAGACGGTGCATACGGTCAATAATCAATATATGCCCGGGGGTGGCGTGCATGGCGTACATCTCCATCCCTCCGAGGGGCTGCACAGAAACGACACAAATAGAGTCGAAGACTGTCTGCAACTGACATCCGACAGACAGTTTGTTTCCTCCCGACTGCACCTTGACGGTGGCCCGCTTGGTTTCGGCAGTTTTATGTTCAGGCTGTACGGGCTGAACGGTCTTTTTGGACGTAGCACATGCCGCCATCAAACAAACAACAGCTATCAGAAAGAGAGTATGGAAGAAAGAGCGTTTCATTATTTGGTGTTCATTATGATTTTATAGTGTTGCAGCACCTCGTCGGGTATGGTCTGTTCGTTGTAGCCGTGCAGAGCCTGGCGTATATACATTTGCGCAAGCAGGTTTTCACCTCGCAGATAAAGGATCCATGCATAGGTATCGAGGAAGACAGGATTATCCGGCTCAGCCCGAACGGCATACCTGCTCAGGTCCTCGGCTATCTTGAGATCGCCCTTGTGGGTAGCGAGGAAATAGGCGTAGTTGTTCATTACAGTGACGTTCTCAGGGTCCATAGAAAGTACTTTCTGATACGCCTCCTCCATAGTCTTTTTCGGTGTTTTCATTACCTCGAGCGTCTGCAGCCGCAGAAGAAGGAACTGCAGGTTTTCGGGATCGAGTTTGAGGTATTTCTCTGCTTCTTTGCGTGCGTTTTTGACATCTCCGACAGACGCGTAAATACGATACCGCTGCATAGCGCTGTACATATCGTAGCCGTCTCGCTTGTCAATCAGGTCCTGGATATGCAGTGCTTTTTTGGTGTTCCGTGTATAGTAGTAAGTCTGTTCGAGCCGGGTGAGGATGGTTTCGCTTTCAGGGTCATTCCTATAGGACGTTTCGTAGAAAGGCAGCGCGAGGTCGGGGCGTTTGAATCCCATAAAGAAATCACCCATATATTGATTGACGGCAGGGTCTTCGGGACAGAGCCTGTAACAGAATTCGATAAGCTGGTATGCGGTCTGGTAGTCAGCCTTGTGGAAGAGCCGCTGTGCCTCGTAGAAATAGTACAGGAAACGCTGCCTTGTGTTCTCATCGGGTTGTTCAGGACGTTTACCTGCAGCAGTGCCCATCAAAGGAAATACACAAAGCAGAAGAACAGTCAGTATGTTACGAAGCAATTTCATCGGTCGGGTTTATTTGGTTCCGCTGTGTCCGAAGCCTCCTTCGCCGCGTTGGGTTTGGTTGATTTCCTGCACTTCGACGAGTTGCGGTTGCACACAAGGGGTGATAACCATTTGTGCTATACGTTCTCCCGGCTCAACGGTCTGCGGCTGTTGGCTGAGGTTGATAAGGATAATGCCTATCTCTCCTCTGTAGTCGGCATCGATAGTACCCGGTGTATTGAGAACAGTGAATCCGCGCTTGAGAGCCAGTCCACTGCGGGGACGTATCTGCGCTTCATATCCGTCGGGCAGTTCGATGAAAAGTCCCGTCGGGAAGAGTTTGCGTTCCAGCGGTTGGAGCGTAACAGGTTCGGAGATGAAACAACGGATGTCCATACCTGCCGCTTGTTGGCTTTCGTATTGCGGCAACGGATTATCGGAGCGGTTGATTATTTTTACTGTCATAGTCTGCTATCGTACGTTAATCTGTTAGAAAATCGGAAGGTCAGAAGCGTTTGGCAACAAGTACGCGCAACCCGTCTTCGACGATGCGTATCCGGATGTCTTTCGGCATATCAACAGGGTCGCCGTCAATATGGAAGGGCGAAGCTTTCTCCCGATAGAGCATGATATCGCGCGCCTGAACAGTGTCCATAAAGTAGTTCTTGTCAATGGTTCTCGTAAAGAGATTAAGGGCAACGATGGGTGCTTCAATAATGGCTTTGTTAGAGAGCATACAGATGTCCATTTTGCCGTCTTGTATGCTGGCTTGCGGCGCAATATATGCCTGATAGCCCCATTGTCCCGCATTGGCGAACGTGATAAGGAAGGCTTTGCGCTCGATTTCAACACCTTGTTCAGTTTTGATGCGGTATGTTTCCGGATGATAAGTAATCAGGTCTTTGACCACGTTCTTGAAATACCCCTGAAATCCTCTAACATCGGTGGTAGCAAAGCGGTAGGCGATAAGTGCGTCAAAACCCGTTCCGCAGGTAGATACGAAGAGTCGGTCATCAGCGAGTCCGTAGTCGGCTTGAATGACTTCGGAGCGGTTGAACATCTCAATGGCGCGTTGTGTGCGGAGCGGCACACCGATATGTCTTGCGAACCCGTTGCCGCTTCCCATCGGTATGACACCAAGAGCAGTCTGTGTGTCACGCAGTCCGCAGGCTACTTCGTTGAGCGTGCCGTCTCCTCCGACTGCCACCACAGCATAGAAGCCCATTCGCGCATACTGGAGAGCCAGTTCACGTGCGTGTCCGGCGTACTCGGTAAACTGAATGTTGGGTAGCCACTGATTCCGGTCGAGCGTATCAGTAATCATCTTCGGCAGACGCTTCTTATTCTGTGTCCCGCTGATGGGGTTGATGATGAATGCGATGTTCTTCATACTTAGTTGAAAGTTGAGAGTTGAAAGTTGAAAGAAGTTGGGAAGTTGAGAGTTAATAGTTGATAGTTGAAAGAAGTTAATGAGTTTTGAAGTTTAGGAGTTGAGAAGTTTACAGGTGCCTTCTGTAGTCGTCAACTATCTGTTGGAAGTCGTTTTTGAGTTGGTCGGGTACAGGTGTTGCAGGCGGGCTCTGCAGCTTGAGGGGGTCAACAGGTGTGCCGTTCTTCCATACGCGGAAATCGAGGTGCGGACCCGTGGAATTGCCCGTAGAGCCGACATAACCAATAACCTGTCCCTGCTTGACATGTTTGCCGACCTGTATGTCTTTGGCGTAACCGTTCAAATGGAGATATGCCGTGGTGTAGGTGGCGTTATGTTTGATTTTGACGGTGTTGCCTCCTCCACCCTTATAGGCTTTGAAGATGACCGTACCATCACCGATAGAGACAACGGGCGTACCTTTAGGTGCGGCATAATCGACACCCGTATGGGGTCTGACGGTTTTGAAGATGGGGTGTTTGCGTGCGTAGGAGAAATGCGAAGATATGCGCCGGTAGTTGAGCGGTGCCTTGAGGAAGGCTTTTCGCAGACTCTTGCCTTCACCATCAAAATATCCGTTGATGTCCGGGAAGCGTGCTTGCAGCGAGTCGGCAGGCTGATAGAGGAAAGCTTCCTGCCACTGACCGCCGTGGTAGAAATTGGCAGCAAAGACCTGCCCTACCCCAAGTTCGGTGGAATCCACATATTGCATTTCATAATAGACACGGACAGAGTCGCCTTTCTGCAGTCCGAAGAAGTCGATGGTCCAAGCGTAGATATCACTCAGCCGCAAGACCAATTCAATAGGCAGTTTCTGCGATGTAAAGGCGTTCCACAGGCTCGATTCGATAACGGCTTGCGCGGAATGTTCTTCCGTCCGTATGGGCTTGACATCGTGCGTGATAATGAGCGAATCGCGCATATCGAAGATGTATGTTTCCCGTATGGACGGCAGGTAAATGAGGTAAGCGGGTACCGAGGTAAGAACAGAATCGGTCTGCTGGTGCTGCGGATAAAGCACGCAATATGTTTTCCCGGGTTGGATGTTCCTTGTGTCGAACTGCTCTTTTTTGAGGAGGCTGACTTGCGCAATCTGTCCTGCAGAAGCACCTGCTCGGTTGAGCATGCCTCCGAGTGTCTCGCCTTTCTGAATGGTGAGCGTATCAATACGGAATGTGTCAATGCGTATGCCGTATGCGAAGACGGGTTCCTGCGGTTGCGTGGTTGAAGTTTGTTCCTGAGTTTGCGAATGTGTACAGCCGATGAAGGCTATGGTCAGAAGGATAAACGCTATCTTTTTAACAGACATTTGCTCTTTGTTCTTTAAGGTTGTTTACCAATTATTCTGAATGGCTGCGAGGAGCCGGTTGGCAGAAAAGGAGGTCGTTTTTTACCGTCCTTCGGGATACTTTCTGAACCACGAACCGACCTTGAGTTTCAGCACTCCGAGCAGTGCTTCGGAGAAGATGCCGCCTGACATCTTGCTGGTACCGAGCACACGGTTAACGAAGATGATAGGCACTTCCTGAATACGGAAACCGCATTTGTAGGCAGTGAATTTCATCTCAATCTGGAAGGCATATCCTTTGAACTGAATCTTGTCCAATTCAATAGTCTCAAGCACTTTGCGGCGGTAACCGACGAATCCGGCAGTGGTGTCATGAACGGGAATACCGAGCACTATACGCACGTACTTGGAAGCGAAATAGCTCATCAGCACACGTCCCATCGGCCAGTTGACTACATTGACTCCGCTGACATACCGGCTGCCGATAGCCACATCAGCGTTCTCTTCAGCGAGAGCGTTGTAGAGTTTAAGCAGGTCCTGCGGGTTATGGCTGAAATCGGCATCCATCTCGAAGATGTAGTCGTAGCCATGCTCCAGTCCCCATCGGAAGCCGCATATATACGCTGTTCCGAGTCCGAGTTTGCCCTGTCTTTCAACGATGAAGAGACGGTCATTGAACTCGTCTTTCATCAATCCTTTGACGATGGCGGCAGTACCGTCAGGCGAGCCGTCGTCAATGACAAGAACATGGAACTCTCCAGGCAAACCCATCACCGCACGGATGATGGCTTCGATATTCTCTTTTTCGTTATAGGTCGGGATAATCACCAACCGTTCCTTTGTATTGCTCATAATTATACAGAATTATTTCCATTGCCTCTTTGTCTTTCTCTTTGTCCGGGCTGTCCTTCGGGAACACTATTCTTCCCTTTATAGACTTGTCGCCGAGCATGTAGAGCGGACTCCTGCGAATACGATGGAGGGGTACGAGGAACAGGTCTTTACCTGCCTCAATGTCTATTTTTGCAAGTTCATCCGCCACAGTCTTGTAGGCTATTTCAGGGTCGTTGTTCTCCTGCGAGAGGTGGCAGAGAAAGACGTTGCGCAGTCCCGGATGCCAGTTGCGTTCAATCAGTTGTGCGCAGGTCTGGTTGCTCTGATGACCCGTGGGGGACAATATACGCTGCTTGAGATAGATGGGGTACGAGCCATTAAGGAGCATGTGTTCATCGTGGTTCGCCTCGATGACCAGATGGTTCGCCTCACGGATAGCCTGCTCAATATCGGGATTGGGTTCACCACAGTCGGTAACCAGCACGAAACACTGTCCGCAAGCATGAATCTTGTAACCGAGGCAGTCGGTAGAGTCGTGTTTGATACCAAAAGTGGTAATATCCATACCGTGGAAAGTGAATGTCTCTCCCTTCTCAATGTAGCGTCTTGACGTGCGGAGTTTCTCGCGCAGTCCGTAGTTACGGTCTATACCTTCGTGTATGAGCGACGTAGTAAAGATAGGGATACGCGCCCTTTCTCCGAGCGTCCCGACGGAACGTATATGGTCAGCGTGGTCATGGGTAACGAAGACTCCGAAAATGTTACTGAAGTCGAGTCCAATGGAGCGCAAATGACGATGGATGGTTCGTGCCGAAACGCCGGCATCGATAAGTATGCCGCCGCTTTTTGTCCCTAAAAAGTAACTATTTCCACTGCTTCCGCTGCCAAAACATAAAAATAATAGTTGTTGGTCTTGCATTATTGTAATCTAAAACGCGGCAAAGATACGACAAAAAGCGTAAAATACAAAATAAAAAACAGTCGGATTTTATTAAATTTTTCCATGGGCTTGTTTTGGGGTCTAATTGCCATGTAACCTACTTATCACAATAGTTTGTGATTTCGTATTTAGATTTCAAATTTCAAGTTTCAAACTTAACGCGAGTTCGACATAAAGCGGTTATAGAGTGTTAATTTTCAACACGCAGTCCTTAACACGCATTCACCAACAGCGAAACTGACCACATGAAAATCCGGTGGATTTTTATGGTTGCGGACAAAGGTAAGGATGACTAACGTCACCAACATTCACTCCCCAACACGAAGTCCCCAACACAACTGTGTGTAAACAGCGAGCAATATTATGTGATTATTATGAGATTATTATGTGATTACTATGTGATTACTATGTGATTATTATGTGATAACTCTCTTTTTACTATGGTTGTCAGTGACCCACAGCATGTTCGAAGATACCCGTATCGTATGACTCACTGAACCCTCACCGCATAACTTCTGTTTAATCTGCGCAATCTGCGGTTTGTGTTGTCTTGCGGGCAATGTTTTTATGTAAAAAAAATAGTGAGAGACGGAAGTCCCTCACTACGATGATGTCGGCGTGCCGACCAAGTAAATGCTGCCCGCCCCAAACGGTCGATGTAACCTGTCAATGCTGTGCCCATAAATATCAAATTCAGGTAATCCCAAATCGTCCAATAGATATATCGACACATTGCCGTTGTTATATATAATTGATATGCATCTAATTATATATTGTATTTTCTAATGACAGATTGGGGTTTATTTACTGCGTAATTCGTTGCAACAGAGGCGTTAAGAGTCAGGATAATAGCAGCACGTAATAAACTCAGGAGATGTCGCTCCAATTGGTTGCGGTAAGACGAAGAAGGTCCAATTGCCTCTTGTAGATGCGGTTGCGCTCCTTTTCCAGCAATGGGTCGTCATTGAGAAGGGTCTGCGCCGCCTCGCGTGCCAGTTCGAGCAGTCTGCCATCAGTGGCGAGCGAAGCAATCTTAAGGTCAAATGGCAGACCGGACTGCTGCGTGCCTTCCAGGTCGCCGGGACCACGCAACTGAAGGTCCGCTTCGGCAATGCGGAAGCCATCGTTGGTAGCCACCATAATATCCATCCGCTGGCGAGTGTCCTTAGACAGTTCGACACGCGTGAGCAGGATGCAGTAGCTCTGTTCGGCTCCGCGCCCCACCCTGCCGCGCAACTGGTGCAGTTGGCTCAGTCCGAACCGCTCTGCGTTCATAATCACCATCACACTGGCATTCGGCACGTTCACCCCGACTTCAATCACCGTGGTTGCCACGAGAATCTGCGTCTCGCCACGCTGGAATCGCTGCATCTGGAAGTCCTTGTCGGCAGACTTCATCTGACCATGTATCATCGAGACACGATACTGCGGAAACGCCTGACATATCTCCTCAAAGCCGTTCTGCAAGTCCTGCAGGTCGAGTTTCTCGTTCTCCTTAATCAGCGGAAAGACGACATAGACCTGATGCCCTTGCGCAATCTGCTGCTCCATAAACCGATAGACCGCGCCCTTCCGATAAAGCGTATAATGGATGGTCTGCACAGGCTTTCGTCCCGGAGGCAGTTCGTCGATGACGCTGACCTTGAGGTCGCCATAGACGGTCATCGCCAGTGTCCGAGGAATAGGCGTGGCGGTCATGACAAGGATATGCGGCGCGTGCTCGTTCTTGTACCACAGGCGCGAACGCTGGGCAACGCCGAAGCGGTGCTGCTCGTCAATGATACACAGTCCGAGATTGGCAAACTGCACTTCGTCTTCCAACAGAGCGTGCGTTCCTATAAGTATATGTATCTGTCCTGCACGGAGAGCCGCATGGAGCGATTCGCGCCGCTTGCGCGTGGTCGAGCCCGTGAGAAGAGCCACCTGTACATCCGTGTCGCGCAACATATCCGACACGGTCTGCATGTGCTGCTGCGCAAGAATCTCGGTAGGAGCCATAATGCAGGTCTGGTAGCCATTATCTGCCGCGAGAAGAGCACAGAGGAGAGCGACCAACGTCTTTCCAGAGCCGACATCGCCTTGCAACAATCGGTTCATCTGGCTGCCCGAACGCAAATCGCCCTGTATCTCACGGATGACGCGTTTCTGCGCACCAGTGAGTTCAAAGGGAAGGCAATCGCGATAGAAGTGATGGAAGAAACGCCCGACCACCGGCATCTTGTAGCCCGTATTCTGTTCGCGCCGCTTCATCTGCCGCAGCAACTGAAGCTGGATGTAGAACAACTCCTCGAACTTGAGCCTTGCCCGCGCCTGCTGCATCGTGGACGTGTCCTTCGGGAAATGAACCGAATAGACCGCCTCCGCCCTACCCATCAAATGGTAGGCGTGCACAAGGTCTATCCCCAGCGTTTCGGGCAGTCCCTGACGGAGTTCCTCCTTCAGATTGAGGATGATGGCGCGCATGGCACGGGAGTTGAGACCCGCTTTCTTCATCCGCTCCGTCGTGTTGTAGTACGGCTCAAGGCCTGAGGTCATCTCCGGCTTGACCTTGTCCCAGGGAGTGAGCTCGGGGTGAACGAAATTGTACTGGTGATTGAATGCGGAAGGTTTGCCGAAGAGCAAGTACGGGGTATTGAGTTGCAGTTTCAAGTACTGTATCTGACGAAACCAGACCAGTTCAATCGTGCGCTGTCCGTCCGAAAAAGCCGCGACCATACGCTGCGCCTTACCAATACCAACGGTATGGAACTCGGTGATGACACCCTTGATCTGGACAAACGTGTCCTCGTTGTCAATCTCGTGGATATAGACAAAGCGGCTGCGGTCAATGTACTTGTAGGGGTACTGCTGCAACATATCGAGAGCCGTATGCACCCCCAACTCTTTACGAAGAATGTCGGCACGCTTGGTACCGACACCCTTGCAATACGTAATATCTTGTGTAGATAAATCCAAAACTTACTGGAGACGGAAGTTTACAGGAACCGTATATTTAACGCGAACAGGTTTACCACGCTGCATACCGGGTTTCCACTTCGGCATTGATTTGATAACACGGATAGCCTCCTTGTCAAGCGACGGGTCACCACCAGTACGGACCACCTCAACGTCCACAATGTTGCCATCCTTATTGACCACAAACTGGCAGATGACGCGCCCTTGGATACCGTTCTCCTGAGCGATGATAGGATACTTGACGTTGTCGCTGAGGAACTTGAAGAGAGCCTGCTGGCCTCCCGGGAACTCGGGCATATCTTCCACTACAACGAAGACAACCTCTTCCTCCTCTTCCTCTTCTACGACCTCAACAGGAGCCTGAATAACCACCTCGACATCCTTTTGGTCCTCGGTGTTAATCTCTATCTCTTGGGTCTCTACGTCGTCTTCCACAACGTTGAGCACTTCCACTTCCTGTATGACAGGTGGCGGTGGTGGAGGAGGAGTTTCCTGACTGGTTTGCTGGATTTCGATTTCCTCTTCAAACTGGAAATCCAAATCCGCCATTTCATACTTGGTTACGTCTCTTTCCGTCCACTCGAAAGCGACATAGCAAATGCTCAATACGAATACCAGACCTACCAAAACGTAGGTAACTTTTTGGCCTTCAAGACTGGCACTTGGAGATTTCTTAAGTTGCATGATGTTGAGTTTTATCGTATATGTCGGGAAGACAGGATTCGAACCTGCGACCCCCTGCTCCCAAAGCAGGTATTCCACCGGACTGAACTACTTCCCGTAGTTGGTTCTTCTCATACCAAGGGCGTGCAAAAGTACAACATTTTGAACATATAACAATAATGCAGTAACTTTTTTTTCGCATTTTAGCGATTATCCTGCTGCTGGAGTTGAATTAAGACAATTTTATTATATAGCATAAATCACTCATCCACAGTAAAATACCCTGTCGGATTGAGAATCGTATAGTTGGTCATCGTCTGATTGGACTCGAAGCCGATTCCCTGAATAACCGAAGAATCACGGGTGATGGTGATGGCTGAATCGGAATAGACACGTTCCGTCTTCTGGTCCCACACAAGCAGTTCGGTATCAAATGTTTCACCTTGTTCGTTCAGAGCATGTACGTGTCCTGTCAGTTCCCATCGCTCTTCCTTATCCCAATAGCGGGCATAATCGGCACAAAGGGATGCCTGAACAGATAACGATTCGTCAAACTCCTCCAAATAGAGTCCCTGCTTGAACTCCCAATACGACGGCTCGGCTTTGTCATAAATCTGCCACCGAGGTGCGGAAATACGATAGCGCACAACGCCTGAATCGGAGATGAGCGTCGAGACACTATCCACATCAAGAATAGGAGTAAGTTGCCTATCCGCAACAGCTTCCGTTTGACGCACATCGCTTTGCTGACAAGCAGAGAAAAAGACAGGTGCCGCCATAAGCAAGACGACACCTGTGAATATGGGGAACTTAATGCGCCGCACGACAAACGGTACGTTCGTTAATCCAGCCTCCTACGACAAAGGTCCCTTCACCGAACTCGTTGGGCAGGTCAAACATATCTTCCTTAGTGGGGAAATACTTGCTGTAGGTGTTGATGAGTTTGTTGGCATCATCAACACAAGACGAATCTACCTGTTTGGCTTTCTGGAACTGGTCCACCGCAGCCCAATAAACCGTCTTGTTGAGGATGGCAGATTTGGCACTTCCGTCCGTATAGGGTTTGGCTGAGGCGTAGCAGTAGCCAATCAGGATATAGCAACGCCCCTGCTTGGGATTCGCCTCAAGGCTCATACGCGCATAGCGGCGGGCTTCCGTAAAGTTTTTAAGTTTGTCGAAATAGATGAAGGCAATGTTATAGAGGTAGTCGTCAATGTCATCGTCGTTTTCGTCCTCCACGAGTTTGAGAGCCTCCTCATAATAAGCAATTGCCCCACGCCAATCCTCTTTCTTCATGCACATCTTCGCACAACCGGCGGCAGACTCCTCAGCGGGCTGCATCTTGTGAGCGAACTCGGACGCGGCGAAATAGGTGTCCGACTCTGTGCAGCCTACGCGCTTGTAGAGACCGATTACCTTGAACAGATTCTCCATATTGTCCTTGTTCTCCTGCACGTATGCGGTATAGAGTTTGTCCAGTTGGTCGCAGTTGGCGGCACCCGATGCAGCAAACAGGTTATCTACATTGTCTTTCTGCTGTGCGGCTGCAGAAGCGTTCTTGTTGGTATGGTCAGAAGCCTGCGCCTGCAAATAGCCGCTAACCATCGTGTAGTCGGCAATGAACTGCTCTCCATACTGCCCCGGGTCAGACTTGTACAGGTTGTAGCTCACCTTCATAAACTCGAACAGAACCGTGATTTTCGAGCGTTCTTTCAGTCCCTCAATGGACTGTTTGAACCACGGATAGGCGGCAGATTTCACCTCGTCTTCGGGGAAATGCTCGCAATACGCCAGACCCTTCTCGCCCAGAATATAGGCTGTCGGATACTTGGGGTCACTGCCGAAATAGCGGATGCGCTTGTCGCACATATCCACAGAGAGTTGCGCCCAACGTTGTTTCTCTGCTGGATCGGTAGCGGCTGCATAGAAGTAGTCCACTATTTTTGCGCCGTCTGTATAAATCGACTTGTTGGCATTCGGACAATCCGTATAAACCGCCATCCACGGCTCATAAGCCTCAGCAAACTGCTTGGCCTTGACAAGGGTGTGAACGACAGACACATTCTTGAGACACTCCTCCGTAATGGTAGGTTCTTCTTCATCTGCATACATACCGGCTGCCTTGTCGGCAAGGTTATTCTTGGGCTGTTTGGCAATAGCGAGTGCCGGAACGGCAACGCACAGCGCAACGAGGATAAGAGATTTGATTTTCATAGTATTTATACTTTTAGTTAGTTACACTTGATGAGGTGGACAATTATAGTTTGCGTTTGAAAAACCAGTTTTCTGCAACGGCAATATTGACTGTCAGTTTGAGATTGTCTTCTATCAGATTAGCGGCTGAATGACGTCGGGTATATTCAAGGGAAAGATTAAACAATGTTTCCGATGTACGAAGCGGGAACCCCATACCTGCAGAAACGGCAAAGTCTTTTTTTGCTCCCTGTTGTACATACGAGTCCATCACAGTAGCCCCCAACCGCCAATACATACGTTCCGCGTAATTCCTGCTCATACGATTGTGCCGATATTCAGCTCCAAAAGCATAACGGGCGCGATTGTGAAGCACACCAGTCAGTCCGAAGTACTTGGCTTCGCTCCATAATTGATTGCTGTAGTCAGCGGCAATCAGCAACCGGTCATCGTAACAATAACTTACACCTGCGCTATAATACAATGGTACCTGAAAGCCATCGTCCTGCACCAGAACCGAATCCAACGTAGTCAGTTCATACTGCACAAACTCTCCCCGCAAAGGCTGTTTGTTCTCCATCACAGCTCCCAGAACGATTTTGTGCCGATCTGCAAAGGTATGAAAGAACTGGGCTCCGTAACGGAATCGGAACGAGTTGACCCGCATATTCTGATACATCGTAGAGCCCTTGACAGCAGCATCCGTAAAGGTGAGATTGATTGCATTGGTGGCATCGCCAAACATATAATAGGCATTGGCACCCAATGCAAACCAGTCGAGTATATTGAAACTCAAACCGGCATAAACATTGGTTATTCCGCCTTCGCCCTCATAATTAACCTGATAGTCATATCCGCCTTCCGTTCCGCTCAAAGCGAAATTGTAGCCGACAGACGTATAGGGCATTATACCTGCCGAGAAGGCGATATGCTGCTTCCATATAGGAAACTGCAACGTCACAAACTCCAAATTGCCGTTCGGACGGTTGCGGTGTCCGTTAAGATCAGCATAGCGCGTCCACATCCCGCTGGCAGCAAGGTCAAACATAAAGGTCACACTATCGCACACCGTATAGGAGGCCGGCTGCGAAGGGTTGATAACAGACCGCTGCCGAAGTCCCGCCGACACGCCCCCCATACCCCGGTAGGCAGTGGGAATATTCTCATTCATCTCGCCGTAGCCAAAACGCGATGACGGAGAAGAAGTCGAGTTCTGCGCATTCAATGCAGGATAGAGAACAAGAACTGCGAGCAATATGACAGCTAATCGTTTCATTATTTGACAAAAGACGTTCTTTTTATCTGTTTCTACAAAATCCATACCAAAAAAAATCATATTGCAGGCAGAAAGGCGGGCAGCAAGATGCCTGCCAGCAAAAGCAGGATTCCCGTAACCATCCATTTCACCGTTTTACGGCTGATTCCGTGCCATTCGTTCACAATCAGTTCCCACATCAGCGAGAATAGGTATTGTCCGACGAGAAGGATGATGAAAGCGAAAAGCGTCAGCGGCGTTGTCTTCATAAAAGCCCGTCCTACACAGAACGCAAACAAAGCGGCAAACTCCGTGGAACCGGTCACCGCACAGATAATGAAATTCATCTTCCATACGCCTACCTGCGAGTAGTCAGAGAAAGAATGGTTGCGGATGTTCTGGATAATACAAATGACGGTATTAGAGGCAAACGCCCCAATGCTGAAAAGGAAGAGAGCAGGTAGCCAACGATACGCGACAAGCGTCTCGGGCAGAAAAATCCCCTCCCCCGTCACCATCGCGATGTTAAGACAAGCTCCCATCACGCCGCCAAGAAGAGCAAATGTAATCCCTTTCTTTTTATCAAACTGGCGACGGTCGTCATCCTGTTCGGAAAGTATCTCCCTGTCTTTTCTGTCCCCTGCCTTGCCGATATACCAGTAACCCGCCAATGCTATCACCATACACAGAACGACTGAGACAGAGATTCCCCATTCCGGATGTGTATGGTAAAAGAACCCGCGCATAACCAGTACGGACAGCACGATTCCGAACAAACCGGTCATTGCCATAGAAAAAGCCTTTCCCCGAGAAGCCCCCATATAGTACATACTCTTTTCGTACAACAAGTCCGCCGCTCCCCAGATGACTCCCAAAACGATGGTTGAAGAAAGCTGGAATACGGGAACCTCGTCAAACATCTCGTAGAAAAGATACCCCGGCGGTAAAGCCAGTTTGGAGGCTGCCCATAAAGGCCAAAACATATAGATAATAATCCCTCTGACAAATGAGAAAGATTCCCACGACCATTCCTGTACCATACTGATTGGTACGTAGGACGAGGATTGCAGTAAAGTCCCTAAAAAGATGATTCCGACAGCGGTAAGGTATGCTTCCATATCAGTGTTTGTACTTGTAACGTGACACTGTCTTTCCTTTGGCTATATTGGCCAATTTGCTACGCACAAACTGCTTGCGGATAGGCGAAATACGATCGGTAAAGACGTGCGCTTCAAGGTGATCATACTCATGCAAAACGATGCGTGCTTTGAAATCGGTGAAGGTATCCGTGTGCTCGTTGAAATCTTCATCCTGATAACGGATGGTGATTGTTTTTGGACGTACCACGTTCTCCGATATGCCGGGCAGCGACAGGCAGCCTTCACTATAAGATACCGTTTCTTCGCTTTGCTCGAGGATGACAGGGTTGATAAAAGCCTGCTTAAAATCCGCACATTCAGGGTAGTCGTCTTTCAGTTCCGAACCGTCCACAACGAACAGCCGAATAGACTTTCCGACTTGCGGAGCTGCCAAACCGCAACCCTCCGCACCGGTCAGTGTCTCGTGCATATCAGCAATCAGTTGCTTGATGTTCAAGTCCGTGTCGGGAGCAATCTCCTCTGTCGGTTTGCGAAGCGCCGGCTGACCATATAAATAGATAGGAAGAATCATTTCAATGGATAGTTGAGAGTTGAGGGTGTTTTAAAGAGTCTGAAGGTAGTCTTCAAGGATGATACATGCAGCGATTTTATCAACTACTGCTTTGTCCTGCCGCTGTTTCTTCTTCATTCCTCCTAATATCATCGCCTGATGCGCGAGAGTGGAGGTGAAACGCTCATCATATTCATATAAAGGCTTTTCGGGAAAAAGTTTGCGGAAACGTTGAACGAAGGGACGTATATACTGCATACTGCTACTTTCCTCCCCGTTTAGTTGGGTCGGATGTCCGATGACCACTTCATCCACCTCGTTGTTTTGAAAATACTCTTGCAACCAATCAACGAGCTGACCTGTCGGCAGCGTGAGCAACGGATTAGCCGTTATCCGAAGCGGGTCGGTGACGGCTAATCCGGTACGTTTCTGTCCGTAGTCGATTGCAAGAACACGTCCCATTATCAATCAGCGAGTTCGTCGTACTCTTTCTGCATACCCAGGCGGTAATAGAGCGAACGCAACTGATGCTTGTACGTGTAGTCTTCCGGCTTGAGTTCGTGCGCCTTTTGGAAGTAAGGCAGCGCTTTCTTGAACGTGTCAGTAATTTCCACGCGGGCCATCTTGAAGTCTTTCGCATTCATATAAGCCGCTTTCTCATTCAGTTCGTTGGCTATATCCACATAGACTACGCCATAGTTGTACCAAAGATCCGCATTGTCGGGAGCACCTTTCAAAGCCTCTTCATAGACCGCTATCGCTTCATCGAAACGCTTTTGCATATCCAGAATGGAACCTTTGAGCAGGAGATACTGGGTCTGCGGATCCACTGCAATGGCTTTGTCCAGATAAGCCAGAGCTTCATCCATATGACCGCTGTTAACGAGGTTGTTGATGCGGTTCTGCATAAACCACGTATTGTCAGGGAAACGGTTAATGCACTCGTCCAGCCATGCATTGGCAGATGCCGAGTCGTTGGCATTGATATAACTCTGATAGATGAACTGTCCTGCCTGAACCGGCTTGATATTCTGTTCTATCAGTTTACGAAATTCCACAATAGCCACATCGTACATCTGTGCATTATAAGCAGCCAAAGCGGTATTGTAGCAGATGTCCTGATAAGTGGTATCACGTGGAAGACGTTCCTGATAGCGTTTTTCCGCCATCATTTCGAGGTCGGGAATAGAGACGTAGGCATTGAACGCCTCGTAAGCCTTCGCAAAATCCTGCTTTTCCCACAGGTTGTAAGCGTAGTAAACCAGTTCTCGACGCTCGTAGTATTCCACCATCTTTTCGGCTATTTTTCTGCGGGTACCCGTATCATATTTAGCTTTGCCCTTCTTGTCATAAACAGGGGTCATAGCCAGTTTGTCCGCCTGCAGCCAATAGTTGTAACTCTCCAAAACAGCGGTGCCGCGGACGTTGTAATCCGTTCCCCCTTTGCCCAATTGCAGTTTGAGGTATTCGGCCTCGTTCTGTTTGTAGCCGATCATACCGGCGATATACCATGTCTTGGCCTGGTCTTTGGTTTCGTCGTTGGCGATTGCCTCCTTGATAGCGGCACGCGCCCCCGCATAATCGGGTGTTTCCGCTAAAGCGAGGTTCTCGGCTTTCCGTACATTCGCTTTCTGTGCTATGCAGCTTGCGCTTATCAGCGCAACAGCTGCCATACATAAAATCTTCTTCATAGTCTTTCTATGTATTATTCGTTGTTATCTGAAAGTATCTCCGTCTGTGAATCCTCTGCAACATCCGTGCCATTCTGTTCTTCGTCCTCGTTTTTAGGCACTATGCACCCAAACATCAGTGTGTCGTTGCGCTTCTGCAGTTCAATGAGTTTGACGCCCTGTGTGGCACGACCCTGCACACGGATGGAGTCCATCGCCATACGGATAGCAGTACCCGACTTGGTAATGAGCATCAAGTCGTCGTTGTCGTCCACAGCGTGCAGACCGATTACGTTGCCGGTCTTGTCGGTTATGTTCATCGTCTTCACGCCCTTCGCTCCGCGGCTCGTGATGCGGTAAACGGGTTCGCCGTCCTCGTCGTCAAGGCGCGTGCGCTTGCCGTAGCCGTTCTCCGAGATGACCAGAACTGTCTTGTCGCTGTTCTTCTCGACGCAAATCATACCTACGGCGTAGTCTTTTCCGTCCTCCTCTAACCGGATGGCCCGTACGCCGCTCGCCGTTCTGCCCATCGGACGCACCAGGTTCTCCGGGAAACGGACCACCTTGCCGTTATACGACGCAATGAGCATCTGACTCTCGCCGTCCGTCAGCGTCACGCCTATCAGCGCATCGCCTTCACGCAGACCAACCGCATTGATACCGTTGGCACGCGGACGGCTGTACGACTCCAGTGTGGTCTTCTTCATCAGACCGTTGCGCGTAGCAAAAATCAGGTAATGGTTCTGCACGTAGTCGGGATCGTTCAAGCCCTTCACATTGATGAAGGCACATACCTTGTCGCCCTTCTCAAGGTTGATAATATTCTGTATGGCGCGCCCTTTCGACTGGCGGTTGCCTTCCGGCAGGTCATATACTTTCTGCCAATACAGGCGGCCGTTAGCCGTAAAGAACATCATCGTCGAGTGCATCGAGGCCTGATGGACGTACTCGATGAAATCCTCGTCGCGCGAAGCGGAGGCACGTGAGCCGATGCCGCCTCTTCCCTGCTGACGGAAATCCGCCAGCGGAGTGCGCTTGATATAGCCGAGATGGGAAATAGTGATGACCATATCGTCGTCGGCATACATATCCTCGGGATTGAACTCGGTCGCCATCTTCACCACTTTGGTGCGGCGTTCGTCCGCATACTTGGTCTTAATCTCCTCGCACTCCTCAATGATGACCTGATAGCGCAGGATCTCGCTGCCGAGCAGTTCCTTCAGGTGCTCGATCTGCTTCTGCAGGTCGGCATACTCCTGTTTGAGTTCGTCTATACGCAGACCGGTGAGGGCGCTCAGACGCATATCCACGATGGCCTTCGACTGGAGGTTATCCAGATTGAAGCGTTTCTCAAGGTTGGTCTGCGCGTCCTGCGGGGTACGCGATGCGCGGATGATGTGCACCACCTCGTCTATGTTGTCCACTGCAATAATCAAGCCTTCGAGGATGTGCGCACGTTCTTCGGCTTTGCGCAGTTCCCAGCGTGTGCGGCGTGTCACCACGTCCATACGGTGCTCAATGAAATTGCCAATGAGCTGTTTGAGATTCAGCAACATCGGACGGCCTTTCACGAGCGCAATATTGTTCACCGAGAAGCTTGACTGCAGGTCGGTGTATTTGTATAGTTTGTTGAGAACCACCTGCGCGTTGGCGTCTTTCTTCAGCTCAACCACAATGCGGATGTCGCGTTTTGACTGGTCACTGATGTCGCTGATGCCCTCTATCTTCTTATCGCTGACGAGGTCGGCTATTTTCTTCACGAGGTCGCTTTTCACCACGCCATAAGGCAGTTCGGTGATGATAATATGCTCACGACCGTTGTTCTCCGTCTCTATGTCGGCATTGGAGCGGATGACGATACGTCCTCTACCTGTCTCAAAAGCGTCACGAACGCCCTGATAGCCGTAGATGGTGCCGCCTGTGGGGAAATCGGGAGCCTTGACGTATTGCATCAGTTCGGCTACGGTTATCTCTTCGGGCACTTCCATTCCGTTGGCTTTGGCTTCGTCAATGGCAATCTGCCGCTTAACGTATGCCACGCAGCCGTCTATCACCTCACCGAGGTTGTGGGTCGCCATGTTTGTCGCCATACCCACGGCTATACCTGTCGCGCCATTCACCAGCAGATTGGGGAAACGGGTAGGCAGAACGACCGGCTCGCGCATCGTGTCGTCGAAGTTCAGCTGCATGTCCACGGTGTCCTTCTCTATGTCGCGCAGCATCTCCTCTGCCAGTTTGCTCAGGCGCGCCTCCGTATAACGCATCGCAGCGGGGCTGTCGCCGTCCACCGAGCCGAAGTTGCCCTGGCCGTCCACGAGGCAGTAGCGCATGTTCCACGGCTGCGCCATACGCACCAGCGTGCCATAGATGGATGAGTCGCCGTGGGGGTGGTACTTACCCATTACCTCACCCACGATACGTGCGCTCTTCTTCGTCGGTTTGTCGCTCGTGTTGCCCAGTTCATTCATTCCGAACAGCACGCGCCGGTGAACGGGCTTGAATCCGTCGCGCACATCAGGCAGGGCGCGGCTCACAATCACACTCATCGAATAGTCGATATACGACGAGCGCATTTCTTCATCAATCTTAACGGGAATAATTCTGTCTTCTGACATAATATATTGTATATTTTTGTATTACATTCCTTTCAACATCGGGAGAAGCAGGTTATCCCCCGAAAAAGCGTGCAAAAATACATCAAAAAAGGGAAATGTGCAACACCTCCCTTGTTTTTTTTCGTTTTTTCGCTTCCATTAGTTGTTTGGAACACTCCCCGAAAAGGCATACTACCTGCCCTTAAAATGCAAATAAAGCCCGTTTTCACCGATTTGCATCCGACAAGAGCTGTTGAAAAGCAGCGGAAAATTCATTTCGTCATGCCCTGCGGGAAAGCCGAAATACAGCGGATACGAATAGTCGCTCACAGCATCGGCTATAGTCTCATATACGCTTTGCCCCATTCCTGCATCGTCCTCGCAATCAGTCATCTGCCCCACAACCAGTCCGCTTATCCGTTCCAGCACGCCGCTCATTCGCAGGTTGCGCATCATGCGGTCAATATGGTAATGCCGTTCGCATATATCCTCGATGAAAAGAATGACAGGCTCTTCCGCCTTGTCCAAGACAGCACCCAACCCCCACGGCGTGGCCTGCAGACCGTACAGCACACTCAGATTGCCACCGACCATCCGTCCTTCCGTCTCGCCCGAGCGGTTCAGCGCGTGTGCAGGAAACTGATACTCAATATCCTCCCCTTCGATGGCACGCTTCCACTGCAGCACATCCCCACGCCCTTCGTTCTCCGCATTCAGCCTGCACATCATCCCGTGAAGCGACTTGCGTCCGTTCACGGTGCACCACTGATGCAACAAAGTTATATCCGAAAAACCTACCACTAAAGGCATCTGTTCCCTTGCTAACGATGCCGGCAGACAGTCAATAATCTGCTGCAGACCGTACCCGCCGCGTGAGCAAAGCACCACATCGGCATCCGACTCCAGAGCCTCCGTCAGGTCTTCCAACCGCTGTTCCGCCGTGGCGGCAAAACGTCCGCACCGTCCGCGTGCGTACCTCCCTTCGCACACCTGCCAGCCCCAGCCGCGCATAACGGCGGACGACTGCTCAATGCGCTCCGGGTCAACCGCACCCGACGGAGATATAATCCTTACCTTCATCAATGTAAACACTTAATACATTCCCGCAACTCGTCCTGCACCGCCTGCGAATTGGCGACCAACGGAAGCCGCAGCACATTCTCTATCAGCCCCATCTGGCTGAGGACTGTTTTTATGCCCGCAGGGTTGCCCTCCTTGAAGAGCAGCCGTATGAACAGGTCGTATTCCGCCTGCAGACGGCTGTCCTGTTCGTGAACTATCCGTCTGAACACCTCGGGATAAGCATTGGAAGCCACAGAAATCAGTCCGTTGCCACCACGAGCCATCACCTCTGCCGCTAAACCGTCATCCCCGCTGATAACCAACAGCCTGCCGTCCGTTTCCTCCTTGCTCAAATCAATCAGCCTGCCTATCTGCTCCATATTGCCAGACGCTTCCTTCACGCCCGCCACCTTGTCAGGACAGCTCTTGTATATCCGTATGGCGGTCTCGGGCAACATATTCACGCCCGTACGACCCGGTACATTATATAATATGAGAGGTACGGGACTCACTTCCGCTATAGCACTGAAGTGTCGGTACAGACCTTCCTGTGAGGGTTTGTTGTAGTAGGGGCAGACGCTCAGTATAGCGGAGAAATGCGCAGAAAGCCACTCCTTCTGTGCTTTCAGTCGGGCTGTCACGGCTGCTGTGCAATTACCGCCCAGACCCAGTACCAACGGCAGACGGCCCGCGTTCCGACTGATAACAAAGTCCGCAACCGCCCGTTGTTCCTCGTCCGTCATCGTCACCGCCTCGCCCGTCGTTCCTAATACTACAAGGTAGTCCGCACCGTCAGCCACCTGTCGGTCAACCAACCGCGCCAGAGCATCATAGTCCGGATCGCCCGTGCCCGTGAACGGAGTGACCAAAGCCGTACCCAGTCCTGTCAGTTCAGCTTTCATATCTCAGTCCTTGCTTTCAATCGTCTGCAGGTAATGCACAATCTGGTTGAACAGCGGCGTATGGTCATCCTGCGCAGCCATCTCGATGTCGAAGTCGTGCAGACCGTCCACGATATGCCGTCCAGCTTTGAACCGCGCCCGTGCCGACATCGCTGCGTAATGCAACGGAAGACACAGCGTTTGTGTCAGGTCAATCACAAGGTCATACTCATTCTCCGCAATATCGGCAACCACTTCTTTGTTGAGCCGGTTCAGTATGTTCCTGTCCTTCGTACCCAGCATACGGCTCTGCGGCAGGATGGGCGACTGCACGTCCTTGCGCTCCACGTAACCTAACAGCGACACCTGCTTGTCTTCCAGCATCAGCCGTCGCATGATCTCGCGCACGTCGCCGTTCTTCTCCATCACGTCGCTGTCATACACCAGCAGCACCGTCCGCACCTTGTCCCATTGAGGGAAGCGCACGTCGCGGATGGGTTGCCGCTTCAGCTCACGCTCGAACAACCACTGCCTGAATCTGTCAAGGATATTCATTGCTTTGGTTTACTTGCAGGTAACGAGATAGTAACTCTTCTTGCCCTTCTGGAATAGGATGTACCGGCTGTTGATGAGAGACTGCACGGTGATAGGTGTCTGCGCATCAGTCAGTTTCTGCTTGTTCATACTCAGTCCGTTCGCCTGTATCATCTTTCTTGCCTCGCCTTTCGAGGGGAAGATATGCGTCTTCTCAGCCAGCAGGTCAAGCGGTGCAATGCCCTGTTCCAGTTCCTCGCGGCTCACTTCGTACTGCTCAACGCCCTCGAACACTTGCAGGAACGTCTCCTCGTCTAACCCTTCCAATGCCTCTTTCGTGGCGTTGCCGAACAGGATATTGGTGGCATTGACGGCTGTCTCGTAGTCCTGCACGCTGTGTACCATGCATGTCACCTCTTTGGCAAGCCGTTTCTGCAGTACGCGCAGGTGCGGAGCGGCATCGTGTTCCGCTATCAGAGCATCTATCTCCTCTTTCTCAAGGGAAGTGAATATCTTGATGTACCGCTTGGCGTCCTCATCTGCCACGTTCAGCCAGAACTGATAGAAACGGTACGGACTGGTGTAGTTCCTGTCGAGCCACACGTTGCCGCTCTCCGTCTTGCCGAACTTCACGCCGTCCGATTTGGTTATCAGCGGACACGTCAGCGCATAGGCGTCGTTGCCTGTCATCTTCTTGATGAGTTCCGTACCGGTCGTGATGTTGCCCCATTGGTCCGAACCGCCCATCTGCAACTTGCAGTTCTTGTGCTCGTTCAGATAAACAAAGTCGTACCCCTGCAGCAGCTGGTAGGTAAACTCCGTGAACGACATGCCCTGCGAGTACTCGCCGTTGAAGCGTTTCTTCACCGAGTCTTTCGCCATCATGTAGTTCACTGTGATGAGTTTGCCCACGTTGCGCGCGAAGTCGAGGAACGTGTAGTCTTTCATCCAGTCGTAGTTGTTCACCAGTTCGGCGGCGTTGGGCGCGTCCGAATTGAAGTCAAGGAAATGCTCCAACTGCTTCCGTATGGCGGCAACGTTATGACGAAGGGTCTCTTCCGTCAGCAGATTGCGCTCGGCGGACTTGCCCGACGGGTCGCCTATCATGCCGGTCGCACCGCCTATCAGCGCGATAGGCTTGTGTCCGCAGCGTTGCAGGTGACGCAGCATCATGATGCTGCACAGGTGTCCTATATGCAGGCTGTCTGCGGTCGGATCGATGCCCACGTAGGCCGTTGTCGGCTCTTTCATCAGTTGCTCCTCCGTGCCGGGCATGATGTCCTGCAGCATACCACGCCAACGGAGCTCTTCTACAAAGTTCTTCATATATGATTTGGTTCTTTTATGTCAAGTGCCGCAAAATTACAACATTTTCACAATATGCAGCAACAATATACAAACTTTTTCACGCTCGCCGGTATTTCATGCCTCTGCCGCATCTCTCCCAAACGTTACCCACAGGTAGCGCAAGGGTAGCCCAAGGGTAGCGCAAAGGTAGCGCAAAGCAGTGTTCTATACTGCTCCACTCTACCGTTCTTTCAGCATCACAACAGCGTCAAAACAGCAAGCAATTACGACAACGACACGATAACGACACGACAACGACACGATAACGAGTCGATAACGACACGATAACGAGCCATACTTTCACCGTATAATCCCAGTATGACGAAACTCCCTCCGTATGACCCTTCCTCTTTCGTCGCCGGATGCCCTTAAAGTGCACCCGAAAAGACACCAAAAGACAAAAGCGATAGCCTATCTTACGAAAAAATACACATCCTATTGCAAATTTTAACGAAACGCCATACCTTTGTGCGCTTTTTTGATAAAAGACTGCAAACGAAAGACGGCAACAATATTAACTTAACATAACATTCACAATCAACTATGGAACAGAAAAAACGCGTTTACACCTTCGGTAACGGTAAGGCCGAAGGTAATGCCCAGATGCGCGAGCAATTGGGTGGCAAGGGTGCCAACTGCGCCGAGATGAACCTTGTAGGTGTTCCCGTACCTCCGGGATTCACCATTACGACGGATGTGTGCAACGAGTACTACCAGGTAGGTCAGGAGAAGATTGTTGCTCTTCTGAACGACGATGTAATGGCAGCCGTAAAGCACATTGAGACGCTGATGAACAGCCGCTTCGGCGATCCTCAGAACCCGCTGTTGGTAAGCGTCCGTTCGGGTGCCCGCGCTTCGATGCCGGGTATGATGGACACCATTCTGAACCTCGGATTGAACGACACCGTGGCAGAAGGTATGGTCAAGAAGACCAACAACCCCCACTTCGTATATGACAGCTACCGCCGCTTCGTACAGATGTACGGCGACGTTGTTCTGGGCATGAAGCCTGTGAACAAGACAGATATCGACCCCTTCGAGAAAATCATCGAGGAAGTGAAAGCCATCCGTCACATCGAGTTGGACAAAGACCTGAATGTGGACGAGTTGAAGCTGTTGGTAGCCCGCTTTAAGACCGCTATCAAGGAGCAAACGGGCAAAGATTTCCCGAACGACCCGATAGAGCAGTTATGGGGTGCCATCTGCGCAGTGTTCCGCAGTTGGATGAACGAGCGCGCTATCCTCTACCGTAAGATGGAAGGTATTCCTGACGAATGGGGAACAGCCGTTAGCGTAATGGCAATGGTATTCGGCAACATGGGTGAGACATCCGCTACTGGTGTATGCTTCAGCCGCGACGCTGCAACAGGTGAAGACCTGTTCAACGGTGAGTACCTCGTTAACGCACAAGGTGAAGACGTTGTAGCAGGTATACGCACTCCGCAACAGATTACTATCGAAGGCAGCCGCCGCTGGGCTAAACTGCGCGGCATCAGCGAAGAGGAACGCGCAGCCAAGTATCCCTCTATGGAAGAGGCAATGCCCGCTCTGTATAAAGAACTCAACGAAATCCAGCAACGTCTCGAAGACCACTACCGCGATATGCAGGATATGGAGTTCACCGTACAGGAAGGCAAACTATGGTTCCTCCAGACACGTAACGGAAAACGCACCGGTACTGCCATGGTTAAGATTGCAATGGACCTCGTACGTGAGGGCAAGATTACCGAACAAGAGGCTATCATGCGCTGCGAACCGCAGAAACTGGATGAGCTGCTCCACCCCGTCTTCGACAAAGACGCACTGAAGAAAGCACAAGTGATTACGCAAGGTCTGCCCGCTTCTCCGGGTGCTGCCTGCGGACAGATTGTCTTCCACGCCGATGATGCACAGGCATGGCATAAGGACGGTCACAAAGTGATTATGGTACGTATCGAGACCAGTCCCGAAGACCTTGCCGGCATGTCTGCTGCCGAAGGTATCCTTACCGCTCGCGGAGGTATGACTTCGCACGCCGCTGTGGTTGCACGTGGTATGGGTAAGTGCTGCGTCAGCGGTGCAGGCGCTATCATAGTAGATTACAAAGCAAAGACCGTTACCATAGAAGGCGTTACCTACAAGGAAGGTGACTATATCTCGCTGAACGGCTCTACAGGTCAAGTATATGCAGGTCAGATTCCGACAAAGGCTGCCGAACTGAGTGGTGACTTCAAGGCTCTGATGGACCTCTGCGACAAATACACTCGCTTGCAGGTACGTACCAACGCAGATACACCGCACGATGCACAGATTGCACGCGACTTCGGTGCTAAGGGTATCGGTCTGACACGTACAGAGCACATGTTCTTTGAAGACAAGAAGATTGTTGCCATGCGCGAAATGATTCTTGCCAAGGACACTGCCGGCCGTGAGAAAGCCCTTGCCAAACTGCTGCCTTACCAGAAGGCTGACTTCAAGGGTATTTTGGAAGCCATGGACGGACTGCCTGTTAATATCCGCCTGCTCGATCCTCCTTTGCATGAGTTCGTTCCCCATGATCTTGCCGGTCAGGAGACAATGGCGAAAGAGATGGGTGTTACCGTGGAAGAGATACAGCAACGCGTGAACAGCCTTGCGGAGAACAACCCGATGTTAGGTCACCGTGGCTGCCGTTTGGGAATCACGTTCCCCGAGATAACCGCCATGCAGACCCGCGCCATCATGTCCGCCGCCTGCGAGTTGAAGAAAGAGGGCAAGAACCCGATGCCGGAGATTATGGTTCCGCTGATTGGTATCCTGTACGAGTTCAAGCAGCAGAAAGAGATTATCATGCGCGTTGCACAGGAAGTGTTCAACGAGTACGGTGTACAGGTAGAGTTTGAGGTAGGTACGATGATTGAGATTCCTCGTGCTGCACTAACCGCCGACCGTATAGCCACCGAAGCCCAGTACTTCAGCTTTGGTACGAACGACCTGACGCAGATGACCTTCGGCTATAGCCGTGACGACATTGCTTCGTTCCTGCCCGTTTATCTTGATAAGAAGATTCTTAAAGCTGACCCGTTCCAGGTTCTTGACCAGAAAGGTGTTGGGCAACTCATCAAGATGGCAGTGGAGAAAGGTCGCGCTATCCGTCCCGCTCTGCGCACGGGTATATGCGGCGAACATGGCGGCGAACCTTCGTCTGTCAAGTTCTGCGCACGTATCGGCATGAATTACGCATCCTGCTCGCCTTTCCGTGTTCCTATTGCACGTCTCGCCGCCGCACAAGCAGCCGTCGAAGACGAAAAAGCATAACAGGCAACACATATAATAGAGAAGATAGTGTGTCAATCGGCACACTATCTTTTTTGCTTGTTATACAGAGTTTGTTCAGCGAATAGCGCGGTCACTATACCAAACGAAAGAGCAGCTACCGCTGCTCTTTCGTCTTATGGATTCAGTATGCAGGAAGTAGTCAGTCAACCCGCTGCCCCTGCGCTGTATAAACGACACCGTTACGTTCGATATAGAGGATACCGTCACGGATGTACTTCTTCGGCGCAGAAGCATCCACTATACGGCCGTCAATGACTTCCAGTTCGCTGACAATCTCACCATCCTCACCTTCCGCCACAATACGCACACGTGTAGCCTGCATCTCTTCACCTTTGTTGAAGAGGATACCACGGTAGGCATTGACTACCGTACCCTGCTCGGCGTTCGGATAGTAGATCCTGTTGTCCTTCAGTCCCATATAGTAACTGCCTGTATTCGAACCGTAAACCCTTCCTTTGCGGAGCGTACCGATTAGATAGACGGAGCCTTCCGAATTGTAGCCTTCCAGATTAGCTATATTGAATTCGGACTGAATATCCACATCGGTATTGACTATCACACCGGGGAATTCGAACTGTGTCCGCTTGGCGAGAGCAGCATTGGCATTCACAATGTAGCCCTTGCCCGCCTCCAGTTTGGTAGCCTGAGCAAAATAGAGAGTGAAACCGGCCTCTATATCCCCTTTCGTGTAGCAGAACTCATACACACGCCCCTTCATACTCAGGTTGGTGAGCAGTGCGGACGGCACGTTGAACGGCAGACAAAGGGTCGCCCATTTGCTACGGGTGAACTGACGGTTCAGCCATGCCTTTGTGGCACGCTCGCCATTGTACTTGTTGGAGAAATTGGTGTAGAAGTCATCGTCTTTCTGCTCCTGCAGGATGATGTACAAGTCCTTCTTGTACTGCGCCGTATAGACGGTGTCCTGTGTAACAGCGGGCAGCGCGTTATCCTTGTCGTAGAAGTTATTCTTACTGTCCGCCCAGCCAGTAAAGGTGAACTCGTACCAGTTGTACTCGTCACCGTCTTTCTCGCGTTCAGGTGTACCCTCATAGGAAGGAATAGCTCCCTGCTCTAACTCGTAAGTCCGCAGTTCACTACCATCATAATTCTCGAAGCGTACCGTATAGGTCAGCGAACCCACAACAGTAAGATTGAGCGTGCAAATACTGTCGCAGCCTTCAGCATTGACGAGCGTATCACGCACCGAAACAGGCTTGCTGTACTCTTTGCCGTGCCACGGGAAAGTCTCGCCCGCATTGATAGTGGCAACGGTGTTCTCATACGTGCGGAGACGGACCTCCACGTTGTATGCCACGAGACTGTCGGCACCCGATGCCGCCGTGTACATGCGCTGGTAGATACCCGCCGTCTTGACAAGAGTGTCGTTATCGAAAATCCACACGCTGTCCCCCTCGCAGATGCTTACGGGGAAAGTCTCGGTAATCAGGTCGTTCACCCACAAGTCAAATACTACCACACTATCACAACCCGCCGCGTTCTCTAACGTCTTGGTCAGATAGGTCGTTTCCGAGTATTCGGTGCCGTCCCACGTATAAGTCTGTCCGTGGTTGATAATCACTTTTTCAAGCGAATCGGTAGGTTCATTGACCGACACGTGGATATGGAACACACTGTCACAACCGTCCACCGTTTCGTAACGGCGAATATAGTCACCCGCCGTCTCCGTGGTGATACCGTAGTCGGAGTAGGTATCGCCTGCGCAGATTGACGCATAGATATGCTCCTCGTAGGTGTCTTTCACGGTGAGAACCAGCGTCACGAGACTGTCGCAGCCGCCAATGCTTTGATGGGTCTGGGTGTAGGTGCCTTTAGCCGAATGATTGAAGTTGTAATCGGTATATGCATCGCCTGCGCAAATAGAGGCAACGATGGTGTCCTTATATACAGGCACTTCACGTAGCCGCAGTATGCGCAGTCCCTCACGTCCGTCAGGACGGATATAGGTAGCGGGATAGTTGCCCGCATGGTCATACTCCTCTCCTGTCTCATTCCAAGTGTACTTGCCGCCCGTGCAGACCGCCGCGTCCACATATTCCGGCTCAACCGGCGGGAGGACGGTCAGGTGCAAGATGGTGGTGCTGTCGCAGCCTCCTGCAGTCCGGTCGGTGCGGGTATATTCGCCGCCAGTATAGGCAAGGAAGCCGTTTTGGTCATAGACCTCGCCCTCACTGATGGTGGCTGATATTTCCTTCAGCTTCTGGTCGCAGACGGTAAGGTTAAGTATGTAAGTGCTGTCGCATCCCCATACAGACTGATATTCCTTGCTGTAAACGCCTGTTGTACTCTCGTTGAAATGTTCGTCCTTGTAGGTCTTTCCGCTCTGGATGGTCTCATTAAGCACGAACTCATACACTGGATGCACGCGGAGCAGCAACTGGGTGATGTTGAAGCCCTGTTTGCCCGCCACCTTGGCAGAGTCGATATACGTCCCAGGACGGCTGATTTCGTTGCCCGCAAAGTCATATACACCGCCCGCACAGATGTCCACCGTGTCGTATCGCAGGTCGAGAACCGGCTGTGTCACAGTCAGGATGACCGTGCTGTCGCAGCCGAAGCGCGACTGAAAAGTCTCGGTATAAACGCCTTCCTCAGAGATGGTCTGCGTACCGAACGTGATAGTCTCATGCGGGGCAAGGACATACGTCTCGTTATACGTATTATTGCCCATCAGCGTGAGAATCATACGGTAGCGTTTGCATTCCAGCTGGTCGCGGACCTCTAACACGTAGTCAATGGGATAAGACTCCGGCACAGGTATATCGAATGTATGGTCGCGGTAGGTGTAGCTATTAGCGGTGACGGAGCAAAGGGTGTCATAGACCTCCTCCTCTATGCCGACCACCTTGCGGACATGCGCTATATAGACGCTGTCGCAGCCATCCTCTGTGGTGTAAGGAACTGTATAGGTGCCCTTCTGACTGAGTGTCAGTCCGTGCCACTCGCGAGTCTCCTCATCCACCAATTTGATGTTCTCCTCAAAGAGGTAGGACTGCGCCTCGCGCAGCACGAGCGTAACGGTGCTGTCGCAGCCGAAGCGGTTGCGCAAAGCACGCACGTAGGTGCCTGCCGCCGTCTCGGAGAAGCCGTACTTGTCATACGTGGTACCCGAGCAGATGACATCCTCAATCGTCTGACTCTGCGGATAGCAGATATCAAGGTGGAGGGTGACGGTGCTGTCGCAGCCGTTGACACTGCGCAGGTACTGGTAATACGTGCCTGCTGCGGACTCGTGGAAACCGTTCTCTTCATAAACCTCGCCCTCGCAGACGGTGGCGTTGATAACAATGTCGTAGGGCTGCTCCACTGTGAGTACTAACTGATGCACTTTCACCGTGCCGTCGGAGGCGGTAATCTCCTGATTGTAGGAACCTGCCTCAGTCAGTGTCTCGCCGCCGAACTCAAAGGACTCGCCTTCGCAGATGGTGTAGTAGGAGCGGCTGTTGACTGGCTGTGTGACAGTGAGGGTGACGATGCTGTCGCAGCCGAAACGGTTCTCCAAATTGACCGTATAAGTACCCGCCTTGCTGATAGACAACCCGTTGTACTCATACACTTCTTCCGGCTCCAACTGGTAGCTGTCGGTGAAGTACTCCGCCTGCGGCAGGATACGCAATTGGCAGTGGTACTCCCAGTCGCCCTCGGTCTTAACCACCGTATAGTCCTGCGGGAAAGCGCCCGACTGCGGAAGAGCGAAGGACTCGCCGCGGAACTTGTAGAACGCCGAAGCGCAGACCGTGTCGTAGGACAGAATCACATTGTCGTACTTGGCGATAAGTTTGTAGATACTGTCGCAGCCATAGACGGACGAACGCTCGTCCTTGTATGTGCCCGGCGTGGAGATGGTCTTCCCATGCCAGGTGAAGCTCGTACCCTGTCTGAACTCTTTGGTTTCCTCAAAGAGGTATGACGGATGCACAACCACAGTGTATTTCTTCAGCTGGTCGCCCACCTGTTCGGTGAACGTGGTGTTCTCGCTGTACTGCTTTCCGTTGATGGTGACACTCTGCCCTTCGCAGATGTCATACGTCTGCTCCACTGTTACTTGCTCGATAATCTCATCTACGTCGGCATCGTTGATCTTGCGCAGGTAGCCACCCACGCAGTAGGCGTAACTCTCGTCCACACCAAAACCATAGACATGGGCGGTGAACTCCTCCGCCGAGTTGGCAAGTGTGTATGTGCCGTGGTCTATCTTCTTGGTCAGGTAAGAGTACTCGGCGTTGCCCGGCACGGTCTTGAAGCCGCTCAGGGCGGACCCGTTGATGGTCATGCTCCCGACTGCCGATGTGGGGACAACCACGTTCATATAGTGGTAGCGGATGACCGATGTCTTGAACGTGGCGAACGTTATCTGCTTGATTCCCTGCTCCTGCGGCGTTACCCAGACCATCGATGGGTCGCCTATCTGCGACGAGTTGCTTGTGCGGCTGCTCTGGTAGATGTAGCACGCGCACGGCTCGGAGGTCTCTATATACTCTGCCGCCGTCGACAGTTTGTACAAGTAACTCTCGCACGTGCCGATGGTGGCTATCGTGGAGCCGCCTTTCTTTATCTGCGTGCCGTCCGTCAGGGCGGTGAACATAACGTAGTCGGAGGTCTGCCCGTAGCTCTTGGTCAGCACGAACTTCTTTCCCCACGTCTGAATAGGCATCGCCTGCTCAACCACGTGGTCCGAATAGCCTTTGTAGTCAGGTATATAGAGGTCTATATCGCCATTGAACACCGCCACGGGCTTGGATGCTTTGACAACGCTGCCGCCTAAAGAGCCTTTTTCCGGCTCCGCCGTGGCGAGATACACCTGTCCTTTCTGGAGGGTGAACGTGTACGTGCCCTTTTTCTGATTCAGCGTGGGACAGGCTAATGCCACTGTCACCTGCGTGTTGTTCTCGGTAGCAACCACGGCAAACTCGGTTGTTCCCTCACGCTGCGTGCGGTATGCTTGGATGATATAGTCCGTTCCAAGCGAGGCAGTGGGAATCACGTTGGTAGCGTCGAACGTGTAGTCCGCGTAGTTGGCTCCGTAAACGGATATGGGCGCGGTCGATTCGATGTACAGACCCGTGTTTCGTATCTGGTCGGACTCGTAGTGGTAGCACTGCGCTGTCGGCACGGTGATGATGGTCACGCCGTTGGCTTTGACGCTGGTCGATGTACTCCACCCCGTGTTCGGGTTACTCACAGTGATGTTCGCCGCGTAGCGCGAGGAGAACACTAACTGCATCTTCAGGTACTTGCTTGCCGACGTGTACTCATAGTTCTTCATAAAGGTCACCCAGAAGCCGGTGCCTTCTGTATTGAAATCGTTCTCCTCCTGCGGCGCACGCATCGGACGCAATCCCGCTATGGGCTGCGGTGCTTGCTCCACTTCTATGCCTTCGCTCGGCGTTATAATCGGATTGGCGGTTATAAGGTGACGCGCATTGTTCTGCGCTGTCATCAGTGTGATTCCCGCAAAGAGAAATAGTATTGATATGTAAAGTCTGTTTTTCATAGTTTTGCCTCCTTTCTCTTTATATTAGTCGCACACCGCACGAACCGACATGCCTATACACCGCTCGCCTTTGGTGGTTTGTGGTCCGTAACTTAAACCTGTCTGACCCGAATTGGTGTACCAATACAGATAATAGCAATCCCCACTGCCTGACGAGGAAGGATCGGATGTGGCAGTAAGATATTTCGAGTACTTCCCTACATTAAATATGGTTGTACCGTTGTTACTTCCGTTTCCTTTGTACCCTGTCGTTAGAAGGAATATGGACTGACCGGTGGTTTTGGAGGTATATCTGATACCCTTATTGACGGCATCATAGGTTACGTTACAATATACTTTCAGGTCATCCATCTCCGCCTTGGTGGGTGTTCTCCATCCGCAGCCCCATGCCTGCGTTGCCGCATCATCGCCGGGTTCAAGTTCTATCAGACCGTCTTTGGCGGCACCGTACTTGGTATAGGGATCCGTGTTTTTGTTAGAACCTTTGTGAGGGTAGTTGCTCCACAGGCAAGAGACATTCGGATCCGTATCACCCCACATATAGTAATATCCCGCCTCTGTTTCAGAGGATGCTCCTATGTTCACGGTAGCCCATTTGGGTCCGTCTTCCCATAGTTGTACCCACTCGTGATTGCATGTCAGGTCCACTTCCGCTTCCGTGGTGAAACTACGTACCTCGCCGCGAGCCGTGCCGATGCCGTTGGTGGCGTAGGCTTGGTAATAATAGGTCGTGGAGGCGTCCAATCCTGACAGTGTATGGCTGAAAGCCCCAGTGCCGTCACCTGCAGCAGTGCAATTGGTCAGACTCTCTGAACTCGTCCCCCAGCAGAAGCCGCGTTCAGAAATGGTCTGTCCGCCATCGGACATGACCTGACCATTCAGCACCGCCCCACCCGATGTGACGGAGGTCGCGTCATTGGTCAGCACCACGGGCTTGGCTGCGGGCGAACACTCAAATTCATTCTGGTCCTCTTCCGCAAGGGGATAAACCACAAACGCATAGCGTTCCGAGTCCGAATAGACCGCCCTGTAGGTCGCGTTCTCCGTAGCCTCCACTATCGTCGGAGACCAACCCACGAAAGAGTATATCTTGCCGCCCACGGAATACGGAGCGGGATTGTCATAGGGGTATGCGGGCATGCTTCCTATCGGCACATTTATCTCTGCCAGCACCTTGTCATCATGGTCTATAAAGGTTATCTTCACTTTATTCACCGCACCTAATTTGACGTAGATGTTCTTCGTTATGTCCGACGAACTCTCCTGTTGTGTGGCAAGGAAGGCGATTATCTCCTCTTCGGGGAAGGACTCTGTGCAAGCCTGGTCGTGCCAGTAGCTTGCCCCGGCTGCGTCCAATTCGCGCATCCAGCCCTGCACGTAGTTGGTGTCGGTCTGCCACGTGTATTGCCTGTGGTCGGTTTGCCCATCCGGCCATTCGCCCTCAACAGGGATATACGTCAGGTTGTAGCTGAACACCGTCCACGGGTAGTCCGGCGAATAAGGGATATGGTTCCACGACGAGTTGGTGAAGTTGCGTTCCAGTTCAGGCGGGCAGTAGAAAGCCCCTTTGGTAGGCAGACCGACGCTCCACTGGTTGCAGAACGACATGCTGCCCCAAGCCTTGAAATGCACACGGATATGGCGCACATTGGAAGCATGTTGGTAGAGTCCATACAGCGCGGTCTTTCCGGAACCGATGGTGGTGGCCCATACGTCCGGACCACGCTGCAGACTGGTGCAGTTGAGGAACATATTGTAATACACTTGGTTCACATTCAACGTCCTCGGCCGCAGCACCGATGGGGCTTTTGTCAGAGTTGAACAGTTGGTGAACATATTGTAGCACGCCCCTTGTTCGACTTTTGCATCCTCCCCTGCCATTATCTCCGGCGCAGTGGTCAGAGCCGTACAGCCGCTGAACATCTCATAGTAGCATTGCTTCGGCAGGTCGTTGCTCGGCAGCTCCGGCTGCACGTTCACAAGCGATGTACAGCCTATGAACATCGACTGGTAGCAACCTTCTGCCAGTGTCGTCACGGGCAGTTGCGGAGCAGTGGTCAGCGATGTGCAGTAACTGAACATATAATTGTAGCAGTTGCTCGCCAAAGTGGTGGCGGGCAGTTGCGGCGCATCGGTCAGCGATGAACAATAACTGAACATACCGTAATAGCAGTTAGATGCCAATGTGGTGGCAGGCAACTGCGGAGCGTCCGTCATGTTCGAGCAGTAGGCGAACATATATCCGTAGCAGTACTGCCCCAGATTGGTCGCCGACAGCTTCAGGTCTTTGGTGCTGACAATGCGAGTGTTCTTGGCATTGACGTTGTAGAAGAAATAGTAGAACGCATACGACGGCAGCGTTTTGGTGAGGTCTATGGATGTCTCCGTACCCGAGAACACCGACATCAATTCGCCACTCAGTACTGCCGTTCCCGAACCGTCAAAATACATAGTCCAGTATTTCATCGTCGATTGCGCAAAACCCTTTGAGGAGTTGTTGCCGTAGAACTGCATTCGCGAACCGGCGGGAATGTCACCTATCTCGCAGTTGGAGGAATTGGACACCGAGGTTACGGTCTGCCACTCGCCAACGTTGTTCGCTGCGTCTATCAAACGGAAATTGAGCGTCACATTCTCGGGAGCATAACTTCCGCGTTTGAGACGAACCGTCAGCTTCTGCGACGCATGGGTATTCTTCACCGTGAAATAGTCCGGCTCGGCTGCCTGAACAGAGGCTAAATAGCAGAATACCATCAAAAACAAAAGGAAAAAATGTCTTTTCATAGGCATCATAATTTACGGGTGATACGCTATAGTAATGCGATTACAGGCTCCCACCGCACAACTAAACGCACAAATGTACGGAATATATTTGCTTTGTGCAAACATTTACGCATTTTTCTTCCTTTTTGAAGAGAAATGCACCATTTCTTGAACAATCTGCTCTCTTTTGTGCCCACGCACCTCCCAACACGCAGTCCCCAACACACAGTCCCCAACACGCAGTCTAAACCATAAATTTGCAATTTGAATCATAAATCATAAACTTAAAACTCTCAACTATCCAACTTCTTTCAACTATCAACTGTCAACTTTCAACTATCCAACTTCTCTCAACTATCAACTCTCAATTATCAATTATCAACTATCAACTACCTACCCAGAGCGGGTGATTAGCGGGTGATTAGCGGGTGATTAGCGGGTGATTAGCGGGTGATTAGCCTGACGATACAATAGAAATGCAACAGGAACGCGACAGAAATCGACCACTGATTGCCCCAGAAGCGAACACCCATACCCTTGAAGCAGCTCCCCGCAAACTCCTCCGTAACGGCACTCTCCTTATCGACCGTAACGGCATCCTCTACACTCTCCCCGGCGCACGCATTGATTAAAGGCATGAAAGCCCTGCGGGGCCTTTATGCTTGCAGGATACCGGGCGGATATTCAGACACGGCTCACCAGAGCCGCCTGTAAAGGATATAGCCTCACAAACAAAACCAATCCCAAGCAGTTACTCTCTGCTTGGGATTGATTCTGCTACGGCTGTACGCATGTCTC
>CAJOIZ010000008.1 GCA_905234835.1 Paludibacteraceae bacterium
GGGGGCTTACTTTTCAAAAACAATATAACGCACTATTGATTATGAGTGCGTTACATTGGCATGTCTATGCCATCTTGAGTTTTATCGGACAGTAATAGTAAGAAATATGAAACCCCAAAACAAGCTACAGAATCTGACCCAATGCACACAGGTCAAACTAATTGACTACATCCTTAATGAAATGCGCAACAAGGAGTTGTGCGACGAGAGTATAGAAGCCGCAAAGCCCTATATCCAAGCCCTCGCTGAGCGCATCCATGTGTCCGAAGATGCGGCGATGATTTTCGCTGCATTCTTTGACAGTTTCACGGACTCCCGGATCCGATACAAAGACATCGCCAACTTCTACGATTGCAACCAAGTGACCATCCTCACCTATTGGTCTGCTATCAACGAAATGGTGAAACGCCAGTACTTGAACGAGTTCAAGGACTCCGATGGCGAGCAGTATTATACCGTACCGAACGAGGTGGTTGAGGCAATCCGCGAGAACACGCCATTTACGCCCAAGAACTATGCCAACATACCGCTGAAACAATGGCTCGGTGAACTATGGAACCTCATGGACAAGAAAGACCATAACCGGATTTCGTTCGACAAGTTTGAGGAATGTCTGATGCAACTGATTAACGGAAATCCGCAACTCGTAATCGCCCGTGAAATGGCGACAATCAAAGACAGGAATGACTTGATTGTCTTTGCTGCGATGACGAATCTGTATATTCAGAACCATGACGATCATATCATACGAAGCGACCTGGAGGATCTCTTTGAGCACCGTTGGGAGATGCGCAATCAGGCACAATTGCTGGAATGCGGCAGCCATCCGTTGCAGAAAGCCGGCTTAGTGGAATACAGCATCAGCGACGGACAAGCAGAAAAAGACGCGTGGATGCTGACCAAAACGGCCAAAGAGCGTTTCCTCGTCGGCATAGAGACTATTGGTCCGGCGGTCGACCACCGACATATCAAATCGCCGGACACTATTACCCCGAAGCAGTTGTTCTTCAATGCTACTGTCACCCGGCAGATAGAGCAGTTGGAGTCGTTGTTGCAGGCGGACCGGTTCACGAAAGTGCAAGACAATCTGACCAAACACGGTATGCGGCGGGGCTTTGCCTGCATCTTCTACGGCGCACCGGGAACTGGCAAGACGGAGACGGTGCTTCAGTTAGCACGCAAGACAGGACGAGGCATCATGACGGTCGATGTTCCCAACCTGCGCAGCAAGTGGGTCGGGGATACGGAGAAGAACACCAAAGCCATCTTCGAACGCTATCATAACTATTGCAAGCAAGCCGAACAGGCTCCGATCCTGCTGTTCAACGAAGCGGACGCCATCCTCTGCAAGCGGAAAGAAGGCGCGGAAAGCAGTGTCGACAAGATGGAGAATGCGATGCAGAACATCATCTTGCAGGAGATGGAGACATTGGACGGCATCCTCATTGCCACCACCAACCTCACCGGAAACCTCGATACGGCTTTTGAACGTCGGTTCCTCTATAAGATTGAGTTCCCGAAACCTGCTTCTGACGAGAGCAAACATATCTGGCAGTCCATGCTGCCTGAAATCTCCGAATCGCAAGCGTATGAACTCGCCAAGCAATACTCCTTCAGCGGAGGACAGATAGAAAACATCGCCCGAAAGCAGATTGTCAATGCCGTATTGACAGGAAACGACCAATTAGGCATAGAGGATATCAGGGAAGCCTGCAAGACCGAATTGTTCAATAACTCCGGCACACGGAAAATAGGATTCTGTTAACCCAATTATAGATGCAGCTATATGAAAAAGCATTCACGATGCAAACGGCCGGCAACTCAACGGACAAAAAATGACCGAACAAGAAATACATAAAACTCTACAATATGACTGACGAAGATTTCACTAAAGAGCAGATGGCAGCACAGCGCAAAGAAGTATCGCGCTTGCGCAGCGAACTCAAGGCTTTCAACAAAGCCCGCGCACAAATGTCCAAGGAAGAGAAAGAGCAAACCCGCGAGCAAGCAAAGGATTTGCAGTATCAATACAATCGTGCATTAGGGCGTCTCTATACAATGAAGAATTATTTCCTCTGGAACCAATGTCTCGACCGCGAATATATTTCCGCATATAATGACGATTGACCCGAAAAAGGACACGAAGGATGCCTTGACCGATGTGTAACTGCGAATGGCAGCTTTTACAAGTTTTTTTGTCAAAATAGCGGCGATCCTGTTCATTTGTCGTTCATTCGTCGTTCATTCGTCGTTCATTGCCTGTTCAAAAAGTGCCTTCAACCCTTTATTCATCGGTTACGAGAGTGCTTTTTTTTAGAAGAATCTGTTCTGTAAAAGCGATATTCTTACATAAACCCCAATCGGCCATTAGAGCGAATATGGGTGTTATTCTAATGACTGATTGGGGATAAACTAACTCAACAACACATAAACTCCTAAACACCTAAACTTCTAAACCATAAGGATAAAACTTTCCTTTTCTTAAGATGGGACAACTTTTTTATGCCCTGTTTCCTAATAAATTCGCAAAAAGAGTTTACTTTTCTTAAGAAGGTATTGCATTTCGACCGAAAATGTATTATCTTTGCACGTCATTTCAGTGGAAATGGCTCACGCCGTGAGGCGTATTACAAGTGGCAGTCAGACGTATTATCCGCCTTGTGCACAGGCGGATAAGGACGGGAAGGGACATCTATCGTACAGGATGTTAGTGCCATCACCTATGTACGACGTTTGCCGCAACATTGCGCTGCGGAACGGCGGGGCGGAAGCAGACAAACCGCACCCAAACTGCAAGTGTTCTTTGACGTATTGATTTTAACAGCGATTGGTCATTAAAATCGGCAGAAAAAGCAACTGCCTGACAAGTCGTTGCGTTCTCAGACAGTTACTTTTAGGTTTTCGGTTCTAATCGGAACCTGACCGCGACTGAATTACTGGAAGTTCGAGCGGTTGTCCTCTATCTCACTGCGCTCTTCGAGCATATTGATGATCTGGTAGGGCAGCATGTATGCTCGGCGTTGGTTGAACTGGGCAATCTCCGTCTCGGCGTTCATCTCGCCTTCGGCTTTTGTGCGGGAGGTGGTCATCAGGACGACAGCCCCCTGGTTGCCGGCAATCACACCGCTCAGCGTGTTTTCCGCGATAGCCATTGCCGTACCCATCGCCTTGTATTCGGCGCCCATGTTGCCGAACTGGTATCCGCCGAGCGTAACGCCGTTGGCAGTCTGAACGGTGGTGTTCCATTTGGCAGCGATATCCTGCAGGGTGGTCAGACCCTCCGCCTGCTTGGCGAGGTATTCCGCTTTCTTCTCGTTGGTAGCTTTTCTGCGCAGTTCAGCCTCCACATCAGCTAATGGACGGTACTCGTCCTCGTCAATAGAGGTCAGCAGAGCAACTACGAACTTGTCGCCGCATTCGAACACGTCGCTTATGGCGCCTTCGTCCTTCGCCTCAAACGCCCAGCGCACAATCGGACGGCTCTGCTTCAAGTCGCTCACCTTGTCGGCGTTCTTGTCTAGATTGTAGGCGGGATAGAGCGTCATGCCGGCTTCAGCCACCGAACCGCGGAACAGCTCCTCGGTACGGTTGTTGACGATGAACTGCTTGGCTTCGTTGTAGCGTGCGGAGATGGTCTTGCTGGAGGGTGTTACTTCGCGCTGGAGGATAGCCAACTTGACACGGGGTGAGGCTTTTGCCACATCCATAATCTCGAATGTCTGCTCGCCCAGTCCGGCAGCCATGGTGAACGTGTCGCCTTTCTTGCCGGTGAACGCCTTGTCAGCCATCTCGCGGCCGAGCTGCTCTTCGGTGAACCAGCCCAGTTCGGTGTCTTCCTTGCCTTCTTCGGCGGCTTTCACTTTCAGCTGCACCGAGTCGGGGCGCGTGTAGCCGCATTCCATGATACGCGCCATGCTGTAGGTGTTGTCCGTGAAGGAGATGCCCGAAAAGTCGTCTTTCTTCGCGTCCTTGCCGAATGCGAACTCCTTGTACTGTTCGGGAACGGTCTGCTCCGAGTAGTTGCGGCCGTCGTACATCAGGTCGGAGTTGGTGTTGACCACTAATGCGATATCGTCCGTCGTGCGGAACTCCTCTTCGAGACTCTGCATCAGCTCGCTGGCGGCCTGGAAGTCCTGCTCCGAAGGCTGTAGGTCAAACGTGATGTACTCAATGGAGCGCGAGGGGTTCTGTTTGTAGCGTTCTTTCTGGTCGTTGTAGAGTTTCTTGATGTCGCGTTGCGAAACGCTTACTAATGAGTCTGCTACGGCGGAGTAGGGTTGCATGACGTATTGCACGTCAGCCGTTACCTTCTGCCCCTCGTATGCGTACTTAGCATCAAGCTTGTTTGCCGTAATCAGTTTCTTGGCGAGGTCGGTGTACTTGTCCTGCATCTGCGTCAGGCGAACGGCGTTCTCCCAGTACATCCAGTACGTGCGGTACTGCTGCAGGTTGGCATTGCGCGCATCATCATCGGACTCCTGCTCAATCTGGTGCAGAAAATTGACGAGCAGGTCGCGGCTGAACTGTCCGTTCTCGTCGTAGAAGGCGCGGCGGGTCGAGATCAGCTGGTGAGGGTGTTCGCCGATGCAGAGTTCGCTCAACTCGTCCGGTGTCACCGTCATACCGATTTTCTTCGCCTGTGCCTGAAGGGTGTAGTCCATCACCATCATCTGCCACACCTGGTTGCGGATTTGTGTGGTGGTCTCCTCGTCAAAGGACGAACGGCCGGACTCAATCTTATAGACTTCGGTGAGCTGGTCCTTGGCGGCTTCGTAGTCGCGGTAGTGGACTTTCTGACCGGCTATCACGGCGATATACTCACGGCTGCGGTTGAAGAAACTGCTGCCTGAATTGAGAAAGTCGCCCAGAATGAATGCCAACATGGCCAGTCCCACTATCACTAACAGGAGTACGCCATGGTTGCGGATTTTTTGTAAAGTTGCCATATTGTTTTGATGTTTATTGTTTTTCTGCTGTTTGTCTTACGTAATGAGGCATGTCAAAGGGTATCTCCATCGAGAGTTCGACCAGTCCGGCAAACTTGCCGTGGTTGTACCACGGGGTTTGGTATATCAATTTCTTGACTCCGTTCTTCTCAATGGTATAGACGTTCTTCTCCTGCCGGTCATACAGCCCCCGCAGTATCTCTGCTGCGCGGGGCGGATGACACTCGAATAGGTTGCGTCCCGTGATTTTCTGCCCGTGGCTGTTTACGTCGGCGGAGCGCTGGTTCATATCGACGATATTCCCCTCCGTGTCGCTGACGGTGATGGCTATGGGCAGTTCCTCAAAACACGTCTCCATTAGTCTTCGTCTTTCTGGCTTTCTGCGTATGCCTTCACGAGTTTGTCCTGAACGTCGGCAGGCACCAGTTCGTAGCTCTTGAAGTGCATCGTGAACGTAGCGCGACCGCCGGTCAGCGATGACAGCGTGGTCGAGTACGATGACATCTCAGCCAGCGGAACAAGGGCTTTCAGGCGTTGGAAGTTCTTCTCCGCCTCCATACCGAGAACCATGCCGCGACGGCCGTTGATGTCCGACATCACGTCACCCATCAGGTCGCCCGGAACCAATACCTCCACTTCATAGATAGGCTCCAGCACCTTCGGAGCGGCGTTGCGGAACGCTTCGGCGAAGGCATTACGGCCTGCTAAACGGAAGGATATTTCGTTACTGTCCACGGGGTGCATCTTGCCGTCATAGACGATGACGCGTACGTCGCGGGCGTAGGAGCCTGTCAGCGGTCCCTGCTCGATACGGTCCATCAAACCTTTCAGGATGGCGGGGATGAAGCGTGCGTCGATGGCGCCGCCCACGATGGAGTTGATCAGTACTAGTTTGCCGCCCCATTCTAAAGGAATCTCCTGCGTGTCCTTCACGCTGATACGGTATTCCTGGTTGCCGAACTTGTAGATTTCCTTCACGGGTTCGCCTTCCACGTAGGGCTCAATAATCAGGTGCACCTCACCGAACTGACCTGAACCGCCGGACTGTTTCTTGTGGCGGTAGTCGGCACGTGCGGCCTTAGTGATGGTCTCGCGGTAAGGAATCTTCGGCTCGTCGAAGGCAATCATCATCTTGTCGTTGTTCTCTAAGCGCCATTTGAGCGTGCGGAGGTGGAACTCGCCTTGACCGCTGACAATGGTCTGCTTCAGCTCCTTCGACTGTTCGATGATCCAAGTGGGGTCTTCCTCGTGCATACGGGTCAGCAGCGCGCTCAGTTTCTCGGCGTCAGCCTCGTTCAGCGGACGGATTGCGCGGCGGTACTTGGGATCGGGATAGGCGATAGGCGAATAGGTCAGGTCGCAGTCCTTGGCGTTCAGCGTATTGCCCGTGCGGGTGTCTTTCAGTTTGACCGTCGCGGCAATGTCGCCGGCTGCCACCTCGTCCACGGCAGTACGGATTGAACCGTCCACGGCGTACAGCTGCGAGATGCGCTCCTTCGAGCCGCGATCCATGTTCTGCAGGTCATCGGCGCCTTTCACCGTACCCTGCATTACCTTGAAGTAATTGACCTCACCGATATGAGGTTCGACGGAAGTCTTGAAGATGAACAACGAAGCGGGCTTCGATGCATCGGGAGCTACTTCCTTGCCGTCAGCGGTGACGGGTTTGGGAGCGTCGGCAACGGCGGGAGCCATATCGCCGAGGAACTCCATCAGGCGGCGTGCACCCATATCCTTTGTGGCGCAGGCGCAGAGGACGGGATAAACGTCAGCGGACGCGAACACACTCTTCAGACCGCGGATGGTCTCCTCCTCCGTCAGAGTGCCCTCCTCAAAGAACTTCTCCATCAACTGCTCGTCGGCTTCGGCGGCCATCTCGTGCAACTGACCCAGCAGTTCTTCCACTTTGCCTTGCTCCGAAGCGGGGATGTCCTGCAGTTCTGGTGTGCCACCTTCTGCTTTCCATACCAGCATCTTGCCCTTCAGTACATCAATCACGCTGTTGAAGCCCGCACCGGTCTGTACGGGGTACTGCACCAGCACCACCTTGTTGCCGAAGTTCTCCTTCAACTGCTCGAAAGCGCGGTCGAAATTAGCGTTGTCGTGGTCGCATTTGTTCACTACGAATACCACGGGTTTCTTCGTGTTCTCCGCCAAGCGGAAGTTGTTCTGTGTTCCTACTTCGACACCGCCGTTGCAGGTCAGCGTTACTACCGCCGTATCAACGATGTGCAGGGCTGTCACTGTACCGCCGCAGAAGTCGTCGGAACCCGCGCAGTCGATGATGTTCAGCTTCTTGCCGCCGAACTCAATGTTGCACACTGTCGAGAATACCGAATAGCCGTATTCCTTCTCCACCGGAAAATAGTCGCATACCGTGGACTGCTGTTCCACCGTGCCGCGACGTTTGATCACACCGCTCTCGAAGAGCATGGACTCCATCAGAGTGGTCTTGCCTGAACCGCTGCCTCCGATGAGGGCGATGTTCTTGATTTCATTAGCCTGATAAACTTTAGCCATAATGATAAATGGGATATTAGATTATATTGTTATTGTTTTGATTTCCTGTCGCTTGTCCGTTGTATTCGGGCGGGGCTCCCCGTCTTTCAGCAATATCTGAACCTGCTTTCGCAAATGCTTTTGCCGCATAAAAAGCCCGCAAAGATACGACACAATAATGACCCTTGCAATAGAATGGTGAAATTTTTCTAACTTACCCCTGTGACGCCTGGCAAGAAAAGGGGCTACAATTCCCCTATGCGTTCCAGGAAAGCCTCCTCGTCCAGCAACGGAATGCCTAATGCTTCCGCTTTCTTGCGTTTCTCGGGTCCCATGTTGGCTCCCGCCAAGACGAACGAGGTCTTCTTGCTAATGGAACCGACATTCTTGCCGCCATGCTTCTCTATCAACGCCTTATACTCGTCGCGGCTGTGCTTCTCAAACACGCCCGATATGACTATCGACATACCTTCCAACTCGTTCGAGACCACCTCGTCCACGCTTTCGGCAGCCGCAAACTGTACACCCGCCTCCTGCAGACGCACCAACACGGCAAGGTTATCCGCACGCTCAAAGAATGCCGTCACATTGCAGGCAATCTGCTCCCCTACGTCCTCCACGGCAGTCAACTGCTCTACCGTTGCCCACTGCAAATCCTGCAACGAACGGAAACGACGGGCAATCTTCCTGGCAGTTGTCTCACCCACCATCCTGATTCCGAGGGCAAACAGCACACGCTCCCATGGCACCTGCTTAGATGCCTCAATACCCTCTATGATACGTTGGGCAGACTTCTGACCGAAACCTTCCAGACCCGACAAATCGCTCTCTTTCAGGTCGTACAGGTCAGCTATGTTGCGTACCAGTCCTTTTTCCCACAGCAAGTCAATCGTCTCCTCGCCCAGACCGTCTATGTTCATTGCCTTGCGGCTCACGTAGTGCTCCAGTTTGCCTTTCTGCTGCGGAGGACATCCGTTCTCGTTCGGACAACGCCACGCGGCTTCGCCTTCCGCACGGACTAACGCCGTGCCACACTCAGGACAATGGGTAATAAACTGATAGTCACCCGTTGCCTGCTGCTCGCCTGTGTCCTCTTTGCCGGTAATCTTCGGGATAATCTCTCCGCCTTTCTCCACCCATACCCGGTCACCTTCGCGTATGCCCAACTGACGCACGAAATCCTCGTTGTGCAAGGTTGCCCGCTGCACCATCGTACCCGACAACTGCACCGGCTCCAGATTGGCGACAGGCGTAATCACACCCGTCCTGCCCACCTGGTAGGTTATCTGACGAAGCAGCGTCAACTGCCGTTCAGCAGGGAACTTGTACGCAATAGCCCAACGGGGAGTCTTGGCTGTAAAACCTAATTCCTGCTGTGCTGCTATGCTGTTCACTTTCAGTACGATGCCGTCGGTTGCCACCGGCAGGTTCTTCCGTTCCGTGTCCCATCGTTCGATGAAAGCCATCACCTCGTCCACCGAGTGACATACCTGCATGTTCTCGCTCACAGGGAAGCCCCATTTTCTTGCCTGCTCCAACCGCTCCGTATGCGTCAGTCCGGGCAGGTTCTCGCCCAACACATGGTACAACCTGCATGTCAGTCCCCTTCTCGCCACCTCGGCAGGAGTGAGCAGTTTGAGCGTACCCGATGCGGCATTACGCGGATTGGCGAACAAGGGTTCTTCCTGTTCCTCGCGCTCCTTGTTCAAGCGTTCAAAAGCCTCCCACGGCAGCAATACTTCGCCTCTTATCTCATAATAGTCCGGCAGCCCTTGTACGTATGCGGGTATGCTGTCAATAGTACGTATATTGCGCAGCACATCATCCCCTCTTACCCCATCGCCACGCGTCAAGGCACGCACCAGACGCCCCTGCTCGTAGTGAAGCGATATGCTCAGACCATCGTACTTGAGTTCCGCCACAATCTCCACATCAGCAGGCAGATGCCGCACCCAGTCCTCTATCTCTTCGCGGCTGTAACTGTTAGCAAGAGACAGCATGGGATAGCGGTGAGCCACCTGCTCAAAACCGTTGGCTTTCTTAGCCAAGTCACTCCCCACGTGCTGCGTCGGCGAATCGGGTGTCCGCAAGTCGGGATAACGCTCCTCTAATGCCTGCAGCCGCTTCATCTTCATATCGAAGTCGCGGTCGCTCAGCGCCGGCATGTTCAGCACATAGTACCTGTAATTGGCGTCCTCCAGTTCGGCGCGGAGACGGGTCGCCTCCTCACGCTCCAGGGTCTCGGTCTCAAACAAATCGTTCATATAGGATAATCATTATCTCACAATCGCCTTGCGGTGAAGCACCTGTCCGCCCGCATACACATGGATGACATACACGCCCGCGCCCCATCCGCCGGTGGGCAGGGTGCAGGTCTCGCTCGCCACCGCCTGTTCCATCACCATCCGTCCCTGCATGTCGTACACGCGCACATGGCCGCCCGCAGCGTTGTCCACGCTCAGGTAGCCCTCCGCGAACAGGATCTCGGGATGGCAGACCAGCTCCGCCTCGACGGACATGCCCGCCTTCGACAGGTTCAGCCCCACCAGCATGGGGTCGTGGTCCGAGTAGCGGAACATCGTCCCGTCGTCCTGCTTGTCGTAGGTGTAGTCGTCGCTCTCGTCCGAATTGATGTGGTATGCCGTCATACCCGTCACCTGCGGCAGCATCGCCGCGTTGGCGAGCGCGTGGTCCAGATACCCCGCCTCGCTGCGGTAGGTGTAGCTGTAGCTGCTGTCCTTGTGGCAGTAGCGGTGGAGGTCGGTCATCCCGTAGTCCGTCAGCACGCGGATGGGGTCCTCCATCGCGTAGGCGTTCAGGTCGCCCATCACCAGCAGGTCCTCGTCGTCAATGAAATAGCGGAAACTCTCGTATTCGTCTATCACCGACTGCGCCTCCTTCACGCGGTCGCCGTTGTAGCTGCTCTGGCCGTCCCCTTTGTCGGCGTTGTCCCCTGTGCCGATTCCCGACTTCGCCTTGAAATGGTTGATGCTCAGTATGAACCGCTCGCCCGTGGCCCGCTCCTCGAAGCACTGCATCTGCTTGCGGTTCTTCACGCCCGTCTGGTTGCTGCGCATCGCGCCGTAGGGCGTCACTGTCTGCGCGCAATAGACGTACCCCGACTTGGTGTAGCTGCCGTTGGGCGACCCGCCGTCGTCCACGTAGGCGAACGTCCTGCCGGTCGCTTTCGTCAGGTCGGCGGCAATCTCCTTCAGAGCCGACTGCCCCGCCTCTATCTCCACCAGCCCGTAGATGTCCGCGTTGATCTTCGCCAGCGCCTGGCTCACCTTCCTGCGCTGCGCCTGGTGCTGCGCGTTGTTGTCCGGCCCGTAGCCCGTACCGAGGTTCTCCACGAGGTAGTACTCGAGGTTCGCTCCGCAGACCAGCAGCGTGTGATTGCCTCTCCGGTCGATGGCGGACAGGTCATAGCCCTTCATTATGTCCTCCCTCGTGTTGCCCGTCCATTCGCCGCTCACCAGCGTCATCGTCAGCGTGGATGTCACCGTCACTACGGCGTTGTGCAGCCGCTCGCCCGTGCGGTGGTACCCGTCCACACCCGTCAGCCGCACCGACCCGATGCTGTTGAGAGCCAGCAGCGAATAATAGTCGGTTGTCCCCGGCAGGACCTGATTGGTGGGCGAATACAGGCGGCGTGGACTGATATGGTAGCCGTTGTAGTTCCCCGTCACGTACCAGTCGTCCGCCAGGTGCACCTGCTTGCCTATATAGGAGACCAGCTGCGTGTTGGTCCACGCCTGTTTGTCGGCTATCGCCAGCTCCGTCTGCGCCGAAGCGGATAAGACGACGGCCATCAGCACAACGCCCGCGACACAGGCGCGGCGGAGCAGGGTATCAATGGAATGAAGCATAAAGGCGGTTTACGTTTGGATTGCAAAACGGACAAAATTACGCCTTTCTCTCGGAAAGACAAAAAAAATCGCGGATTTTCTTGCTCCCTTTGCGGATTAGCAGTACTTTTGCGGCTGATTTCGTACACTCTGCGTACATCTCGGGGATATTCCGGTTTTGACAGCAGGTAGAACAGGTACGTAAGCATGCCGGACACGAATACCGTCCGTCAAAAAGGGTTCATTCAAATCTAACTGGCAACTACGAAGTAGCTCTCGCAGCCTGACCGAAGCACAGTAGGTCACTTTATCGGGGTACAAGGTGCCCTGACGGGACGTCTCTCCAAGCCCTCGTCTTGAGGCTGATAGGATAAAGGGGCGCAGCAATATCAGGACTAACCCGCGCAGGCTGCGATGCGCGGGCGAAAACAAAGCAGATAAGGCGGTGGCCGGCAGTCCGGACCAACGTTGCCGCACGAAAATCCAAACCGGAATAAGCATGTAGAAAGCGTATGGGTTCCTTGTTTGGACGCGGGTTCGACTCCCGCTATCTCCACTCCCCATGAAACAAACGGAACAATCACAATGCCGCACGGGATTGCGAGCAAAGATGGCAAGAAAATGGATATGAGAAGGGCAAAAGATATAGACCCCTCATATCCTTTGTTTTATTATAACGTGAGTTTGCAACAGCGAAGCTGACCAACACGTAGTCACTAACACGCAGTGAGAGAACAGCAAGCAACACCGAAGGATAACCGATAGATAACCGAAGGATAACCGTAGGATAACCGAAGGATAGCCGAATGATAGTACTTGTCATACCGAAGGCTTACCGAACCCTTACCGCATAAAAATCAAATAAACTTATACCCTATGCCTTACATCCAAATCAAGTCTTTCCCAAAGGACCCGAAAATCAAACAACAAGTAGTGGAAGCCATCAATGAGACGTTCCTCAAGTACTGGGGATGCCCGCAGGAGGCCATCAGCATCTCGATGGAGGAAGTCGAACCGCAGCATTGGAACGAAGTCGAACAGAACGAAATCCGCCCCAATGCCGACAAGATGTTCATACTAAACGGAGTAAAACAATACGAACAATGAAAAAAACGATTCTCACTATGGCACTTGCCGCAACTGTCCTCGCAGCCGCCGCTGCACCCAACCCGTTCTTCGACTACAAGAACTGGAAAACGCCCCACGGCACCTATCCCTTCAACAGCATCCACGCCGAACATTACATGCCCGCCTTTGAGGAGGCGATGAAACGCGGACTGCAGGAGATTGACGACATAGTCAACAACCCAGCCGACCCCACCTTCTCCAACACCATCGAGGCTTACGAGGCTTCCGGCGAGATGCTCTCCGTCGTGGCGGGATGCTTCTACAACATGACCAACGCGGAGACCAACGACACGCTCCAGCAGATAGAACTCGAGCTCAGCCCGAAGATGTCCGAATACTCATCCGCCATCCGGCTCAACGAGGGACTCTTCCAGCGCATCAAAGCCGTCTATGACCGTCGCGGCAAACTGAAACTCAACAAGGCGCAGGCCAAACTGCTTGAGGACATCTACGAGAGTTTCGCCAACAACGGCGCCAACCTCAGCCCGGAGGACAAGCAGACCTACCGCGAGCTGACCGCCCGCCTGAGCCAGCTCACCCTGCAGTTCGGGCAGAACGTACTCAAAGCTACCAATGCGTGGTCCATGCTCCTTACCGACGAGACACTCCTTGCCGGACTGAACAACGACACACGCGCCATCCTGCGCGCCAACGCGGAGAAGAAAGGACTGGACGGCTGGCTCCTCGACCTAAAGCCCACCACCTATATCCCCGTCATGCAGGACCTCGACAACCGCGACATACGACGCGAACTCTATATGGCAAGCCAGACCAAATGCATCGGCGGCGAGTATGACAACACCGCTCTTATCGTTGAGATAGCGAACACGCGACTTGCACTGGCACAACTGTTCGGCAAGCAGACCTACGCCGAGAAGTCGCTCTACAAGACGATGGCGGACACGCCGGAGAACGTTTACCGTCTGCTGGACCAACTGCGCGACGCATATATGCCCGCAGCACAAGAGGAAGTGAAAGAACTGCGGGATTATGCCAAATCCAAAGGACTCTATGCCGAATTGCAGCCTTGGGACTGGAGCTACTACAGCAAGAAACTCAAGCAGGAGAAATACAGCATCTCCGATGACGACCTGCGCCCCTACTTCGAACTGGAGAACGTCAAGAAAGGCGTGTTCGGTCTGGCGGAACGACTCTACGGACTGCGGTTCAAGGAGAACAGGCAGATCCAGGTCTATCACCCCGAAGTGACCGCCTACGAGGTGTATGACGAGAAAGGACGCTTCCTCGCCGTCTATTACGCCGACTTCCACCCCCGCGAGGGCAAGCGCGGAGGGGCGTGGATGAACGACTTCCAGCCCCAGTACATCCGCAACGGCAAGGACCACCGCCCGCACATCGTCAATGTGATGAACTTCACCCGCCCCGTTGTGTCTGCTAATCCCGACGAGAGCAAGCCCGCCCTGCTCACCTATGACGAGGTGCGCACTTTCCTTCACGAGTTCGGACACGCCCTCCACGGTATGCTCACACGCTGCCAGTATGCGGCGCAGAGCGGGACGAACGTCCCCCGCGACTTCGTCGAACTGCCCTCGCAGTTCAACGAGAACTTCATTGACGAGAAGGAGTTCCTCGACACCTTCGCACGCCACTATCAGACCAACGCCACACTGCCCCAGGAACTGCTTGACCGTATGCACGCCTCGCAGACCTATCACGCTGCTTATGCCTGTGTACGCCAACTCAGTTTCGGCTATCTCGATATGGCTTGGCACACCTTGCAGCAGCCCTTTGAGGCGAATCCTGCCATCGGGACCACCGAATCCGTCTTGCGCTTCAGCGACGGGGCGATGGCGCAGGTGCAGGTCATGCCGCTCGTCCCCGGCACACAGATGGCGGCTTCGTTCACACATATCTTCTCCGGCGGCTACGCGGCGGGGTACTACAGCTACAAGTGGTCCGAACTGCTGGACGCGGACGCTTTCTCCGTCTTCAAGGAGGCGAAGAAAGCCAACGGCTCCATCTTTGACAAGAAAGCGGCACGTCTCTTCCGCGAGAACATCCTCGAGAAAGGCGGCACGGAGAAGGCTTCCGACCTCTACCGCCGTTTCCGCAGCGGCGAACCCTCTATCAACGCCCTGCTCGAGCGCGACGGCATCAAGGCCAAAGTTATCAAATAACCTCCCGTTTCTTGCTCCGCTTCCGATAGCAACTTACCCGTCATACCCGCACCGCCACACGGTGTATATACGAAGCAGTCCGCTGAATCAGCGGTCTGCTTCGCTTAAATCTGTGACCCTGCCGGGGCTCAAACCCGGAACCTTTGGAACCGGAATCCAACACTCTATTCAATTGAGCTACAGGGCCAGGATAGTTTATAGTTGAAAGTTGATAGTTTAGAGAAGTTGATAGTTTAAAGTTTAGAGTTTAGAGCAGTTGTTAGTTTATAGTTGAAAGTTTATAGTTCGTCGTTAAATCAGTTTCTGCGGCTGCCCATCAGGATGAGGATGTAATACAACAGGTTGGCAAGAGATCCGAGGGCTGCGACTACGTAGGTATAAGCTGCGCTGCGGAGCGCGGATTTGGCTAACGGTGTTGTTTCGTCATTGGTGATACCTGCCCCGTCAAGCCATGCTACGGCGCGGCGGCTGGCATCAATCTCCACCGGCAGTGTGATGAAAGAGAACAGGGTGGTTAGCGCAAACAGCGCGACACCGACCTCCATGATGACGGGAAAAGTCTGAAGCAGCAACATACCCGCCAAAAGTACCCACATCATCCATTTGCCTGCGAAATTGACCACGGGAACCAGTGCCGAGCGCATACGGAGAGGAGCGTAAGCCTCTTCGTGCTGTACGGCGTGCCCACATTCATGGGCAGCTACCGCTGCAGCTGCCACAGATGCAGAATTATATACGCTTTCCGACAGATTGACAGTCCGGTCAGCAGGATTGTAATGGTCGGTCAGATGACCTTTGGTGCACGTCACCTGCACATCGTGAATACCGTTGTCGCGAAGCATCTTCTCCGCTACCTGTTTGCCTGTCAGCCCTAACGGCACGCGAGAGTACTTCTTGAACTTGCGTTCCAATGATGCCGACACAATCCAACTGGCAATGGCTATGCCGATGAAGATAATCCAATAAAGCGTATTGGCGGAATATATCAGTTGTTGTTCCATTCAGTTACTATTTTTTCTTTCTTCTGCACACTTTACATTCGCCATAGACGACTAACTCGAAGCGTCTCATAACGAAATTGTTGTATTTCTTTTCGCTCACCAACCGTGTTATGCCGGTGTCTTTCAGGTCAACTTGCCGGTTGCATCTTGTGCAGACCATCTGGATGCGGTTTTGCCCTGCTTCGTTCAGTTCGTACACAAGGAGCCGGTGGATTCCCGCAGGTTTGGTTATCCGGATAGTCTCCGATTCAGTCAGCACCCGTAGCGCATTATAGACGGTAGCGCGGCATATATGTTTTTTCCCGGCTTCCTCTACCAGTTCCGCTGTTGTCCAACGTCTCTTGTCGGAGCAGAAGAACTGCAGGACGGTCTGCCGCTCCACGGATACCCTCATTCCTTTTTCGTCGAGGTACTGTCCCAACCGTCGCGAAGCGTTCCTGTAAGCGGCATCTTGATGGGTCATATCTCTTTGACGTAGGCGCGCCGGCGTTTGTGTTGCTTAGTCTCGAACATATCCAACTGTCCTAACACTTTCTGGTTGGTTTCCAGCATGGCGGTTGTTTCCGCCTGCTTGATACCGTACTGTAAGAAGTATTTCATCCAGTCGGCTATAATCACGCTGTTGATGCCTTTGTTCCGATAGTCAGGACGTACCCCGATAAGCAGGAAATCAAACACATCTATCTGTTTTGCGCGCAGGGCTTTCAGTATATGGTACCATCCGAACGGGAAGAGTCTGCCTCTGCATTTGCGCACTGCTTCCGATATATCCGGCATTCCGACCCCTGCTCCCACTATCTCGTCCTGTTCGTTCACCACCACTGTGACGAAATCGAAATTGAGGATGGGGAAGTACATGTCGCGGTAGTATTCCTTCTGCCTCTGCGTCATTGGTTGGAAGTTGTACAAGTCGCGGTACGCATCGTCCAGTACGTCCATATACGTTGTGCCGAATTTTCTCTGCAGTTCCCTTGCCGACCGTACTTTATCCACGCGGACATGGTAGCGTTGTTTCACTATCTCACTGATGCGCTCCAGCCGTTCGGGCATCTCTGCCGGCGGAGTGATACGGTGTTCCACCCAGTCGGCTTCTTTGCGCAGCCCGTAATTCTCCAGATGCTTCGCGTAGTAGGCGTAGTTGTAAAGCGAAGCCAACGGAGCGAGGTAGTCATATCCTTCGACAAGCAACCCCTGGTGATCCCAGTCAGTGAAGCCCACCGGACCGTTCATCACAGTCATTCCTCGTTCCTTCCCCCAGTCCCTGACAGCATCCAACAGCGCGTGACTAACCTCCAAGTCGTCCACAAAGTCCATCCATCCGAACCGCACTTTCTTGACATCCCAATGGGCATTGGCGCGGTGGTTGATGATGGCGGCTATGCGTCCTACGGCTTTCCCGTCGCGGTATGCCATAAAAAGCTGCTTTTCGCACACTTCTAACGCAGGATTCTTTTTTTCGTCAAACGTGCGCAACTCGTCAAGCAGGAGAGGAGGGCAATAGTACTGACAATCAGCGTACAACTTGTTGGCGAAATCAATAAATTGCCGTAATTCCCTTCGGGAGCCAATTTTCCGTATCTCCAAAGACATACCGTTGTTTTCCGTAAAATAGCGCGCAAATGTACGCTTTTTTTTATGATTGTAAACAATTATGCAACATTTTTTGTACTTTTGCGCGCTTTTTTGGCGTTCAAAGAAGATAATCCATCCGTTCCTGATGAAAAACATAGCCGTTTATTGCGCATCGTCCTCACAGGTCAGGCAGGTCTATTACGATGAGGCATATCGTCTGGGGCAGTTGTTTGCCCGTGAACATATAGGAGTCGTTTATGGCGACGGCGGTATTGGTCTGATGGGTTCGCTGGCACGCGGTGTGTTGTCCGAAAAGGGCGAAATTACAGGCGTTATTCCGCAGTTTATGGTGGACGAAGGGTGGAACAACCCTGCAAGTACCCGTACCATCGTGGTGCAGACGATGCACGAGCGTAAGGCGCGTATAGCAGAGATGGCGGATGGTATGGTCGCGTTGCCCGGAGGGATAGGCACTTTCGAGGAACTGCTTGAATGTTTGACATGGAAGCAGTTAGGATTGCATACCAAGCCTGTCGTCATCCTGAATACGGAGGGGTATTACGACCACTTGCTCCTGGCTATTGACCATATGGTGGAGGAAAAGTTCATACGCCCCGTTCACCGCGAGATGTACTCGGTGGTCCGCCGTGTCGAAGATGTGTTACCTGCTTTGTTGAATACCAAGCCGTGGGACAAAGCCACGCGCCGTGATGCTGCTATTTGATTCGATGTACGTCTTTGAGCCACATATAGTCTCGCTTTATTCGTCTGCCGCTCTTGCGTGGCTGTTGCTTGCGTTGCTGTCCTGTATCGTGATAACGCGCATAGCCTATCCGCCTTTTTTGCATGACTGTCTGGCGGTGGTTTTCTCCAAGATTACCCGCCGTTATTCGGACACCACGCGCCTGACCCCTGTGGTCTTTTCCCATCTCTTTCTTTTGGGTACGCTCTCCCTCTGCCTGTGGTTGTGCCTTTACACCGCCGGTCCGTTGCGCTGGTTGCACTACGGTCTGATAGCCGGTCTGATTTCCGCCTGGCTGCTGCTGCGGTTCCTGATAACCCGTTTCCTCGGTTATGTATTTTCCATACGCCACGAGGCACAGGCGGTGCAGGAAGATTCGCTTTCGCTGCTGATGTTGGTCAGTCTGCTGTTTTTTGGTGTCTGTTGCGTGGCTCCGTTGATGCCTGTCCAGAAGGTCTTGCCCATGATTGCGGCAGGAATCATTGCTCTTTACCTGATTGTCCTGACAGGCAAGATGCTGGTGACGTATGCAAGATCTCTCAAAATGTTGTTTTATATAGTACTCTATATATTGACCCTTGAGATAATCCCTTTGACAATGCTTTACGGCGTTGCTTCACAGCTATGCCTCATTGTGTAAACATCCGCTCCTATGACAAAACAAACCTATAAGATTCTGGTGTCGCAGCCGCGTCCTCTGACCGATCACAACCGTTATACGGATATGGAGGAGGAGTTCGGTGTGACGTTCGATTTCCGTCAGTTCATCCGTTTGGACGGTTTAGATGTGCGCGAGTTCCGCAAGCAGCATATCAATCCGTTAGACTATACCGCCGTGCTGCTCAATACACGTGTGGCGGCAGACCAGTATTTCCGCATGTGTACCGAGATGCGTATCAACGTGCCTGACACGATGCATTTCTACTGCCTGTCCGAGTCCATCGCCGGATACCTGCAGAAGTACATCCCTTACCGCAAGCGCAAGGTCTTTTATGCGGAGAACAACAGTTTCGAGGAACTGCTGCCCACGATGAACCGCCGTCCGAACGAGAAGTACCTGATGGTGGTGTCGGAGCATTACAACGATGAGGTTATCAAGATGCTCGCTGCCCACAAAATCACAGTCAAGCCGGCTGTTATGTACCGCTCCGTGCCTGCCGAGTGGGACAAAAAGGAACCGTTCGACTATCAGATGGTGGTCATCTTCACGCCCACCGGTGCAACTGCTCTCCACAACAGTTTCCCCGAACTTAAAACGGGCGACAAGATAATAGCGGCATTCGGACAGAACACCATCACTGCTTTCCGCAGTTTCGGTATCGAACCCGATATTCAGGCTCCTACACCCGAGTTCCCCGGGATTACTTCCGCTATCCATTATTATTTGGAGAACCACCTCCAGAAGTAGCTGTGCGATATACCTTCTCCAAATCGCAGCGTTTGTGCGGCAAGATGCGTATCAACGCCTTCTATTCCGCCGGTCGGAAGTTCGTGGCGTGGCCTCTGCGGGTGACATATATCCGCAAGGATGACGCATCGTCCCTCTCTCCGCAAGACACTGAGGTGCTGGTTTGGGCACCCAAAGCATTGTTCCGTCACGCTGTGGACCGTAACCGTCTGCGCCGTCTGATGCGTGAGGCGTGGCGGTTGCAGCAGCACAGCCTGAACGGTTCGTACGTGCTGGCGTTTAACTATATGGACAAATCCTTGCAGCCGTTTGAGGTGATTAGTCGTGCCGTCACGAAAGCCATCAACAAACTCAACAGTTTGTCCGAATAATGCCGCTTGTCCGATGAAAAAGCAAATTCCGTGGCATACGTATTTGAAGAAGCTGTTTCTTCTGCCGGTCTATTTCTATCGTGCTTGCATCTCCCCGCTTACGCCTCCTTCGTGCCGCTACACGCCGACATGTAGCCAGTATATGATTGAGGCAGTGATGAAGCACGGTATTATCCGTGGCGGCTGGCTCGGCATCAAGCGTATCCTTCGCTGTCATCCGTGGGGCGGCAGCGGCTATGACCCCGTGCCGTAAAACGGGTCTGATGAGCGGTGTTTGAATATCCGCCCTATAGTCCGAAAATAATACGTCAAAGATCACTTGCAGTTTGTGAATGGGGAGCTGCATCCCATCCCGACGTCCCACAGCGCTATGTTGTGGCAATCGTCGTACATAGGTGATGGCACTCTGCTACACAAACAGAAACAGAAAAAAGAAAACATCCTGTACGATAGATGTCTCTTCCCCTTCTTATCCGCCTGTGCACAAGGCGAATAACACGTCTGACTGCCACTTGTAATACGCCTCACGGCGTGAGGTCATTTCCACTGAAACGACGTGCAAAGATAATACATTTTTGGGCAAAATGCAATACCTTCTTAAGAAAAGTAAACTCTTTTTGCGACTTTATTAGGAAATAGGGCATAAAAAAGTTGTCCTATCTTAAGAAAAGGAAATTTTTTATAGTTGAGAGTTTAGAGTTGAATGTTGAGTGAAGTTGGAGAGTTGTTTTATAGTTGATAATTGAGAGTTGAGAGTTGATAGTTGAGAGTTTCAAATTTATGATTTCAAATTGCAAATTTAGAGGCGGGATATCGTCCTGTCGGAATTTCGGGATACCGTGCTTTCGGGATGTCGGTATCTTCGTTATTCTAAAGAGGACGGCGGGGCTTTTACAAGCGGCTCTGGAGAGCCGTGTTCAAATCGTATTTGAACGCAATAGACGAAATGAAAGCCGATTACTAATCGGCGGAATACGAAGAAAAAAGCGGCTACCAGTCGTTACAAGAGACGAAAGGGCTGCGAATTAAATTTGCAGGCAATAAAAGAAAAAGACAGAAGGTTATCTGGGTTAGCCTTTTGTTATTATTGCTTGCGGACAAAGCCGCAAGAGCAGGACCTTTTTCGACCTCTTTCGGAAGGGCCAATGATGAATTCATTTCAGATGGAAAGGAATAAAGGGCATGGTATACAATTCTGCTATGCTTTTTTTGAAGTCATAGAAATCTTAGGTGAGCAGATACTGTCCCCCTTTACGTTAAAAAAAATAAAAAGCCATCTTAAGAAACTTTTCATTCAACATATAGTCATATACTATCTTAAAATCACTTTTTGGCGCAGCCAATACACAACAGACATAATAATATGTGCCGTTTTTATCTTGTACACTATTATAACATTGCAAAAGCGTGTTAACTAAAACATTATCGTGAGTGAAATAATAATGTTCGGGAATCTCTTTCCTGTCCAAGTACTTTATTGTGAAGAAATATTCTTCGCCTTCGTTTTCTATTTTTATTTCACTGCAAATTGACTTTACAGAACTTCGCAATGCTTGCAATAACGCCAAATATGCGTCTCTTTTTGCAATACTATCGGCTTCCTCTAAAGTAGAACCACGTCCGTATCCTGTCCGGCACACGTAATCTTCATTGTCTTTCATCGTTTGAGTACATGATGCACAAATGGTTTGTCGGTTTTCCGAAAATGCAGCAGTACAGCATATAAACAATAAAAAAATCAAATATTTCTCCATAACCTTATAGAATGTTATTCGCCGACAACATTATGGAGTAACATCCATCGCCAATCTTAGCCCCAATGTATAGTGCCGGGTATATCTATTTATATGATTACGATTAGCCGGTCTCAAAAATTTCTCTTCATTTGCAAAACATCCTCCCTTAAATACTTTTATATCTGATTCTTGCTGACAATTGTTTTGATATGCAAGACTGTTGTAACTGTCAGCACACCATTCGTTTACGTTACCTATAAGATCATATATCCCCCAACAATCAGACTTCAAAGAACCGACCTTATGAGAAGTGATATTGTTACGAGAGGGCTTTTCAACACTTTTCAGACACCAAACATAAGAAGTAAATTTCTCTTTTTCCATCTTTTTATAAGACATAGATGCCACATATTCCCATTCTGCTTCAGTTGGAAGTCTATAATTCTTTCCAGTTATTTGATTCAATTTCTTTATGAATTTCTGACAATCATCCCAAGATACACATTCAACGGGATAGTCCAAACCTCGATGGTAAGCAGGATCATACACCATAACTGCTTTCCAAAGTTTTTGTGTGACTTCATATTTACCTAAATAAAACTCTTTTACATGGACAGAATGTATCGGACGTTCATCAAGGTCAGCATCAACGTCTTCACTTCCCATCAGAAAGTCACCACTTGGAATATAAACCATATCAACATCATAAACTTTATGCTTACAACTAAGAAGTGCAAAACAAAAAGCTACAATGATAAGAAACGTGTTTGTGTTATTCATATTACGATAGGAATAATATGAGGGTGTGTCAAAATTAATTGGCACACCCTCTTTGAGATCAATTGTTAACTAACGGACGGGCACCACGATAGATTCTATTTGCATTATCAACTGCGGCATCAGATTCGGAACTCCCGGCAGCAATCATAATAAACATACTGATTACTACTGCTTGTAAAGCAATAATGAGAACACTTTTCTTGAACATAATAAGAAGATTATTAAAGTTAAACAATATGTAATAATATCAAACCAATCAAAGGTCCCAGAAACACAGCCAAAATACTGACCTGTTTCCAAAAGGAAAGGGAGACTGACGGCTATACCGACCAGCAAGCGATTCAGCCATCCCTTTTCCTTAAGAAAAAATATTTGAACCAATAACAATGACATATACCAAAGAGCATCCGGCAAACAATAAATAAGGAAATAGAGAAAAAGATTATCCTTATTGATTGTCTGTATAATCTCAACTTGCGTAATATGCAGTTTTGCAAAGGCAACAACAGGCGTTCTAAAGAAATAATAAATACCCGTTCCTAATAACAGACACACTATCGCAATAATGAGAATAACTATTGTCGCTCGTTGGCTCAAAAAGATGTTATTACTTCAAATTAAAGTAATATGTTTTTCCATTATATGTGAAACAGTATTCAAAACATGCACACCATCTTTTTTCAGTTGGTGCACAATAATTTGAATTATTGTACGGATTCTTGCTATAAGTAGCAACTATGTTATTGGTATTTGAACAATGATTCACATAAATTTTGCCAGATTCTACATAAAATCCCTCTGATACATCCTTTGCGCTAAAAGCCGTAATGTAATCACAAGCACTTGCTGCAACTGAAATTGTCAATGCAGCGAATAGCATCATAAAAAACTTTTTCATTTTTGTTGTTGCTCGTTTATATCCCGTTGAGCATCGGTTTTTGTAGGGTTAAAATTGGGTTGATGGTGTCTATGCTATTGCCGTTGTTGCAAAAAGCAGTAACGGAAATATCCATTTTTCCTTGTTATAATCATTTCGGGTCAAAAAAATAACCATTGGCGGATTTGTAGTAATACTCACCGTATCTCGTCCCGTCACCGTAACGAGGGTTAACACTTACTGGAGATGGTTTATGATACCTTACGGTCAGCATCATTGCCTTGTCATCAAAAGTCCCGTTGGCAGTTGCTATAGATTTTGCATTAATTTGATAGCATCTTACAGTGTAGGATGCAGAGCATTCAATTAAAGAATTTTGTAACGTCTGTTTCGGCATAAGCGTCATACTTTCCGAAAGCAACAACAAGCAACTTGCTGCCGTTAGACAAATAAATAACTTTTTCATTTTGTTTGTTGGCGGTTATATCCCATCGCCCCATCGGTTTTATAAGAAAAATATTAATCGGCATTGTTGCCGTTGTCTATCATGCGTTATACAACAAAAAACGTAGACCTCGAGTTGCTTACTCACAATTCGAGGTCTTAGCATTACCTATAGAGTCAAATAAACAACAGGAAACCTACGCCGATATGACAATCCACTTACAGAAAAACAGCAAGTGGATATGATTGTCATACCCCATAGGCATCTACTGCTCACTTTGATTTTGACTCTAATTCTAAAAGTTGCTAAGTTTCGAATTGCCAAATGCAAAGCGTCAATAAACGCTATTCAATATTTTTTTTGAATCCCTCTAACCCCCACATTGATACCCCATATCATTCCTTATTGAGATAAAACACGGATTATACCAAATGTGTCCGGCGTAGATAGAATTCCTTGAAAAGAGTATTTGACTCATGTACACACTTGTACTCACACACTCTTTCCGAGCGCAAAAGTACTATAAAAATACAATGTACAAAATATATTATTATTTTTTTAGTTTAAAAAAACACGCATCCTCTGAATATCTTTACTAAAAATGAACAAATAATGTGCATTATCTTAAGCCCCCATCTTTCGTTGGATGATTCAGCAACAATGGAGTACCATATTTTGTTTCATTAGTCAGAACGGGAACACACGTTGACTTGTTTTAGGAATGCCCCTGATTCTGTTTTGGTACGGTACGGGTATCTTGAGGTGAGGTGTTCATTCTGTGAAAGTATTGCTCGTTATCGTGTCGTTGTCGTGTCGTTATCGACTCGTTATCGTGTCGTTATCGTGTCGTTATCGACTCGTTATCGACTCGTTATCGTATTTGGTATTGTATTTGTAGGGATTACAGCACGAGAAGATGCTCTCTTTCAAGCAGGGATGGCCTAATGAGTCCGTTCCTGTCATTGAAGGAAATCGTCGGGGGAGGTGGTTATTGTCAAAAGGGGATGGGGGATGTGGCTGATGCGTCACAGTTCCAGCCATTGAAGGAAATCGTCGGGGGAGGCGGTGAAAGCCATCGGCGTGCCGTGGGGCGTGCCGTCCGGCGAGAGGCGGAAATAGAGCGGCTGGGCGTTGGAACGGAACAGCTCGCGCTGGAGGCGGGAGAACTCCACGCCGTCTTGTATGCCGTTGGCGTTCTCATCACGGCGCGAATCGACAAAGAGCTCAATGAGAACATAGTCACGCAACGCCTCCTGTACACGGCTGTCCGTCATCACATACTGCTCCATCTTGCGGCAATTGACACAGCCGTAGCCCGTGAAATAGAGCAGCACGGGCTTGTCCTCCTGACGGGCATAGGCGAGTCCCTCGTTGTAGTCGTGGAAGATGTCGCGGTAGGGAATCTCCATCGGCGGCGCGAAAGCGGCAACGGCTTTCCCGTCGGACGCGCCCCAGACGGCAGGCAGCAGGTACAGCGCGAAGCCGAACGAAGAGAGTGCGATGAGGGACTTGACGACCAAGCGCGTGACGGAGCGGTCCGCCGCACGGAGAATGCGCAGGATACCTATAAGATGGTATATCGCCAGCCCGCCGAAGCACAATACCCAAAGCACAAAGAACAGCCATCTGGGTAGTATGCCCCAGCCGTAGGCGGTGTCGGCAACGGAGAGGAACTTGAGCGACAGCGCCAGTTCGAGGAAGGCGAGCGTCACTTTCAGCGAGTTCATCCAGTCGCCCGACCTGGGCAGCCGTTGTAGCGCGTCCGGGAAGAGCGCCAGCAGCGAGAACGGCAGCGCCAGAGCAAGGGCAAAGCCGAGCATTCCGAGGGTGGGTGCGAGCAAGTGCATGGACGCCGCCTCCACGAGCAAAGTGCCGATAATGGGACCCGTACACGAGAAGGACACGATGACCAGCGTGAACGCCATCAGCAGCAGGCTGCCTATGCCCGTTGTCCGGCGCGAGCGGTTGTCCATAGCGGTAGCCCACGAGGCGGGCAACTGTATCTCAAACAGACCGAAGAAAGACAGCGCGAAGACCACTAACAGAATGAAAAAGAACAGATTGAGCGCGGCTGAGGTGGAGAGCTGGTTCAAAGCGGACGCTCCGAATACCATAGTGACGAGCAGGCCCAGCGAGACGTAGATAACCACAATAGCCGCCCCGTAGAGCAATGCGTCCCGCTTGCCCCGTCGGTCTTTGCCGCGATGGAGGAAGAAAGAGACGGTCATCGGGATGACGGGCCATACGCAGGGGGTGAAGATGGCAAGCAGGCCGCCTGCCAGCCCCAGCAGGAAGATAAGCCACAGGGACTGCGTGCCGTCAGCGGCAGGCGCAGCGATGACCGTGCTGCCGGTGTCGTCACCGCCGCAGACATAGGTCTCGGGCGACAGGCACTGGAAATCGTTGCAGGCGACATAGCGGATGGTGTCGCCCTGCCGGACGGTGAAGGTGTGCGTGCCGTAGTAGTCCTCGCCGACTATCGAGTCGCCGATGCTGATGAGCGTCATGTGCCACGACGAGTCCATCCGGGCGCTTAGCTCCGCCGTTCCGCCGGCAAGCCGAGAAGCCGACCAGTGGACAGGGGTCAGAATCTCCGCCGCCACGGCAAGCGGCAGCAGAAGCATGAGGAAGGACAGCAGGCGGCGCGGCATCGTCGTCTATTCCATTTCGTTCACATCGCTCGGCATACGCCAGTCGCCACGGGGGGAGAGGCTGATGCCAATCACTTTCGGCCCGTCGGGCTGGCAGGAGCGCTTGAACTGCTGCGTGTAGAAACGGCGGCGGAAGACCTCAATCCAGCGGTTGATCTCCTCCTCCGAATAGGTGTCCTCGAACGCCAGCGACGCCATATACGCCACTTTCTGGGCGGTGAAGCCGTAGCGAAGGAAATGGTACATGAAGAAGTCGTGCAGTTCGTAGGGACCCACCTTGTCCTCGGTGAACTGGGCGATCTCGCCGTTCTCGTCGGTAGGCAGCAGTTCGGGGGATATGGGGGTCTGGATGATGTCCGTCAGGATGGCGGTAATCTCGTCGCTGTACCAGTAGTTGGCGGCGTATCGGATCTGGAACTGCACCATCGTCTTGGGTATGCCCGCGTTGATGCCGTACATCGAAATCTGGTCACCCGCGTAGGTCATCCATCCCAGTGCCATCTCGCTCATGTCGCCCGTGCCGAGGACCAGTCCGTTGCGCTGGTTCGCCAAGTCCATCAGGATGAGCGTGCGTATGCGCGCCTGCGCGTTCTCGTAGGTGATGTCCTGTCCGCCCGTGTGTCCGATGTCCTGCAGGTGCTGCGTGACGCTGTCGCGGATGGGAATCTCCATCTGCGTGATGCCGAGCAGCTCCATCAGGCGGACGGCGTTGTTGTAGGTGCGGCCGCTGGTGCCGAATCCGGGCATCGTCACACCGATGATGCGCTGACGGTCATAGCCCAGCAGGTCGGCGGTCTGGACAGCGACCAACAGGGCCAGTGTGGAGTCGAGTCCGCCGCTGACGCCGATGACCAGCGATTCCGCCCCGGTGTGTTCCCACCGGTGCGCCAGGCCGTTGCACTGGATGGCGAAAGCGTCCGCCGAGAACGCCTCGCTGTCTTCGGGCGCGGGGAGGAAAGGCGACTGGGGGAAACGGCGGTGTATAGGTTCGGAAAAGCCCTCCTCCTTGTCGATGGGGGCGACATTCACCTTGCGGTAGCGTCCGTGCTGGTCTTTGGTGAAATTGGTGTTGCGCTGGCGGTCGATGCGCAGGCGCTCCACGTCAATCTCCTGAATGATCATCGACGAGTTGTGCTGGAAGCGGTCGCCCTCGGACAGCAGCTCGCCGTTCTCGGCGATATAGGTGGAGCCGGAGAAGACGATGTCGGACGACGATTCGCCCACGCCGGAAGATGTATAGACGTATCCGCAGTGGACGCGGGCCGACTGCTGGGTGATCATCTGCCGGCGGAAAGCGTGCTTGCCCGTCACGCAGTTGCTCGACGATAGGTTGAAGATCAGTTCCGCGCCCTGTATCGCCAGTTGGGTGGACGGTGGCAGGGGGGACCACAGGTCCTCGCAAATCTCTATGCCGAAGCAGCAGTTGCGGGTGGTGAACAGCAGTTCGGGTCCGAAAGGCACGTCGCCGCACCACAGTTCGATGGTGGGGATGCGCGGTATGAGCCCTTCGGCGGAGTGCTGCAGGGCCGCCCTTCCGGACGTGAACCAGCGTTTCTCATAGAACTCGCCCGTGTTGGGCAGATTGACCTTCGGAACCACGCCGACCACATCACCGTCGGTCATGACGAAGGCGCAGTTGTAGAGGTTGTTGTCCACTTTCAGCGGCGCGCCGACCAGAACGATGACGGGTTTCTCGCGGGTGAAGTTGCAGATCTCCTCCAGTCCCGACAGTGTGTTCTGCTGCAGGCGCTGAGTGAAGAACAGGTCGCCGCAGGTGTAGCCCGTCAGGGTCAGCTCGGGGAAGCAGATGATCTCAACCCCCTCTTCAACGGCTTCCGTTATCTGTTGTTTGACCTGCTGCACGTTGTATGAGCAGTCCGCCACGCGCATCATCGGCACCGCAGCCGCCACGCGCACAAATCCGAAGTTGTCTTTCATACCGTTTGTATGTATTTGCTTATTGGTTCAATATGTCGTTGACGAAGGCGAGTGCGGGGTCGTAGAGTAGCGAGCTCTCGTGCAGAGCGGCGGGTATCAGGTGCCACTGCGCGTCCACCTGTCCTACGAGATAGATAATAACCAGCACGATGAGCGCCCATTTGCCCGCTCCGAACACGGCTCCGAGCAGACGGTTCGCCCACCCGAGGTTAATGGCGCGCATTAGACGGGACAACAACGAGCCGGCAATGTTGAGGGACAGTGAGATGCCGATGAACAGCAACGAATAGGCGACGAGGTTGCACACGGGCTTCGGCCAGGCGAACTGGGCCGCTACCCACGCGGCGAATGCGCCACCCCACAGGCGGGTGCCGAAATAGCCGAGCACCAGCGCCGCGATGGCTGTCACCTCCTTCACCAGCCCGCGCATAACACCCCGTACCAGCCCAATCAGCAGAGGCAGGGCAATCACTATGTCCAGCCAACATACTTCCACTTTCTTATTCGCCGTATTCGATGCGCGGCCACAGTTGTCCGCTGCCCATGTAATAGAGCATCAGGTCGTCCAGCGAACGGATAGTGATGCTCCAATCGTCCCACGCGGGTGCGTAACTGTCCTCGCTGTTGTATATCTTGACCTGGTTGTTGTCGCGGTAGTAGCCCAGTATGCCGGTTACGTTCCCAACATAGTCAGCGCAGCCGGAGATGCCGTTGCTGTCCGCTCCGGGAAGATAGAAATGGGAGAACTTGGCGTACTCGGAAACGGAAACCAGCGTCTGATTGCCGTTGTCGTCAGCTATGATGCGCGACTGCGGATAACCCATGTTGCCCGTGGTCGGAGCGAAGACATTGGCAGACGAACCGTTAGAGAAGTCGTCCGGGTTGTTGGTCGTGCAGTCTGTCGCATCGCCGTAATTGGAGTACTGCCCTGTGTAATGCACGTCCTTGATGCAGACCAGTTTGCCGTCCTCCAGACGGTTGTCCACCTGATTGAGGTTGTTGACAAAGTCGGTTATCAGCACCGTGTCGCAGTGGGGTGTCTGGGGAAGACCGACCAGTGTGGTGCGTTTCTTGAACTCGGCAAACGGGATGCGTCCCGGCGCCCAGCCCACTTTCTCCTCGGCTTTGTTGGCATAGACGTTGTTGTTGTAGGTAGGAACGCAGAGCTGGGGCTGGTTGGCGTAACGGCCTATAGCCAGTCCGTCAATGCGGATGAGCACCTCTTGTCCGAGCTGGTACATGCCGCCTACCGAACTGGCATCCACAGAGATACGCAATGCCTGCTGCTTGCCGTTCACCATCTGCTGGATGCAGAGCGACTTGTAGAAATTGCCGGACAGATCGTCCGTCGTGATGCGTCCGCATATAAACAATGGCTGACCGACGGGCAGCGTGTCGATGGAGAAAAGCCAGATAGTGTCAAGATACGGGTCATACGTGTGCCCCTTGCCCGAGGCGCGGAGGCGGTACAGGGCGGGGTCGCAGTAGTTGCCTTGTTCGGTCATATAAGGGGGCTGCTTGAGTTCGTTGAGCGTCAGCAGCCTGCCGCCGACAGAAGAGACCTGGCTTGCGACGTCATCCTCGGCTATATAGCGTGTCTGCGGCTCTTCCGAACGGCAGGATGCTAAAAGCAGACCGGTCAGAGCGATGGCGGAAAGAATAATGGACTGTGTTTTCATGGTCTGTTCCTCCTTGTTTAGAATTTGTAGGTGACTGTAAGGTAGAAGTTCGCGCCCCAGGCGTAGTAGTACTTGGCGGGGAATTTCCACGCGTTGGCGGTTATGACGGAGTTCTTATCATCCTCCACACCCTGTTTGGTGGTGCGTGGCAGACGCGCCTGCTGGTAGCCACCGGTCTTGAAATGCACGTTGTTGCCAATGTTCGTGCAGTTGAGGTTGATAGACAGCGACTGGCGTTGGGGCAGGTAAATCAGTTTGCCGATGCTCAGGTCGATCAGGAAGCGGTTCCATACGTTGTCCGCCGTCAGGCTCTCCTGCTGGTCAAGGATGTTGTACGGGTACTTGAGTTCGGGTTTGCCGTTTGCGTCCGTCTCGCCGGTCAGTGCGCCGGCGTCCTTGTACGAGCCGTTCACATTGATGGCATTGCCGGTCAGGTCGTCATACGTGACATCCGTGTAGAGGCTCTTCATGCGGCGCGACGGAGCCACGCCGAGGTAGTTCATATCGTAGTAGCTCAGGGTCACATCGGCGAACCACATCTTCGGGTGGAAGAACGAGAGTTTGAGCGAGGCGTTCACCTGCGGTCCGTTGCTCACGCGCACGCCTTTCATCATCACCGAGTCACGCAGCGCATAGACATTGCCTTTGGAGGTCGCGCCCAGCGCCATGCCGTTCTCCGCCGAAGTCACCACCGCCGCGTTGCTCGTGTAACGGTAGTCGCCGACAGAGGTGGCGGCGGACAGGGTGAAGTATGTTCCCAGTTTGACGGCCGCAGCAGCCTCGATACCGCAGTGGCGGCGGTTGAGACCCGTCATCGCCTGATTGACGAACGTGCGCGCCTCGTCATCGTAATAGCCGTTCAGTTCCATGCCGTCCCAGAAGCGAGAGTAGAAGCCGGTTACACGGCCGCGCACGACGGGATAGTTGAACTCATACGTCAGGTCGCCGCCCACGGTCTTTTCTGACGCGCCGTAATACTCCTTGAGGCTGCCTGCGGTGTCGTGGGCGTAGATGGAAGCCACAGCGCGATCGTGCACGCGGGGCGAGATATACGCGTTGCGTGCCAATGGAGCCTGGGTTTGCGCCAGCGCGTTGAAGCGGAGGCGGTTACGGCCGTTAATCTTGTAGGTGAAGCCCGCCTTGAAGGACGGGTCCACAAAGTGGTGGCGGAAGCCGTGGTAGTTATAGAGTGTCTTGACTAATTGTCCGTTCTGTATCATGTCCGAACCCTCCTGACCGATATAGTACTCCTGCATACCTTTTTGAAGCATACTCAGATAGACGGCGCGTCCGTTGAGCATCGTGGAAGTGCGCTGTATCTGCGAGTAGGCGATTTGCAGGGCATAGTAGAGGTCGAAACTGTGCCAGTTCCATTCGTTCTGGTACCACGCTTTGCCGTTCTTCATCTTGATGGTGTAGTCATATCCGAAGCGTTGGTTCTCCCTGATGACCCGTGCGTCGGCTATCGTGCCGTCAGCATTGAGAATCACATTGTTCTGCTTGACGACCGCCATCTGAGCCTGCGTCATGCCGATGTTCTCCGCCAGTTCAGCTATGTCACGCTCCGCAAAGGGGTCGATGTCAATCCACTGTCTTCCGCCGAGCATGTCGTCTATCGTCTTATAGTGGCGGCCTACGGACTCTTTCAATTCCAGTCCGGCGGTCATCTTCAGATGATCGAACTGCGTGTTCTGGTACGTGGCGGAGGCCATTTCATCTTCGATGTCATTGTGGCGGCGTTCCTGTATGTAGCGTGCCGAACCGCCGGGGTTGTTCACGTTGTTGGCTCTGTTGGCAAGGTAGATGGCATCCCAGTCAATCTGTGTGGTCTGGCTGTTGCGCGATGTCCAATCGCTGTACATGCGCATATAGTTGGTTTGGTCGATGCTTCCGCCCACGTAGTTGCCGGCCGCATCGTAGAATCCGTCCCCGAGAGCCTTGCCGTTCATATCCTTGTTGATGAAGTTGCCGTTGTCGGCAATCTGGTTGTCCCACAGGAACGAAGGCATATTGCGGTAGTAGTCGGGACGCGGGTCGGGAGCGTTGTAGAAGTTCAGCGCCGAATTGGAGTAGAATGAGTAGTGTCCTCCGAGGGCGACGTGGAGCAACTGTTGGTTGTCAATACGGAACGTGTAGCCGAGAACCACTGTCGGGTCGTAACTCTTGACGATGCGGGAATTGCGCATCCTGCCGTTGTCGTAACCCCAGTAGGGGTTGTAGTTGTTCCATCCCCACTGGGTGCTGTTGTATTGGTTGGTCAGGTCATAGACCTCCTGGGTGACGGCGGCGGACTGGCCGCGCATCGTGGGCGCGCCGAAGGTGATGATGTTCAGTTTGTGGCGCGTGCCCCACTGCTTTTCAGCCGAGAAGAAGTAGCCGAAAGAGTGGTAGGATACGCCTTCCCCGATAATGCCTTTCTTGTCAATATAAGGTGTGCCGCGATAGGCTATTTGTGCTGCGAACGCCCATCCGTTGTCAAGCAGGCCGCTGGAGTAGGTGGCGCGCACCACGCCTTTGTAGTTGCGGTTGGTAGCTCCGATGCCCACTTTCCATCCCTGCGCGTATCGGGTCGCGCCCATCAGGTAGTTGGTGGCGTTGCCTAGACCGCCGAAGGTATAGTTGGTCGCCTCAATCGCCTGGTTGGTCTCTTTGTAACGCGAAGCGTCGTTCAGACCACCCATCGCCGAGAAATTAAACTGGCCGCGCTCGGCGGAATTGAACGACAGCCCCTCCACGTAGTAGGTCTCGTAGGTCTGGCTGTAGCCGCGGTTGCGGTAACGGGCTGTGGACCAAGCCCACGAGGTGAGCGAATTGAACACGTCCTTCGATGAGGATGTCATCGAGGCCTGCTCCTGCGTCGAGCCTTCGTCGTCGTTCAGATCCTGGTCGGCGAGGTTGAGCAGCACCTCGTCCCGCGTCTCTTTGGCTATGTCAGGCTGGAGGTAGATTACGTCCAAAACGGTGGACTGCCCCTCCTTGAGGAGGATGAGTTCCACTGCAGCCTGATAGCCTTCCGCCTCAATGATCAGTTCCTCGTCGCCAGCCTGCAGACCAATGAGGGAGAACTTGCCTTCCTGGTTGGTGAGGGTGGATATGTCCTGATTGCCAAGCGTTACCGTTGCGCCTGCGATGCCCTTGCCGGTCTGCTGCGAGGCAATCTGGCCAGACAGGGACGAAGGCCCGTTCTGCGCCCATAGGGACGCAACCGCTGATAGGACGAAAATAAGGGAGATGATTTTCTTCATAGTATGTAATGTTTAGAATTCTGCGTTTTTCGGGGTGCGCGGGAACGGAATCACGTCGCGGATGTTCTGCATACCTGTTACGAACAGCATCAGACGCTCAAAGCCCAGGCCGAAACCAGCGTGGGGTGCGGAGCCGAAACGGCGGGTGTCGAGATACCACTGGTAGTTGGACATGTCCATCCCCCTGCGCTCAATCTCCCTGTCAAGTTTGTTGTAACTCTCCTCGCGTACCGAGCCTCCGATGATCTCGCCAATCTGCGGGAACAGCACGTCGGTGCCCTGCACCGTCTCGCGGCCTTTCTCCTCGCCCTCGTTCTGTTTCATATAGAAAGCCTTGATGTCACGCGGATAGTCGGTCATGATTACGGGTTTGCGGAAATGCTCCTCCACGAGGTAACGTTCGTGCTCCGAACTGAGGTCGTCGCCCCATTCGCAGGGGAACTCGAACTTCCTGCCGTTGTCCTTCGCCTCCTTGAGGATGCGGATGCCTTCCGTGTAGGGCAGGCGCACGAAGTCCGTGTCCGCCACGCTCTTCAGACGGTCAATCAGTCCTTTGTCCACGTACTGGTTGAGGAACTGCAGGTCGTCCTGGCAATGCTCCAATGCCCAACGGACGCAGTACTTGATGAAGTCCTCCTCGATGTCCATCAGTTCCTTCTTGTCAATGAAAGCCACTTCCGGCTCAATCATCCAGAACTCCGCCAAGTGGCGTGGGGTGTTGGAGTTCTCGGCGCGGAACGTGGGGCCGAACGTGTAGATTCTGCCCAACGCCAACGCACCCAATTCGCCTTCTAATTGGCCGCTGACGGTCAGCGAGGTCATCTTTCCGAAAAAGTCGTCGCTATAATCTATGTGCCCTGCCTCATCGTAACGGAGTTTGTATAGGTTCTTCGTCGTTACCTGAAACATCTGTCCCGCGCCTTCCGCATCTGAGGCAGTGATGAGAGGCGTGTGGAAATAATAGTAGCCGTGTTCATGGAAATAAGTATGGATAGCCATCGCCATATGGTGACGCAGGCGAAACACCGCTCCGAACGTGTTGGTGCGCGGACGGAGATGTGCTATCGTGCGCAGGTATTCCATACTCAGCCCTTTCTTCTGAAGTGGGTACAGATTGACATCCGCCGTGCCGTAAACCTCCAATTCGGTTAGTTGGATCTCCACATCCTGACCTGCGCCCTGCGAGGGGACGAGTATGCCAGTGGCGGAGATGCACGAACCGGTGGTGACAGGCTTGAGCTGCTCCTCGCTGAATCGGGCCATGTCCGCCACAATCTGGATATTCTTTATGGTCGAGCCGTCGTTGAGGGCGATGAAACTGACCTGTTTGTTGCCACGGCGGCTGCGAACCCAGCCGCGGACGTTGATGGGACGGTCAAACTCCCTGCTCTGAAGAGCGGTACGGATATCTGTGCGTTGCATAATTTATATTGTATATGTGTTTGTCTGTTAGTTTGCTGTCTGGTCAGAACGGCCTGTCCTCGCCGAAACCGCCATTGACTGACATACCGTCGGATGTCTCAATGTAGGCTGTGTCGGCGGTCTCGTTCATCTTCGAGTGGAACACGCCGTTCAGTTCGTCTGATGGAATGGCATCGTCCTCGTTCTGGAACTTTGCATACTGGGCGCGGAAGCGGAGCCAGATGTCATCGGTTGCACCGTTACGGTGCTTGGCAACGATGATTTGTCCCAGACCAATTAGGCTCTTGCTCGTCTTGTCGTCGTTCGTTATACCATAGTATTCGGGTCGGTGGATGAAGCATACTATGTCGGCGTCTTGCTCGATGGCGCCTGACTCACGTAGGTCGCTCAATTGTGGTTTTTTGCCGGCTATGCCCGTGCCGCCGCGCTGTTCCACGCTGCGGTTCAGCTGCGACAAAGCTATGATAGGTATATCCAGCTCTTTGGCAAGAGCCTTCAGGTTGCGGGAGATGATACTCACCTCCTGCTCACGCGAGCCGAAATTGACTCCGTTGGCGTTCATCAGTTGCAGGTAGTCGATGATGATGATCTGCACGTGCTTCTCGCGCACCAGTTTGCGCGCTTTGGAGCGAAACTCAAGAATGGACATCGCGGGCGTGTCGTCAAGGTACAGGGGCGCATTGTTCAGTTCACCCACTTTGTGGTCCAACTGCACCCATTCTGCCTGCGTCAGATTGCCGTTCTTGATTTTTTCACCGGGTATCTCGCATACATTCATTATCAGACGGTTGGCCAACTGAACATTTGACATTTCCAACGAGAACATCGCCACCGGTATGTTGTAATTGACGGCAATGTTCTTTGCCATTGACAATACGAATGCCGTTTTGCCCATAGCGGGACGGGCGGCTATGATGATGAGGTCGCTTTTTTGCCATCCGCTGGTAATCTTGTCCAGAAGAGTGAACCCCGATGGAATGCCGCTGATATTACCTTTATTCTCGGCGGCTTTGTGCATCCGGCTGAAGGCTGCCGACAGAACGGCGTCAATCTTGACTACATCGCGTTTCTGGTTGCGTTGCGAGATGGCAAAGATCTTGCCCTCTGCCTCTTCTAACAGTTCATCCACGTCTTGCGTGTCATCGTAGCCTTTCTCTTCTACCTCTGCTGCCATACGTATCAGTTCGCGGGCGGTTGCTTTCTGCGCAACAACCTGTGCGTGGTAGCGCAGGTGGGCGGTGGATGCCACTTTGCGCGTCAGTTCGCTCAAGTAAGCCGCGCCACCGGCATCTTCCAGTGTGCCGAGTGAACGCAGACGGTCTGTTACAGACAACAGGTCAATGGGTTGGTCCTTTACCGATAGCGACACCAATGCCTCAAAGATGCGCTGGTGCTTGTCCGAATAGAACGAATCGACACGCAGCAGGTCGCTCACCATTGAGAAAGCCTCCTTGTCAAGCATCAGTGCGCCCAACACGGACTCTTCCATATCGAGAGCCTGCGGGGGCAACTTACCCATATCGTTCGCACCCACTTTGCGCGGGGCGGCTTCCTTGCGTGATTTGTTAGTGGCTGAGACGGGCATACGTTTCCAATAGTTTGTGAGCAGCTATGAAACTGCTTATTTTGTTGTCCAGCACGTCCTGTTCCATCTGCGGAATAAGTTGCTCCATCGTCCGGTTCTGATAAAAGCCGTTCAACAGGGCGGAGTTGATGGTCTCATACATCCAGTACTTGGCCTGCTGTGTGCGTCGGTGGTCGAAGTAGCCGTTCTCTTTAGTGAAGCGTATGTAGTCCTCCACCATTTTCCACACTTTGAGCACGCCTGTTTTGTCCACTGACGAGCAGGTCTCCGCGTACGGCTGCCAGCCGGATTCGGGTGGAGGGAAAAGCGCCAGTGCGTTCTTAAAGCTTACGCGGGCGGCTTGAGCGCGCTCAATGTTGTTGCCATCGCACTTGTTGATGGCTATTCCGTCCGCCATCTCCATTATACCGCGTTTGATGCCCTGCAGTTCGTCTCCCGTGCCGGTTACTTGTAGCAGTAGGAAAAAGTCCACCATCGAATGGGCGGCTGTTTCGCTCTGGCCTACACCAACCGTTTCCACCATAATCGTGTCAAACCCCGCCGCCTCGCACAGGACGATGGTTTCCCTTGTCTTCCGTGCCACGCCGCCCAGACTGCCTGCTGACGGGGAAGGGCGGATGAAGGCGTTGGCTTCGGTGGAGAGCTCGTTCATACGGGTCTTGTCGCCCAATATCGACCCTTTGCTCCTTTCGGAGGAAGGGTCGATAGCGAGAACAGCAAGGCGTTTGCCCTGGTGGCACAGCATCGTGCCGAGGGCTTCTATGAAGGTCGATTTGCCTGCCCCGGGAACACCCGTTATGCCTAAGCGTACCGAGTTGCCCGAATAGGGTAGGCACTGCTCAATTACTTTCTGAGCAGTAGCTTGGTCTTTCGGTAGGTTGCTTTCTATCAGGGTGACGGCCTGACCGAGCAGTGTGATGTCGCCGCGTAGAATGCCGGCAACATACTCATCGGCGGTCAATTCGCGTCTCTGACGGCGGAATGTGGCGTACGGATTGACCTGCGGCAGGTTCTGTACGCCCTCGTTCACCGTCAGCCCTTTGTACTGCTTGTCGTTTTCGGGATGATGCATAGGACAGTCGGCTGGTTTATTCCACACTCCAGCGCAGTTTCACTTCCTTGACGGGCTGTTTGGGGTCGTTGGTGATAAGGGTAACGGGAGCCTCAAAATTGCCTGCTTCTACGGTCTGGATGTTCACTGTGCAGTTGCCTTTCTTGCCCGAACGGACGGACTTGGCAGCGGTTACGCTGATGTTCTCGTTCTTTGCTATCACGCGGTGAATCAGCAGCGGATCCTGACCGGCGTTCGATACGTGGATGGTTGCTTTGGCTTTCTTGCCTTTCTTGAACGTGCCGAGGTTCAGTTCGTTACCGACCGTCACAATAGGTGCGTTGGCAAGTTGCTCTTCAGTCAGCATCGAGAAGTCTTCTACCACGTTGGCGCGCACCTTGATGGCGTACGAAGCATCCTCTTTGCCGTTGATGACTAAATTGACAACTTCTTCAACGGGACCATAGGTCGGGAACAACTGTGCATCGAAATGGATATGAAGATCACCTTTCTGGTTCTTTTCAAGCGTCAGAACATTGTTGTCTGTAGCCGTTGGGGAAGCGTAAACATAATTCACTTTGTTGCGGCAGGTCAGCGTCAGAGCCTCTTCTTTCTGGTTGGCATAACCGATGGTATTCGTCACGATGGCACCTTTCTTCACGTCGCCGAAATCCATCACATCGGTCACCATGCTCAGTTCACCCATCTTTACGGGGAACTTGTCCACGGGTTTGACGTTCTTCGGGATAACTTCTCCTTTGATAGTCAGTTTTACGGTTGATGTCTTGGCGTTGGAGGTCACGGTGATGGTCTTTGTGAAACGACCCGGACGGCCGTTGGGATTATAGGTGACGGTGATTTTGCCTTCCTGACCGGGTTCAACCGGCTCTTTGGGCCAGTTGGGAGTGGTGCAGCCGCAACTGGCTTTCACGTTGTTCAGCACCAACGGAGCCATACCCCTGTTGTGGAATGTGAAAACGGTAGTCACGCGGCCGTCTGCCTCGTTGATCTTACCGAAATCGTGTTCCATCTTGTCAAATTCGATGACAGGTTCTTGGGCGGACAGCAGACCTGCTGTCAGGATGCCCGCTAAAATCATAAGAATCTTTTTCATGGTTTTGTTTGTTTATGTTTTATTGTTGTTTGTCGTTTTTGTCTTCCTGTAGTGTGCCGGACATATCCTCTCTGACATGTTCCACATCCGTCAGGTCCGGCAGTTTCTTCAGTTTGCTGCACAGTTTGCTTACCGACTCCTCGTCATATACCGACAGCACAATAGTACACTCGAACCGCTTGTCTTCCACCTCAGTGTGAAGGCTCTTCAGGTTGAGGTGCATATCGTCGCTGATGACGTTCAGTATCTTCACTAACACACCGAAATTGTCGTTGCCGCGAAGCAGTATCTTCACCCATTTCGACTCCGTTATGTGCCTTCTGCCGCCGGTCTGCTTGTTGAAGTAGTGTTTGATGGCGCTTTGTGCCTTCGCGGTCAGCACCATATTCAGCCATTCCGGCTCAGGTTGTTGTTTCTTCGAGGTCAGTATCTCCACTTGGTCGCCGCCCATCAGACGGTAACTGATGGACTCCATCTTGTGGTTCACTTTCGCCCCGATGCAGTGTTCGCCTAACTCAGAGTGGATATAGTAGGCGAAGTCAAGTATGGACGAGCCTTTGGGCAGTGTCTTCATCTCGCCTTTCGGGGTGAAGACGAACACCTCGTCTGCGAACAGATTGAGCTTGAACGTATCAAGAAAAGCCATCGCGTCCGAATCCGGATGGTCCAGTATGTCTTTGATATCCAATAGCCAGTGGTCCAGTTCCGACTCCTCGAAACTCTCTGCCTTGTATTTCCAGTGGGCGGCAAGACCTTTCTCTGCCAGTTCGTGCATCCGCTCCGAGCGGATTTGTACCTCTACCCAGTAGCCGAACGTACTCATCACCGTCACGTGCAGTGCCTCGTAACCGTTTGACTTGGGGATGGACACCCAGTCTCGGATGCGTTCGGGATGAGGGCGGTAGATGGATGTGACTGCCGCGTATATCATCCAGCACTGCTCTTTCTCGGGTACACCCTCCGTCGGCGTGAAGATGATGCGGATAGCGAACAAGTCGTACACATCCTCGAACGGGATGTTCTTCTTCTGCATCTTCTCCCATATCGAATACACCGACTTGACGCGGGCGGAGATGGTGAACTGCATACCCATCGAAGTCAGTTTCTCGCGGATGGGTTCCATGAATGCGAGGTGGTCCTCCTTCTGCCGCTCGAGGACGTTCTTCATCTTCTGCTCTATCTCGGCATAAACCTCGGGATGCAGGTAGTGGAAACTCAGATCCTCCAGTTCGCTTTTGATGGGGAACAGTCCCAACCGGTGGGCGAGCGGAGCGTAGATGAGCATTGTCTCTTTGGCTATCTTGCGCTGATTCTCTTTGGACTGCGCGTCCAATGTGCGCATGTTGTGCAGGCGGTCGGCTATCTTGATTAGCACCACACGTACATCGTCCGACATGGTCAGCACCAGTTTGCGGATATTGGTGGCCTGCTTCTCGTCTTGCGTGGCAAATACGCCACCGCTGATTTTCGTCAGCCCCTCCACAATCATTGCAATCTTCTTGCCGAACCGCTGCTCGATATCCTCCACCGTGTAGTCTGTATCCTCCACCACATCGTGAAGCAGTGCGGCGCAGATGCTTGTGCTGCCCAGACCGATTTCTTTCACCACGATGCGAGCCACGGCCAACGGGTGCATGATGTATGCCTCCCCGCTCAGACGGCGTACACCGTGATGGGCTTGGTTGGCAAAACGGAAGGCGCGGGTGATTATCTCCACCTTCTGACGGTGCATCGAATGGGCGTAATCGTCCAGTAATGCCTCGAACTCGCGCTCAATCACTTGCTCTTCTTCCTGTGAGAAATCGCTTTCTGTCATCTGCTCTCTGTCTTTGGCGTTGACCGTAAAACAAGCGCGCAAAGATAGTCTGATTTCTCACTTTATGCAACTATTCTGTGTTTTTCTTAAAAAAATATCTGTTTCCGCACTTTTCCTTGCCTTCATTGTCGGAAAAACCATTATTTGGCATTACTTTTGCCGCATACTTGTATTGTGGACATTTCAGTCCGAAACGGATAAAACGATTGTTATGCGCAACCTCTTTCGCTCATTGTTCATTATCGCCTTCATGGCAAGTCCTCTCACCCTTTCTGCCTTCACTGTGGTCATTGATGCCGGTCACGGAGGCAAGGACTATGGTGCCGTCGGCCATTATCTCAAGCTTAACGAGAAAGACCTCAACTTGGACATCTCGCTGCGGCTTGCATCGAAGATTCGCACCGCTTACCCCGAAGTCAAGGTCGTTCTCACGCGTTCTACCGACGTCTTCATCCCCTTGCAGGAACGTGCGAACATAGTCAATCGCAACAACGCCGACCTCTTTATTTGTGTGCATACCAATTCGGCTGATTCGCGAAAAGCCTACGGCGCGGAGGTCTATATTCTTGGTACGGAGAAGATGGAGAAGAACCTTGACGTGGCGATGCGCGAGAACTCGGTTATCAAGCTCGAGGCGGACTACCAGACTACGTATCAGGGCTTTGACCCCAACAGCATCGACTCCTATATTATCTTCGAGCTGATGCAGAACCAGTATATGGACAACAGCCTGCGCTTTGCTTCGATGGTTCAGCAGCGTTTCGTTGGCGACAACAACCGTACCGACCGCGGTGTGCGGCAGGCTGGTTTCTTGGTCTTGCTCAAGTCTGCTTGTCCCAGCGTACTGGTCGAGATGGGCTTCATCTCCAACAAGGAGGAGGAGAAATACCTCGGCTCCGACAAGGGCAAGCGCGAAATAACCGAAGCGCTCTTCAACGCCTTTGCCGCTTACTACCAGCCCGGACAGAAAGCCGACAAGAAGCAGCCCCAGCAGCCTGCGGCCGACACGCCCGAAAAGCCCGAACAGGAAGCCGCACCTGCACCGCAGACACAAAGCAACGAACAGCCTCTTCAGCAGCAGACTCCCGCGGCGCAACCCAAGCAGGACAGCAAAGCCAAACCGCTCTATACGGTACAGATATTCACCTCGCGCAAGGTCCTCAAAAAGAACGACTCTGAGTTCAAGGGACTCAAAGACTGCTTCTATGTGCGCCGTGGCGAATGGTACAAGTACATGCACGGCCAATACGCCACCGAGGCGGAAGCCGATGCGGCAAGGAAAAGCCTTGACAGTCAGTTCAAAGGGTGCTTTGTCGTTCCTTATCCCGATGATGCTCAGAAGTAAACGCCGTTACGCGTGCACGATGACATAAACCGTTGCCAACAGCAGGAATGCTATGGCGGCGGTTTTTGTTGTGGTCTTGTCGCCTATCCATCGTAACCCTTTGGATGTCAGCGCGTCAATCCCTATGGCCACTACCGAGCAGATGACGAAGATGCCCAATGCGAACAACGGTATCTGCCACGCGGATGTGTAGTGGTTGATGGCGTAGTTGATAAAGAACGGACCTATCTGGAAGTGCCCGTGAATAAGGTACACACCTAATGTCGAGGCGGCTATCAGATTAACCGTCTTGCTTTGGAACTCAAAGGATTGGAAGAACACGAACAGTCCGATGGTGCCTCCCACGATGAACGGATTGTTATACCCGAATACCGCTTGCGACCAGTGGTGGTATTCGCCCCAGGCGGTCAGCACAACGCATACTACCCACAGCAGCAGGGCGTACCAGCGAACATAGCGGATGGAGCGCAGTTCGGGCTGCGACAGGCGGATGCAGTGACCGATGCAGTATATCCACACGAAGTTGAAGAAGTTGTACCCGTCAAGATTCACCATGTCGTGGCGCATCCATCCGAAGTACACCGACAATATCGTCAGCAGCAGGGTCAGCGTATAAACCTCTTTGCGGCTGCAGCGCTCAAAGACGATGTTGATGAACGGCGAGAGGGCAAACAGGAACATATAGTAGCGGATGAACCACCAGGTCGTGTTGCCCGACAGTACATATATATAAGGTTCCAATTGTCCCCACACGAACGCGTTGTTTGGGGTCAGCAGATAGACCACGATACCTAACATACCGTACAGCACGCATTTGAGGTACAGTGCCACGCCTTTCGACAGGGTGGCGCGGATGCCGCAGTAGCCCGAAATCATCACGAACAGGTTCACACCGTAGATAACCAATGCGTTATAGAGGTAGAACGGCGGCTCGCAACTGCGCTGAAGGTACATCTCGCAGTAGGTGTTTGACACGTTGATGACCACATGGTGCGTCACGATCATCAGCATCGCGACGATCCGCAGCAACTCGATATTGGATTCTCGTCTGTTACGGTCTGTTTTCACTGCCTGCTGATAGGGCGGCATTAGGTTTACTGGTCTTTGGTTGTTGGTATCCATGGTATGTCTCTGTTTCTTCTCCGCGGCAAAAGTACGCCTATTCCTATTAGGAAGCAACACATCTCCGCGGCAAAAGTATCCTATAGCAATACGTTTCCGCGGCAAAAGTACACCTATTCCTATTATTAGGCAATATATCCCCCTCTATTTCTTGTGTCTTTCCCTCCTTTGCATCTCCCTTGCATCCCCCTCATAGACCCCTCATTCCTCCCTTATCCCGTGCGATCGTCATTATGTGATTATTATGTGATTACTATGTTATTATTATGTTATTATTATGTTATTATTATGTGATTCAGCAAACCATACCGTAATTTCACCGTACCAATCCCGACGGATTAACCACTGATAATCAACACAAAAAGAAAGGGGCAGAGTACTTTCTCTGCCTCTTTGAAACACATTGGGAACGGAAATCCCGAACGTACTCCCCGTCTTGTCAGAAGTTCAGCACGATTCCTAACCCGTCGTTACCCGCTTGCAGACTGAGGGCTAACGGTGGCGTGGAGCATTGTTGGTTGTAGGTGTCTATACTCCGTGACATGTTCTTGTAGCCGACGGTCAGCAGCGGAATACTGGCTATCACTCCGGCAAAAGAAATCGGGATAAACACTAACGATGCCGTTTGTTGCGCTATCAATCTCCTATACGCTTCTGTTTGTTTTTCCTCAGGAGACATTCCCCATGGGGTGTGCGTCAGAAAGCCGAAGGTAGAGGCTAATGTGGCTACACTGCAAGTACCCAACAACGTCCACCCGGATATAGTGCAGTTCCTGCCCAGGTTATATTGCTTATATGCGTCAGGGCAGTTGAGTTGTAGGAATTGTTTGTACTCGCGGCTGTTCATCGTTTGGGTGCCGTAGCGATACTTGCCGTGTTCTTTGGTTATCTGCAAGATGCTGTCTGTTTGTGCATTAGCCACTGTGCAGAATAATAGCATCAATAATAAAATCTTTGTTTTCATCTTCTGGTCCTCCGTTTTATGGATGAATAGTCTGTTCTTCTGTCACCTGCTCGGGCAGGAAATTGCAAACAATGCGCAAAAGTAATGCATATTTTTGACTCAACAAAGCCTTTTTGTAATTTCCACATTACAAAATGTACCCCTTCGTGTGAATCAAAAATTACATTTTCTTATTTTCGCCGTCTTTTTACGCTTCGGATTTTCGTATTTCCCGCTTACGATGTACTTTTGCAACGAAAAACATGAAAAACCTGTCACGTTTAAATCAATAACCACATAAATACTTACAACTATGATGTACGAATCAATGCTCAACATGGTGGGCAACACGCCCATGTTGCGACTACTCAGAATTGAAGAGGCGCTTGGTCTCAAAAGCCGTGTCTATGCTAAACTGGAGTCTTTCAATCCCGGAGGCAGTGTCAAGGACCGTATAGCCCTCAGTATGATTGAGGATGCGGAGCAGAAAGGGCTTCTCAAACAGGGAGGCACCATTATTGAACCGACCAGCGGCAACACAGGTATAGGTATCGCTTGGATTGCGCGTATCAAAGGCTACCGTGCCGTTATCGTTATGCCTGACAGCATGAGCAAGGAGCGGCAGGATCTGATGAGAGCACGCGGCGCTGAGTTGGTCCTCACACCGGGCAAAGAGGGTATGGCAGGAGCCGTTAAAAAAGCCGAAGAACTGAAAGACGCTACCCCGGGCGCAATTATCCTTCAGCAGTTCAGCAACCCGGCCAATCCGGCGGCGCACCAGCGCACTGCCGCGGAAATATGGCACGACACACTTCGTCAGGTAGATACACTTGTCGCGGGCGTAGGAACAGGAGGAACGGTCAGTGGTACAGCGTACTATCTCCGTAAGCAGTTCAAAGCCAATATCCATGTTATCGCTGTCGAACCCGCATCGTCGCCGATACTCAACGGCGGACAGGCAGGACCCCACAAGATACAGGGCATAGGGGCGAACTTTATCCCTGCTAACTACAACGCCAACGAGATTGACGAAGTGGCGGACGTTACCAACGAAGATGCCAAGGCGGCAAGCCGGCTTCTCGCTGAGAAAGAGGGTATTCTCGCGGGCATTTCCTCCGGAGCTGCTATGCACGCGGCATTGGAGTACGCCAAGACACACGAGTTCCGCACGATTGTGGTCATTCTCCCCGATACAGGCGAACGCTACCTCTCCACGGACCTGTTTATTGACTGACAACCGCGTGACGGACAGGATGTAAAAGACAGAATCTCCGGAAAGATGACCTTTCCGGAGATTCTGTCTTGTGAGCGGCATAAGGGAGTCGAACCCTCCTCCTCAGCTTGGGAAGCTGATGCACTACCGATGTGCTAATGCCGCAAATTGCTCACCCCATCACAGCAATACGCATATCAACGCACAAAAGTAGGCGTTATTGACAACTCAGCCAAATTTTTTTAAGAGAAATTTACTTTTTACGTAAAAAACACCGTACTTTTGCCGCATTGTTAGTGTTGCTATGAACATTCCCAATATATCCAATGCGCAGGCTAAACTGATAAGAAGCCTGAAAATAAAGAAATACCGCGACGAGTCCCGCTGTTTTGTTGCAGAAGGAAGAAAGTGCATTTCCGAACTTCTTGCGCGTTTCCAACCGCGACTGCTCGTTGTCCGTGGCGATGCGCCGCTGCTGGACGGCTTTCGCGATGTAGTACGGACGGACGAACGGCAGATGACCCAACTCTCATCTTTGGTTACCCCGACCGATTACCTTGCCGTCTTCCGACTGCCTGCCGACCTGTCGGATGAGCAAACCCTTCCGAACCGCATCCTTGCCCTCGACGGCATACAGGACCCGGGTAACTTGGGGACTATCATACGTACTTGCGACTGGATGGGATTTAATACCATACTCTGCTCGCATCAGACCGCTGACTGTTACGCATCCAAAGTGGTGCAGGCGACTATGGGTGCGCTGGCGCGGGTACAACTCATTTATACCGATTTGCCGCACACACTTGACTCGCTGCAACAGCAAGGCTATCAAATAGTAGGCACCACTCTTGACGGGGATAATCTTTATACGGCGGCTGCCTTGCACAATGCTGACAAAGCGGTTATTGTGATGGGCAACGAAGGTAGCGGCATTACATCGGAGGTAGCCGCTTTGCTTACACACCGCGTTACCATTCCTGCTTTCTCTCCCGACCACGTAGAGAGCCTCAACGTCAGCATCGCTACCGCCATACTCCTCAGCGAGATACAGCGAGCTACACTCTTTCAACTTTCAACTTTAAACTATAAAACTTCTCTCAACTTCTCTCAACAATCAACTATAAACTCTAAACTTTAAACTCTCAAACTTCTTTCAACTTTCAACTCTAAACTCTAAACTATGAAGCGCGTAGCGATATACGGTGGTACGTTCAATCCTATCCATTTCGGACACATTGGAATGGCTTTGTGGACCCTTACGCATACGGACCTTGACGAATTGTGGTTGATGGTCACACCGGGCAATCCCCTTAAGGACGGACAACTCCTTGCGCAGAACGAGCAGGAGCGTCTCCTTGCCGCACGCAACACAATCCAACAGGTAGTCATAGACCACGCGGACGAACTGCGGAACAAACACCTGCGTGTCAGCGACTTTGAGTTTTCGCTTCCAAAACCTTCTTTCACGGCACAGACTCTCCAAGCCCTGCAACAGACCTATCCTGACATACGCTGGTCACTGCTCATAGGACAGGACAACTACGACATATTCACACGCTGGCGCAACTGGCAGTGGATAGCACACAACTTCTCGGTATTCGTTTATCCTCGCTTACCCGAAGGCACGCAGCACGCCGACTGTGCCGCTCCCCCTGCCGAATGCTTCAAAGACCTTACTTTCTTCGAATCCGCACCCCTCTTTGACATCAGTTCTACACGTATTAGAACAAAAAACAACCCCAACTTGTCTTTTCCGCTTGCATAACTATAAAATAGTGCGTATCTTTGCGCGCTTTATCTGCCGCAGTGCAGATACACAACCTTACAACGAATATATAAACACAGAACAGAAATATGACAAGAACCACATTTAATCGCTTACGGGAGGTAAAGGACAGTCTCCCGCACGGAAGCTCGGCTGTGATTGCTGAAGAACTTGGGATCACAGCCGAGGATGTAAGAGACTTCTTCCGGGGTACCTCTAACGGAGAAAGCGGATACCACATGGAACCCGGTCCCGATGGAGGAATTGTTGTCCTCACTGATACAAGAATACTGGAGGTTGCCTTACGCTTGGTATGGGAAACAAAAAACGCTCTCTAAAGCCCCGCAAGACAAACTCTAAAGAACCTCTAAAACCATTGTAAAAAACCAATAACGGATTGTTAAAGAACAAACAAATGAACTGCAAACAACTTCTTTCTTTCGCCCTTGCTTGTACACTGTCAGCAGGGCTGTTCGCTCAAAACGATAACACACAAACGGCGGATGCCCAAGAAGAATCTTCTCAGGGCATAGAGTTCTCCTACGAAGCGGGTGCCGAACTTGTTTCGTCATACCTCTGGCGCGGTCAGTACAACGGAGGCTTGAGCCTCCAACCCACTGTCAGTGTCGGATATGAAGGACAGAATACAGCTCTCTCTGTCGGAGCGTGGGCTTCCCTCGGTGCTTCCGACTGGATGTTCCGCAAAGGCCTGCCTTATTACACATTCATTAACGATGACGGTGATGAGGAATACGACGGCACCCCCAATACCTACTTTATTCCCGAGTTAGACTTGTTTGCCAACTTCGATTTCTTTGGCGCATCCATAGGTGCGACGTACTACCAGTTCTTCAGTTGGATGGAGGATGTCAGGAAGTACGATCCCAATTACCAACTGGAACTGACCCTTCAGTATAGCCTTGAGCATTTCTTGGACATACCCTTGTATATCCAATGGAATACGATGGTTGCTGCTACGGAGTTCGACTACCATGACCTTGCTTCCTATGCTTCTTACCTTGAGATAGGTTATAGCCACACGTTCGATTACGATATCACGCTTGCAGGCAAGATGGGTATGTCCCCGTGGCAGAACGAAACATACTACAACTCTCGCTTCGCTATAGTCAATCTCGACCTTCGCCTTGAGAAAGCGTGGGAGTTTGATGCCTGTCAGCTTACGCTATTTGCAGAGGGCTCTATCAATCCCCATCTCGACCAGCCGGCTTTTGTATGGGAAGCAGGTGACGACAAACTCTATAACCAACCCGTTAACGGTACTGTCGGACTGGGAATCTGGTTCTAATCCCTTCCCAAGCATCGGATAAGACTCTCCCCTAACGAAAGGTAGCGGATATGGATAGGAAAAAGATGATTACAGCCCTCGCTCTGATTGCTTTGTCGGTGGGCTTGCTCGTCTGGAATATCGAGGACGACTCGAGACGGTATTACCGTAACGAAGGACATGTCTTCGGTACGGTCTATAATATCCAATACGAATATACCGAAGACCTTCTCGATACTATCCTCGTATGCCTTGACGAAGTGGACAATGCCCTTTCGATGTTCAATCCCCAATCTACGATTGCCTGTGTCAACCGCAATGAGGACGTAGAGGTAGGTAGTGATTTCGAGACGGTCTTCTTGCAGGCACAGGAAGTCTCGCGTTTGTCTGACGGTGCCTTTGACCTTACCGTAGCGCCGCTTGTCAATGCGTGGGGGTTCGGCTTTGAGAACCGTACCGACAGGACACCCGAACAGATTGACTCCCTGCGCCAATTGGTTGGTTGGAGGAACGTGGAACTCAAAGACCACCATATCGTCAAGCAGCAACCCGCTATCCGTTTGGATGCCAGCGCTATCGCGAAGGGCTACGCCTGCGATAAGGTAGCAGACCGATTGCGTCGCTTGGGTATAACGAACCTTCTCGTTGACATAGGCGGAGAAGTGGTGGCGCGTGGCAAGAACAGTAAAGGCGAACCGTGGAACATTGGCATTACCAAACCCATTGACGACCCTACAGGACAGAAACAGGTTCTGCAAGACAAGATACAGACGTTCAATCTCTGTATGGCGACCTCCGGTAACTATCGCAATTTCTATTACGAAGGCACGGAGAAGCGCAGCCATACCATAGACCCGAGGACAGGCTGGCCTGTCTCTCACTCGCTCTTATCCGCTACGGTCACTGCCTCTACCTGTATGAAAGCCGACGCGCTCGCTACCACATGTATGGTTATCGGTGACTCTGCCGCACTCGAACTTATCAACAACATACCCGATGCCGCTTGCTATCTCATAGTGGCATGGCAGGATAGCCTTGTCGTACGGACATCAAGCAACTGGACACTCACTGAATGAAGAATAGCAACTATATACTGATTCTCCTCTTGTCGCTCGCTTTCACCGCTTGCAGCGAGTACCAGAAGATACTCAAGTCCCGTGATGCGGACTACAAGTACGATATGGCACTCCAGTATTTCAGTGACAAAGAGTATGTCAAGGCGCAGACTCTCCTTGACGATGTGGCTGCTTACTTCAAGGGTACGGAACGCTCACAGGATGTAACCATCTACCTTGCCCGCAGCTATATGGGACAGAAAGACTACTCATCCGCTGCCGATTACTATCAGGCATACATACGTAACTATCCCAAAGGGAAGTATGCAGCCGAAGCAGCCTTTCAGACAGGGCATTGTTATTACCTTGATGCACCTGACCCAAGATTGGACCAGGACTTCACTAACCGTGCCATAGACGCTTTCGATATCTTCATGGAGGCTTACCCGCAGAACCCCTATGTGCAGCAAGCCCTTAAAGAACAGAACGAGTTATACGACCGTCTCGCATACAAAGAACTGCTTAACGCGCAACTGTACTACAAGCTTGGGATGTATCTCGGTAACAATTACCTGAGTTGCGAGATAACGGCGCGTAACGCACTGAAAGACTACCCTTCCAATTCCTATATGGAAGAACTGTCGTGGCTCATCTTTGCCGCCAAGTACCAGCAAGTGCTGCACTCCGTACCTTCCAAGCTACAGGAACGCCTACAGGACGCCGAGGATGAGTACTACAGCTTTACGACGGAGTACCCCGCTTCCAAATACCGCCAACAGGCAGAGAAATGGGGGAACGACATAAAGAAACGGCTCAAAAAGAACTGAACCGATACCGCAGCAACCTGACAAAAACTGACCAACACGCAGTAACCAACAGCGTAGCTGCCTAACACAAAGTAACTAACATAAATACATATACCATGATTGACTACAAACAAACCAAAGCACCTATCAACACTATCACCCGTGATATGTCTCAACTGACCGAGAAAGTAGGTAACGTCTATGAGACAGTAGCTATTATAGCCAAGCGGTCTAACCAGATTGCGACTGCACTCAAACGTGAGCTTGATGCCAAGCTGCAAGACTTCTCCATGCCGCAAGAGGCTATTGAAGAGACATTCGAGAACCGTGAGCAGATAGAGATATCCCGTAGCTACGAACAGATGCCCAAGCCTACATTGATTGCTACTCAGGAGTTCATCGACGACCAACTGGAGTACAGCTCAGGCTCAAAGGACGACGCGCTTAAATAACGTGTTGCAAGGAAAACATGTCATAGTAGGTATATCCGGCGGCATAGCTGCCTACAAGATACCTGAACTTATCCGTCTGCTTGTTAAAGAAGGAGCGGACGTACGTGTAACGACTACGCCGAATGCCTTGCACTTCGTTACAGAAACTACGCTCCGCACCCTCAGCGGACATCCTGTCTATTCGGATGTCTTTGCAGCTGTCAACGAACATTCTACCGAGCATATATCCTTGCCCGTTTGGGCGGATATGATGCTCATAGCGCCTGCAACCGCTAACGTGCTTGCCAAGATGGCAGGCGGTATAGCAGATGATGCACTCACTACCACTTATGCCGCCTGTGCAGCACGCAAACCTGTTGTCATTGCTCCCGCCATGAATGACTGTATGTATGCTGCACCCGCCACACAGAATGCACTACGTACACTCGCAGCACAAGGACTGCATGTACTTGACTGTGCTGAAGGCTTCCTTGCCTGCGGCACAGACGGAAAGGGACGTATGCAGGAGACAGACTCACTCATTGAAGCTTGTCGTACTGCACTTACTCCACAGACACTCTCCGGCAAGAAAGTCCTTATTACAGCCGGACCGACCGTCGAGCCTATCGACCCTGTACGCTATGTGAGCAATTACTCTTCCGGTAAGATGGGCTTTGCTATTGCGCAGGATTGTCTTCGCAGAGGGGCAGATGTTACTCTCGTAGCAGGTCCTACATTGCAGCACATTACCTGTTATACACCTTACGGAGACAGAAGCAACACCTTGACACTTGTATCAGTGGGGTCAGCAGCGCAGATGTATGAGGCGGCCATGCAACATTGGTCAGGAGTAGATATCGCTATTCTTTCCGCCGCTGTAGCAGACTTCACTCCTGAACAGACGGCAGCCGAAAAGATAAAGAAACAACCGGGACAGACAGCGTTCGTCCTTCCTATGACTCTCACACACGATATAGCCGCCGAACTTGGAAGAACGAAGAAGCCTCACCAGCGTCTTGTCGGCTTTGCGCTGGAGACAGAGAACGCCTCGCAGAACGCACACAAGAAACTTGCGGACAAGAACCTTGACCTCATTGTACTCAATTCGCTTCGTGACGCCGGAGCAGGCTTCGGCTGCGACACCAACAAGGTAACGCTCATTACACCCGATACACAAAAAGACCTCCCGCTTCTTTCGAAACAAGAGGTCGCTTCGCGCATCATAGATGCCATTGAGGCTAACTTTCTCTCATAAACTCTTTTAGAGGGGTTGCTACTATCTTCTTCTTTTCCGATCTGAATACAGATCAGTGTTTCATAAACCCGAACAGTCCGCGCTTTGGGGTGTCTTGCTCATCCTCTTGTGCGTCTTCTTCGGCTTCTGTTTCGTCTTGAACTTCAGCGTCACGGGGAGTCCATTCTTCGCGGTCTTCTATCTCGCCGAATTGGTTGCGGATATATCCCACTACGTCGTTCAATCCTTCCATAAAGTGCGTGAAATCCTCTTTGTAAAGGAACAGTTTGTGTTTCTCGAATTGAGGGGGTTCTTCTTCTGCCCCTTGACGACGCTTACTCTCCGTGATACAGAGGTAGAGGTCATCGTTGCGCGCTTTTTTGACATCAAGGTAATATATACGCTTGCCTGCCTTGACCGAACGTGAATAGATTATCTCCGGTTCGCTCTTTGTTTCAAAATTTCGACTTTCCATTTGTCTTTTATGTTAGTTTGTTTCTGCCATTTTGTCAAACTGGTATGACAAAATCGCACAAAAGTAAATCTCTGATTTAAGTTGTGCAATAATATGGTATATTTTTTTTGTTTTTTCTGCTAAATCGTCAGTTTTTAGCATATACGCGCAGCCATATTATTCAATTCACACCGCTTCCGGAAGCGGCATACCGAAAGCGGACTAACGTCATTTTATTTCTTCAAATGGAAACCGAAAGAGCCTATGTGCTGGCCCTCTGCGAAGAAATCCACGCTGTAGTCACCCGGGTAGAGAATCTCCTCTACGGTCCAGTAAAGTGTGCCGCTCATTTCCTCACCGCTGTACTCAATCTCCTGCGAGAGTGAAGAAAGCAATTCGCCGCTCTCAAATGCGAATGTCTTGGACGAAGGCTTGGTCATCAGCTCTCCATCGGGACGTGTAAGGCGCATATAGACGGTCTTCATCCCCGGCTCACAGGTGGTGTTCTTGCCGAGCGTATAATCGAATTGGAACTTGTGTATGCGGGAGAACTGCTTGGTTTTCTTGTCCCGTTCGTTGAGGAAAGTGGTCTGAAAGCCAGTCACCTCCAACCGTGATGCACGGGTAACGGTTTCGGTCAGCATCGTGTTTGCTTCGGTCAGCTGTGTGTTCTGCTCCACTATCTGTTTGTTCTCGCGGCGGTAATGCTGGTTCTCCTTCGTCAACCGTTCGTTCGTCTGGTTGAGTGAGTCAATCTGGCGCACATACTCTACCATCACTTTGCGGACGGTAGTCAGTTCCTTCTTCAGCTCGGCTATACGGCGTGCGTTGGTTGCCTTCGTGATACGCAACTCCTCCAGCAAGTCGCGCACGCGCTGTTGCTCAATCGCCAGCTGCTCCTGCAACGAATCATTGTGAACATCCATTTGCTGGTATCCATCGAACTGAATAGACAAGTCCTCGTACTCGTCAGTCAGTTCCTCTTTCTCCAGCTCCAGTATCTCCACCATCTCCTTCATCTGGCTTCGCTGATGCGCAAAGACAATGCACAACACAATTAGGGATACGACCAACGCACCCGTAACCATGTACATGACTGTGCGTTTGTTCCATTTTTTGTTTTTCGCAACTTCGTTTTCTGACATAAGATTGTATTGTTTCGTTACGATTCAGTTAGCGTAAAGGTTATACATAGGTTGCTTTGACTGTCGGTTGACCGTCGGCTCACCGTCGGCTGACTGTCGGCTCACCGTCGGCTGACCGTCGGCTGACCGTCGGGAAAGCTATCTCTTTTCTATCAGAGTACTTCTATGATTTAGCGTACTTTCGATGTGTTAGCGTACTAATATGAGTTAAAGAACTTCAACGAGTTAGTTAGAGTACTTCGATGAGTTAGTTAGAGTACTTCGATGAGTTCTTCCATCCGGTTGGAACGAGAGCCTTTAATGAGCACTTTCTGTCCGGCAATCTGTATTGCGCCGTCTGTGATTTGCTCCTTCAATTCCTCGATTGTGGTATAAACAGGGTAGGGGGACGTAGCCTCTTTCCACTCATTACCAACCAAATAGACATTGTCCGCCTTGCGTTCGAGCAGCAGATTGACTATATTCTGGTGCGCCGTATGTGAGAAATCTCCCAACTCGCGCATCGCGCCCAGTATGTACGTGTCGCCGTCGAAACTGTTCAGCGCCGCCTGCATCGACGTGTAGTTGGCGTTGTAGGCATCCACGACGAGGCTGTTCTTTGCCGTTTGCAGCGCCTGCGAGCGGTTGTTGGAAGGCACATAACTGCGTATGGCACGCATACCTGCCTCACGGTCAATGCCGAAACATTCGCCTATACACAACGCGGCGGCTATGTTCTCGGCATTGTATTCGCCCACAAGATGCGTCCCTTCGGGCATCGGTATGCGGTGATAGAGATACTCCTTTCCGCTCCACGTGTGTCCGCTGGAAGCCTTCTCCCACATCTGCGACAGATAGGCGTTGTCCGCATTGCGGAGCACGCTGCCGTTGTGCGCCACGAGCCAGTCGTAGAGTTCGCCCTTTGTCCGCATCACGCCCTCAAAGGAGCCGAAGCCCTGCAAGTGGGCGTACCCTACATTGGTTATCAGTCCGTAGTCCGGCTCGGCAATGGCAACCAGTTCGTTGATGTCGCCCGGATGACTGGCACCCATCTCAATGACCGCCAGTTCGTGCTGTTTGTTCAGTTGCAGGAGTGTGAGCGGCACACCTAATGAGTTGTTGTAGTTGCCCTGCGTGTAGTGGATGCGGTAACGGGTCTGAAGGACAGCGGCAGTCAGTTCCTTCGTGGTCGTCTTGCCGTTGGTGCCCGTGATGCCGATAACAGGTAGTGCCAGTTTGCGCCGCCATGCGCGTGCGAGGTCCTGCAAGGCACGCAGAGAGTCGTCCACACGGATTAACCTGCCGTCATACTCCTTCTTCTGCGAGCATGTGGCGGGTATGTCCTCATCAACAATGGCGTAAGCGGCACCCGTCTCCAACGCCTGCGCCGCAAACAGGTTGCCGTTGAAATGCTCACCTTTCAGCGCAACAAACACACAGCCGCTCGTTACCTTGCGGCTGTCTGTTGTTACGGCAAGCGAATCCTTGCCCTCAATAAGAAAATCCCAGTTCATTTATTATTCAGCGTCTTTCTTGATGTTCGGCAGCTCGAGTCCGTAGCCCTTGCGCTTGTCCTCCGCCTTCAGCATGAACGAGAGGATGAACGCCAGTATGCCGAACGACGAGAATACCAACATCGGTACGAAATAGCCGCCGGTCGATACGCGCAACTTGCCTATCAGCATCGGCACAAGGCACAAACCGATATTCTGAACCCAGAAAATCAGGCAGTAAGCCGAACCGAGTACCTTCTCGTCAATAATCTTAGGTACACTGGGCCACATCGAAGCGGGTACCAGCGAGAAGCTTACGCCTAATACCAAGATAGTAATCAGCGCCAGAGTCTTGCTCGGGAACATCGGCAGGATGAAGGCGAAGGTCAAGTGGCAGACAATCATAATGATAGCACCAAGCATCATCATCGTTGCACCTTTGCCCTTGTTGTCAATGAACGCACCCAGTACAGGGGTCAGCAACATAGCCAAGATGGGGAACCACTTGAACAGACCTGCTGCCTCGGCATTGCTGATATTCAGCGTCTCTTCCAAGAAGTTCGGAGCGAAACGCTGGAACGGGAAGATGGCAGAATAGTACAGTACGCAGAGTAGCGCCACAATCCAGAACATCTTGGACGAGAAAATCTGTCCGAGGTCCGAAATGCGGAACTCGTCTTCCGCGCCGCCTTCCGACTTCTCGCCGATAGCCACCAACTGTTTGTCGAACTTGTTGTCCATCAGGGTGAAGACGGTGAAGTTAATCAAGCCTACAACCAACAGGACGGATGCGAACAGCACGGGTGCTACGACCGATTCCATTCCATCGGGAGCGGCATACCAAGCGGAGAACTTGGGAGCCAGCCACATAGCGGCGAACACACCCACACGAGCAATAGCCATCTCCAGACCCATAGCCAAAGCCATCTCTTTGCCTTTGAACCACTTGGCAAGAATCTTGCTGACGGTCGTACCCGCCATCTCGCAGCCCATGCCGAAAATCATGAAGCCGAACATAGCCACTTTGGCGCTGCCGGGCATATCGGTCCACCAAGAGTTGAGCCATCCAACCGTGTTAGCCTCCGGCCAGTAGAGCGCGAAGAGTTTGATGCCCGCGCCGAGAACCATAAGCGAAGCCGAGAGCACGCCCGTAAAGCGTACACCCATCTTGTCGAGGATGATGCCCGCAATAATAAGGAAGCCGAACACGTTGAGCAGGTACTCGCCCGCCGCATACGTGCCGAAGTCGCCCTGGTCCCAGTCATGGGTCTTCTCCAGCAGAGAAGCCAGCGGCGAGAGCATATCCACAAACATATAGGCAAAGAACATCATCGATGCCACCAGTACAAGAACGGTCCAACGTGCAGCCGCGCTGTCACGAAGGGTTTGTTGCAGTCTTTCTACCATAGTATTGTTGTTTAGTTTTGTAAGTGAATCTGTTTTTCTTTTTCAGCCACTCCGCCTTTTTCTTCTCGTATTCGGCATAGCGGCTTTCCAGATAACCGTCCGCCATAACCTACTTGATACCCAGTTCTTTCTTCACCGGTTCGAGCAGGTTGTCCGCATTGGGGGCAGTATAGACCATCGCCTGCGAGTCGAAGATGTACGTGTAGCCGCTCTTCTCCCCGACGGTCTGGATGGCTTTCATCATCCGTTCGCGGATGGGTACGAGGAACTCCTGCTGCTTGGTCTGGAGGTCCTGCTGGGCAGTCTGATAGGCGGTCTGGATTCGTTGCTGCATACCGTATAGTTCCTCCTCCTGAATCTGTTTCATCGCCTCTGTCATCGTTGCGCTGTTCTTTTCATAATCAGCCGCTTTCTTCTTGTATTCCTCCTGCATGTTGGCGAACATCGTCTCGTACTGGCTGCTCAGGCTGTCAATACGCGCCTGCGCCGTCTTCACTTCAGGCATCAGTTGGAACAGTTCCTGTGTATTCACGTAACCGAACTTCTGGGCGCTGACCATCATCGGGACAGCCAACACCATCAAGATAACTAATCTCTTCATTGTCTTATGTTTTAAATGATTATTTTGCACCTAATTTATTGAGCACTTGGTCGGATATGTCCAGTTTGTTGGACATATAAATCAGCGACGGCTCGGACGAGCGGTCCTTCACAACCTGATAGCCTTTCTGCATGGCAATCTCCTGAATGGCGGTGTAAATCTCGTCCTGAATGGGTTTGAGCAGCGCCTCGCGCTTCTTGTTCAGTTCGCCCTCCTCGCCGAAGTACTTGCGCTTCAACTCCTGCGCCTGCTTTTCCTTGTCCAGAATCTCCTGCTCGCGCTGCTTGCGCATCGCCTCCGACAGGAAAATCTGCTCCGTGCGGTAGTTCGCTTCCAGCACTTTCGTCTCCTGCTCCATGTCTGTCACCTCTTTCTGCCAGCGTTTGGCTATGAGCGACAACTGGTCGGTGGCGGACTGATATGACGGCAGGTTCTTCAGTATGTACTGCAGGTCCACGTAGGCAACACTGAAATCTTTCGACCACATCGGCGCCGAAAGAAACAGCATCGTGATAAAACTAATTAAAACTCTCTTTATCATATTTGGTTTTGTTTATAATTCTCAATTATCAACTATCAATTATCAACTGCTTAAAGTTCCTGTCCCAGCACGAAATGGAACTGGCTCTTGCCGTAGGAGTCGCTGCCGTTGATCTTGTCGAATCCCCAGCCCCAGTCCACACCAAGCAGACCGAACATCGGCAGGAAGATACGTACACCCACACCCGCCGAACGCTTCAGGTTGAACGGGTTGTATTCCCTGATGGACGAGAAGCAGTTACCCGCTTCCACGAAGCCCAACGCCCATATCGTTGCGCTCTGTTCCAACAGAATAGGATAGCGAAGTTCCATCGTGAACTTGTTATAGACGTAACCCATATTGCGTCCCGTTGTCACATCGTAGGGGGTCAGCGAGCCGGACGAGTAGCCGCGCATCGACACGTACTCGGTGGAGTAACTCGAATAGCCCGTTGTGCCGTCGCCGCCCATGTAATAGGTCTCGAAAGGCGACTTGGTGTACTCGTTGTAATGCCCCAGATAGCCGAAGTCGGCACGCGCCATCAGCACCAGTTTGCTGTCAGGTGTCAGGGGTGTGAACACCTTGCCCGAGAAGCGCAGTTTGTAGTATTCAATGAGATTATACCGCTGGTTGAGCGACATAGCCGCGAACTGCGCATCGGTCTTGCCCATCATCAGCGAATACGGCGGGGTAATCTTCACGCCTAATGTGAACTGCGACCCGCGACGTGTGTAGATGGGGTTGTCAATACTCGAACGCGACAACTGCAGGTTGAGCGCAAGGTTGTGGCACATACCGTCGGTCACCAACAGGTACGGCCAGTTCTTCATAATATACAACTGGTAGCCCAGTTCGGTATAGAACGAGAAATAGTCATCCGGCCACGAGAGTCGTTTGCCGTATCCCAGACTCACACCCACTACGCGCAGGTACTTGTTCGGGTCCGCTTCCGACTCCTGCAACTGCTGGTAGTAGTTGGAGTTGCCCGTGTAGTAATAGGACGAATAGTAGGTGTTGTACAGGTTCTGGTAGGACTTGTAGTATCGGTCGGAATAGCCCGTCTGCGAAGCGAAATACGCACTGAAGCTGAGCGAATTGGGACGGCTGCCGCCTAACCAAGGCTCCATAAAGCTCAGGCTTACCGAGTTGTAGTAGATACCGTTCGTCCGCGCGTTGATGGAGAAGGTCTGACCCTCGCCTTGCGGAACAATGCGGTACGACTTCTTGTTGAACAGATTCTGAATGGCGAAGTTGGTGAATTTCAGTCCGACGCTACCTACCAATCCCGTTGCACCCCAACCGAGTGAAAACTCAATCTGGTCCGACGATTTGGTCTGTAGGTTGTAGGTTATGTCCACAGTCCCCTCCTCAGGATTAGGCTGGATATCAGGCACCAGCTTCTCCTGGTCGAAATGCCCCATCTGCGCCAGTTCGCGCAGTGAGCGCATGATGTCCGACTGCGAGTACAACTGTCCGGGCTTGGTGTACAGTTCGCGGCGTACCACATGCTCATAGACCCGCGTGTTGCCCACGATGTTGATTTCGTTGATGGTCGCAGGCTTGCCCTCGTACATACGCATCTCGAAGTCAATCGAATCGCCCTCAATCTTCACCTCTACGGGATCCACGTTGAAGAACAGATAACCCTGGTCGGTATAGAGTTTGCTCACGGCATCGTCGTCCTCGGTCAGCCGCTTGTTCAGGTGCTTGAGGTTGTACACGTCACCCCGCTTGATAGAGAGCACACGGTTCAGATAGTCATACGGATAGACCGTGTTGCCTACCCATGTGACATCGCGGACGTAGTACTTCTCGCCCTCGAAGATGTCCATATACACGTCCACACGGTCCGGTTCTTCGGGATTGGGCACCACGCTGTCGCATACGATGTACGCGTCGCGGTAGCCCAGTTCGTTGTATTTCTCTATCACCGCCTGCTTGTCCTTCTCGTACTCTTTCTCCACAAACTTCTTTGTGCGGAAGAAGTTGACGATGTTGTTGTCGTTGGTCTTCTTCATGGCGCGGTTAATCTGTGTGTGGGTCAGCGCCTTGTTGCCGGTGATATAGAGATGCGCCACTTTCGTCTTTGCGCGCTTGTCCGTTTCTATCAGTACCTTGACGTATCCGGGGTGGTCGCGGTCGGGCTGCTCCGTGATGCGTACCACGGCGTTGTGATAACCTTTCTCTTCGTAATACTTCTTGATGACGGTCTTTGCCCTGTCCGCAAGGTTCGGAGTCATCTGGCTACCCCGTGAGATACCCACCTTCGTCTCCACATCCTCGCGTTCGCTCTTCTTCATCCCGCTGTATTCCAGTTCGCTTACACGCGGACGCTGCTTGAGCTGAATCTCCAGCCACACCTTCGTGTCGGTCATCTTCGTTGCCACGATGCGTACTTCGGAGAACAGTCCCTGCTTCCAGAAACGCCGCACGGCTTTCGTAATCTGGCTGCCCGGCACCTCCACTTTGTCGCCCACTGCCAAACCGCTGAAACCGACAATCACGTAGTCCTCGTAACTGTCCGCACCCGTTACCGCTATGTCTGCAATCTCATACGTCCGCCTGTGAGCCGAATACTCAATCTCCGGCAATGCAGCAGCAACCGTATCCGTTGCCCGGGTGCTGTCTGTCTCCAGCACCGATTGGGCATGCACAACAGCACAAGGAGTGCATATCAAACTCAATAACAAAAGAATATAGAGAGAAATTCTTTTCACCTTCGTTCTTTACTGTTTAATCTCTTGGTCCGTCTTCACCTGCTCGGATGTCTTGCCGAAACGCCGTTCGCGTCCCTGATAATCCAGCAATGCACGGTAGAACTCCTCCACTGTGAAGTCCGGCCACAGGCACGGCGTGAAGTACAACTCCGCATACGCCAGTTGCCACAGCAGGAAATTGCTAATCCGCAACTCGCCGCTGGTTCGTATCAGCAGGTCCGGGTCGGGTATGCCGGCAGTTGTCAGATGTTCCGAAACAGCCATCTCATCAATGTCCTCGGCACGCAACGCGCCCGACTGCACCTCGCTGACCATCTGCTTCACGGCACGAACCAGTTCCCAACGCGACGAGTAACTCAGCGCAATCACTAACCGCAGACCCGTGTTGCCCGCCGTCTGTTCCATACAGCGGCGGAACTTCTCCTGCGCCGTCTTCGGCAGGCGTGCAAGGTCGCCGATGGTCAGCAGACGCACATTGTTCTTCATCAGCGTCGCCGTCTCTTTGGCAATCGTGTCCACCAACAGTTCCATCAGCGCGTCCACCTCCTGCTGCGGACGGTTCCAGTTCTCTGTCGAAAAGGCGTACAGCGTCAGGTAGCGGATACCCGCTTCGGCGGCGGCTTCCGTGATACGGTGAACCGTCTCCACACCCTGTCGGTGACCGAACATACGCGCCAGACCGTGACGCTTAGCCCAACGCCCGTTGCCGTCCATGATGATGGCCACGTGCCGCGGCATACGCCTGCTGTCCATCATCTCCTTCGTTACCTGTCCGTCCATTATCAATTGTCAATTATCAATTATCAATTGTCAATTATTTGCAGGTTCGGCATACCAGTTTGTCCTGCAGGAAGGAGAAAGCTATGCCTGCCACCAACTGGCCCGTTACATCGCAGTTGAACAGATTGCTGCCATTCATTCCGTATCGGTTGTCGTACTCCGGCACAGTCTCCAGATTGTCGGCAAAATACACATTGTGCTGCCATGCCGCATGAATAACCACCTGCGGATGGGGTTGCCACTTCAGTCCCACTATAAACGGCACATACATACTCACTTTGCTCCATTTGGTGTGCAGCCCGACACCCAGTCCCAACGCCATATAAGGTGTCAGAGGGTTCACGCGCCGGTCGTAACGAATCCTTCCGTATGGGAAGAAGTTGAACTCACCCACTGCATCAAAGTTAACCAACTGGTTAGTCCACATCCCCATCCGCGTGTCAGCTCTCCCCGCCGAGTTCGGATTGTAACCCGTTATACGCTGCGCCATACCCTTCACGCGAACTGACCAACGGCGGTCTAATTGATAGCGGAAAGCAACACCGTATGCCTCACGAATATCCGAGAAGATATACTGCTCTGCATCGCCCGCATAGTATCCGCAACCGCCGTCTATCCCGATTTCCATCCTATACAGACGTTCCGTTATGTCCCCGTAGGCTTCGCTGATTGATACTAACAAAAACAATGCCAAACCGACACACCTCAATGTCATACCTGTCCCACTATTCAATTTGCCGTATATGTCTGTATGTCTTTTGCTGTGCATTACGTGCTGTCTTTTCGACTGATTGTTGGCTTACGCGCCGTCTTTTCGGCGTAACACCATAAAAAGCGCGCAAAGATAACTACATCATTGTGATAATGCAACAATTTCGGCAAAAAAGCAAAATAATTCTTCTATTTCGCCGTGCTTTTGTCCTCTTTCTGTGTGTAAGCACGGCAAAAAAAACTGTCAAACGTTTGACAGTTTTTAGTTCCTATTTTGATTACATCCTTCAACGCTGCGCTCTTTGCGCAGCCGCATAACTCTGTGCGTTATGCCATTTTGTTGATGCGCATCGCCAAACCTGACTTCAGGTTAGCAGCTTTGTTGCGGTGGATGATATTGCGTTTTGCCAATTTGTCCAGCATCGAACTTACCTTCGGCAGCATCTGCTCGGCTGCGGCTTTCTCTGTCTGCGCACGCAGGTCGCGAACGGCGTTGCGGGCGGTCTTTGCATAGTAATGATTGTGGGCTTTACGGGTTGCCGTCTGGCGGATACGTTTCAAAGATGATTTATGATTTGCCATCTCTTTTTGTTTTTACATTATTTGAGGGTACACTTTATACCCTCGCGTTCTACAATTTGTTATTAATTAGTAGCCAATAGCAGAGTCGAACTGCTCTTTAGAGAATGAAAATCTCTCGTCCTAGCCGATAGACGAATTGGCCGTTACGCTGAAAAAGCGCGCAAAAGTACGGTGTTTTTCCAACCCTGCAAAACTTTTTCGTAAAAAAATGCATTTTTTCTTTTTCTTGACATGCTTTCGTTTGCACTTACGGGTTATAGTGTTTGAGGAGCAGTGCCTTTTTCAGAAACAAGCGCTTCTATATATATAGTAATGCCGTATTTTCGGCATTTGTGGTATTTTGCGCCGAAGATTTGCCTTTTTGCCTGCCTGAAGAGCCTTTTTAAGAGTTGTGACACGCTGATTACCAAAGCGTCATGCATAGGTGCATTTTTTTTGAAATAATTTTACTAATGCCGAAAGAAATGCCGTTATAGTTGAAAGTTGATAGTTGAATGTTTAGTGTTGAGAGAAGTTGAGAGCTTATTGTTACAAGTTTATGATTTTGGTTTCATGTTTCAAGTTTATCCCAATCGGTCATTAGAATAACACCCATATTCGGTCTAATGACCGATTGGGTTAGTGTAAAAATGTCGCTATTACGGACCGGATTCTTCTGAAAAAAAAAGCACTCGCGTAACCGATGAATAAAGGGCTGAAGGCACTTTTTGAACAGGCAATGAACGACGAATGAAAGACGAATGAATGAGAACGCCGATAATAATGACAAAAAAAACTTGTAAAAAACTGCCCTTCGCAGTCCCAATCGGTTAAAGCATCTTTCATTTAACCCAAATAGGTCATTAGACATCAAGAAATCCGTGACCATCTGTCTGTATAATACACTATAATTCAGTTTTATATAAATACATTTTTTTTCTAATAACGGTCATTAGAAAATGCCAATTGGCAAGCGGTGGAATGAAAAGAAGAAAGTAAGCGCGGGGCAATGATGCTCCGCGCTTGAAGATGATATTTCAAGAATCGAGATAAGAATATATCAGAGGGGCATTATTTTACCTCTTGACCTTGTAGGTTGTAGGTTCGGTCACCACGGAGGATGTAGATATGTCCATCACGAAGGATTTTGGTTGCAGATGATTCCACAGTAACATTTTCAATAGGAGTTATGGTATTCTGCACAGAAAAATTCTTAATTTCCCATTGAGGCGAATAACTCGTGTTACTTGTATATCGGAAGGCCACATTGACATACTGACCTTTATAAGCAGACAAATCAATATCGCCGGAATTATACCAAGTCCAGTTGTTTCCCGGTGGATAGTTAGGAATCGTTAACTGTTCCCACGTGGCTTGGGAAAGACTATATAAGGGGTCATTCGAATCATAATCAGTCGATACCCATAATGTCATCTGTGAAGTATTGGAAAAGAACTTGGCAGCGTGACTGAATGTTAAAATAGTTTTACCATATGCAGGTATCTCAATACACGGAGAAATGAGCCAAGATTCGGAATCATATTTTGTTGATCCTTTGATACACTTAGCTACCATTCCATATTGTGAATCCCAATTCCAAATAGAAGTAAAGCCACTTGGCAATACAGCATTATAAACAGTGTAATCACCTTGTGATGAAGCAAATGTCTCAATATAGGGAACAGATTTACAATCATCTCTTTGAATCACTTCTGCAACATCACCTGCTAACTCATAATATCCCAATCCATTTAATCCGAACTGTCTAATGACTATATATAATGTTGTCGGACCTGTTAAAGTTATTATTTTATCATCTTTATAAAAAGCGGAGTAGTCAGTACCTCCTATAGAATAGGCGTATTCTGCATCTGCATTTTCATACCACCAGCCTCTATTATTATATTTGTCATACCTGTTGGCGGAATTAAACTAGCGCATATTTGATTCTCCCAATCGGTTTGTTATTGATAAAGTTAATATATTGTAGGACAGTCATTGCGCTGACTTT
>CAJOIZ010000009.1:0-105403 GCA_905234835.1 Paludibacteraceae bacterium
TGACAATTCTCTTCCCGAACACGTTGGAACGGGCGGCGAAGACAGCGGCTCGCTGATGTTCGACGCTCCGGGCAACAAACGCCGTCAGCTGTAAGAAACAGCACTTTGCCGGAAAGAACCGTTTAACTCCAATCAACGCCTCAAGGGAATACCTTGGGGCGTTGGTTGTTTTGTACCCATCCGGGCACGTGGTTACGGTGTTGAACCGATGTGACTACGGTTGAGCTACGGTTGAATAAGCACTATCATACGGCTATCCTTCGGTTATCCTACGGTTATCCTTCGGTTATCTTACGGTTATCATACGGAGTTGCTTGCTGTTTGGTCACTGTTTATATGCTGCAAATATGCACATATAATCGTATTCCCTATGCCCATTCACGGGTTATATAAAGATTGGGAACAGAGGGACATCTGAGTTGCATAGGGATTGGGAACGGAGGAAGATCCAAGTTGCATCGGAACGGAATCGAGAGGGGATATATGGAGGACGAATAAGAGATGGAAAAAAGATGAACGGTAAATCGGAAGAGGATGGATGGAGATTGAAGAGGAGATAGATAGTGGATGGAGGATGGAAAGGCAGGGTAAAAGGATGGTAAGAGTATAGAAAGAGGATTGCAAAGTGAAAATTACATTTTTATTTTTTTATACCGAAAAGTCGCCGTACTTTTGCGGCACTCTCCCAGTTGAGAGTTGAAAGCTTAGAGTTGAAAGAAGACAACAGATTGTTGCAAAACAAATAACCAACATTATTAACAGATTTTTAGCATGAAGACAGCTGAAATTATGCAGCGTTTAGCTGCGAAGCATCCGGGCGAGGCAGAGTATCTGCAGGCCGTTCAGGAAGTTCTCGAGTCCATCGAGGAAGTGTACAACCAGCACCCTGAATTTGAGAAGGCTCAAATCGTAGAGCGCATGGTGGAGCCGGACCGCATCTTTACGTTCCGTGTTACTTGGGTAGATGACAAAGGTCAGGTACAAACAAACCTCGGCTACCGTGTTCAGTTCAACAGCGCGATTGGCCCGTACAAAGGCGGTTTGCGTTTCCACAAGGCTGTAACGCCGAGTATGCTGAAGTTCCTCGGTTTCGAGCAGACATTCAAGAACGCCCTGACGACCCTTCCGATGGGCGGCGGCAAAGGCGGCTCGGACTTCGACCCCGTAGGCAAATCAGACGCTGAGATTATGCGTTTCTGCCAAGCGTTTATGCTTGAGTTGTGGCGCTGCATCGGTCCCGACCAGGATGTACCCGCAGGCGACGTAGGCGTAGGCGGCCGTGAAATCGGTTTCCTGAACGGAATGTATCAGAAACTCGCCCGTCAGTACCACACCGGCGTTCTGACCGGCAAGGGTATGACGTTCGGCGGCTCCGTACTGCGTCCTGAAGCAACCGGTTTCGGTGCTCTGTACTTCACGCAGCACATGCTCCACAAGGCAGGCAAGGACATCAAGGGTATGCGCGTAGCATTGTCGGGCTTCGGCAATGTGGCTTGGGGTGCCGCCATCAAGGCTGTGCAACTGGGTGCGAAGGTTGTTGCTATCTCTGGTCCCGACGGCGTATGCGAGATTAAAGACGGTATCACTCCTGAGATGATTGACTATATGCTGGTAATGCGCGCATCGAACCACAACAAAGTGGAAGAGATGGCTCAGAAGTTCCCCGCACAAGCCAAGTTCACTGCGGGCAAGAAATCATGGTCAGTACCTTGCGACATCGCTATGCCGTCCGCATTCCAGAACGAGCTGAGCCTCGAGGATGCCAAGGAACTGGAGAAGAACGGCTGCAAGATTTGCGCCGAAATCTCGAACATGGGCTGCCAAGCCGACGCTATCCACTATATGCAGAAACAGGGCTTCCTGTTCGCTCCGGGCAAGGCTGTCAACGCCGGCGGCGTAGCTACTTCGGGCTTGGAGATGACACAGAACGCCGAACACCTGAGCTGGAAAGGCGAAGAGGTTGACGAGCGTCTGCACCACATTATGGAGTCGATTCACGAACAGTGCGTCAAGTTCGGTACACAAGCCGACGGCCACGTTGACTACGTGAAGGGCGCTAACATCGCCGGCTTCATGAAAGTGGCTACCGCTATGCTTGAGCAAGGCATCATCTAATCCGTTCGGATAAGTTGTCAAAAGGCTGTTTAACAACAAATATGGTTGTCAAACAGCCTTTTTTCTGCAAAGTATTGTGCCCTTACAAAAAAATATGCGTACTTTTGCGGCGCAATCAGGAGGGTTTCTTCCTGCTATTGCGTGTGTTGACTAACAAGAAACCAATAATATGAAGAGAGTTGTATGTTTCGCCCTTGCACTAATCGGGGCGTTATGGACCTGCAGAGGACAGGAAAAGACCCTTTACAACGAGATTTACTACCTGCTGGACCCGATTGAGGGTACGGCGCAGGTGACCGAGACACCCAAACTGTACGGGGACGTGGTCATCCCGTCGGAAATCCGCGTGGGAACGCGCACGTACCACGTGACGGAGATCGGTGAGAAAGCCTTCAAAGGCAACAAGAACCTGGAAGCCATCGTCATCCCGTCGAGCATCGAGCACATCTACCGCAACGCGTTTGACGGTACGGGGCTGATGAAGAACAAGACGTTCTGGGAGGACGGCGTGCTGATTATCGACAGCTGCCTGATAGCCACGAACAAGGACATCTCCCCCAAGTACGAGGTGCCGGAGGGCGTGCGTCTGTTGGCCGCCGGAGCATTTGAGAACAACAAGACGCTGACCCGCGTCATCCTTCCGGAGGGGCTGAAAGAGATTGACCACGACATGTTCAAGGGCTGCAAGAACCTGGCCAAGGTCAATATCCCCCATTCGGTACGGCATATCGGCGAGGACATCCTGACAGGTACGGCGATGTACCTTGACGAGAGCCACTGGAAGCGCGGTTCGTTCACGGTGGACGGCTGTCTGATTGCCACCAACGAGGGCATCAAGAGCAAATACACCTTTTCCGCAAAGAAGCCTGTCCGCCTGATTGCGAGCGGCGCATTCAAGAACAACAAGACGCTGGTGAGCATCGTCCTGCCGGACAGCCTGTGGGAGATTCCTGCGGGAGCGTTTATGAACTGCACGGAGCTGCACGAGGCGGTCATCCCCGCATCGGTGACGAAAGTGGGCATGTATGCTTTCTACGGCTGCGAACGGCTGGCAACCGCCACACTGCCGGCAACGCTGGAGTCGCTGGGCGCGTGGGCGTTCTACGGCTGTCTCAATCTGGAGCAGCAGGTGCTGTCGGACAATCTGAAGGGCGTACCCCTGGGCTGCTTCTCCATGTGCCGGAAGTTCAAGCATATCCAGCTGCCGAAAGAGTCGGAGCGCATTGATGACGGCGCTTTCTACGGCTGCTCGCAGTTAGAGGAGATCAATTTCCCCAACACGGTCGAATACCTCGGCGAGATGGCTTTTGCAGGCTGCCAAACGCTGTTCAAGGTAGAGGTACCCTATGCGGTGACACAAGTAGGCAAAGGTTGCTTCAAGGACTGCAACCGCCTGTACGGCGTCAAACTGCCTGACGGTCTGTACTCGATAGACGACGAGGCTTTTATGGGCTGCTTGATGCTGGAGAAAATCAATATACCCAAAGACTTGTTCCGCATCGGGAAGAACGCCTTTACCAACTGTCAGACCCTGGAACGCCTTGTGATGAACGAACATGTACACGTCATCGAACAGGCGGCTTTCTTCCACTGCATCAAACTGTCGGAAATCAGTCTGCCAAAAGAACTGGAGACGCTGGGCGAAAGCGCTTTCGAGCAGTGCATCAACCTTCGCAAGGTATATATGAACCAGACTTTAGAGAAAGTGGGCAACCGTGCCTTCGCCATCTGCCGCAGCCTGCAGGAAGTGAAGATGTCAAAGGGACTGCTGTCAATAGGCAAAAGCGCGTTCGCAGAGTGCAAGAACCTCCAGAAAGTGGAATGGCCCGACGGACTGGAAGATATCGGTCAAGAGGCATTCCGCGACTGCATCAAACTTCAGACACCTGACCTGAGCGGAATACGGGTGGGCAAGAACGCATTCAAGAACTGCCGATAGATGGTACTGAACTACATCTGGATCGCCCTTATCCTGATCGGTGTCGCCGTCGGACTGGTTCACTGGATAGTGACGGGTCAGGCGGATGTGTTCACCGAAATGCTGAACTCGACGTTCGGCAGCGCGAAGACGGGCTTTGAAATCTCCATCGGTCTGACGGGTGTTCTCTCGCTGTGGATGGGAATAATGAAAACAGGCGAGCGCAGCGGCGTGGTCAGCGGAATGTCGCGTGTGGTCAGTCCGTTCTTCACACGCATGTTCCCCGGTCTGCCCAAAGGGCATCCCGCATTCGGCAGTATGCTGATGAACTTGAGTGCCACGATGTTAGGCATAGATAATGCAGCCACGCCGTTAGGGCTGCAGGCGATGCGCGAGATGCAAGAGACCAACCCGGACAAGGAGCGCGCGTCCGATTCGATGATCATGTTCCTTGTGCTGGTGACGAGCGGACTGACGCTGGTGCCGGTGAGCATCATGACCTACCGCGCACAACTCGGCGCAGCCAATCCTGCAGACGTTTTCCTCCCTATCCTTCTTGCCACTTACTTTGCCGCGATGGCGGGTATCGTCAGTGTGGCGGTTGCGCAGAAAATCAACCTGTTCAACCGCGTTGTGATGGGTACGCTGGGCGGTCTGACGCTGTTTGTCGCGCTCATTATATGGGGTGCGATGAGCCTGCCGCAGGAGACGGTCTCCAAATGGTCGGGCATACTGGCTGCCGTCATTCTGATGGGGGTCATCGTTTGGTTCATTGTAGCCGGAATGGTGAAGAAAGTGAATGTATATGACGCTTTTATCGACGGGGCTAAAGACGGTTTCAAGACCGCCATCGGCATTATCCCGTACCTCATCGCCATCCTTGTGGCGATAGGTGTTTTCCGTGCGAGCGGAGCGATGGACTATGTGGTGGACGGCGTGACGTGGTTAGTGTCGCTGACGGGTCTGAACGCGGACTGGGTGCCCGCCCTTCCCACCGCGCTGATGCGCCCGTTGAGCGGCAGCGGCGCAAGGGGGCTGATGGTGGACACGATGGTGCAGTACGGCGCGGACTCGTTCGTGGGACGGTTAGTGAGCATCGTGCAGGGCAGCACGGACACAACGTTCTATATCATAGCCGTCTATTTCGGCAGCGTCCATATCAAGGACACCCGCTATGCGGTTGTATGCGGTCTGATAGCTGACTTCTTCGGCATATTGGCAGCTATCCTGTTAGGGTATCTGTTCTTCCATTGATACCTTGTCGCAAGCGGGACGCTTGCGTACCCGTGAGACAAAGACATCCTGCGCGTTTTGAGCAGGATGTCTTTTGTTATTGGTCAATGGTGCAGGAGAAGGATTCGTCGAATTTCTGCTGCGCCTGTCCGGGCAGTCGCACGATGGCGGAAACGCCTTCGGGCAGGGTGACGCTCCAACGGATGATGCCGCCGTCAAGCCGTTCCCACTCGCTGCGTACCAGTCCGTTGGTCGACTGATAGGACGCCTTCACGTAGTCCAGTCCGGGGGCGAAATACGGCTGCATATAGAGCTGCCTGTATGCGTCAGGCGCATCGGGCAGAGCGTCGCACGCGGGACGGATGCCCGCCAGATCCTCATACATCCAGAGCAATACGTCACCCAGGAGCATCACGTGGTTGCCGGAGTTCATCGCCGGATTGGCGGTGTCGCCGTTCCACAGCTCCCAGATGGTGGTGGCTCCGTGCTCAAGCATATAGCCCCACGAGGGATAGGACGTGTTGGTGGCAATCCGGTACGCCAGTTCGGGATGCCCCATACGGGTGAGCGTCCGCATCAGGTGCTGTATGCCCAGCACGCCCACGCTGACGTGGCTGTCGAAGCGGTTGACGGTAACGTCCACGATATTGTCCATCACGCGTGCTTCCTGTCCTTCGGGAACGAGTCCGAGAGCCAGCGAAAGGATGTTGGCTGTGACGGTGTTGTTGCTGTACTGCGCCGTTTCGGGGTTGAAGTAGCGGGCGTTGTAAGCCTGCTTGAGCGATTCGGCGAGGGCGGCATACTCCTGCTGGTCATCAGTCTTGTCCATACGGCGGGCGAACTCCTGCATATAACCCAAGAGCTGGTAGAAGACCGTGGTGGAGAGGACGGCTTTCTCGGTGATGCGGGACGGGTCTTTGCTGTGAATAAGTTCCTGACTTTCAGGCGGCATACACCAGTCGCCGTAGGTGTCTTTGACCACGAGGCCATCTTCCATCGCGTTGTTCACAATGAACTGCACCCAGCGGCGCATCGAGTCGTAGTGGAGGCGGAAGCCCTGCTCATCACCGTAACGCTGGAGGAGCATATAGGCTATGCTGATATAGGTGCCGCACCAAGTGACGTTGGCGGAACGGAGGCGGAGCCAGTACTGCGGGGCGATGTGCGCCACCTGTCCAGTGGAGTCCTGCGTGTCCTCAATGTCCTGCAGCCACTTGAGGTAGAGTGCGCGGTTGTCGAAGAGGTAACTCTCGCCGTACGCGCCGGTGAAGCGGTCGCCGAGCCAGCCGAGACGCTCGTCGCGCTGAGGGCAGTCGGTGGGCATACCGTGGTAGTTGCCGCGTATGCCGTTGTAAGCCGCCCGGTGCAGGCGGTTGAGAATATCGTTGGAACACTCAAACGAGGAAGTCGAAGCCATACGGTCGTAGATGACCAGACCTTTCATATTGCTCAAGGAGGGCGCCTCTTCCAGACCTTCTATATCCACATAGCGGAACCCCTGATAGACGGTGGTGGAGGGGCAGTAGGTGAACTCGCCGTCCTCTGCGGGGATATAGGTGTTGGTGCAGCGGGCGTCGCGCAGGTTGTCGGTATAGATGGTCATACTGTCCGCCTGCAGGGTCTCCGCGAATCGCATAATGACAGGCCGCCCCTCCTTGCCTTTGGCGGTCAGACTGAACCAGCCGACCATATTCTGCCCCATATCCACCAGGAAATGTCCTGTGTCAATCTGTTTCTTCTTTTCAATCCGTATAACGGGCTTCACCGATAGGGAGACAATCGTGTCCATCACTGCCATCGAGGGCGATGGTTGAGGCAGGAGATTGCCACCCGGAGCGGGGAGAATTTGTGCCTGTTCTCTGTCGGGAGCATATTCGAGGCGTGCATCATACGTTTCGCCATCGTATAGGTCGCTACGCGTGACGGGTCCAGTGTCCGTCATCAGCCATGTTGTATCCGTAAGGAGATGCTGCCACTTGTTCCAACCTGTTTGCATCTGCAGGTCGGCTATGACACGCGGTGCACCGAACAGCGCCATTCCTTTCTGCATTCCGACCGCATAGCCGGGAGTAAGCATAATGGCGATGGTATTCTCGCCTTCCTCCAGCATCTGCGTTACGTCATAGGTGAGGTAATAAATGGTGTGGTCGTACTCCGTCGGGAGGTTGCCAAACACATCATCACCGACACGTTCTCCGTTGATATACACTTCGTACCACCCCATCGCACTGATATAGAGGCGGGCATTCTTCACGGGTTTTTCCAAAGTAATATCGTTGTGCAGGAACAGTGCGGGGACTTGCGAATGTCCGTCAGCATCGTAAAACGCTGTATCTGCAATGGGTTTGCCTATCCATTCGGCTCCGATGAAAGGTGCAGGTTGCTTTTTCCCGCAAGCGGTCATAAGCAACAAGAGAGTGAAAAGAGGAAGAAAAATCTTTTTCATTATGACAATTGATTATGCATATTACTATTGTCTAATCTATACCGAGGATGCTGCGGACGAAGGGTTCGCGTTGGAAGATTTGGAGGTCTTCCATCTTTTCTCCGAGGCCGATATAACGAACGGGTATCTTCATCTCGTTGCTGATACCGATGACCACGCCGCCTTTGGCTGTGCCGTCCAGTTTGGTGACAGCAAGCGAAGTAATCTGCGTAGCCGCAGCGAACTGTCGCGCCTGCTCAAAAGCGTTCTGACCAGTGGAGCCGTCCAGGACAAGCAGAACCTCGTGCGGTGCGTCAGGCACCACTTTCTTCATCACCTGTTTAATCTTGGTTAGCTCGTTCATCAGGTTCACTTTGTTGTGCAGTCTTCCCGCCGTGTCAATCAGTACGACATCGGCGTTATTGGCTTTGGCGGACTGGAGGGTGTCGAATGCCACGGATGCAGGGTCAGAACCCTGCTGCTGTTTGATGACAGGTACACCGACGCGCTCTCCCCAGATGCACAACTGCTCAACGGCGGCAGCACGGAACGTATCAGCAGCACCGAGATATACGTTTTTGCCTGCCTGCTTGTACCGCCAAGCCAGTTTGCCTATCGTGGTAGTCTTACCGACACCGTTCACACCAACAACCATAATGACGTATGGTTTATGTTGGTCTTCAAGGTCGTTATTCTGCTCTTGAGTCCTAGTGTTCTCTTCAAGCATCTGGCATATCTCATCCACCATTATGCGGTTGAGTTCGTCCGTATTGACATATTTGTCGCGTTTGACCCGCGTTTGCAGACGTTCAATAATCTGCAAGGTTGTTTCCACGCCGACATCGGACGCAATGAGAGCTTCCTCCAGATTGTCTAACACTTCGTCATCGATGGTAGTCTTGCCGGCAATAGCATGGCCTATGCGAGAGAGCAGAGACTGCTTGCTCTTGTCCAGTCCCTCGTCAAGCGTCTTCTGCTCGTCTTCCGTGGAGCGTTTGAAAAATGAGAAGAAAGCCATAGTAGTTGAGAATTGATAGTTGAGAGTTGAGAGTTGAAAGTTTAGAGAAGTTTAGGAGTTTATCTGTTTATTTCAGGTAGTACTGGAAGGTGGAAACGACACGGACTTTGATGAGCCAGGGCTGGTCATCGTCGTTCTCCATAGAGAATATGCCCTGATTGGCCTGACGGATAGAACCTAACCGGCAAGCAGCATCGTCAGCGAATTTCTGCGCCACAACCCGTGCGTTTTTAGTGGCTTCAGCAATCATCTCGGGCTTGAGGTCAGTGAACGCTTTGTACTGATAGTCCTTCCAACCCGACTCGACCACAATTCCCTCTTCTAACAGTTCATTGAGGCAGTTCTGGTTGGCAACCACGTTGTCAATGTCTGTAGTGTTGATAATGAGCGAGGTGGACAGAGTGTAGTGGTATTCGGGACGCTGGGTGGAATAGTAACTGCTCCAGTTGTTACAGAACGATACGGAACCCGACTGCATCTCCTCCTCTTTGAAGCCTTTGGTTTGCATGAACTTTTTGAGTTCGGCAGTGAACTCGTTGCATGATGCCGTGAGTTGTTTGAGGTCGTTGCCTGAAACGGAGAAGTGCATAGGCCACGACACATGGTCGGCTTTTACTTGTCTTTCTGACAGACCTTTGACCGTCACAAAGCGGTCACGATTGGCGATTGATTTCAGTCCGAGCTGTACCATACAGCCTGCGCACACCAGCCCGAGAGCCACGATGAGTGCCACGATGATTTCTTTCTTCATAGTTATTGTCGTTTAAGTTGGTTATCGGCGGCAAAGATACGATAAAATGCTGAAAACAACGCATGAGGAGCGAAAATAATTCCATATCGTTTGTACAATAACGCCCGCTGCCGTATTTTTGCGGTGTTAGATATGCCTTAACATGCTGCGTAAATTCCCTATTCTGTTGCTCTTGGTGCCGTGGGTGGTACTCATTTTGTGCGCTGACCACTGGCATTGGAACGGCTTTCTGGGCATACCTACCCCGTTGTCGGATACCGTACCCCGTCTGTGTTATGCGGTGGTGCAGGACTATCCCAAGCCGTGTCCCCGCACTTGGCGAGTAGAAGCAGAACTACTGCCCGAACGTCGGCACGCCTATCTATACCTTCAGAATGACTCCACACACCCCCTGCCTACCATAGGAGACACGCTTCTGGTTCGTGCACGGTTCAAACAGGGGGAGAACTTAGGCGATTTTGACTACGGTCGCTACCTGCTCCTTCACGGCATAGCCGGTACGGCGTTTGTCCGCAACGGCGACTGGCAGACCGTTCGTCCGGCTGTCTCTGTCCCGCTGCGTCTGCGTCCCGTGGTATGGCAGCATACCGCGTATGAACGGTACAAAGCGGCTGGTCTGTCGGGTGGCTCACTTGCCACTACGGCGGCACTCACTCTCGGCTACAAGGACGACCTCGACCCGCAACTGAAAAGCAGTTTTCAGAAAGCGGGTGCGGCACACATACTGGCGGTCAGCGGACTGCATACGGGTATCCTGTACGGCGTGCTGTTCTTTATGTTCACTTTTTTCGGTCTCTATCCGCCTTTGTACGAAGCGCGTTGGCACCAACGCATCGTCAGCGGTCTGATTGTGCTGGCACTGATTGCTTACGCCCTGCTGACAGGTGGCACACCGTCCGTTGTGCGCAGTGTGGTGTTTATCGCCCTCATCGAACTCGCCAAGGTATGGCACCGGCAGCCTTTTTCCGTCAATACACTGCTTGTCACGGCTTTCCTCATCCTCTTCTTCCGCCCGCTTGACCTCTTTTCCTTAAGTTTCCAGCTCAGTTTCGCTTCCGTCCTCGGCATCATGATGCTTGAACCATCAGTCCGCTTCCTGTTTCCCGTTCCCTCTCCTTTACACAGAATCCGATATTATACAGGCAATTACATGCGCAGTCTGTTCACGGTTTCCGTGGCGGCACAAGTGTTCACGCTACCCCTCACGCTCCATTACTTCTCGCAGACCAGCAACCTGTTTTTTCTGACCAACTTCATCGTCATCCCTTTGGCTTTCTTGTTGATGGTCAGCAGTCTGCTACTGCTCTCTGTGGGATGGATACCCTTTGCAGGAAAGGCACTGGCTTTTTCCACTTTGTGGATAGCAGAAACAATGAACCGTTCAGTCGGCTGGATAGAGCATCTGCCCCACGCCGTCACGTATGCCTCGCTGTCGCTACCTGCTATGGCAGCAATGTATCTGATTATTATCCTGTTTACCATACTTCTAAATCGTGTTACGCAATGACACCCTACACTCTTTCGCAACTTACCGCCTTTATTGACCAGTCGCTTGCCGTCCTCTCCTCGCAGACATTCTGGCTGCGTGCGGAGATTGCCTCTATGAGCGTCAAGAACGGTCACGGTTATCTGGAACTGGTAGAGAAAGCCTCCGATGGCAGATTAGCAGCGAAGATGCGCGCTACCTGCTGGAGCAATCTCTTTCCAATGCTGTCTGCTTATTTCGAGCAGGAGACGGGGCAGCGACTCCAAACGGGACTGCAAGTGCTGGTGGAAGCGGAGGTCAGTTTCCATCCCGTCTATTCGCTGAGCCTGAACATAGTCAATATCGACCCTGCATTCACAGTCGGTGACCTCGCACGTCAGAGGCAAGAGACATTAAGAAGGCTGCAACAAGAGGGTCTAACGGAATTGCAGCAGCAACTCACACTGCCCACCCTGCCTCTGCGGTTAGCAGTCATATCGTCCGAACAGGCAGCGGGTTACGGCGACTTCATGGACGAACTCAACAGGGACGGGTTCGCCTTCCGCGTGCAACTGTTTCCCGCCTTGATGCAGGGAGAGCGCGCAGAAGTATCCATTATCGACGCTTTGCGGACTATTGAGGAGTATGCGGACCGGTATGATGCTGTTGTCCTTATCCGTGGCGGCGGTGCGACAACCGACCTCGGCTGCTTCGACTCCTACCCGTTGGCTGCCGCCTGCGCACGGTGTCGTCTGCCTATCCTATCCGGCATAGGTCACACACGCGATGTCAGCATAGTGGACCAGGTGGTCTTTATGCCGCTGAAAACACCTACAGCGGTAGCGGACTTCCTCGTGGACAGACTGCAACAGCAAGCGGAACGGCTGCAACGCCTGAAGCTGCGCCTGCAGAAAACGGCAGAGATACAGATACTGGTCCGCCGCCACCGCATTGAGATGCTGCGCCAACGGCTCGCTGCCTGTTCGCCCGAACGTATCTATCGGATGGGCTATTCATTAGCTACATATAACGGCCGCCCGCTGCGCTCAGTCAGCGATCTTCCGGTCGGGAAAGCCTTTGAAACACACCTGTCGGACGGCACATTCAGCGCAGTTCGACAGAAATAAACCCACAATCGGTCATTTATTACGAAGAAGACGGCTTGCGGCAGGTTTAATCTTACCGTGAGGGTATGGTGCTGTATCGGTGTGGTATGCGGAATAACATACGAATCACATATGAATCACATAAGAATCTCCTAAGATTTGTTGCTTGTTGACAGAATGCATTGCGCCTTCAAATAACTGATTTTAAGAAACTTTTATGTCCTATCAAACTAAAATTACAAGCGTACTTCTGTAAAAAAGCACTCTTGTAACCGATGAATAAAGGGCTGAAGCCACTTTTTGAACAGGAAATGAACGGGATCGCAGCTTATTTTTACCCTATTTTTACCACAACTGTCCGATAAAAATATGAGCTGTTACGCCATATTTTTACCGGACAGTAGTAACTATGATTGCCAGGCTATGCCGCAACAGGTTGCAGCTGGCTGACAATCAGTTGGGATATGCGTGCCTGACCCGCCTCGTTCGGATGAATACCGTCATCACAGAGAAAGGCTTCGCACGTGGGTCCGTCAAGGAAGCCGGACGTTATGTCAAGTATGCGCACCTGCTCTTTCTGGGCAATCTTATAGAGAGCAATGTTGTAAAGTTCGTGTCCCGTAACAATCGGTGCGGTGCTGCCTCCGAGCCAACGGAGTATGTTCTTCTTGTGCCAGTCGCTCAGGTTGCGTGTAAAGAAACGGAAATAGCGGTCGGCATCCATAGGCAGCATAGAAAGCATGACGGGAACGGCACCTGCCTGACGCACCTTGTCAATGATATGATGGTACGCCGCCATAAAATCCTCTATACGCGTGCGCGGAAGGTGCGTATCGTCAGGGTGGTCGGCAATCGCCTCCCAGTCGTAATCGCTGTCATTGCCTCCATAACCTATCAACACCGTCTCGTCCGCATCCAGACGCGACTCGTAACGCTCCACCAGTTTCTCCCCCATCGGGGCGGTACAACCAAAGCGTGCAAAATTAGATACGGGAACACCCATCTGCTCGCCGCAACGGTCAATTATAGACCGGCTGCCCAGTTCATACTCGGGACGACCCTCCTTCAAAGCACTGCGAAGCATCACCCCTTTCATAATCGAATCTCCAAATCCTGCTAACATAACAATTCAGTTTTTTAATTTAGGTCAATAACGTTTTTTTCGGTTTTATACTGCACTTCATTTCCGAAATGCGGCGCAAAAGTACACCTGCTTTGACAGGCAGAAAAAGTTTCGTGATAAAGTGGCACGTTTTTTGTAGTAAACTTAAATATAGTGACAAAAGTTGAAATAACGGGACGAATTGTCAGTATTGAAAATTTCGTCCCACCAAAAACAGGGATTAAAAACATGACGGAATCTCCTCAAATCTCATCCGTATTCACACGCATCAGGTGCCTGCTGTACTATATGCTGGGCATACCTGTCTTTTTTCTCGTTTTCACCATGTTGTACAGTCCAGAACGGGTTGTACGTCTCTTTGATGGGGCACCGCATGGCTTTACATTCAATGTGACCATCGTCAGTTGCATCCTGCTCGGCGTGATGATAGTGTCGCGCACGCTGATGGCTGTCAAGTACCATCGTTCGCAACTGACGCGGCTGGGCTGGCTGCTGTGGCACGCAGCAGAACTGGTTGCGATGAGCCTGTTCGTGTCGCTTTACCTGACGCTGATGTATCGGGGACAATACACCTTCTACGGCATGGCAGGACGGTGCATCGGTTTTCTAACGCTAATCCTCGTCTATCCCTACACCATCCTCTACCTTGTATGGAACGCGATTGCCGCCCGTGAGGACACACCAGTAGAAGACGACTCGCTGATGCGGTTCCGCGACCAGCAGAAGCAGGTCAAACTCATCATTGCCTCGGCAGCGGTACTCTACATCGAAGCCAAAGAGAACTACGTTATCATCAAGTACAAGGACGGCGACATAGTGAAGGAATACACGCTCCGCTCGTCGATGGTGGCATTAGAGGAGCTGATGCGCAAGCACGGACTGGTGCGCTGCCAACGCAGTTACTACATCAATCCCGTCCATGTCAAGGTGCTCCGTAAAGACAAGGAAGGGGTCATCACTGCCGAGCTGACCACACCCAACATGAAAGCCATCCCCGTCTCACCGCGCTACTACGATGCGCTCGCCAACCTCCTGTAACGATACAACGCCAAACGACTGATCAACAATGAATACAACAACAGACGAACTCCGTCCGATGACGGTTTACAAAGCTTCCGCCGGTAGCGGCAAGACCTTCACACTCGCCGCGCAGTACATCAGCATCGTACTCTATAAAGCGTGGAAATACCGTGACTACAAGGCATTCGAGCATATCGTCGCCATGACGTTCACGGTCAAAGCGACCAAGGAGATGAAGGACCGCATCCTGTCGTATCTGTACGACCTCGGGCAGGGCAGTACGGACAAGTCCTTCATTGGCTTCAAGACCAAACTCGCCGAACTGCTGCAACTCCAAGACCCATCCATCGACATTATGGCACCCGCCTCGCAGGACAAACTCCAAATCTGCGCACGTGGGATTCTCTCTGCCATACTGGACAATTACGCCCGCTTCAACATCACCACCATAGACTCGTTCTTCCAGTCCGTCCTACAGGGGGTGCTCTACGAACTGGGGCTGCCTGCCGGGCAGCAGCTCATCCTTGACGAGAAGGACATCCACAACCGGAGCGTGGACCGGATGATTGACAACCTCAGCGACGATAAAGCGGGACAGGCTGTGCTGCGGCCGATAGCCGACTTCGCCCGTGACAGCCTCAACGACAACAAGAGCGTATGGGACATACGCAGCGAACTCAAAAAAGCTGCTGACAAACTCAGTGAGGAGGTCTATAAGTACCACGCGGAGGACATCGGCCGCGAGAGCCAAGCGGGAAACTACGACACGCTGCGCCAGGCCCTTTACGCCAAAAAGGCGCAACTGACCAAACAGATAGAAGATGCTTGCGACCAGTTCCGGCAAAAAGCCGCCGTCCATCCCCTTGGGGACAAACAGCCTATCTCCGTGCTGGATACGGCGGCGAAAGACATGAAGACATTGACGTGGAAAGGACCGAACAAGACTGTGCAGAAAGTGTTAGACGGAGAGACAACTGGCGATTCCCTATACGATGATTTCATTGCGTTATACAAAACGTATAACCAGACCATCCGGCTGCTCAACACGGTCTCAGTGGTTCTGCCCAACCTGTACACCATCACACTGTTAGCGAACATTGAGAGCAACATGCAGGACATACAGAAGGAGGACAAGCAGATGCTGCTTTCCAATGCCAACCTCTTCCTGCGCGACCTGCTGGGCGGCGACGCGCGCGGGTTCGTGTACAGCAAGGTCGGTCCGAGGCTGGAGCACCTGCTCATCGACGAGTTCCAGGACACATCACAAATGCAGTGGGACAACCTGCAGCCATTAGTGGAGGAACTGCAGGGTGCGGGCAGGCACTGCGTCATCGTGGGCGACATCAAACAGAGCATCTACCGCTTCCGCAACGGTAAATGGAAACTGCTCGGAGACCTGGCGGAAAGACACCGGTTCGTGTCACTGGGCGACAACTTCCGCAGCACACGGGCGGTAGTAGAGACCAACAACGCCCTGTTCCCCGCACTGGCGGTAGAGATGGATCATATACTTGCCGCCAACGGCTACGGAACGGATTATCTGTCACCCGTCTATGAGAACACGGAGGTTCATCAGAACGTGAACAAGGAGGGCGGCAGCGTGCGTTTCTACCTATATCCCAAGAAAACAAAAGATGCGAAAAAGGAGGAGGAGGAACGACTGCGGCAGGACTTCTGCGGTCAGTTCAAGGCTCTGCGCCAGCGCCTTGCCGAAAAAGGCGAAACGGCATCCATAGCCGTTCTGGTGCGGAAAGGGGACGAAGGCGAAACGGTGCTGGACTGGCTGCGGCAGGACGATGACCTGAAAAACATCTCCGTCGAGACGGAGGACTCCTACCGTCTGAACTCCTCCACCGCCGTGCAGACGCTGGTGGCGATGCTGCGGTATCTCGCTACGGAAGACAAGAAAACCCGTGAACAAAGCATTGAACGACAATACATAGAAGACCGTCTGAACCACGCTGCAGTTGAAGAACTGGAGCGCGACCGCGACCTATGGCTCAGCCATCCGCTGTACGAGATGAACGACCGTCTGGTACGGCATTTCGGACTGACAAGTATGCACGAGGACGAGTTCATTGAGAAGTACCTTTCCTGCCTCAAAGCCAGTCTGTCATCCGCCCCTGTCGCCACATCGGGTCTGAAAGGCTTTCTGGACTACTGGGACAGCACACTAGGCGAAGTAAAAGTGAACAAGACACCCGAAAAGGACTCCATAACCCTAATGACCATCCACAAGTCGAAGGGCCTCGCGTTCGATTACGTCTTCGTGCCACTGTTTGACTGCACGATGAACTATGAGAAAAAAAGCACGCAGTTGTTGTGGGAAACGCAGACGGCGGCAAACGACGGGCAAGGCATCCAACAGAACTTGCAGTCTGTCTCGCTACTGTCCGTCACATCGCTCAAGAGCAGGACATCACAGTCCCTCTGGGCGGCTCCCTACAGCGAGGAGGTGTGCCTGCGCTTTATGGATGCCATCAACAGCGTCTATGTCGCCTTCACACGCGCTAAACAGGCGTACCTATGCTGGTGCGCCTACTCAGAGAGTCCAAAAACCACCGACACCGACTCCATAGGAACGCCCCTGTTGAACGCTCTCACCAATCTCACCAAAATGCAAGAGATGGAAAAAGAGAATCTGACGGAAAGCGACATCGTCTTCACCCGCGAATGTCCCTCCGCGGAAAATAAGCCCGCCACAAAAGAAACATCTTTCGAGCGGCTCAACATCACGCAGAACGCCCGTCAGAACCCGATAGAGACACCTATGTTCCCCGACACGCGCACGCTGCCCATAGAGATTGTGAACAGCAACCGTGCCTTGCGTCTCTTCCGTGATATTCAGGCGGATATACAGGACATTCAGGAACAGAAGTCGTTCATTGAGGACGGTCTCGTCTATCACGCCCTGTTCGAGAACCTCACCGCACTGACCGACGAGGAAGTACAGAAAACCATCAGCTTATACCGTCTGAACCACGAACTGGACTCGCACCGCGAACAGACTTTCCGCCGATTCGTCCAGGCCGCGCAGTCACATGCCGTCCTGCGGGAAGCCTTCTCGCCCGCTGTGCAGACGCTCGCCGAAACAGAGTTCATCGTTGCCGGCAGCGACGGAGTGGAGACGTTGCGGCCCGACCGCGTAGTCTTCACGGGCAAGCGCGCCATCGTCATCGACTACAAGTTCTCCTCCTATAAGAACCTGCTGCTCAACGACTCGCAGCACACGCAGCAGCGCAAGAAATACCACGACCAGCTCACGCAGTATGTGGATATGGTACAGCGTTTCTACAACGTACCCGCCGAGGGGTGGTTCTGGTTCCTGCGGGACAATGAAGTTATTAACGTCAACAGCCTCAACTAACTGATATGGAAACATTCTTAAGCCGCGTTGCAACCCGTTTTTTGGACACTTTTGGGAACGATATGCGCAAGGTCATCGTCGTCTCCCCCAACAAACGCATCAGTCTTTTCCTCAACCGCGCCCTGTCGAAGCGGAACGGCGGCCAGCCGATCCTCGCGCCGCAGTACCGGACCATTGACGAACTATTCGCTTCGTACAGCGACAGGCAGCTGGCGGACCCTGTGACGACCGTCTGTATGGCGTGTCAGGCGTATAGCGAAGCCCATCTGTCCTACACGATGCCGCTGGACGACTTCTACGGGTGGGGCGAACTGCTCGTGCGCGACTTCAATGAGATCGACCAGCAACTGGTGAATGCCGACCAGCTGTTCCGCAACGCCAAGGACATCGAGGAGATTGACACGCGCTTCTTCCCTGACACGTTCGACGAGAAAACGGATGCCGTCCTCCGTCAGTTCGGCAGCACGCAATACGCCAAGAACCAACTGCGCCGATGGCTCGAACTATGGACGGAGATGCCGTTCATCTACAGCCGACTCAACGAACTGCTTACCTCGGCAAAGGACGTGACAGGATTCCCTCTTGCCTACAAGGGTGCGCTCCAGCGCGAGGTGATTGAGCAGGGCAAAGCAGTCCCGAAAGAGGGATGCCGCTACGTGTTCGTCGGCTTCAACGTGCTGACCAAGACCGAAGAGGCATTGATGGACGCCCTACGCGATGTGTCTATCTTCATCAACGACGACGAGGAGGAACTTGCCACACCGCCCGAGATTAGCATCATCCAGGCTGCCACCGACATACAGCAGGCGGAGTACGTCCACACGTGGTTAGAGGAGAACATGCGGAACGGCCGCATCACGACCGACCGTCTCACCCATACTGCTGTCGTTCTGGCGGACGAGGGACTGCTCTTGCCTGTCATCTCGTCCATGCCGACCATGCCGACCAACATCACGATGGGCTACCCGATGGCGCAGACGCCTCTGCCTGCGTATATCCGTTCGCTGCAGGAGGATTTCAACCGCACATCCCCGGACGGCACGGCGGAAGCGTACCTCCAGTACGTGACGGATGCCATACGCAACAGGATGAAAAGCGGTCCGGCAGACAAGAACGCACCGTATTTCCACAACCTGATGGACGAGGCGCTCGCCTATGCACTCTTCGAGACGGACAAACTGCTGCAGAACATCCGCACCGGTCTGCTCCACAGCCTGCAAGGGCTCTCCCTGCCGCTGGTTCAGCGCCTGCTCGGCCGTATGCTTGCCTCCTCATCCGTCGCTTTCCACGGCGAACCGGCGAAGGGACTGCAGGTCATGGGCGTGCTGGAGACGCGCTCGCTGGACTTCGACAACCTGCTCATCCTGTCCGCCAACGAGGGCGTACTGCCGAAGAACGAACGAGCCAAGTCGATGATTCCCTATGCCGTCCGCAAGTACTTCCACCTCGCCGACGAGGAGAAGCAGGTGCAGATTTATGCCAACAACTTCTTCCGCCTCTTCCGCCGCGCACGCCATATCGACATCGTCTATTCGCTCTACAACGCTTCAGGCGAAGCGGAGGAGTCGCGCTTCATACGCCGGATGCTGGCGGAGACAGACTGGCAGGTGACCTACGCTAAACTGGTCTCGCCCGCTGCCGAACAGGTCGCAACCGAGCGCATACCCTTCCAAAAGACAGAGGACACCCTCAAAAAGATGTTGGATCGCACGCTCTCCCCGTCCGCACTCAACGCCTATATCAACTGTCCGCGATCCTACTGGTATTCGCGGGTCAAAGGCATTCAAAAGGCAGACTCTGCCGACGGCGACCTGCAGTCGGACAAGATTGGCACATTGTTCCACAAGGCGGCGGAATCGTTCTACCGACCCTATATGGAGGCGGGCACGCTAATCACCGCCGATGTCCTCGAGGAGTCCAAGAAATCAGGCGCCGTCAACCGCGCATTGGACGCGGCGTTTGACGAAGTGGTGTTCAACGCCAACCCGCAACTCAAAGACAATCAAGGCTTCCTCTTGGTGATTCGCGACGTGCTTGGCGAGATGTTGCTACGGCTCATCGACCTGGACAAAACCGAACCCTTCAAGGTCTTCGCGCTTGAGCAGGACTATTACTGCAACGTGGACATCAACGGCAGCCCGCTGCGCATCGGCGGACGCATTGACCGCATCGACCTCATAGGGTCGGACACGCTGCGCATCATGGACTACAAGACAGGCAGCAAGGAAAAGACCGACAAAGCCGTCTACTGTGCCCTTGACGGACTATGCGACATCGACCGTTACAAACCCGCGCAGCACTATCAGGTGCAGCTGCTCTTCTATTCCTATGTCCTCCAACGGCACTTCCCCGACAAGACCGTCCGTCCCGCACTATGCTTCCCGCTCAGCGGCAGAGTGGATGGCTACAAGCCCCGCGTGCTGTATGCGGCGGAAAAGGGAGTGGAACCCATCAGGTCGTATAAAGATGTGCAGGAGACGTTTGAGCCGCGGTTCGAGACGCTCCTTCGGGACGAGATGTTCAATCCCGACAAGCCGTTCGCCTCGCCGTGGGACACTGCGCATGACAGGGATGACGCCTTCTACGACAAGCCCGACACCACGCGCTGCCGCTACTGCGACTTCCGCTCCCTCTGCGGACTCGGCAAGCCAAAAGAATTCTGACCGCGCTGTATCCGTTTTCTGACCGTACCGCTTCCGTATTCTGACCGTACCGTTTCCGTTTCGGAGGCGGTACGTATTATTTACGTTAGATACACGATAGATATACGATAGATACACGTTAGATACACGATAGATAAATGATAGATTAAGCGGATTTCACCGTCACCTCACCGTATCCTGACCCGTATTGAACAGGAGCATGATTATTGCCAAAAAAACGCCTGCTCTATTAAAAAGTCAAAAAAAATACAGCCTTTGTTGCACATTTCCGAATTTTGAAATACTTTTGCCCGCAAATCGGTAATCAGCCATATCAATCAGAAAACCCAATTTATGGTATCTATGAAACAAAAACTGACCATTGCTGACATTGCTTTGTTGGTTCTTTGTGCCTGCTCTTTCTCTGTCAAGGCTCAAAATAAAGTTGATTTGCTTGACTATAGCGCATGTCAGGTTATCTTTTTCCACTACGATTACGCGCCTGTGGCTTACGATGAATACGGCAGAGCGACAAACTACGGTTGGGTTATGAGCGAAAATGCCGACGGGACGCGCCATAAGGTGATAACACCCACCAATTCTACAGGTACCGACCCGAATGTGCCTGTCAGCGACTTGCCTGCAAATGCGAACAAGTCTGTCCGTTTGGGCACAATGAGTTATATAACTAACTTTTATATAGACGAATATGGAAACTGCCAACTGAATTCCGAAACAAGCGAGTTGGCGAAAGGCGGCGGTGTCATCTATAAGTATCAGGTTACGGAAGAAAATGCCATCATGTACGTCAACTACGCCATGATGCTTACCGACTCAAAACCCGACCATATTAACACTCTTACCAATCTGATTGGACAATACGCTTGGAACGACGGCATACAGGATTACTGGATAGGCGATGCCTCGTTATACCAGTACGAGGGGGACTGGACTTATCAGCAGCCATGGATACATTTCTATCTGGCGGTTGACGGGCAGATACTGGAGTGCGCGGACCATCAGCAAGTGCTTTACGACACGCAGGGGAATCCAATCCCGCTGGACAGCCAAACGTGGGGAGGCAAACAGTTCCAGATTACGGACGATTCGGGCGGACAATGCTCCATTACCTATTCCTACGACGCATACTATAAGAACTGGACGCTTATGGCGATTGACCTGACTCCATATATAGGTCATACCGTCGCCTTTGCTGCGGAGTATTACGACTGCGCGCAAGCGGGATGGTACTACCTGATGGACGAGAATTACAACGTTTATTACAACGAGCCGCAGATTTACACCTGCGATGACCACCACATGTCCCGTCTCTACCTGAATGTGTCCTGCTCGCCCAATGGCGACGGCGTGACCCAGCCTTTTGCCCTCACGTTGGAGAACGAGGACTGCCTGAACAATCAGGTTACATACTCTGCTCCGGAAGGATTCTACTCCTATAAGTGGTACTCATCCACGAATCCCGGTCTGGTATTAAGCAACTCACCGACTTGTACCTACACCTTTGGACCGGAAGACAGGGATCTGACCTTGTATTGCACGGTTACCAGTTCTATGACTATCGGTTGCGCGAATGAGGAGACGACTTTCTCCGTTCCTGTTCAGAACAAATGCCCCGTGGAAGGTGAATTCGTTCTGCCGACGTATGTATGCGCCGATGCCGCAACGCTTGACATAGCATTCAACTACACATCGGGCTATCCAAAGAGCTATGACATCGTCTTTGATGACAACGCTGTGGCAAACGGCTTTGTCAATCTCACCAACCAACCCATACCCGCCGGGTCGAATGCTATCCACGTGCCTATGCCGCAGTCCATTGCGGGTCCGTCATTGACTGCGCATTATGTCCGCCCGGGTATATACTATTACTATATAGTCATCCACCAAAGCAACGGCACGGACAAGACCTATGAAGCCCGGCCGCTGGAAGTCCGCTTCCCGTCATGGCTTATCTCCCAGCGTTGGGATGATGTGCTTGCCATACTCAACCAGAACTACAACGGAGGATACATCTTCTCCGGCATTCAGTGGTATCAGGACGGTGCACCTGCTTATTCGGCAGCATCTTATCCGAGTTATATCTATCAGCCCGGAGGATTGAATCCTGCATCCGAGTATTGGGCGGTACTTACCCGTACTCTGGACGGAGTATCACTCTGCACCTGCCCTGTAAGACCTGTCATCCAGCAGTACGCACCCGAAAAGTCACCCGAACGCATACAACTGACTGCGGATAATGCGGACAGACGTATCGTGCGAGTCAACACCGACCTGTCCGGAACATACACTTTATACAATATAGACGGTAAGGTACTCAACCATGGCTGTTTCGGTGAAGAATACGGCTCGCCCGTTATCCAATTGCCTGCCGCTGGCGCGTATATCATTCGCTTCCGCGATAACGAACAGGGAGAGGAAACCAAGAAGTGGATTGCTGAATAAAGAATTGACTAAAAAACTTATACTATGAAACACTGTTGTAATCTGAGGAATTGGGTCGCCGTGGGGCTATTGGCGGTGGCGACCGGCACTGCTTGGGCGCAGTGCGTGGACATGTCCACACTGGACGATGGGACGAATCGGTTTATCAATGTGGATGCCGGTATTACCTTTCATAGTGAGGGAGCTTCAGGTTCTATCGACTCGATTGGATGGAAAAGTCCCTATCTCTCTCCGGGCACTCATCCCCGTCAGACACTGATGACGGCAGAAGGGACGGACAATCTGTGCAAGGACCTCTCTGTATTGCCGCCTGACGAGACTACCAGTGTCCGACTGATGAACGATGGTTACGTTGAAGGTGACTCAGCGAAAGGAGAGTGGATGGTGTTCCGTCTGACAGTGGACCCTGACTATCCCATTATCCTTATTAACTATGCCGCTGTGCTGGAGGCTCCCGGACATTCAGGTATCCCTGGATGGTACCAGCCCTATTGCGGATTCTATGCACAGAACCTCAATGACAAACATCAGGACTACGGTAAGTTAGAAGGAGAGTTATATCACTATACAACTGTAAGTTCGTCTATTCAAGGCTGGAATTCCTTTGAAAACAGTGATAGAAATGGTGTAAAGACCTATTGGAAAGACTGGTCGAAAGTAGGTATTGACCTTTCCAAATGGGCAGGACAGTCTATAGGTGTGGTATTGGCAAACTATGACTGCGCTATCAATAGGGTTACACACAATGAGGTGGTGATTTGCACCGACCATCATGAAGCGCACATGTATGCACACGTAACCTGTGCCGCAAAGAAACTGGTCTTCAGCAAAGACTGCGAAGGCAAAGAGGATAGCATCACCATTACCGCTCCCGAAGGCTTCTCCTACCGCTGGTATGTAAAAGGTAACAAAGAGACCTCGCTTTCCACGGAGCGCACACTCCACATGCCGGCTGCCGACGAAGACGCTACCTATGTCTGCGAATTGACCAACCATGTAGGTACGTTTGAACTGGAACAGTTTGTCGATGCTGCAGAGATTGTTAACGAGCCCGATGTCGAAGTTGGATTTGGCGAGACCTATACGTGGCCGCGTTCAGGAGAAAAGATTAAGATTACGGGCGACTACGAATACGTAGAGAACTACACAGGTGCAGACCTGCAGAACTATAGTGCATCGTGTGCGAAGAAGATTTATCGCGTACATGTGGATGCTGCCGCACTGGACTGTCCGGGTACCTTTGCCGTTAAGGACACCATTTGTGGAGATGCACAGGGCTTTAATGTAGCTTTCCACTACAATGCCAAAGTGGATAACACAGGCGAAACACCCTTAACCATCAACCCGTCCGTACAGACAGTGAAAGTGGACTTCTCCGATAACTGGAACAATCAGGAAGGTACAACGGTGAATATCGATGCGAACACTTCCATTACAAAGACAGGTTATGAGGATATAACCACGGCTATCAAAGTGAACGGAGTCGCTATGGACAGTGTATTCACTATTCCTATGCCGCTGGATTCTGTTACTGGTCCGGACGGAAAGAAGGTATATGCATATCCTCGCCCGGATGACTACACAATGACTATTACCGTTGTCAATAGTTGTGGACAGGAAGAGACGCACACGCTCGGCTTCACAGTCTTCTATCCGTCATGGGTTATCTATCAGCGTTGGAATGATATACTCTCTATTTACAACGACGCATTCAACGGCGGATATGAGATAGCCAATGTGCGCTGGTTCCGCAACGGACAAGAAGTGGTGGGACGAGGCGAACACCATTCGTACATTGTGACGAAAGATTTCACAGGCGAAGGTTCTACATTGAATCCCAATGACTCGTTCTATGCCGAACTGACCCGTTCCGATGACCGCAAGACATTCTGCACATGCCGCTTCAAACCGGAATACATCGACAAGGTAAACGAACCTGTATTCAAGGACGACATCAACCTTGCTCCGCGTAGAGGAGACAGCCGCCAACTGCAAGTGCTGACCAACACTTCAGGTACATATACCATTTACAACCTGATGGGATACGCAGTGCAGACTGGTATGTTCGGTAACGAATACGGTTCACCCGACATTACCATTGACCCGTCCGTAACACGCGGTACGTATCTTATTGCCTTCCGTTCTAATGACGGTACGCAAACAACGAAAAAGTGGATTGTGGAATAAACAGGAGAGGAGAAACAACGATGACACAGATTTTTGCTAACAAACAGACAGTTGAAAACAATTTTGTCCTGACAACAATGAATAGACACATTGCTCTTATTCTTTTGGCAGTTATGCCGCTGATGCTCTTTGCGGAAAAGACCACATCGGTAACAGACCGCGCCTGGAAACAGGCGAAACTGACCTACACCAAACCCTTGCACTACATTGGTTTGAGTCCGAAGATAGGTTACAGCCAGTTCCCTATTACGGGTTCCGATCTTTCCTTCCCCGGTGGGATTAACGCAGGATTGGAATTCCGTTACAAGATGGAATACAACCGTTTCCGCATGACTGTCGGTATAGACGGAACATACGCAGGGAACACTGCCAAAGGTACTATCCAAAAGCAGTACGAACTTATCTATCCCGACTTGAGCACCTATCATTTCGATTTCTCTTCCATTAAGGAGAACCAATCCACATTCGAGGTGGGTGTACCCATTCTCTTTGGTGCCGACATCTATAAGGGATTGTACGCTATGGCTGGTGTACGTGTTGGACTGCCCCTGATGTCCTCTTACGCAACCAATACGGAATTTACGCGCTGGATTGAGGACGGAAAAGGTATTGACCCCTATACGGACCTCGGTAATCACCTGCTCTTTACGGATACGAAAGACGGTAAGGGCAAGATGAACCTGAACATGCTCAATCCGCAGGTAGCCGTAGAGATAGGCTACAATCTCGACCCTTATATGGCATCCAAAGCAGCCATTCCCGCTCCCCAGAAGAGCAACGGAAAGAACGAGGTTAAACAGAAACTGCCCTTCGCCCAATTGCTTCACTACGAGGTAGCTCTCTATGCTAATGTCGGAGTAATGGACTATCACAAGACACCTGCTGCCAACGCTGCTTTCTATGAAAGACAGGGAGTAAACATTACCGATGTTAAGTCTGTATCGACAGATGGCGACTTGGCTTCCGGTAAGATGCTGCCGTGGAATGCGGGCGTACGCTTCAATATCTACTATGAGTTCTACGAGCAGCCGCCCGTAAAGAAAGAGAAGAAAAAGAAGAAAAAGAAAGTACAGCCTGTCGTAGTCGACTCGGTAGTGGTAGAACCCGAAATAGTACCGATGGACACCATTGTATATAACGGTGATACAATCCAAGCGGGAGACACCATTGTAATGGACAACCTGTTCTTCGATAACGACAAGACCAATATACGTCACATCAGCGACCAGACTCTTGACGAACTGGCAGACCTGTTGCAACGTCATTCTACTGTCAAGATTACCCTCATCGGTCACACCGATAACGTAGGTACGGAAGAGTACAACCAACGCTTGTCAGAAGGCCGTGTCAACTCTGTCAAAGCCGAACTTGTCAAACGCGGTATTGATGCAAGCCGCATCACCACTATAGGCAAGGGCGAAAGCGAGCCGGTAGCCGACAACTCAACAGCGGAAGGACGAGCTGAGAACCGCCGAGTAGAGGTTATCTTCGACGAAATCATCGTTGAACCGATTGAACCCGACACCACTGAGGATCAAACACCCGTTACAGAGCAGCCGTAATAAAGACTGCTTTGTAACTACGTAACAGATTGAATAAACATCACACGAACGAATATGAAAAACAAACACCTTATCGTCGCGTTGTTCGCCTTGCTGCCACTCACTGTGGCGGCGGACAATAACCTCGGAGCCCACGGCTTTGTGGTATGGGCCAATGGCGGTATCTCTAACTATATAGGCTCCACACCCGGTGCCAAAATGGGCATCGGAGGAGGAGGTGCATTAGGATTGGGATACGAATGGCGCGGTACGGCATTCCTGCTACAGACAGGTTTGGCGGGCAAGTATGCACAGTCAGGGCTTCGTATCAACGATGCTACCTATCTGTTGCCCGACCAGATTGACCCGCAGGCAGTGGACGGTCGGTTCGACTACCAGTACATACAGAAGAACCGTCAAGACCAATATACCACCATCACCGCACAAATACCGTTGATGGTAGGTGCGCACATCAACCGCTTCTATTTCCTTGCAGGTGCGAAAATCAATCTGAACGTCATCAATTCCTACAAAGCGAATGCGACATACTCTGCTGTAGGTATCTATAAAGAGTTCATTGACCCGCTCGCTAATATGCCTAACCACGGCTTCTTCACCGACTATGCCCTTTCGACAAGCGACAAGACCGCAATGAAAGTGAATGTAGCAGGCTCGTTTGAACTGGGTGGAGAGATTCCGTTGGTAGGGTCGGCGCGTTCCGAAGCGGAGAACTACTTCCGTATAGGCGTGTTCGCAGATATGAACATCCTGGACGATCGTATGAAATCAGACAAGCCGATGCTTTCCTATCCGCAGCAGTATGCCAGCAATGCGGATATGACTGCCGGACTGAAGATGGTGGACTACCTGAGTTCTAATGCCGCCACATCACCCGTACGCAACCTCTTTGCAGGTATCAAACTCACGTTTGTCATCACATCGGGTATCAAGTACGGCTGCGTAATGTGTCAGTCTGGTTATCCTACACGCCGCGACCGCAGACGCGGAAGCCGCGTAATGATTTATTAAACGAATACACAATATCATTAACAGGAAGCGGCGGACAAGCCGCTTCATTTTGCCAAATCATTTGTACAATGGCCAATTTTCAAAAACTAACCTCACGTCAGGAAGACTATTCCAAATGGTATAACGAACTGGTGGTAAAAGCTGACCTTGCCGAACAGTCTGCAGTACGCGGCTGTATGGTTATCAAGCCTTACGGCTACGCCATCTGGGAGACTATCCAGCACGAACTGGACCGTCGTTTTAAAGAACAGGGAGTACAGAACGCCTATTTCCCTCTCCTTATTCCTAAATCGTTCTTGAGCCGCGAAGCGGAACACGTAGAGGGCTTTGCCAAAGAGTGTGCCGTAGTGACTCACCATCGCTTGATGAACGACCCCAACGGCAAAGGCGTGGTAGTGGATCCCAATGCACGCCTCGAAGAAGAACTTATTGTTCGTCCTACCTCGGAAACCATCATCTGGTCCACTTACAAGAACTGGATTTCTTCCTACCGTGACCTACCCATACTGTGCAATCAATGGTGCAACGTGATGCGCTGGGAGATGCGCACCCGTCTGTTCCTCCGTACTGCAGAGTTCCTGTGGCAGGAAGGACACACAGCCCACGCCACCAAAGAGGAAGCGGAAGACTATGCTCGCCGTATGCTGGATGTTTATGCAGACTTCGCAGAGAACATAATGGCTATTCCCGTTATTAAGGGTGTAAAGTCTGCCAACGAACGTTTCGCCGGTGCGCTGAACACATATTGCATTGAGGCAATGATGCAGGACGGCAAGGCACTGCAAGCCGGTACGTCACACTTCCTCGGACAGAACTTCGCCAAGTCGTTTGACGTACAGTTCCTCTCCAAAGAGAACAAGTACGAATACGTTTGGGCTACCTCGTGGGGTGTTTCCACCCGCCTGATGGGTGCGCTCATCATGACCCACTCGGACGACAACGGACTGGTACTACCTCCCGCACTCGCTCCTGTCGAAGTGGTAATCGTTCCCATCTTCAAGAAAGCGGAAGACCTCGCCGCTCTGATGGAGAAACTGGACCCGCTCGCTGACGAACTGCGCCGCCGCAACATACGTGTCAAAGTGGATACTTCCGACCAGTCATCGCCCGGCTTCAAGTTCGCCAACTACGAGTTAAAGGGTGTGCCTGTACGACTCGCAATGGGAGGACGCGATTTGGAGAACGGAACTATCGAAGTGGCACGCCGCGACACACTGACCAAAGAGACCTTGCCGATAGAAGGCATTGCGGAACATATAGAGCAACTGTTGGCTGATATCCAACGTAACTGCTATCAGAAAGCCCTTGCTTTCCGCACAGAGCATATCCGCACTTGTGATTCCTACGAAGAGTTCAAGACCGAGATACAGAAAGGCGGCTTCCTGCTCTGTCACTGGGATGGCACACCTGAAACAGAAGAACGCATCAAGGAAGAGACCAAAGCCACCATACGCTGCATTCCGCTTGACCCGCTTCCGGGCTTCCAAGAGGAAACAGGCAAGTGTATGGTCACGGGCAAGCCCTCTCCCCGCCGCGTTGTCTTCGCTATCGCGTACTAAAGGACGGAACACGGGCATTTCTAAAGAACCTGTCATTTACAGCCTGTTACGGACTTTCTTGTAAAAAAACTACAAAACATTTTGTCTGTCCGCAAAAAGGCAGTACTTTTGCGCCCGCTTTTGAGGTCAAAAAGGTGTTTTGACACACAGGAGCGAATGGTCCATTAGCTCAACTGAATAGAGTACCACACTACGGATGTGGGGGTTGCAGGTTTGAATCCTGCATGGATCACAGAGTCAAGACAAACCGCTGTTATGCAGTGGTTTGTTGCTTTTCTTAGGCATTATATTGACTGGAATGACTAATCTCCGAAAATATATAGTACCTTTGCGCCGATATTCATGCACATACCGTATGACTGCTACAAAACAACAACGCACCACAAAAAAGATAAAGACGTATTATCAAGGATTGAAGAACACGCTGAAACCGAAGTACCTGCTTTTCCGGCAGTGGCAGCAGCAGCCGATTCACTACCGGACCGACGAAACGGAACACGTGTGCAACAACTGCGGACACCGGTTTAGAGGTAACTACTGCCCCGTCTGCTCACAGTCGGCACAGCAGGGACGCGTGAGTTGGCTGTCGCTATGGCAGAACATTGTGCTGCTGTGGGGGCTGGAATCGCGCTCCGCTGTCAATACACTGCTGCAGCTGTTCCTCCGTCCTGGCTATTTAGTCCGTGACTACATCAGCGGCAGACGGCAAGTCAGCTACCCGCCTTTCAAACTGTTAGTTATCTTAGCGGCTTTAGTCACTCTGGTACGGCTTATCTTCCCCTCGATACAACCCGAACCTTCAGCAACAGGTGTCCGTTATTTGGATTATGTGTTCAACTGGCTCAACCGTCACGAGGACATAGGCGCGCTGACGGTCAGTTCGTTTCTTATCCTGCCCACATGGCTGCTGTTCCGCAAGGCACCGCTCTATCCGGGACACACCTTGCCTGAGGGGTTCTTCCTGCGGGTGTATATGGCCGTTCTGTGGCTTGTTCTGACATGCCTGATTCCTTTCGATTCTATAGCGCTTATGTTGTCGCTGGTTTATAGCTTCATTACCTACAAGCAGTTGTTCGGCTACGGGTATTGGGGTACGCTGTGGCGGCTACTCGTGTGCATAGTGGTGAGTTACGGCTCACTGCTGGTTATTATGGTCCTATTCGCCGTGGCAAGCGAAGCATATATGCAAGTTCATTAGAATCCGATTCTGCTATGCCCGTCTATGCGGATGTCATATTGCCTCTCGCCATACAGGACACCTATACGTACAGTGTCCCTGACGGCATGGCTGTTGAAGCAGGAAGCCGTGTCCTTGTACCTTTAGGGCGGAAGGAGGTAGTAGGCATCGTATGCCGAAAAACCACCGACCTTCCCGAAGGGATTGACAAAAGCAAGATCCGTCCGCTGACTTCCGTATTGGATGCGCAACTGGTAGTGACGGAGGAGCAGTTGCGTCTGTGGCAATGGATGAGCGGTTATTACCTCTGCCCCATAGGGGATGTGCTGGCAGCGGCTCTGCCTAAGAAAGTACTGGACCGCCAGTACTCCTTCGAGCATTCTGTTAGGCGGACCTCGCGCCTTTCACGACCGCCCATAAACCTTCATCCGCCTTTTCCCCTCACACCCCAGCAGGATAGAGCCGCAAGCGAGATCAGGCAGGCATGGCAGGATAAACGAGTAGTTCTGTTGCACGGCGTGACCTCATCAGGCAAGACGGAGGTATATATCCACCTGATAGAGGAGCAGTTGCAACAAGGCAGGCAGGTGCTTTATCTGGTACCGGAGATTGCCCTGACCACCCAGCTGACCGACCGCTTGGAGCGCGTTTTCGGTGAGCGTCTGTTGGTTTATCACTCGCGCGTGAGCGACGGGAAACGAGCGGAGGCGTATCGGCAAGTACTGAACCATAGTGCTGGACAGGTGGTTGTCGGTGCAAGGTCGGCTGTTTTCCTTCCGTTCCGCAATCTGGGTCTGGTGATTGTGGATGAGGAGCACGAGTTGAGTTACAAGCAGCAGGATCCCGCTCCCCGCTATCACGCACGGTCGGTGGCTGTTATGTTAGCATCGCAGATGAACGCACACGTGTTGCTCGGCACAGCCACCCCCGCCATCGAGACACAACGCAACGCGGAGACCGGCAAATACGGCATCAGCCGCATGACAGAGCGTTTTGCCGGGCTGCAGATGCCACGCATCACGCTCATCGACCTGAACCGGCAGTACCACCGCAAAGAGATGTACGGACACCTGAGCGACCCGCTGGTGGACAGGATACGGGAGGAACTGGGCAAAGGCAAGCAAGTCATCCTGTTCCAGAACCGACGGGGCTACGCGCCGTACATGCAATGCACGCAATGCGGGAGCGTTCCGAAATGCCCGGACTGCGACGTCGCCCTGACCGTTCACCGCAACCTGCGCGGGAGTTACATGCAATGCCACTACTGCGGGTACGAGAGCGCGCTGCTGTCCGCCTGCCCCGAATGCGGCGGCGAGATGCGTGTCCACGGGTTAGGAACGGAGCGGTTAGAGGACGAGGTGGAGAAGCTCTTCCCCGAAGCGCGGGTAGCGCGAATGGATCTGGACTCAACACGCAAGAAAGACGCTTATCAGGAGATCATTCGCTCTTTCTCGCAGCACGAGGTAGATATACTCATCGGCACGCAGATGGTGACCAAAGGACTGCATTTCGATGATGTAAGTTTGGTAGCGGTACTGCAAGCGGACTCGCTGTTCAACCAACCCTCTTTCTGTAGTTACGAGCGCGCCTTCCAAATGCTCGAACAGGTGGCAGGCAGGGCAGGCAGAAAAGGACAGCAAGGCGAGGTCATCATACAGACTTTCGACACCGGGCACCCAGTGTTGGAATACCTGTGCCGTCACGATACCGACGGTTTTTACCACTGGCAGATACAGGAACGGGAGCAGTTCCATTTCCCTCCTTTCGTCCACCTGATTACATTGACGCTCAAGCACCGCGACGAGCAGCGTGTGGCGGATGCCGCCAAATCGTTGCGCCAAAGACTGACAGCCGCCTTCGGCAACCGCTGTTCAGCGGTCATGCAACCTTCTGTGACCCGCATACAGAATTTGCATATCCGGCAAATACAACTTCGTATTGAACGCACCGCCCCTGTCAGCAAAGGTAAACAAATGATCCGGCAGATACTACAGGAAGTATCCATGACTCTTCCTTGCAAAGGCGTTACCGTGCAACCTGACATAGACCCTCTGTAGTCAGAAAAACACGATATTTTGAGAAATAGTTGTATCAGTCAAATAAATGGTTTACTTTTGCGCGCTTTTTGGGAGAGTATCCCACAGTAGAAACAACTAATACAAAACATATTATGGCAAAGAAAGAAGACTTTAAAAAACAAGACCAGAATCTTGAGAACGTAGAAGAGGCAATGTCCACCACCAGTGTATGGATAGAGGAGCACAGCACAATGCTCACGTGGATTATCGTAGGAATTGCAGCCGTTGTGATGGGTTGCATTGCTATCAACCAATACGTTATCAAGCCAAAGGCTCTTGAAGCAAGCAACGAGAATGCAAAGGCGGTTGTTTATTTTGCCGCCGGTGACTGGCAGAAGGCTCTCGCGGGCGATGATGCCGAATGTATCGGCTTCGAGGCGATAGCCGACGAGTACAGCCACTATCAGGAAGGCGAACTGGCCGCTCTGTATGCCGGTATCTGCCATTACCAGTTAGGCGAATACGAGGAGGCTGCCAAGTACCTCAAGAAATTCTCCGCCGACGATCTGACCATTGATCCTGCCGCCCGCCAGTTGCTCGGCGATGCCTACGTGCAGATGGACGAACTGGAGAAAGCCGCTGTGGCTTTCCGTTCTGCTGCCAATTCGGAGAACGAGATTGTGGCTCCGATGAGCCTCAAGAAAGCAGGTTTCGTTTATCTTGAACTGGGCGACAAAAAGCAGGCGAAAAAGGTGTTCGAGATGATTCGCCAGAAATATCCCAATTCAGCCGAGGCTTCCGACATTGACAAATACATTGCACTGGCGGAGGAATAAGCGGTGAGAGCCAATCTGTCTAAGTACGATGTCACCAAACTCCCGCCCAAGGAGGTGGTGGCGGAGCAACACTACGCCATCGTGGTAGCCGATTGGAACGCGGACATCACCTACAAACTGTCGAACGGCGCACTGCACACCCTTCACAAAAACGGTGTTCCCGACCGCCACATACAGGTGGTACATGTCCCCGGAACAGTGGAACTGACGTATGCGGCAGCGAAGTTGATGGGTAAAGTGGACGCCATCATTGTCATCGGCTGCGTCATCAAGGGCGACACACCGCATTTCGACTACGTCTGCCAGTCTATAACGGAAGGCGTGACTCGTCTGAATGTGATGGGTGTGACACCAGTCATCTTTTCCGTTTTGACCGTAACAGACAAGGAGCAAGCTCGTGAGCGCGCCGGAGGCGAACTGGGCAACAAAGGAGTGGAAGGTGCTGTAACGGCAATCCGTATGGCAAATCTCCAGGACAACTATGCACGTATTTAAGTTCGGCGGCGCTTCCGTCCGTGATGCAGAGGGAATCCGCAATATAGGACGTATTATAGCCCAGACGGACGGACGGTTGATGATTGTCGTTTCCGCAATGGGCAAGACCACCAATGCTTTGGAAGGTCTTGTTCGTGCCTTATGTGAGTACGACCTGTCAGGGTTTGATGCGCTGTACGATCAGGTAGTCAGTACCGGCGAACTGCAATCTACACGCATAGTAAGCGCATACTTGAACAACTGCGGCATTGCGAACGAATGGATGGACATTACACAGATTATCGTTACCGATGACCAGTTCCGTCAAGCGAATGTGGACATGGACATGACGCAACGCCTGCTGAAAGGCTACCTGAAAACGCATCCTGCCCGCATCTATGTGACACAAGGGTTTATCGCCGGCACGCCTGACGGCAGGCGCACAACACTCGGTCGCGAAGGTTCGGACTACACGGCGGCGTTGCTTGCCAACCTGCTCAACGCCGAATCGGTAACGCTGTGGAAGGACGTGCCGGGTGTAATGAGCGCCGACCCGCTCCGTGACCGCAATGCACATCTGCTTCCGCACCTGACCTACGACGAAACGGAACAGATTCTTGCACAGGGTGCGCAAATCATCCACCCCAAGACGATAGCTCCGCTTCGAGAAAAGAACATCCCTCTCTATGTCAAGCCGTTCCTGCACCCCGAAGAACAGGGAACGGTGATAAAAAACTGAATATCAGGATTACTTCTTCAGTATCTTCTATCTGACTATGCAACCTACTCTATTTGTACTGGCGGCCGGTATGGGCAGCCGTTACGGCGGTCTGAAACAGATTGACGGTTTAGGACCGAACGGCGAGACAATAATGGACTACAGTGTCTTTGATGCGCTGCGTGCCGGCTTCGGCAAAATCGTCTTCGTTATCCGCAAAGACTTTGAATCCGAGTTCCGTAAAGTCGTATTAGCGAAATACGAACAGAAGGTGGACTGCGCGGTATGCTTCCAGTCAGTGGACAAAGTTCCTGCGGGTTACACATACAATCCCGAGCGCACCAAGCCGTGGGGCACCAACCACGCCGTGCTGATGGGCAAAGACCTTATCCGCGAGCCGTTCGCCGTCATCAACGCCGATGACTTTTACGGCAAGGAGTCGTTTGCCGTATTAGCGCGTTTCCTTCAGCAGACCGACGGACAGACAGGGCGTTACTGTATGGTCGGCTACCACGTTGCCAACACGCTCAGCGCGAACGGCAGTGTGAGCCGCGGGGTCTGCACCACCGACAGCGAAGGCTATCTGACCGATGTGGTGGAGCGCACCCATATAGAAGCGGTGGGCAACAAAGTGGTCTTCACCGAGGACGGCGAGGATACGGAGATTGACCCGATGACTCCTGTCTCAATGAATATGTGGGGTTTCACACCCGACTACTTCACCTATACAGAAGAAGCCTTCAAGCAGTTCCTTACTTCCTACGGACAGGAACTGAAAAAGGAGTTCTACATCCCCACGCTGGTTAATGACCTTATCCGAGCAGGGAAAGTGACCTGTCAGGTGCTTTCCACTCCCTCCAAATGGTTCGGTGTGACGTATGCCGAAGACCGCGAGCAGGTCATTATGCAGCTTAACCAACTGATTAAACAGGGCGTTTATCCCCAACATCTCTTCTAACAAAGCCAAAGCAATGAAGCGTATTCTTGTTACCGGCGGTGCAGGCTACATCGGTTCGCACACAGTGGTTTGTTTGCAGGAAAGCGGCTATGATGTAGTCGTAGTGGATAACTTGAGCAACTCCAACCGCGAGGTTATGGACGGTATCGAAAGCATCACAGGTGTCCGTCCTGCTCTGGAAGTGACGGACTGTCTTGACCAAGCGGCACTTAAGGAAGTGTTCCGCAAGTACGCTCCCATTGATGCTGTCATCCATTTCGCCGCCAGCAAAGCAGTGGGCGAGTCGGTAGAAAAGCCGCTGATGTACTACCGCAACAATATCGGTTCGTTAGTCAATGTGCTTGACCTAATGCACGAGACGGGAGTCAAGAACATCGTCTTTTCGTCCTCCTGTACCGTCTATGGCCAACCGGATGCGCAACATCTGCCTGTGGACGAGACTGCTCCTATCCAGAAAGCGTTGTCCCCTTACGGGCATACAAAGCAGGTGAATGAGGACATCCTGTTTGCCACTGCCAAAGCCAACAAGGAACTGCGCACCACCATCCTACGCTATTTCAACCCCATCGGCGCCCATCCGAGCGGCAAGATAGGCGAACTGCCCAACGGCGTTCCCAACAACCTGCTGCCTTTCGTAACGCAGACAGCCGCAGGACTACGGGACAAACTGCGTGTCTTCGGCGACGACTACAACACTCCCGACGGGTCGTGCATACGTGACTACATCTACGTGATGGACCTGGCGAAAGCCCATGTCAAAGCTGTTGACCGTATGCTGACCACCCCTGCACCAACGGAGTACAGTTACCCTGACGCCGAGCGCGTGGAGGTGTTCAATCTCGGCACAGGACGCGGTCTGTCCGTGTTAGAGATTGTCCGCACGTTCATTGAAGTGACCGGGCAACTAATCCCTTATGAGATCGTCGACCGCCGCGAAGGCGACATCGAGCAAGTATGGGCTTGTCCCGACAAGGCAAACCGCGTACTTGGCTGGCAAGCGGACACACCCGTCAAAGACATACTGCTCTCTGCCTGGAACTGGGAGAAACACCTGCGGGGCATCCGATAGACTCTACTAACAGCAAACCACACGCTTATGTTATATCCTCTCTTGTTCAAGACCATCACCAAGCCCAAAGTATGGGGCAAGGAAGCATGGCTGCTGTCGGGTTACGGCGATGACCAATCAGTGGTTGCCAACGGCTTCCTCAAGGGCAACACCCTCGGCGAGGCATTGGAAATCTATATGGACGAACTAGTAGGCGGCAAGGTCTATGACCGGTACGGACAGCTTTTCCCATTGCTGTTCAAGGTCATTGATGCCCATGACAACCTCAGTATCCAAGTTCATCCGAACGACGAACAGGCAGCCGCAATGCAGTCCGACGGTGATGTAGCGCAGTTGGGCAAGACGGAGATGTGGGTAGTGACAAAAGCCCATAAAGACGCTTCCATCGTATTAGGTTTTGCCCGTCAGACCAGTGCGGAAGAGGTAAACAATAGCCTTTCAGCGAACACCGTTATGGACCTTCTGCAGGTGGTGCCTGTGAAGAAAGACGATGTTGCCCTTATCCCCGCCGGTACGGTGCACGCTCTACGCAAAGGGACGCAGGTAGTGGAGATACAGGAGACGAGCGACATTACGTTCCGTCTGTATGACTACAACCGTCCCGGCACGGACGGCCGTCTGCGCGAACTACATATCCCGCAAGCTCTCCAAGTGCTGCACTACGAGGCGATGCCACAACCACTGATACAGCAGAAAGACACCCGACCCGTAACCGAACTGGTCAATGACCCGCACTTTACCACCAACCGTTTGCGCTTTGACCAACCCTTACAACGTGACTACGCCCGTTACGACACTTTCGCGGTCTATGTATGTCTGAACGGCGCAGCGGAAATCGAGTACGAGGGCGGTTCGGTGCCACTCAAGGCGATGCAGACCTGTCTTATTCCCGCTTCCCTGCCTGACATACGGATTGTACCGAAGGGCGAATGCGACATCCTGGAAACGCTGTGCAACGTTTAACGGAGGAATGGTCCAACCGATGACTCCTATATGGATAGACCAGTTCGATTATCCTCTTCCGGATGACCGTATCGCCAAGTACCCGTTAGCCGAACGCGACCACAGCAAACTGCTGGTCTATAAAGACGGCACCATCAGCGAAGACACGTTCAACCATATCGGTCAGCATCTGAACGCCGGCTCGCTGTTAGTGTATAACAACACGCGGGTCATTCAGGCGCGCATTGTCTTTCACAAGACATCGGGCGCACGGATAGAGGTTTTCTGCCTCGAGCCTATTGCCCCCCGTGACTACCAGTTGTCGTTAGGCGGCAAAGACGGTTGCACGTGGAAGTGTATGGTGGGCAACCTTAAGAAGTGGAAGGAAGGCGTTCTAACACTTTCTTTCCCATCAGACGGGCATGACTACACGCTGACGGCAGAGAGGCTGTCCACACAGGGCAACACGCACCATATACGTTTCAGCTGGGATGCACCCAATACCTCCTTTGCAGAGATTCTTAACCAATTGGGCGAACTGCCTATTCCTCCGTATCTCAACCGTGCGACAGAGGAGAGCGACAAGCGCACCTATCAGACCGTTTATTCGCGCATACAGGGGTCGGTAGCGGCTCCTACTGCCGGGCTTCACTTTACGAAGGAGCTGCTTGACCAACTTCGCAAGGATGGCATCGAAACAGCAGAACTGACACTCCATGTAGGGGCGGGAACATTCCAACCTGTCAAAGTGGAAGATGCCAACCAACACGTGATGCATACAGAGATTATTTCCGTGCCGCTTGCCACTATCCGCACCCTGCGCAGCCATATCGGTCATATCGTAGCAGTCGGCACCACCTCGATGCGCACATTAGAATCGCTTTACTGGTTAGGGGTGCGTGTCCTCCAATCGCGTGATGCCCTGCACACCACAGAGATGCGTGTGGGGCAGTTCGAACCCTACACTGCGGATGGGGATATGCCTTCTACGGAAGAGGCGTTGGACGCACTTACCGGCTGGTTGGAGCAGACCAGACAAGACACCCTTCATGCCGAGACACAAATTATGATCCGTCCCGGGTACGTATTCCGTATGGTGGACCAACTGATTACCAATTTCCATCAGCCCCATTCCACCCTGCTGCTTCTCGTCAGCGCGTTTGTAGGTGACGACTGGCGGGACATCTACACCTACGCACTCGGTCACGACTTCCGTTTCCTGAGTTACGGAGACAGTTCCATACTGACTAAATCAACACACCCATGATTGACACTCACTGCCACTTAGACGACCCTGTCTATGCAGAGGATTTCGAGTCCGTTTTGTCGGCGCAGCAAGCAGGCGGCGTGGAGCGTATATTAGTTCCCGGGGTGGATGCTACCAATATAGACGCCGTCTTAGACGTTTGCAGCCGCAGCAACGGTTATCTCCTGCCTGCTATCGGATTGCACCCTGAGAATATTCTTGCCGACTGGGAAACGCAGTTAGACACTATCCGCGCCCATCTTTTCGCCTCCGGCTCGCCCTATATAGCTGTCGGCGAAATCGGATTGGACTATCATACAGACATAACCTTCAAGCGGGAGCAGCAAGAGGCTTTCCATCGTCAACTCCGTTGGGCGCAGGAGAAAGACCTGCCCGTGATGATTCACAGCCGCGATGCTACGGAAGACTGTTTCGCTGTGCTTCGCAAGGTCAATGAGGAGGCGTTGTCCGCCGGTCTTCCAGCCGTCCGCGCCGTGATGCACTGCTTCAGCGGCAGTCACGAAACGGCACAGCAGGTAGTGGATATGGGTCTGTATCTCGGTATCGGCGGTGTGATTACTTTCAAGAACTGCAAACAGAAGGAGCATCTGCACGGCATTCCTCTTGAACGCATTGTCCTCGAGACGGACGCGCCTTACATGACTCCCGTTCCCTATCGGGGCAAGCGCAACGAGAGCCGCTATATGACCTACGTCATGGACGCATTAAGCGAAGTCTATGGTCTTTCTCCAGAGGAGATTGACCGGCAGACAACAGCCAATGCCAAGACGCTTTTCCGAATCCCCTGACAATTCACAGTGTCACTGAAAAAGGTTACTTCATCAAACGTTTGAAGCAACCTTTTTCCTTATGTTGGTATGACACTACTTACCACTCAAGCAGCACCTTGCCGCACTGACCGCTGACCATCACGTCAAAGCCTTTCTGGAAGTCGTCAAACTTGAAGCGGTGGGTGATAACCGGACTGAGATCCAGACCTCCGAGAATCATCTGCTCCATCTGATACCACGTTTCCCACATGCGTCTTCCGGTGATACCCTTAATGGTGAGGGCGTTGAAGATAACATCGCTCCAGTTGACCTTCGTGTCGGACGGGAGAATACCCAATTGGGCGATGTTGGATCCCTTGTACATGTGCTCAATCATATCATTGAAGGCACTCGGTGCGCCGGACATCTCCAATCCCACATCGAATCCGCGGATGCCGAGCTGGTCCATAGCACCCTGTATGGTCTCGCCTTTAGAGCCGTCCACGGTCATGGTTGCTCCCATGCGTTTCGCTATGTCCAGACGAAGGGGATTGAAATCCGTAACAACGATGTTCTTGGCACCTGCATAGCGGCATATTCCCGCAGCCATCGTACCAATCAGTCCTGCACCTGTAATGAGTACATCCTCGCCTAACAGCGGGAAAGCAAGAGCCGTATGCGTTGCGTTTCCAAAGGGGTCCATGATGGCAGCGAAGTCATCGGGTATCTCGTCACGCAGTTTGACTATATTGGATTCCGGTATGCTAACGAACTCGGCAAATGCTCCGTCACGGGTGATACCGACGCTGACGGTGTTCTCGCAGACGTGTCCCATTCCACGGCGGCAGTTACGGCATTGTCCGCAGACGATATGTCCTTCGGCAGTGACGCGGTCGCCAACTTTGATGTTACGAACGCCGTCACCTACTTCGGCAACTATTCCGACGAACTCGTGCCCCTGTATATACGGCGGGTTGCAGTGTTGTTGCGACCATTCGTCCCACTTGTACATGTGCAAATCCGTACCGCAGATAGCAGCCTTCTTCACTTTGATTAACACATCGTTCACGCCAACCTGTGGCATGGGCACTTCTTCCATCCAGATGCCGTATTCCGGCTTTCTTTTAACTAATGCTTTCATTGTGTTATACGTTTATGTAAACAAAAGACTTGCAAAATTACTTTCTTTTTGATACCCTAACAAGAAAAAAAGATACAAAACCGCATTTTTCGTGCCAAATACCTATTTTTCGGGATTGTCGGGGTAGTAGAGAGACTCTACTTTTGCCGCATAAAAAAGTTTGTGAGTTTTTATTGCAGCCCCGCGGGTCAAGACTCAACGGGTCAAAAGACTGTCTGACCGAGTTAAACGCGATCAGACAGATTCTTTTATGCGATCAGACGGCAGCTTAATGGAACAAGTAGCGGACACCTATCGAAATGGGTCCCCAAATGCCTTCCTGATTGAAGCCAATCTTATTATCCATATTGTTGATACCGACGCTCGGCCTCCAGTCCACAGAGAGTTGGAAGGGGAACCAGAAATCGTACTCGAATCCGATATGTCCCGCCGCACCGGCATAGAACCAGTTCGTCTTGGTTTTGTCATTATCCCATACGTATCCGGCACTTCCACCGACACCCATATACCAGTGCCACTCGCCTTTTTCGTTCCACGGGAAAGTAGCCCCAAAGGGATCAATCCAGTCATAAGTGACGTGTCCGCCGACTCCGAAACGGTTGTTGAAGAGAGGCAGGATGGCATTGGCAGCGACATCCAGCATGTTGTTAGAACCGAAACCGTGCTCATACGAGAATGATGTCCACGGACCGAGGTTGATACCAATGGCACGAGGTTGTGCCTTAGCAATGAACGTGCAGCAAAGCACCATTGCGACAATAAGAATTGATTTTTTCATAATACAGTTTGTTTATTGGTTAATGAACTGAAAAACGCCACAAAAGTAGTGACAAGTAATAATAGGAGCAAATGTTTATGAGTTTAAAGTTGAGTGTTTTTTAGTTTAGAGTTGAGTGTTTAATGTTGAGAGAAGTTGAGAGTTTATGGTTTCAAATTTATGATTTATGATTTCAAATCCGCCCAATAGTCCGCATCCTAAAAACCCACTCGGCTTTCATGTCGTGCAAAGATACGATAGCGGGGAAATGAATTTTCCCACTGCTTCCCACTGCTTCCCAATAAGTCCCAATTATAGTTTATAGTTGAGAGTTGAGTGTTGAGTGAAGTTGGAGAGTTGAAAGTTTATAGTTTCAAATTTAGGATTTCAAGTTTCAAATTGCAAATTTCAAATTTAAGTATGCCCCTCTATATATAAGGCAAAAAAGAGGCAAAATCTATCACCTAAAAGGGAACTTTTTTACATTTTCTTTGTAAGGGACTGTAAATGAGGCGGGGTCAGAATAGTATTCTGACGCAATTGACAAAACCATAGACTATACAGGCGGCTCTATGGGAGCCGATGTCTGAATTAAATTCAGACGCAAAGGACGAAAGGTATGCGAATTAAATTCGCAGGCAATAAAAGAAAGAAGGCAATGAAAAAAAAAGAAGGAAGGCCATAAAAGAAAAAGACAGAAGACTATAAGAAATAAACAGAAGGCTATCCGTGCGGGTAGCCTTCTGTCGTGATAGAGGTGCGGATACTATCCACACGCAATGAACAAAGCCCATATCCTTTACAAGCGGCTCCGGGAAGCCGTGTTCAAATACAATTTGAACGTAATTGACGGAGGTGACAGGTTCTTATCTCTTAGTCGAGACGCTGGCCGTTGGCGGTGTAGCGGATGCCGTTGCGTTCGATAAGGAGAATGCCGTTGGAGATGTACTTACGGAGAGGAGGGTTCATTTTGTTATCTGCTCTCTAACAATACCACCCAACTGCACGGAAAGGTGTTCGTATGCGTCCAGTGCCGCCTGCTCATAACCGAGCGTATGAGTACCCTTTTCGCTGATGCTGTTCTCGTAGATACGCTTGCCGTCAGCCGTTTTTTCTATGCTGATTTGTGCGTCCGTAAAGACAAAGTTCGCCGATGCGTTGCCATAATCCACCTTGTTGTACTCGCGTGCCCGGGCTGTAATCCGTATCACCCAATCCGCACGGTCGGCATCATCCACGAACATCACTCCCACATCCGACAGCGCGCCTTGTATCTCACTTTTCAACGCCATATAACTTGTGCCAAAGAGTTCCGCCTTGCAGTCGATACAGACCGCTATGCTGTTCTTCAGTTTCGCAGTCAAGGACAAGAAACGCTCCTTCATCTGTTTTGATTCCCGAAGAGACAAGTCTTCATCCGTTGTCGCGGCATCAATACCCAGCATGATGAACTGGTCGTTCTCAATACCGTCCAGTATGGGAGATATTTCCGCCAGCATGTCGCGAGCCTGCATCTTGTCTCCGTTTCCAGCACGTGTTTCCACGCTGTTGAGTACGGCCTCGGCTTTTGACAGATTCACGGCGATGCGCCGCATCAGTTTCTTGTACAGGTCAGCGGATTTGACCCATGCGAACGCACAGATGTCCCCTGTCTTGGTGTTCTCCCATACTTCCACGTTCAAACCCGGCACATCCTTGATGGTGGTCTTTATGCCGGAGCGCATCGTCATAACTTCATACGTGGACACATCGCCATAGTTTTGCGTGTTCTGCAGAAAGTGCTCAACCGTTTGTTCCACACTCACCTGTATGGACGCGACCGCTTCGACACGCGCTTCCTGACGGACACGTGCGTATGCAGCCTCTTTGTCTTCGTACTGATTCCGAGAAACGGAGACGAAGCCGGTAAAATACGTCCCTGCGGGATAACGCTTTTCTCTTAATACGGGGTCCATCCAGTCAGGCGGCGTCGGTTGGGCAGCTGATAGCCAGACCGGAGACATACAGAAGAGGAACAGAAGAAGCCGCTTCATAGGATTAGAACTGCAAGGCTAATCCGATGCCGTTCTGGTCCGACTTCAGATTCAGCGTGATAGGCGTGGAATCCGCACATTTCTTATTGTAGATCTTGTATGCGTTGCCCTTTGCTACATATCCGCATGAGAAGGTTATTAGACCGACAGTAAAAGCACTGGAGCCAATACCCACTAATAATCCTCCCCATGTGTCTAAAGAAGCGGCTCTATTCATACGATCAATTACAAAAACTTGATAATAATCCCAATCTTTGCTATTCGTAGATTGATCACGCTTATCTACATAATAATGAAACTCGTCCCATTCATTATTAGCATTTACATAAGGAATAGATGATGCAATCATTGAAGCAGCACCTATTGAGAACAATGTCCATCCTGCGACGATGGCTTTTTTACCTCCATTGTATTTTTTCCACGCCTCCGGACAATTCTTATAGATGAATTTCTCGTACCCTTTCTTGTTCATTTTGTAACGTCCTAACCGGTACTCATTATCGCTGATTTTTGTAATCTCACCCAAATTGGCATACGGATTTCTTTCATATTTATACTCGGAATCGTCTTCGTAATCTGAATCATCTTTCTGCCTTTGTTTTGTTCTGTTTACTTTTTCTTTTTCCATCGGTTCCCGTTCGATGGTAGCCACGCGAATCGGTTTTATCAGATTAGATGCCAATAGTTGGCACCCGCGCTGAATCTCTTTCGGTGTTACCCCCATCATCTGATTATCGGTCATTTCCGTGCGGGCTGTTTCCACATCCAACAGCTTGGCGGTAACGTACATATTGTTCGCATCCACCACAGCGGCTTCCGCCACTAACACATACTTGGCACCCGTCATTTCGCCCAAACGCTTAATCTGCTCGTTGCTGACCATACCTGTTCGTTGGAAATTCTGCTCGCCCAAGATGGCATCCATATCCGTCCGGTCGTATGCCTCATAACCTTCCGTACCCGTAATGGCTTTCGCCAGACTGGAACGCAGAATCAGTTTGACGGCATACGAAACCTTCCCCTCTCGGTCAACGGTTTCCAAAATCGCTACTTTCTTTGTCTCTTGCGCAAAGCACAGCACGGCGACAAGCATCGTGCAAACCAATAAAAATAGTCTTTTCATAGTCTTTGATTTTTAGTTTGTTAAATTATGTTGTTTACTTATTACACTTTCAAACGGCATACAATAAAAGAAGCGTGAAGTTCACTTGTTCTTCACGCTCCCATAGGCCTTCGCAATGCCTGTACCAAGTAGAAAAACAACCGAAGTCCACGCCCGATATATAAACCCGCCCGCCCAATGGACGAGGACGGATATACATATCCACGGGACATTCATTGTTGCTGTCACGACATGGTACAAAAAGTTGCGAAGTTTTTGGGAGCCGCAAACAAGCGTCAATAAACGCCTTTTATGTAACTGCTTTTTTACGTTGCCAGCCTCAACGCTCCCTGTTTAACGTCATGGAGAGGGGACGGGATGATTTGCGGCGGCAAAGGTACAAAAGAAATTTATGATTGCAAATTTCAAATTGCAAATTTAGCGGTGGATTTTCGGGATACCGTGCTTTCGGGATGTCGGTATCTCCGCTATTCTGAAAAGAGAGGCGGGGCTTTTACAGGCGGCTCCAGGGAGACGTGTTCAAATATCCACCCACTATGCCGCAACCATAAAAGCCCACCGGGCTTTCATGTAAACGTAATAGACAAAAACTCTATGCCGACTGACAGTCGGCATAATAAAGAAGAAGATGCTTGGCTGCGCAGCAGACAGCAATTATAGAAGATACTGCAACAAAGACGCGAACTATGACAAGGCATGGAAACGGTTTTCAAGTTCCTTTATTCGATCCAGCAAGTTCGCGAATGGCAACTTCTCTCCGTAAATCATCGTCTGACACATCTGCCGATAATCCGCTTCCCAATCCGGCAATATATGTGCCAGTGGGCATAGCACTATATTCTTGCGGAAATCAACACTATAGTCCACATCTTTCATTGATGTGAACACAGAGCGATGGTGCAACACACTTTCCCACAAAGCGTTGTCCGTCATGGCTTCCTTTGCAAAATCCAAGTCCATCATTCTCTCCAAGTCATACAAATGGCGGGAACGACGATTAGCGGGAATCTCCCCATGTTCAACGGAGAACAACTCATGCAGGAGGCACGCTTTTTCCACAAAGGTCTTGGCTGGTGCGGCGGTGGTGATTACGGTATTGACAAGAGAGGTGGAAATGTTCGGGAATGCCGTTTCTATCAAGCTTTTGACACGGAGTGACACAACGGGTTCCATCAATGAGCGCGAACCGACCTCCAATACAACCTCGTTTTTAAGATAACCATATCGTTCTTCGACCAACGACGGATAGCGGATGAAAATACGGCGGGGTTCGGGATAGGTGGCATCTCCTTCTCCCTCCGGCTCGACATCAACACTTAATATCTCCGACAAGCCGTAGGTATCAATTCCTTTTCGCAAAGCAACCACTAGTTCTTCCTTGACATACATTGACGAGCGTTTTCGCAAGGTCTTGATTTGTTTTTTGGTCAGGTCGCCGCTCATACCATAAAGAGCAGGGTCTATGGCAATATCAATGTCTTCCGAAAAGCGTTCTATCAGATTGCCCAGTTTCGACAGGGATGTTCCTCCCTTGAAGATGATATTGGTTTTCAGGTCAAGACTGAACAGGATTTGCAGCAGACATGACACCCATAAGTCTTTCTCAATGGCAGCGGCAGGAAGATGCACTTGCTCTTCCGCGCTGCGCAAGACCATTAGTTTCTGTGCGTCCGACAAAGAATGGAAACTATTCATACAAATCCGTTATTTGTTTCTTTACCCATACGGGCATCAGTTTCAAATCCATTTCCGAGATGCGGGGCTGGCTGTCAAGCACCTGCTTTAATGTGGCAAGTTGCCCGGATGTCAGGTTGTCCTTGCCTATCTCCTTGAGCGCAATGGCAACCAATTGTGCAAATGAACTTTCAAAAGCGAAGTTCTTGGGGGCTGCATGTTTGAACACAATGCTTCTGCCGTTTCTTATCTCAATGGTCCTGCTCTCGCCGTTCGTGATGTACACGGCATTCATAGGAACTTGCGTACTTAGTCCCAGTTTGTTAACGGCGTAAGCACCGGCAGGCGCGATGAGTGTCCTGTCACGGTTTGCAATGCATGCGGCTATCTCATCAAAGGTCGGGTAGATGACACCCAATCCCAGTTCGGTTTCAATCTGAGGATAACTATACACCCCTCTTGCCACACGGATAATCCTACCGTCATCAGCAAGCCTTTCTATGGCTTTCTGAACGGCAGCGGCACTTCCATAGTGGGCGAAACGCTTCGGAGAAAACGCGACACCCCTTCCGCTCTTCTTTAATGAAGTTAATATCTTATCTTCAATAGATTGCATACGCTTTTTTGTTGAAATTTGTCGCAAAAGTACTATAAGTTTACGACACATACAAATGTCTTAACAAAAAAATGCAGTTCTTTGGACCGCAGCTTTCGGATGATGGTTGGTTCTTTGTTAGGATAATATCCGCACCAAAGGGACGAAGAAAAAAGCGGATCGGGGAGGCGATGTTCAAATATAATTTGAACGTAATAGACAAAACCATATCCGTTACAAGCGGCTCTGGGGAACCTGTCTGAATTCAATTCAGACGCAATTAACAAAGAAAGACAGAAGGCTATCATGACGGTAGCCTTCTGTCGGGATACGGAGTGGATAATATTACGGATAATACCGCACGGAAGGGACGATGGTTGGTTGCAAAAGATGCTTACCTATGTGTATCTTTCCGCAGGCGGTTAAATGGCGTCATTCGGGTCACCGCCATCGGTTACGGGCTGCGTGTCGTGGGACGGGGTGATGCCACCACCGCCTCCGCTCGAGCAGAGCATGTTCACTCTAATGGTCTCTTCCGCTATAGAAAGCGGAGTCTGATATTCTCTTTTCATGGTTGTAATGTGTTGGTTGTTTACTTTGTTTGTCCGCAGATTAAACAGATTAAGCGGATTGTGCTTTGCTTTTTCTGCGGTGGATGGTTAAAAAGCAGCGGGGCGGAGGCGTATTAATGGAACCCCTAAAACCCAATTATGAAAGTTGCCTCCGCCCCATGCTGCGGTGTTGTTGTTCTTCTTTCGGGATACCGGTATGACGGGATATCGGGATAACGACGTCGGCGCGGGATATCGGTATGACGAAAGGGGCATGTTATCTGCTGGTCAAAGACGTTGTTACTTTATTTCCTGACCTTTACTTTATCTGCTCGCCGACGGCGTTGTAACGGATGCCGTCACGCTCCCGTTGCGGAGGTACTTCTTTACGGAGGCTCCGGATAATCCTGACTTTCCGGACTCTCCTGACACTCCGGAAGTTCCTGACTCTCCGGGAACTCCTATCTCCTCAATGCCGGTTGTGGTCTCGTTTTGGAGCACAATGCGGACACGGGGGTGTATCGCTTGCACAGCGTTGTTACCACTGTAGAAGTAGGCGCGGAAAGCACGGATGTCATTGACTACATTGGGCCAGTAAAGGTTGTTGTTCTGTCCGAGGAACAAGAAACCACTTTCTTCATTCGCATCTGCCATGCTATTTATCAACGAGGTCGGGTGCACCGTGCCGAAGAACTTGGTCTCGCCTACGCTCTGACCGGTTGTGTTGTTCGTGAAGGCATTGGCGGTGAGAGTCACGCCCGTAAAGGTGGGATTGTTGATGTCCGCGCCTGTGAACTGTACGAGATACGGCGTGCGGGCGGTCATGGTCTCCGTGGTAATGGCTGTGACATTGAAGTCCAGTCCTTCGGCAGCGTCGCCTGTGACTGAAGAGAGGGTGTAGAACGTGGCTGCGCTCATGTCGCTGCTGCTGCGCTGTGCGGCTGTCAGGTCAAAGGGGAAGCAGACGGTGTTCCACATACCTGCAAAGAACTTGCGCATGATACTAATATCCATCGGCGTACCGTTGTATGCGGCAAGAATAGTACTATAGTAGGTAGTGTTCTCGTTGTCGTTAATATCCAGTGTCGAAGAGGTGTTGAGTGTAAAGGAAGCCGTGTAGAAGGCTGTCCCTGTGACTGTTACGTTATGGTTCTGTGCACCTGCGTCCGTCCAACTGCCGAAGCTGTAATAGGTGTCGGGCGTTGCTGTGAGCGGTACGCTTGTGCCGTAATCATAGGTTCCTCCGCCTGTAACAGTGCCATGTCCCGCCGAAGTAACGGTGATGGTGTACTGGCGCGTTGTCTGGTTGAACTGTGCAGTGTAGGTTTGGTCTTTATCGGCGGCATAGGGAGTCGGGCTCCATGTGTTGTTGAAGGTATATGTGTATTGGGCAGTCTGAGTCTTTGTCGGCGTTGTTCTGTCGTCAAACGCAGGTACATCTCCCTCGGTCACTGTTTCATGGTAAATCTCATCGCCGTTGCCGTCCACCCATGTGATGGTGTAAGTGGGTGTGGCAGGTGCAGCAGAAGGACAGCCCACTCCGTCAGAGAAGACAGCAACAAATTCTTCCGGTCCCCAACCGAGAGTTGTGTAAGGATTATCAGTGCTGATAAAGTTGCCGTCGCCGTCTCTCCATTCTATAAATGTGGCAGGAGCGGTGGGTGTGGCAGTAAGATCAACTTTTCTTCCAACACGGTTTGCGCGAGTATTCCTTGTTACCGTGCCTGTACCACATGCTGTATAGGTCTTGACATATTCGTAACCACTTATGGTACCGCTGTTACATACGTAAAGAGTAATGGCGTTGTTTGTCGTCTGTGTGGCATCATGAAAACTGCTGCACAGCACGTACATCACATTATGACCTGCACCTGTATAGTCATCGCCCACAACGACATAAGATTGATGATCGCCCACTGCTTCCTTGCCGTGATACCACCAGAAATCAGACGAGCTGTTATATGCTTTTGCGCCTGTTCCTGTAATATAAGCATCGAAGGCATTCGCATTCAGTCCCTGCGAGGCAAGTGCCGTGCCAGGGAGTTCGGAATCGTTGATGTTGTATGTTCCGGCGGGAATATCATCAAAGCCTGTGACTGTGGCAGACGCGTCTACAACAAGCGTCACCCACACCTTGCGAGAAGGCGAACCTGACTGTTCTGCCACGATGACCACATATTTCTTTGTCGGATTAACGGGGTCATCGGGTGTAACAGTGACATTGAGGCTTGCATTGGTGACAGTCGTAGCTCCAATAGCCACACTATTTTCCGTTCCCCAGATTTGTGCTTTCGCAGGAGCGGTGAAGCACAGCAGAGCGAGAGTGATTGCGCAAAGGAAAGCGCGTGTTCTGGCGCGTAGTGCGCCGTGGATTGGTTGTTGCTTTTTCATAAGCGTAAAAATTTAAGTTGGTTGTTAATTGGTTTTTAATAACGACCTCTATGTCGTTTGTTTGTCTATTTATTGTCTCTTTTTTATCGCAGGGTAGAAGCCTGCGTACCCAGCGGGCAGTTTTGGTGACAAATTGTCATTTTTCAAGGGTAGCGCATTCCTTCGGCAAGGGTAGCGCTAGGGTAGCGGAGAGTCAGCATCATGTGGCGGCGACATTGTGTAAGCGATATGGCAGTTTTTGCGACATTGTGTTGTACAGGTACAAACAAAAAGTGAGCGTGAACTTTCGTTCGCTTCATTTGATTTTCTGAGGTTCTGGACTACCTTAATACTTCAAACAAATGCACGGAAAACCCACGCTTAAAACGCGAGCGTGCATAAACCGTACTTGAAGTATTAATGATTTTTCTAAAATTGTCCAGATTTCAGAAAATCAAGTGGGCTTACAACGCTTTATATAAATATGTATGTCCTGCACCGCCTACCGGTGCCAGTGTTTCATAGGCAATGATAATTTTATGTGGTTATGATATTATATGCAATTAAACAGCTACTCCCGTGTGCATCACATCCTCATACAACGGCGACGGATGCGCATCTTCCATCAAGACCGGCTCAATCAGCAGGCTGACCTTATCGACATCATGCCAGAGACTCTTGGTGTAACGAAACCAATTGTCCCCGATAGAAGGAACAACAACAGCCACATCTATATCGCTATCCGGATGCTGACAGCCCTTGCTGTACGAACCGAACATATACACCCGCGCTTCATTGTTGAAACGGGGCATAATCAGTTCCTTGTACTTCCGAACCAGCTTCAGAGCCTCTGCTTTATCCATAGTTGCAATTCTTTTGTGCTGTCAATCAGTTGGCGGCAGACGCGTTCCGTCAGAATACGTGCAAGTTGGTCTTTGTATTCAGGATAACGCGCCTGTATGTTGAACGTTGATATAGTGTCAATAAAATCCTTCTGCTCATCAGACATCTGCTCATACAATCCACATCCTTCAGCCAGACGTTTGTGGTTGTGTATGAACGGCGGCGTATCATCCCGCTTTGCCGACCAGTATGCCTTTAGCGTCTTCTCTATGACTTGATGGCACATAAAAGCCACATACAGCCAACGTTTAGTGGTATATAGACTTTCCGCAGTGTCCAAATCATACGCTGCAATATCCAACCAATAAGCAACTTTTTCTTCTCTTGTCATTCTCACAGCATATTCATTACTTCACATCTGCCGACAATGCTTTCGTTGCCCACAGAATCTTCATTTTATTCATACTGTGCAACAAAATCATCCATCATCTTCATAACCTCGTCACTTGAATAAACTCTCCCCGCAGCAATGTCGGCTTCCGCCTGGCCAATCATGGCATTGATTTCAGCCATGGTGTATGGCTTAACATCCTGTAGTGCCGCTGTAGTCATAAGTGAATCCTTTTCAGGTTGGGGATAATAGTAATGGATAGTTTTGGCGGGCAAAGGTAAGGGGTTTGTATGGATTGGGCAAGAGGAACGATGAATTTTTTACTGCGTGTTGGGCAGCTGCGCTGTTGGGGATGAGGCTAAGGGGCATAAGAAAAGACGGCATACGGAGTATGTCGTCTTTTCTTTGGTATTATGGGGGTGCGCCGTTATGACGTTTGGTCAGAGGAGCACCTTGAACCAGCGGCAATCAATAGTTGGTGCGCTGGGTAGCGGCGTAACTGATCTTGAGCGCATAGGCTCGGCGGAGCTCCTGCTTGATGTCAGAGATGACACCCATACGGGTCTCCTTGTCCGCCTTGATGGAGACAGTCATCAAACCCTGGTCCTGCTCGTTCATAGCCGAACGCTCGTTGATGATAAAGTCACCTATCTCACTCTTGTCGGCGAAAGCATCGTCCAACTGGATACGTGTCTCGGCACCGTACTGCTTGCGGTACTCCGCCGTGGGCGTACCCACATAGATGTAACGCACCAGCGATTTCTTCTCCAGTTTGGTCAACTCCGTAGCAGTAGGGGTGGTGAAATGCACCTTGTAGGTTACCTCCTTCATCGATGTAACGGACATGAAGAAGAAGAGCAACATAAAGATGATATCAGGCAGGGAAGAGGTATTGAGAGCCGGCATCTCACGTTTGTTGTTTCTGCGTATCTTAGCCATAATCAGTTTCCTCCATAGTTTTTAGGTTCTGCCTCGGAGATCTTCTGGGGATAAATCTTCTGGATACGTTTCTGTGTGTCCTCGTCCAGTTCGTTGTAACCCATGTGGAAATACTTGCGCGCACACTCGTCGCGGAGTTCGTTGTACGCCGCCACCAGTTCGTTCTGTACGTTGAGGTACGCCTGATAATGGGTGTCCACGTCGTTCTGCACGGAGATAACGTGTTCCTTAGTGTACTTGAGTACGCCGAAGGGAGCGCCGAAATCCTCCTCAAAGAGTTTTGGGTAGTAACTTTCGTCGTTTTCGTTGAGGATGAATTTCTTGGCATCCTCGCGCAGTTCCTTGATGTCTTTGAGCTGTCCCTGCACCATGAGTTGGTCCGCCGAATTGATTTTGACAACGAGCAGATTGCGTTTGTTAATATCCGTGTCTTCCACTTTCTGGTCGGGCGGTATAGGTGCAGGCAGACGTCTTGCCAGTCCCTGATTGACATCCATAGATGTGGTCACAAGGAAGAAGATGAGCAGCAAGAACGAGATGTCTGCCATGGAGGAGGCGTTGATCTGTGGAATTTTCTTTGCCATAACCTAAACGTTATAGACAGTCCGTCACGAGGACAGGCTGTACTTATTATTTTCGATTGAGCAGCCAGGTATAGCACCAGCCGAAGATGACAGCAAGTACCGTGCCGCAGAGGAGAATGTAAGTGAGGTAAATGCAGGCATCGCTGAGACGCGCCATATTACCTACGTTGTCCGTCCCTTCGTATCCGATGATATTCACTTTATCGGGGCTACCGAGCGACCAGCAGATGATGATAAGAAGGACAAACGCAATTACCACTGCGAGCTGGCGAATCGCCTTTTTCGCGTCCGTTCTAAGTGTTTTAACAAACTCTCTGCAGACGAAACCAAGCGTACAGATGCATGCGAGGGCGAAGAGGATATAGTTCCAATTGAGCATCAAGTCAGAGAACTTAGGAATGTCAAGGAAATCTCCCGCGACCTCCAACGACCCTTGCGAGCCTCCGGCATAGAACATAATCGAAACGATAATGCCTATTGCGAGGAGAACCCAAAGGGTGATTTTGGATATCAATTTATAGTTTTGCATAATACGAAGGGTTTATTGTTTTTGTGCTGCATCGTACTCAACCACGAGGTCAAGGAGGCTGATGGAACTGTCTTCCATTTCATTAACAAGTCCTTCGATGAGAGAGAGGATGTAATTGTAGAAGACTTGGAGAACGATGGCGATAATCAAGCCGAGAAGAGTGGTCAACAGAGCGACCTTGATACCACCGGCAACAACAGTAGCGGAGATATCACCTACCTGCTGAATCTTATCGAAGGCTGCAATCATACCGATGATGGTTCCCAAGAATCCGAGAGAAGGAGCAATGGAGATGAAGAGCGAAATCCAGCTGAGGTTCTTCTCGAGGAGGCCCATCTGTACGCCTCCGTAGGAAGCAACCGTCTTTTCCACTACCTCTACGCCTTCGTTATAACGGCTGAGACCCTGGTAGAAGATAGAAGCAACGGGACCACGTGTCTCGCGGCAGACTTTGAGTGCTTCTTCGATGCCACCATTCTTGAGCGCTTTCTCCACGTCAGCAAGCAGGGCTTTTGTGTTTGTTTTAGAGAGACTGAGGTAGATGATACGTTCTATGCAGAGAGCAAGACCGAAAACCAAGCAGAGGAGCGTAGCCGCCATAAAGCCGGCGCCACCTTCGATGAATTTAGTTTTGAGTGTTTTGTGGAGAGCCACGAGTCCTCCTTCTTCTTCAGCGTCTGCGGCCACTGTTTCTTCAACGACAGCGGGTTCGTCCTGAACGAGTTGTTCGGTAGTCTGTTCATCAGCTGTTTGGGCTTCGTTTTGCTGAGCCATTGCGATTTCGGTACCGATGAACAGCGCGGCTGCTACGGTAAGGGTTGCAAATAATTTTTTCATTCTTGTGTGAATTTAGATTGATTTTCAGATTTATTGTGCGGAAAGACCGGGATTCGAACCCAGGAAACCCTTTTGGGGTTTACACGCTTTCCAGGCGTGCCTCTTAAGCCACTCGAGCACCTTTCCATTGCTAAAAAAGCGCGCAAAAGTAGGCAATAATTTGCAAGCAGCAAAACTTTGTCTGCATTTTTTGTGATTTTTGCTGATAAAAGTCTGTATTTCTCAGATAAAAGTATTATTTTTGCGGCGTTAAAGAAGAATTATCCACCCAAGAACAGACAGATTATGTATCCGAAATGCACCCTATTCAAGCGCGTAATCCGCTTTTCGATGGTCTCTGTCGTATTATTGATGAGTACCGCCAGTGCTGTTGCACAGATGCCGGAGAAGAATCCGCGTGAGAATCAACTGATATTCTGGCGTTATCCGGACAACTATTTAGAGAACCAAGCGTGCGTGGCGTTCACGGCGATAGACGAGGTGTTGCAGGCTTATCCGCCACAGAAAGAGATGACACTGCCGAGGAAGATGGCACTCATCAGTCTGGACCAACTGCTTCACGACACACACAACGACAAACAGGAGCCGTTCTATACCTTTATTAACACGCGTATGCAGCGTATGCTGGAGGACATGAACCGTCCCGTCAAGAAAGGTATGCGCATATACAAACTATACAACGACGGTTTCATCATCAAGACCAAGCAGGCAACCGTGGCGATTGACCTTGTACCCGGAGGACCGAAAGACCGTCCCTTCATAGCAGATTCTATTATCTACAAGATTGCCGGTCAGTGCGATGCAATGTTCGTTTCTCATGCTCACGGTGACCATGCCAATATAGGTATAGCTAAGGCGTTTGCCTCCCGTGGCAAGTTAGTAATTGCTCCGAAGGGATTATGGGTAGGAGAAGACCCTATGATACAGCAGTTATTGGACGCAGACAAGGCAGTGGATGTGCCATTCAAGGAGCTGAACATGACGCTGCATATCCTGCCCGGGCATCAAGACGACATACCGAACAACATCTATGTAATGGAGTTTCACGGTTGCGGAACAGTAGCTCACACAGGAGACCAGTGGAACGAAGAGGATGTGGTATGGATAGACGATGTGAACAAGCAGTACAAGATTGACGTGTTGATACCCAACTGCTGGATCAACCAGATGGAGCGTTCGTTGAAGGGGTTCGGACCGAAACTAATCATCACGGGTCACGAGAACGAGATGGAACATACGATTGACCATCGCGAGGCATATTGGATAACGATGAAGAAGTTCGAGCGTATGCAGGGATTAGGTATTCCGAACGTGCTGATGACGTGGGGTGAGAGTTACGAGTACAGGCGTTAAGTGACTGTGCGTTTTATTGTTGAACATTATTTCTATTGGTACTTATGGATATTTTCAGCGATTTGAATGCTTCGCAACAGGCGGCAGTGTCTTATACAGAGGGTCCGTGTTTAGTGATAGCGGGTGCCGGAGCCGGCAAGACCCGTGTACTAACCTATAAAATAGCATACCTGCTTCAGCAGGGAGTTCGTGCCAACAACATATTAGCACTGACATTCACCAACAAAGCCGCGAGAGAGATGAAGAGCCGGATAGCGCAACTCGTGCCTGAAGGTGATGCCCGTTACCTGTGGATGGGGACGTTCCATAGCATCTGTGCGCGTATTCTCCGCCAAGAGGCAGAGAAATTAGGTTACACGCGTGACTATTCCATCTATGACACGACAGACAGCAAGTCGCTAATCAAGCAAATCATCAAGCAGAAGCAATTGGATGATAACGTGTATAAGCCCACGTTGATACAGTCGCGTATATCGGCGGCAAAGAACGCGTTGATTTCATACGAGGCTTATGCCCGCAACAGTTCTTTTACAGAGCGTGACCGCTTTGACCGTCTATATGAGATGGCGGAATTGTATCGTCTGTACGACGAACGTCTGAAAGCGGCAAACGCTATGGACTTTGACGACTTGCTCAAGAATATATGTTTGCTGTTTCAGACGAACGCAGATGTGCTGCGCTATTATCAGAGTATCTTCCAATACGTGCTGGTAGATGAGTATCAGGACACAAACTATGCGCAATATATTATTGTGAAGATGTTAGCTGAGCCAGAGAACCGCATCAGTGTAGTAGGTGACGATGCACAGTCCATCTATTCGTTCCGCGGTGCGGACATACGCAATATACTGACTTTCCAACAGGGTTATCCTGATGCCAAACTATTCAAGCTGGAACAGAACTACCGTTCGACACAGACGATAGTGAAGGCTGCTAACAGTCTGATTCATCACAATGAGAACCAGATTTATAAAGAGATATTCTCAGACAAGGCGGTTGGCGACACCATCCAGTTGTCGTCCTATATGTCTGACCGCGAAGAAGCAACAGGCGTTGCTACTATCATCAAGAAGAAATACGCCAAGCAGCTCGATGATGTGGCTATACTGTACAGAACGAATGCACAGTCGCGTGTATTCGAGAACGAGTTGCGCAAGAGCGGTATAGCCTACCGTATCTACGGCGGTATGTCCTTTTACCAGCGCAAGGAGGTGAAAGATGCATTGGCTTATTTCCGTTTAGCCTCCAATCCGTTAGACAATGAGGCTTTCCAGCGTGTGATTGACCTTCCGTCCCGAGGAATAGGCGATATGACTGTCCGCAAGGTATCCGAATGCGCTATAGCGGACAATTGCGGTATGCTGGCAGTAGCAGGTAATCCTGTGGAGCATAACCTTCATGTGTCTGTAACGATGATGAAGCGTCTTCGTGATTTCTCACGTATGATACAGAACTTCTCTGATGCTATGGAGAGCAAGAACGCCTATGATTTTGCGGAGATGGTATTACGCGATTCCGGTCTGATGGCTTTTCTGATGAGTGACACAAGTTCGGAAGGTCGTGACCGAAAGGAGAACCTTGATGAACTGCTGAGTGCAATACATGATTTTACTGACCAACGTATGCAGGAGGGAATCGATTTTACTCCTATACAAGATTTTCTTGCCGAGGTAAGTCTTCTGACAGACCAAGACGAGAACCTGAAGGACGTTACTCCGCGTGTAACGTTGATGACCGTTCATTCGGCAAAAGGGTTGGAGTTCCCTTACGTATTCATTGCCGGAATGGAAGAGAATCTGTTCCCTTCACAATACTGCACCAAGCCTGATGAGTTAGAAGAGGAACGCAGACTACTGTATGTCGCCATCACTCGTGCGATGACGAATGTATATATCAGTTTTGCCAAGTCCCGTTTCCGCAACGGTTCTGTTTCGTTCGCTTCACCATCACGTTTTTTGAACGAAATAGACCGTTCGTATCTGCGTCTTTCCTCCTCATCGTCTGCTTCTGCGCGTCCTATGCCTATAAATCCGCGCAAGGAAGAACAAGAACGTGTACAGATAGGCGGCAGAAATCTTAACAGTCTTCAGTCGTTAAGCCGTTCAGCAAGCAAAGCGCAAGAGGACAAGTCAATTGTAAAGACTATCACAAGTGAGTGGAAGCCGGGTGACCGTGTAGAACACCGTGTGTTCGGTCAAGGAACGGTGAAGAGTATCTATATCGACAACGACAACGAGAAGATTGACATCGTCTTTGACAAGGTAGGCAAGAAGACGCTACTACTGACGTATGCCAAGCTGAGCAGAGCAGAGTGAGTCGGTAAGCGCAGGTGCCATCGGTTCTATGTATGTTCTCAGGAAAGTAGCGGGATTCGTATTGTCCGTGGCTGCTGAATCGGGTTGGTGAACAACCTGTACAAGGTCGATAAGCTCACCCGTATCCAAAAGTCGTGTTTCGACAGAGAGTGTATCGTAGCGGGTAGAAGGGAGCCTGTCAGACGGCGTATATCTTTTTACCGTTACTATATTATATACCCTATTCTCCGAACAGAGGAACGATACGTTCGGGTTTTTCTTTGTTTTGTAGTATTTCCCTGCACTATTGGTGACGATAAAAGGTAATCGTCTTGCGTAGTTGTGGTCATGTCCGGCAAAGACAATGTCCGCATTCAGCAAGACACGTTTGAAAGTAAGCCAAACAAGCGGGTTCTGCCGTCCTTTGGCAACAGAACATACGGGATGATGCATCATCACTACCGTGAACCTATCGCCAGCCTCTTGCAGAGTCTTCCTAACCCATGTATTGACGATAGTGTAGTCGGAAAGCCGCTGCAGTCCGTTGGTATCAATAACAATGAGACGGAGGTCGGTGAAATCTATGTAGTAGGTCGAGCCGAGGAAACGTTGGGGACCATTGAGTGGTTGCGGGAAGAGCTCATACCAAAGGTCGGGTAAACGGCGGATTATGCCTTTTCTATACTCGTGGTTTCCCGGAGTATTGACAAGGGGCAAGTGTTCAAACGGTGTTCCTTCCAATTCGCTTTCCAATTGCTGCACATAAAAGAAATATCCCCTTTCTATGAAGTCGCCAAGCTGCGCATAGAAGTCCAGATACGGATGTCTTGCCGCAAGTGCTGCCCATTGGATACTGTCTATGCCGTTATGTACATCTCCGAGAAGCAAGAAGGCAAGTGTGTCGGGTTGGTTAAGATCCTGCCATACAGCGGAATGTCCGTCCCTGTATTTGGCAAAGCCGTCCAGTGATTCTTCGTTGAAGGTATGAAAGGTGTACTGTACGGTATCACCTGTCCAGACAGGTTCTTCCGGATTAACAAACCAAGCCTTCCAACGGACGGCACATAGTATAATGCCGGCCGTCAGAAGGATAAAGAGGATGATGAGTGACGTTGTTTGTCTGGTACTCATTGTCCCGTGTCTGTTTGTCAGAAGGGCAGGTCTTCTGTTTCGTCCTGTCCAACGGAGTCGAAGGTAGCCGTATTGGCTGTCTCGGGATTAACCATCGGAGCGGGAGCTGCCGGTGTAGCCGGTGAATTGGTAGCCGGTGCTGCAACAGGAGCAGCAGGCTGCTGTCCGAGAACATTACCCTGCTGCACGCGCCAAGCACGGATAGAGGTGTACCAGCGTCCGTTATACTCACGGCTTTCGATGTCGAACGAAACGGTAACAATGTCGTCCACGTTGCATGGGTTGTTCTTAATGCGGTCCTCTCCGAATATCTCGAAGCATACTTTACGAGGGTATTGTTCTTGCGTTTCAAGGACATACGACTGCGATTTCCACGGGTTTCCTGTCTTACTTACGCCTTCCTGCAAAGGGAGGACTTGGATGATTTTGCCTACGATATCCATAGTTTTTAGTTTAGAGTTGAAAGTTTAAAGTTGAGAGAAGTTCGGTGGTTTATAGTTGAGAGTTTATAGTTGATAGTTGAGAGTAGTTGAAAGTTTAAAGTTGAAAGTTGAGAGAAGTTCGGTAGTTTAGAGTTGAGGGTTGAAAGTTGATAGTTAAGAGTAGTTGAAAGTTTAAAGTTGATAGTTGATAATTGATAATTGAGAGTTTATTGTTTATGCGTTGATGGCTGCTACGCCGGGGAGAGTCTTGCCTTCAATGGCTTCAAGAAGTGCACCACCTCCAGTGGAGATGTAACTAACCTGATCAGCAAGATGAAGCTTGTTGATACAAGCCACACTATCACCACCTCCTATCAGACTATAAGCGCCATTGGCAGTGGCTTTGGCAATAGAGTGTGCGATAGCCTCAGACCCTTTGGCGAACTTGTCCATCTCAAAGACACCGGCAGGTCCGTTCCAAAGAATCGTTTTAGCGGACTCAATGTACTGTGCAAAGAGTTTGCAACTGTCGGGACCGATGTCCATACCCATCCAATTGTCGGGGATAGCGTTGGAGGGGCATACTTGTGTATCAGCGTCATCGGCAAAGCGGTTGGCAACTACGGTATCGGTAGCAAGAACGAGTTGCACGCCTTTCTCTTTCGCCTGTTGCAGGATATCCAAAGCAAGCTGCAACTGTTCGTCCTCACAAATAGAAGTACCAATCTTGCCTCCCATAGCCTTTACGAAGGTATAGGTCATGCCACCGCAAATGATAAGGTTGTCTACCTTATTGAGAAGGTTGGTGATGATACCGATTTTGGTGCTGACCTTAGAACCACCCATAATGGCAGTGAAGGGTCGGCGGATGTTATTAAGTACGTTTTCAACGGCTTGCACCTCTTTCTCCATCAACATACCGAGCATCTTGTTGTCGGCGTCGAAGAAGTCGGCTATAACCGCCGTCGAAGCGTGCTTGCGGTGAGCCGTTCCGAAAGCATCGTTGACGTAGCAGTCAGCGTAAGAAGCAAGTGTCTGCGCAAAAGCCTTCTGAGCGGTCTTCATCGCCTTTTTGGCGTCCTCATAAGCGGGGTCCGTTTTTTCTATGCCGACGGGTTTGCCTTCCTCTTCGGGGTAGAAGCGAAGGTTTTCGAGGAGCAGTACTTCTCCTGCCTTGAGCGCGGCAGCCTGCTCCTGCGCTTTGGCGCAATCGTCAGCGAAGAGGACCGGTCTTCCGAGCGCCTGACTAAGGGCAGGGACAATCTGCTTCAGACTGAGCTTGGCAGAGGGTTTGCCTTTGGGTTTGCCCATGTGAGACATGAGGATAAGCGCTCCTCCGTCGTTGAGAATTTTTTGCAACGTCGGGAGTGCACCACGGATGCGGGTGTCGTCTGTTATCTGTCCGTTGTCGTCAAGAGGCACATTAAAATCGACTCTGACGATGGCTTTTTTTCCTTGAAATTGGTAGTTAGTAATAGTCATAATTCGTTGTATTTTATGTGTTTTGTGTGTTCAATTATCAGACACGGTGCGTGTCGCCGGCGTTCAGCACGCCCTATTGTGCCAAAATCGCCGCAAAAGTAATTATTTATTGTGAATAATGCAACAATTTATCGAAAAAGTAATCAAAAACAGAGCAATCAGAGAGTCCTTGACCCCCATCGGCAGCGGTTCGTGTCATTTGCTATTCGTGGAGCCGAGGGTGCGGAGTAAATTTCACAAGGCTGTGAGTCGCTAAAACCTTCGGTAAAGTATGCTTAATGTATCGCGTCGTTATCGACTCGTTATCGTGTCGTTATCGACTCGTTATCGTGTCGTTGTCGTGTCGTTTCCGTGTCGTTGCCGTCTCGTTGCCGTAGTTGCTTGCTGACTGGTCACTGTTGGACCGCTGTTGCTGTTGGACCGCTGTCGCTGTTGGGGACTACGTGTTGGGGACTTCGTGTTGGGGAGTGAATGGTAGAGAAACAATCATAGAGCGGTAACTTCGTGTTGGAAATTACCGCTCTATGACTGCTTATATCTAACTCGCGTAATACTGCGGGGGTGCGGTCCGCTATTCAGCAGGAGACATCACCACTTCGAACATATTGCCCGCTTCGACGAGACGGGTCAGAAGCGACTGAATCTTCTCTCCAGTGATGCCCTGCACGGTCTTCTCGTAATCCGCCAACAGGTCGTCTCCATAGACATACTTGTCATACACAGCACTACGCCACCACCAGTTCTTCTGCAGGTTCTCCTGATAGTCCTTGAGCATCGACTCTTTCTCCTTTTGGAGGTCCTGCGCCAAAGGTCCGTCCTTAACGATGGTCTGCACCTCTTCGTGGATAACCTGCATCAGTCTTTCCTCTTTCTCGGGGTCGGTGTCGAACTGCATAACGAGCCTTGCCGAAGCATACGGGATACGCGTTACCCATCCGGCACACCCTACTCCATAACTGCCTCCCTCGCGCTCACGGATAGACTCGAGGTAACGTGTGCCGAGAATGCGACCAATCAGCTCCATAATCACTTCGTTCTCGAGGGTGTAAGGAATCTCGTCAGAGGTATATTGGATGCGGTTGGTGGTCTGATGAATCTCCATCTCGCGGGTGAAATAGTTCTTGACTATCCCCTGCGGAGCATGAATGTTCCAGTCGTGCCACTTTTCGGGTTCGGCTTTCTTTGTTTTGAGTCCTCCAATCCACTGGCAGACAGCTTTCCGGACGGTCTTGTCGTTGGGGTTGATGTCGCCCACGAAGAGGAATGTGAAGTCGCCCGGGTTGTTGAAGCGGTCGTGGTAGATTTCCATCACTTTGTCGAGCGACACCTTTGCCAAGGCATCCATGTCGAAGATGAGGGTACGCTCGGAATGGCATGACTGTGTGAGAGCCAGCGAGTCGGAGAAGATGGTCTTGTGGTTCTTGTTGCGGTTGATGAGCCACTCTCTCTGCTTGCCCATATAGGTCTCGTAGGCTTTCTCATCACGGCGGGGAGCAGTGAAATTGAGATAGACAAGCTGGAGCATAGTCTCGAAATCCTTTATATTGGAGCTACCCCATACGGACTCGGAATAAGTGTCAATGGAGAGTGAAGCACTTGCGCTCTTGCCCGTCAGGGCTTTGCCTAACTCGCGGTGGGTGAAGTCGCCAATACCCATCTCGCTGATAATGGACGTGGTCAGCCGCAGCGAAGGCAGGTCTTCGGTCTTGACGAGGGATGAGCCACCCATAGAGAACGCCTGCAAGGAGATGGTGTTCTCCTCGAACTTGGAAGGACGGAAGATGACGCGTATGCCGTTGCTGAGCGTCCACTCGGTAGTGCCATAGCGTTCGTCCTTGGAAACGGCTTTGATTTTACCCGCCTTGGGGGCTTTCTTAACCAACTGTGTGCGGTAAACGAGCTCGTCAGGTGTCTCTATTTCAATGTTCTGTACGTCGTTCATCATAGCCAGCACTTCCGCCTCAGTAGGGATATGTATGCCCTCTTTCTCCTGACCGGTAATAGCCACTGTGGGATGGTTGTGCATCAGCGTGCGCACCATCATATTGAGTTCGGTAAGTGTGATGGTAGGAATCTGCTCCTGCGCGAACCGCACTTCCCACTCGATACCCGGAATGGATTCGTGGTCCTCAAAGTTGCGCACGTACTCGTTGACATACGAGCGGTTGCTGCGCGTGTTCTTGCTCTTGAGGGAGTTCTCCATGCCATTGAGATAATTGGTTTTCACGCGGTCCAGTTCGCTCTGACGGAAGCCGTAACGCTGCATCTTCTCAAGCTGGTAGAGGAGGTCTTTGAGCGCCTCGGTCTCGCGTCCCTCTTTGGGACTGACAGAAGCCACAAAAGCGTCTTTGAGCTTGACCACCTCACCATAGCCTATCCACGCCCCTTTGAAAGAGGCATCCGGCTCCTGCGTCATATCGCCGAAACGACTGTTCATCATCGAACTGATAAGTGACAAGCACATATTGCGACGGTACTCATAAGGTGTGTTAATCAGACTCTGCGGCATCTGCTCGTGCAACCACTCGATATTGATGTCGGTGCTTTGCGCCTCTTTGTTGGAAGCGGTAACGACCCGTGCACGGTCGTTGAAAGGCACAGTATGGAGAGGTCTTTCGCCACGATTGGGACGTGCGGGCACATCTTTCCACAAGTCCTTAATCTTCTGCTCAATTTGGTCCACATCTATATCTCCCACAACGATGATGGCCTGCAGGTCGGGTCCGTACCACTTGTGGTAGTAGTCGCGGAGGGCATCGTAAGCGAAGTTGTTGATAACCGCCGTATCCCCTATCACGTCGCGCTTGCCGTACTGTGTGCCCGGGTATTTCTTGGCTATAATGTCCTTGTAGAGCAGGCGTCCGGGTGTGGCACGCGTGCGCCATTCCTCGCGAATGACACCCCTTTCGGCATCAATCTCGTCCGGCTCAAGCAACAGTCCGCACGACCAGTCGTACATGACCAACAAGGCAGAGTCGATAATGCCTTCGCGAACGGTAGGCACATCGCTCAAACGATAAACAGTCTCATCAATAGAGGTATAGGCGTTGATATTGCCACCGAAATTGACACCGATGGACTCAAAATAGTTGATTATACCCTTTCCTGCAAAGTGCTTGGTTCCATTGAAAGCCATGTGCTCAAGGAAATGGGCGAGGCCGTTCTGGTTATCCTCTTCGAGGACAGCACCCACGGCTTGCGCGATATGGAACTCGGCACGCTGCTTAGGCTGCTCATTGTGACGGATGTAGTAGGTCAGTCCATTGTCCAAATGACCCACGCGCACGTCCTTGTCAACAGGTAACTTGTCGGTTCGCTGCGCCGACATAGCGAGGACTACACAGAGCAGTCCCAAAGTCATCATTGTCTTTTTCATCTTTTATGCATTTAATTCAGTTTGTGCTTGTGTTTCTTCCGATTGTGCGGAGGCGTTTTCCTCAATTATTTCGTCTCCACGGCTTTTCCACGGTCTGGGTCCGAGGACGCTTTCCACATCGTCGCTGGTTATCACCTCACGTTCGATAAGCATCTCGGCAATGCGATGGTGCTGTTCGGCATGCTGCTCCAGAATCTGCTTTGCCCGCGCCATCTGTCCGCTGATGATAGCCGAGGTCTCACTGTCAATCACTTGGGCAGTCTGCTCGCTATAGGGCTTGGTCATAGCGTACTCATAGCGACCGGTAGAGTCGTAGAAACTGATGTCCTTCAGTTTGTCCGACATACCGTAGTAAGCGACCATTGCAAATGCCTGTTTGGTGGCACGCTCGAGGTCATTGAGTGCGCCCGTGGAAGTCTGGTTGAGGAAGCATTGCTCGGCAGCCCGTCCGCCCAAGAGAGCGCACAGTTCGTCCAATATATGCTCCTTGTTGGTCAGCTGCCTTTCTTCGGGCAGATACCAAGCCGCTCCAAGAGCCGCTCCACGGGGGACAATGGTTACTTTGACCAGGGGATTAGCCCATTGGAGCAGCCAACTGATAGTGGCATGCCCCGCCTCGTGGTAAGCAATGGAGCGTTTCTCCTCGTCCGTAAGAATCTTGTTTTTACGTTCCAAGCCGCCTACAATGCGGTCCACAGCGTCCATAAAGTCCTGCTTGCCAACAGTCTTACGGTCGTGGCGCGCCGCAATAAGAGCCGCCTCGTTGCACACGTTGGCTATATCCGCTCCAGAGAATCCGGGTGTCTGCTTGCTCAGGAAATTGATGTCCACCGTGCTGTCCAATTTGAGAGGCTTGAGGTGCACGCCAAATATCTCTTTGCGCTCCTGCAGGTCGGGCAGTTCGACATGAATCTGCCGGTCGAAACGTCCTGCACGAAGCAGAGCCGGGTCAAGTATTTCCGCACGGTTGGTAGCCGCCAAGATGATGACACCTGAGTTAGTACCAAAGCCGTCCATCTCGGTAAGGAGCTGGTTGAGGGTCGATTCGCGTTCGTCATTGCCACCCGTGATAGCCCCTTTGCCTCGTGCACGCCCTACGGCATCTATCTCGTCTATGAAGATGATGGCAGGTGCTTTCTCTTTGGCTTGACGGAAGAGATCACGTACCCGGCTGGCTCCCACACCCACGAACATCTCCACGAAATCGGAACCTGACATAGAGAAGAAAGGCACATCCGCTTCGCCTGCTACAGCCTTGGCAAGCAACGTCTTACCCGTACCCGGAGGACCTACCAGCAATGCACCTTTCGGTATCTTGCCGCCGAGGGTCGTATATTTCTCGGGGTTCTTAAGGAACGCCACAATCTCCTCCACTTCCTGCTTGGCTCCTTCCAAGCCGGCTACGTCCTTGAAGGTTACTTTGTCTTTCTGGTCCTTGTCAAAGAGACGGGCTTTGGCCTTTCCAACACCGAATATACCTCCCCCCATCTGACCTATACCACGACTCATATAGACAAAGAAACCTATAATCAGAATCCACGGTATGACGTTCACCAACAGCAAGTACCATATATCTTTCGATTTCTCGTACTTGATATCAATGGGCTGCAAACCTGCATCTTTACGGCGGGCATTGATTTCGTCCGTGTACTTGGAGAACTCCTCCACAGAAGGTATTTGCGTAGAGAGCATACCCTTCACCTCCTGTGCCCGTTCCGGATTTCCAAACACCACATTGTACTGCTCGGGACGTATAGTAGCCTTAGCACTATTGTCGTCATACACAATCAGTTGCTCCACCATATCCCGCTCGATATAAGAGGTGAATTGTGTATAACTCAAGTCTTTTTCTATTTTCCGGCTATTGGAAGGATAGAAGAAAAACATCAATGCACCGAAGAGAAGCAAATAGAGAAACCAACTCCACAAGCCTTTTTTCTTCGGGGGTTCAGTATTGTTGCCGGGCTGATTAGTCGGCTGCATATTCGGTTGTTGTGCCATCACTCCAAAGATTTTCTATATCATAATACTCGCGCATCGGGCGCAACATAATGTGTACAAATACCGTGCCATAGTCGAGTGCTATCCATTCGGCATTCTGCTTGCCGTCTGTGGCGAGCGGATGGATATGCGTTTGCGTACGCACATAGTAGTCCACTTCATCAGCAATGGCGTTGACCTGCGTGGGACTACCTCCCTCGGCTATGACCATGTACTCCACGGGGGCTTCTGTTATTTTTCTGAGGTCTAACGAAACGATGCGCTGACCTTTCTTGTTGCGGATGCCTTCTACAATAGTGGCAACCAGTTGTTCGGTTGTAACGTCTTCTTTCTTCATATTTATATGTATATATCTTATTCGTTGTTAATGTTCTGCCATAAGGGAGACAAAGGATTTGGGGACAGGTGTTTCAAAATGAAGCGTCTGTTCGGTGACAGGGTGGATAAATTCCAACACGCGTGCGTGCAGGCAGAGCCGGTCTGTTTTCTTTTGCAGCAAGGCTTTGGCAAGAACCGTGTCATTGCCATGCCCGTACTTGCGGTCACCTATAACGGGATGTCCTATTGAAGCCAAGTGGACACGAATCTGATTGGTGCGTCCTGTTTCCAAATGCAGTTCAACAAGGGACAATCCTCCTTTGTTGGGCAGAGGGAGCGAGGTGTTTGCCGTCTCTTTCAGCACCTCGTAATTGGTAATGGCAAGGTCACCTCCGTCATCCACAGGCGAGGAATAGACCATTGCGTTCCGTTTGTCCTCCGTGAACCACGAGCGAATCTGCCCCTGCTTCTTGTCAAAGACACCTTCGGCAACCGCCACATAAGTGCGACCGGTAACAATCTGCCGCCAGTATTCACGCATATAGTGTTGCAGTTCAGCCGACTTGGCAAAGACGAGCAGTCCCGATGTCTCGCGGTCAAGGCGGTGTACTACGAACACTCCGTTGCGCGAGTTCTGCTTTTTGACATAGGCACGAAGAACTGAGTAAGCCGTCGTTTCGGACGAACCAGCTGTCGTGGGGACAGACAGCAGACCGTTCTTCTTCTCCACTACAATGAGGCTGTCATCCTCATAGACAAGGCGGAGACGGGGATGGCGCAGTTCAACAGCACCCTGTCCGTTGCGCACGGTTACTTTGTCGCCTGTCTGCAGCAGAGTGTCGAACTGTGAAACAACCACACCGTTGACCGACACCAAACGGTGCTGCAGCCAACGTTTGGCGTTCGTGCGGGTGGTTCCTATCGTGTTAATAAGAAAAGAGATGAGGTCAGACGGTTGCCGGACCGGATATTCAGTGGCTTTGCTTTTCATACGTTGTCAGGATTAGGACGGACAATCACCCTATAGAGGTTGCATCCGATGAAATTGCCGACTACCAGCATACTATATAGGAGCAGTATGCTTCCCACATTCTCCGCCCAGAAGGAGAAGGGCACGGTTAGGTAGTAAAAGGCGTCGGCTATGCAGTGCGGGAAGCCGCAATGGATAAAGAGCGGGACGGCAAAGAGTAGTGGAATCCAATTGCCTATCTCATTGCCCTTGCGGGCAAAGGTGACGGCGGTGGTCATCAGTATGCCGCAACCAATACTCAATACCCCTGCTTTCCACCAACCTACTTGAAGGCGGCTCTCCAGCAGGCTCTGCGCCGTCTCTTGCAAAGGAAGAGGCGAGCAACGCGCTATCAGTGCGATGAGCATACAGCCTACCCAATTACCCACTAATATGAGTATCAGTTCTTTCATTTCCTGACCGTTCTGCACAAAACCCGCCGTACCCGTGAAGAGTTTGAGCCGGTACTTGACCACCGTAGCCAGTCCGAAAATGAAGAGGAACGTGCCGATGGTCTTGCCAGCAAGAAACCCGTAACCTGCGAGGGCTATGCAGACACCTGCGAATACCGCCGAGAGGAAGATTTGCAAAAGATGGTTTTTCATTGTTATTCAATCCACTGCCAAACAGTATTGGACATACGACCGAGATAACGCCAACGGGCTTTCAGCACGCGCGCCGTACCATAGTCATCGGTAACAAGGGGGAGAGTCTTTTTGTCAAGGAAGAAAGGTGCGGTGTAGGTTTGCCATGTTGTGCCGCCATCCAGTGTGTACTCAATCTCACTGCCTGTCATTTCAGTACCAATAACGGTGTTCATATATACCATGTCGTTGGTAATATGGATGCCCGGAAGCTGAAGGTGGAAGTTATGGTTGTCCGAAGCGAGACGGGGCAGTATATAATGATAGACGAGCGATGTGAACTCGGGCAGAGTCAGTGCGGAGCGGTTGTTCCATGCGCGTTCGGAGAGACCGAACATCTTGGGGTAGAGCTGCCATTCCACCTGACGGAAACTGCGTATGGGTTCCGCCCACAACTGTGCGTTCAAGCCGATGACGTTGGGATGGTCGAGCGGTTCCCAGTCGAAGGCGCGGTACTCGTCGGTGAAGCCACCCCAGTCAAGACCTTTCTCCTCGTGGTGGCGGCAGTAGGCGAAATCGAAGTACATGTGGTTGGCGGTCGCCAGCACAACCTGATAGCCTGAATCCGCCATCTGCTGCGGCTTCTCCATACCGTTGTGCCAGCTGTAGCAGACGGCACCCGACTCGGGTCGGCAGAACTCGGTAATCTCCTCCCACCCCATCGGTTGCAGGTCATAGCGGCGCAGGATGTCCAGCACACCGTTGATGAACGCCTGATGCTCGTCGTGCGTGAGCGAGCCTTCGGGCACTTCGTCGCCGCCGATGTTGAATACCTTGAACTCGGCACCGGCTTCCTCGTACATCTTTTTCAGCTCACTGACAACTGTTTCAATGAACGTGAGCGCGTACGGGTTGGTAACAGCAATCACATTGTCGGTATATTCCTGCGCACCGTTGTATGCACGCTGGTCCATCAGGCTGTCGCTAAGTAAGGGATAAAGGGCTTTCTTGCAAGCGCGCATGTGTCCAGGCATATCAATCTCGGGTATGACGCGGATATGGCGTTCGGCGGCATAACGCAGAATGCGTATATAATCGTTGCGAGTGAGGAATCCGTTGGCGGTGTTCTTCGGGTCGGTGTAGTCCCATCCGCCTGCGTACATAGGATAGAGGCATTCCGTTTCGGTTAGCGTGTAGCCTCTACGCGCACCTTGTTCGGTCAGTTGCGGCAGTCCGGGAATCTCCACGCGCCATGCCTCGTCATCACTGATATGGAAATGGAGGGTGTTGAGTTTGCAGTCTGCCATAATGTCCAACACGCGCATCACGGAGTCGGCGGGGTAGAAATTGCGCACGATGTCCAGCATCACGCCGCGATGGTGCATGTCGGGATAATCCTCAATCCGGCTCAAGCGGGTAGTCGCACCTATCTTGCTCAGGGTCTGGCGCGCATAATAAACGCCCGCGTCATCGGATGTCTCGATATAGACCGTGTCCGGCGTGAAGCGGATGATGTAGCCTTCGCTGATGATGCCGGGGTTGGTTATAACGGTTTGTACAGCGTCCTTTATGTAGCAGTCCGTTTCGCCCAATTCCGTCTTTTTAGGTTGCGGGAAGAAGGGGAAGAGCGTTTCAATGGGTTGCGCCGCCATGCGTTCCGCATTGTACTGATAACTATATTCGCCATCGGCATAGGGTGTTTTCTCCCACGTTTCAACAGCACGGAACATCTGTTCGCGGCGTGTGTATTTATCGGTAGTACACGTTACTGATACAGGTTCGGGGTGTTTGGTTGTTACGATAAAGAGTCCTTCGGGGTGTTTGTTCTCGCGTATGCCGTTGCCGCGAAAACGCAAGCAGTAGGTGCGCGAACTGTCCGCAGGAATGGGACGGTAGGTCTCTGAAGGACGGTAGCAGTGGTAACTACCCTGTATCTGCGTGCCGCAGATCTCGTCACCGTCCTGACAAATGGGAGCCATCGCCTCCATACAGAAGTAGAGTGTCCAATCGGAATCCAACTCTTTACCGGAAATGTTGGTGATGGTCAGATAAGCCTCCGCCACACGTGGTTCCACATCGTTCCTGCCAAATTCCCAATGACAGGTAATAGGGGCTTCGTCCTTCGTGCAAGAAAGCAAAGCCAGACAATACAAGAAAACAAAAAACTTTTTCATCTTTATGGTTAAATATATTGGTTATCTATTAATTATCGGCTTTTTGGCATCCCCGAAAGGGCACAAAACCGATGCTTATTCTTTGTTTTTTTCTTTTAGGCTTGCAAAGATACGATACTTTTGTGTACTTTTGCAAGCCCGAAAAGAAAAACGATGAACAAAATCACTATTTACTGCAAAAACGACCATCAGTACTACGACATCGAGTGCGGCAAGTCTTTGCTCGATTTGTACCGTCAGATAGGTCTGAAGTTGCGCTACCCGGTTGTGGCGGCACGAGTTAACTACAAGCTCCAAAGCCTTAACTTTACGCTTTACAAGCCCAAGGACATTGAGTTTCTTGATGCGTCTTCTTCGGCAGGAATGCGTTGTTATGTGCGCACGCTGTCAATGGTGATGGCTTGTGCCGTCAGGGAACTGTATCCTGATGGCGATTTGCGCATTGAGCATCCTATATCCAAAGGCTATTTCTGCACAGTTCGCGACGCAGAAGGCAACAAAGTGAGCCTTGACAAGCAGGACATAGCCAACATAAAGGAGCGTATGCGGCAGATAATAGCGGAGGATCGCCCCATCGTTGAGGAAGAGAAACAGACCAAAGAAGTCATACGCCTCTTCACCGAACACAAGGAAGGGCAGACCACCCTATTCAAGACACTGGGTAACCCCTACTGCCGCTATTTCCGTATGGGCGAATTCATCGACTACTACACGGGCGTGCTGATGCCCTCCGCCGGCTATATCCACCTCTTTGATGTCATCCCCTACCACGATGATATGCTCCTGCGCATCCCCTGCCGACAGGATCCTATGCGGTTAGAAGACCTATGCACGCAGGATAAGATGTACGACATCTTCAAGGAGTATATGAACTGGTGCCAACTGCTGCATATATCCAATGTGGGCGAGTTCAACGAGTTCTGCAAGACGAAGAACCTGTTTGAGATGATCAAAGTCAGCGAGGCCCTACACGAAAAGAAAGTGTCAATGATCGCTGATATGATTGCCTCCCGTGAAGAGCGACCGCGTTTCATCCTCATATCAGGACCCTCTTCGTCCGGCAAGACCACTTTCTCTATGCGTCTTCGCATTCAATTGATGGTGAACGGCATACAGCCTGTCGTCATCTCTATGGACAATTATTTTGTCAACCGCGAGGACACTCCCAAAGACGAGAACGGACAATGGGACTTCGAGCACCTGCACGCACTTGACCTTGATACGTTCCGACGTGACCTCGGCGACCTGCTGGAAGGCAAGGAGGTGTCGCTGCCTACATTCAACTTCGAAACAGGCAAGCGCGAGTACCGAGGCAATAAACTGAAGTTGACCTCCGATATGATTTGTATCATAGAAGGACTGCACGCACTCAACCCCGAACTCATTCCCAATATCCCCAAGAAAGCCACATTCAAGGTCTTTGTCTCCGCAATCACCTCCGTTAACCTCGACAACCACAACTGGGTTCCAACTGCCGACCTCAGACTCATACGCCGCATCGTCCGCGACTACCGCTATCGGGGCTACTCGGCGCAGGACACCATCGGACGCTACGAGAGCGTCAAACGCGGCGAGGAAACATGGATATACCCCTATCAAGAGGAGGCGGATGTGATGTTCAACTCCGCACTGCTATTTGAACTGGCGGTACTCAAGCGCCACGCCGAACCCATAATCGCTGAAGTACCCAAATACACCAACGAATATACCGACGCTCACCGACTACTCAAAGAACTCAGTTACTTTGAACCCATAACCGAAAAGAACATACCACCTACCAGCTTCCTCCGCGAATTCGTCGGCGGCAGTTCGTTCCGATACTAAATCCGTATCGCTGCTATGAAAAAACATTTTTTTACCATAGTCTTGTTGCTCACATTCGTAGCATGGGCTGATGCACAGACGCCCGCGGCTACTGAAACCGACTCACTACCTTATCCGCAAATCTTAACCGATATGCCCAATGTGCATATCGTGCAAGACCCGGCAATCACCCAGTTGATGCAAGAAAAGATCGCCGGTGTCGAAACATCTGATAGGGAGAGTACCGGCTGGCGCGTACAGGTCTATTCATCCAATATCCCTGTGCAGTCCAAATCAGAAGCCCTCGCGTTGGAAGCCAAACTCAAAGACGCTATCACCCAGCCCGTATATATCATCTCCACACCACCTTTCATCAAGGTTCGTGTAGGAGATTTCCGTACACAGGAAGAGGCACAGGCGTTCAAGAATGAACTGATTAGTCTCTTCCCCGAAATGGTCGGCGACACTTACATAGTCCGAGACGACCATATCAAAATCCGCTAATACGCCCCTTCCTACAGGGGGCGTTCCATTGGGTGCTTAGATAGGGAATAAGCACTCTTCAGCTGTTCTTATTCAAGATAATCAAGGCACCAATCACTCCCGGTATCCAACCGCAGAGAGTGAGCAGCAGCACAATTAACACAGAACCGCATCCGCGGTCAATCACCGCCAACGGCGGAAAGATAATCGCCAATAGGACTTGAAGACAGGACATGGGTTTTTATAGTTTAGAGTTGAGAGTTGAAAGTTGAATGAAGTTGGAGAGTTGATAGTTTATGGTTGCAAATTAAAGTATACCCCTCCATATATAAGGCAAAAAAATGGCTAAATCTATCACCTCAAAAGCAAGTTTTTTCAAAAAAAATGCATTTTCTTTGTAAGTGACTGATTTTCTATGGTGCTATAGACTGATGCGGGCAAGGTATGGTGGTTAGTGTTCTAATTCCTCTATTAACTCGTCCAAGCTGATGCAAACCTTTGTGAAGAGTTTGTACATCAGTTCGGGTTCAAAACTGTCCCGGTCGGGGATAAGTGCATAGACCTTCCTACCCTTCCCTGCGAACCATCCCGCTTCGGTATGAGCCGAACGTCCACACGGAAGAACGAGCACACAGGCATCACAAGCGGTCATGGCTTCTATGTCATTCTTGAACTGCCGTTCTGCAATCGGGTGCGTGAGGTTGGCTTGGTACTCAGCGGGAGTCCAATCGGCACAATGCTCGTCCACGTCGGTCCAATGGAATCCTGCATCACCCGAAGGCGGATTACGGAAGTCGTACACATCGTGACCTGCCACTCGCAGGGCTTTTACGACATCGGGATAATATGTATTGCGCCAAGAGGACGCGACGTAGATGTGCATGGTCTTTAACTATCTTTAATACGTTGAATCGGCTTGGTTGCCTTGCTGTGAAGGTGGGACATGCAGCGATGGCGTTGGTGTGGGGTTAATACGTCGGGCATAGGTTAGTTCAACTTTTTAGTCTGCTGTTCAAGCGATTTGATGGTTTCGAGATACGCTTCTTCTACAGGAGAAAGCGTGTTGTTTTGCCATTTACGATATTCTTCCGTTGCCTTGTCTATGGCTTGTTGATGGCTTACCTGCCCTGCATTATCCAATAGTTTCTGTCCTGTTGATGAGAGAATCGAATCCAATTGCTGTATATAATCGCTCATGTACATCGGCACATGCCGCATGGCTTGGATTTCTGCAAAGTCAAAATATCCGGATACGAGGTTATTCAGCACTTTCAGCTCGTCCGTTGAGAGATAGTTCTTGGCAATAAAAGCCTCTTTGAGTGTCGGCCAATCGCCTTTAAAATTCGTCATGCCCATAAACGGTTGTTCGCTATCCGCGCGCTGATAAATTACCTCTGCAGCGGTGTGCCCATGTGCAGCAAAATGCAGTTTGTTCTGCACAATCTTGAAGAACTCGATTGATAATTCGCTCTTAGGATTATAATCTACGGACGTAGCATACAAATCAAGCACTTGCCGGTATAATACTTTCTCTGATGAACGAATGTCACGGATACGATCAAGCAGCTCTTTCCAATAGTTGCCACCTCCCAAGTTCTTCAGCCTCTCATCGTCCATTGTAAAGCCTTTGATGATATATTCGTTGAGGCGTTTGGTTGCCCACTGCCGGAAACGTGTTGCAATAACAGAACGGATACGATAACCAAGGGAGATAATCATGTCGAGGTTGTAGAAAGGAATCTCGCGTGACACCATTCTATTGCCTTCTTGTTGAACTTGTCGGAAATTCCGACAGGTTGCCTCTTGGAATAATTCTCCTTCCTCATAAATATGCTGAATATGTTCCACCACATTCGTGCGGGATGTCTGAAATAATTCAGCCATTTGTTGCTGTGTGAGCCACACAGTTTCTTGTTCCATACGGACATCAATATGTGTCCGTCCGTCCTCGCTCTGATAAATGAGGATGTTTCCGTTACCGAGATTTTTACTAATATCTTGTGTTTCCATATTATTTCTTTTTATCCATCAAATCGCTCCTCAATGAAGCCTGCTTGAAAGAAAGCGACTGCAACTATTATAATATAACCCATTTACCATCTTTACGGCCTCCTGCTCTTTTTAGTATCTCCTTTTTCTGCAATGCTAATAAATCACGTTTGATGGTTATGGCAGAGACATTGGTCTTTTGTATCATTTCTGCTATTGTTATTGTATCATCATCCCGAATCAGTTGCAATATAACTGACTGCCTTTCAGTCAGTTGTTTTGTATCATCTTTTGTATCATCTTTTGGGTCATTTGTGTCTTGTTTTGGTCGTTGGATTGTCACTTCCACACCCCCAAACGCTGTTGCAAAAACAGGCATCGGCAGATGGGCAGCATTGAAGCCGTCCTGTATCTTCTTGTAGCCGCGCCCCCAAGCCTCTATGAAACCTGCCTTATAGAACACGCTGGCTATATTCAGATTCCGGGGTTTGGACGCATGTTTGTGCATAAGCGTTTCCACTGTATAGTTTTCCGGCAAATTGCCCTCGTTCCACAACTCGATATGGTCTTCAAAGATGCGCATTTGTATAGGTGCGCCTGTGTATTGCTTGTGCACTATGGCATTGTACAATATCTCCCGGAACGCATCTTCGGGAATCTCCAGCTCCTCAATACGCTGCATACCCTCGTAGCGAATATAAGAATGGAGGTATTTGTTCTTGAGGATCTCGATAACACGGTCTGCCATTTGCAGGATGTTACCTTCCACTATATCCTGTGAGCGCAAGTCCGCTTCATCCTCTCCGAAACGGCCTATTTTGAACTGCACTCCTGTAAAATAGCGCAACGGATCTTTTGCGAAGAGCAGGATAGCGGCGTATTTGAGTTTGCCGTCATCCGAGACAAGCCGCAAGTTCTCCAATACCTCTTGCGGAGTGTCGCCTGTCGTTTCGGACGTAAGGCGTTTGGCGGCAATACTCCGTTTGATGAAATATGCGACAGCCTTGGGGTCTATGCAATCTATGGTTGCTGTGTCGTGACCCACATCGTCCCATTGCTTACCCATCTTTTTGAGGATGAACTCTTGCAGGGCGGTACCGCGCAATTCCTGTTTGGTAGTGCCTGAACGGATATAATACTGCGAGTTGAGCGAAATAGGCACGCTGCTTGGCTCAACAGCAACGGCGATAACATCTTTATCGTCTCTGCGTTCTTTGCGTACATCGACCAATATGCCCATCGTGTCGCGCACTTTGTTGGGCAGGTTCTCCAGCAAGTTCTTCGCTTCATTCACGCCTACAACGTGACCATTATCGTCAATGCCGATATAAAGCGTACCGCCTTGGGCGTTAGCGAAAGCGCAAATCTCTTTCAGAAATTCGTCTTTCCATTTTACTTTGTACTCTATATTTTGTGTTTCCATATTATTCCTTTTTATCCATTAACTCGATCCAGGTCAGGAAAGCGGGAGAGGTGGTTTGTTTGCCGCAGGCGAGGGAGGGGATGTTGATGTATTGCTTGGAACGGGTGGTGTCAAACTCATACACCAGATAATAATCATGTCCCAGATTCTCGAAGCCTTTCTTCTCCAAATCGGCTTTGGCGCAAAGTTGATATTAATATCTATAACTCAGAATGCATGTTTTCGGAATTTCTCTCTCGCAATCTTCAAATAATTCTCGTTCAGTGCCACAGCAACTTGCTGCATGGTTGTTTCCCTCTTTTCTTTTTCTAACATACATGCCCATATCACAAGCACTTGCCAGCCGGCTTGAATCAAAGTGTCATAGTTCTTTTGGTCTCGTTCGCGGTTACGGTCGATCTTCGCCTGCCAAAAGGCGGTGTTGGTCTTGGGCAGTACGAACTGTCTGCATCCCTCATGCCCGTGCCAAAAACAACCATTCACAAATATCGCCGTTCTGTACCTGCGCATCACGATGTCCGGCTTGCCTGGCACGCTCTTGACATTGAGCCGGTAGCGGTATCCGTGCGCCCACAGCCATTTCCGGACCGCTATCTCCGGTTTCGTCGCCTTGCTGCGGATATGCGACATGCAGCGGTGGCGTTGTGCGGGTGTCAAGACATCGGGCATAGACAGATTACTTTATTTTTGGACAGCTTTTGGACATTTTCAACTCGCTTATTATCAGCATGATACAGTAAAAATCGAGTGCGTTTTTTGTGTTTTATAAGGATTTTTTTGGACAATTTTTGGACATTTAACTTAATCTATCTCACCTCGTTCTTTTAAAACCTCTAATCCAATCCCTAAGGCTTTAGTAAGAAGTGCTGTGTTTTTAACATATTCTTCACTGATAGAATAAGATGTTCCTGAGCCACTTCCCTTTTTCGCAAGAATATTCTCTACAACCATTTGATCTATTAATACGCGAACTTGTCTTCTGGTCAAGTGTCCGGAAAGTAAGTCCACAAAGTCTTTCATCTTTGCCTTTTGAAATTTTATTAGATGCGGGATAATAACTGAAGCCGCTTGATTTGTGTTCCATTCCGTTTTCTTAGCATAATCAGAGGTATCCCCGGCTATTTCGTAATAATTTCTTGACAAGATATAATATGTACCACGTGTCTTACCGCGTTTTTCTATTAACCCACGGTTTAGTAGAGATTGGATTATTTCTTTTTTCACATCGTTTCCATTTCCGCTCAAAATAGAACTCAACGCCATAATTTCAAATACGGATAACTTCTGTTCTTCAGGCAAACGTTGTTGCTCAGAGTCAATGAATAAAGCAAATGCTCTATTGGTGATAGTTGCCGACAAAACCAATTCTACGTGGAAATTGTCACTGTGAGAATAATCAGGTTGTTGTTTCCCTTCTGAAATGGTATTCTTGAATATTTTGTCAATTCCTTGTCCGGAACGCTCCACGATACCTGTTTTCGACAGTACATCAGCCAAAAGACGGTTTCGTGGCGTACTTGGAACAGTAAGAAGATTTTCTATTGTGACACCAACAGGGAAACCACCTGCATTGGTGATTACCAGTTTTTGCGGGTATTGTTTGATAACCGTTTCACTACTGCGTTTGTAATCCCTATGTGCGATAGCATTATTGATAGCTTCTCGAATAACTTCTTCATTGAAATACGGAATATCAAATATATAAGGTCCTTCAGCAACTTGAAATTTTCCGTTTCGCAGATCAATATCATGCCATAACTTTTCAATCATTATATAGAATGGCTCATCATATTTGGTGCGATTGTCAAATGTGATTTGACCTTCCGTATTGCGATATTCCAACATAACTGCTGCCTGTGGAAACACGCGCTTGAGGACATCTTTTTTGCCCAGCAAAATCACTGCGGCATTAGTTACTCCATCATTAGTGATGAGATCCAGATCGCTTAGGATTTGCTCTTTAGGAAGAGTTAGAAAAGAAGGATTATTCTGCTTGACAGAGTATTTATGACGCAGTATTTTGATAGCTTCATCGTCTAAATCATCCAATGTGACCTCCTTACAAATTTTTTGCGAGAAATCAGGTTCTTTCTCTTCTATAATTTTCAAATACACTTCATCAGACATAGGCTTCAATTCTTCGCCTACGCGCATCAGTGCAACATCTTCAAATTTGAATATCATGCCAATCGGTCGGGAAGGAACCTCTATTACGAGTACACGCCCTTGCTTGGTCTCCGGCTTCTCATACAATTCATATATGGTTGGCCGGATGTTGGTGTCACGATAGATATTGGATTCCAATTCACCTATTTTTCCCTCACTTTGCTTGGTGCCAATTACTTTGTGTGGATAGGAATCGTGCATGCCGATAACTAAACTTCCTCCTCCTTCATTACATAATGCGGTGACATAACCAAGAATACACCTTCTTCGCTCGGATGGCTTGATTTTAGAACCTCCGTCGTAAGAAATATTACCGTTTTCTCCTTTTTTGAACTCAATTCGGTCTTCGGATTCTTTCTTGTATTTTAATTCCTCTATGGTCCACATAGTATAATAATATTTTCTGTTTAATTGTATTTTCTTTTTTGATAGTATCGTGCAGAGAGATTACCCCATCAGCTCCGACCAGGTGGCGAAGAATGGTATAGTGGTTTGGTTGCCGCGGTTGAGACTCGGGATGTTGGTGTATTCCTTTGAGCGGGTTGTGTCCAGTTCGTAACCAGATAATAGTCGTGCCCCATGTCCGTAAACCCTTTCTTTTTGGTGTTTTGGGGGCTCAAAATATTTTAGTCAGGCATTTGTTGTATTATCTGCCCATCCAATTCTTTTCCATTTGCATGTTTATTGCGTTTAATGCCATCAGGTCCCCATGTGCCCCATTGTTTGAAAAAGAATGCTGTTTTTTGTTCTTGTGCTTGTTGATAAATATTGCGAACCCATTCCGGCTTCATCGGACGTGCTAAATGTCCGCTTTCTCCGCCTACTATTAACCAATCTATGCCGGTTAAATTTAGCTTTCCGAGGTCTTCAAGTAAAGGCTCGCAACTTAGAAATTTAACAGACTGACAATGAATCGCTCGCAATGCTTCAATACGTGGTTTAGTAGAAATGCCTTCAACGGTAACACCTAACCATGCGTTGAGTGGAACCGGCCGATAGGCAAAGTAATCAGCCATTCGTTCAGCTCGCTTTGTTAATAGTTGGTATCGATGTTGAGGCGTTGCAGTGATGGTTTCCATTATCTGATCTATAAATTCAAATGGTACATTCGGGTGGAACAGATCAGACATAGAGCATACAAACACAGTACTACCTTTTTGCCACTGAAAAGGTGTATAAATATCCTTTGGGTGTATGGTTGGTTGAAATCCATTTATATATTTAGGATTGCCCATTGCCCTTAATCGCCGTGCCATTACTTCTGCATAACAATGCATGCATCCAGCCGATTGTTTAGTGCATCCGGTTACTGGATTCCATGTCCGCTCCGTCCATTCTATTTTAGTTGTTCTCATTATATTAACTCAATTTCGTATCTTTTAACTTTATGAATATTTGTTGCTGCTTTATTATATTCTCCGATTATACGGACAAGTCCTTTATTTTTAAAGTCTTCTATAGCGGAAATATATACACTCGGTAGACAACCTGATTTAATTGCGTATTTTAGTCCGTCAATATTATTAGTGATTCTTCGTTCTTTGATGAGAGATTTTATTTTGTCCTTTACATCTTGGATTTTATTCTTTTCTGCTGTTCCATAAAATAATGTCCCTGGCTCAAAATCATTTTCTATGTTACAATTCGATTCACCTGCAAATTCATCATGTCGCCAACAGACTCGTAAAAACTTTTCCATACCAAGCGTATGACCAGAGCCGAAAATTAGTCCGTAATAATTTGCTCCTTTTTGAATTGTAAAACTATGAATATAATACTCTAAATTATCAGGTATGAGACTCCGATAGTAATCAGCGATAGTTTGATGACATTGTTTAGGTTTGTTGAAATCAAAGTGTAATTTGTTTTTCTCGAAATAATCTGTTACTGCCGGTAGTTCCTTAAAACGATTAATAAATGAAGAGGCTATAAAGAACACAAAATCAGTGTTCGGGGAATGTATTAATTTTAAAAACACATCATTTGTTATTTGCTTAAAACCATATTGATCCAATAAAACAAACTTGCCGTATTTGGGATTGTTGAGGATATTAATAAAATTCTCACTTTCAATAATTTCTTGAAAATCATATTGTCCTATTTGAGTGTGTATGCAGCATTCTTCTAATGTGCAATTTGCTCTACATTCTTTAAGATATTTATCTATATTCTCTTTTAGTTCATTTGATTTGGATAAAATCTTCTCATTAAAACCAAAATATACTCTTTTCTTTTTGTCTTTTATTAGTTGGCAGTACAGATTATTGTCTCCTTTAGCTTCAGTTAATAGGATTATTGGTGAGCCTGGCATACCATCCGCATCATGGCCACTTCCAGCGAACATATCATATATATACAAAGGATTTACATAATCGTTATGCAAATATACAGGAAACCACTCTCTAAAACAATCTTGAAAGATGTTTAATTTCAGGATAGTTTCTTTAGTGAATGTCTTTTTATTTATATCCATAATGTACTATATACTTCACTGTCGCGAAGAAGGGTAGGATTGTTTTATTTTTCCTTATTATAATATATAAATATTTCTTAGTTGTGTGACAAATATAATTTAATTTGGAATTGACAATTATTTTGATCGCTTTATATTTCCTCTATTCCTAAACTCTTGAGATAGTTGTATGTGCTATCATAATATTCAGGCAAACGGGTGTGGTCGTCGGGTGAGCCCTCGGGGACACAGATAATCATTCCTTGACGGGCGCGAGTGAGAAGGACGCGGTAGGCGTTAATAAGATATGCTTGGCGGTCAGGCTTCTTGATATTATTCCACTTATTACCACCGTTGAATTCGAAGAAATTCCATCCTATGGGCGTATATCGCAAATCACCGTCCCAAACCACACAAGTCCAATCCAACTCTAAACCCTGCACATCAAATTCCGATGCAGCATCTTCTAAGAAAAGCGACGAACGCACATCGTTGATATCATCCAAGAACCAATGCACCGTGTCTGGTTTGCAGCGGACATCAATCGCAAGCGGTTTGAGTCGATAGGCCTTGGATGAGACTAACAGCCCGTAACGCTCGTTTCCTCGTGCGTGGGTACGCAGCCATTTTTTGGCCTTGTTCAGATCACGCGTTAAGGCAATCGGGTAGCGGTCAGCGATGTCTGCATATATCTTGCGGACGTTTTCTGCGTCTCCGTCGAGTAGATAATGCACCATATTGGACAAACTCTCTGCACGGAACGAACGCATCGAAACCGCCAGATGCAGGTCGTCAGAAAAAGTCTTATTGGGGTTATTCTCCAGAAGTTCAGATACCTTTCCCTCTGCGTATTCTTTAGCGGTGAGTTGCGAGGATATATAAACTTTCCAATTGGGGAAGGTCTCATTGAGCGCACGTATCCATTCACCTATACCGGCTTCACCTGTGTTAATTTCCTGACCGCCACCAACGAGGCAAACAATAACCGCCCAATCTGGGCGCTGATCCAAAGACCAAATAAGGAACTCCCCTTCCGACATGGGGAAGTTTGCGAAACCTTTCTTACGGCTCAGCCAATTCGCGATGTGTTCTTTATCCCATGAACGCTGTGCTTCATCGAAAATAGCAATATTCTCCACCTCACCATAACCGGCTTCTTGGTCTTTTAATTCTTTTGTAGGGTCAATCTTCAGAGTACCATTCACCACTTTTACCTTGTTAAGCATATTATCACGGTAGCGGTGGATGATTTGTATAAAACGCTTTACTTCGCGTTCTGCTTCTTTCTTGGTGATCTTCTTTCCATTCTCCTTCTCCTGTGCCTGTTTGTCGCGTGTCAGGGCTTCTGTCAGCACTTGCACCAAAGGTCCATTTCCTGAGAGATAAACAGCTAAGTCTTGTTTCTCCTGTTGTACGGCTACATTTAGACCAACTAAGGTCTTACCTGCGCCCGGAACGCCTGTGACGAAACAGATACTCTTACCTCCACAAGCCTTGGTGTCGTGGATAACTTGGCGCACATAGCGCGTGGTGGTCTCTAACTGGGCGCCTTCCGCTTCGCTTTTGGTGATGCTCTCTACGGTATGATTGAGATAAAGCGACCGTGCGGCTTCAATGATAGTAGGTGTCGGGGCATAACGGCTACGAGACCAATTTTCCAAAGAAACGGCATAGTGTTTTGGTTCTAATGGTTGCGATAATACCAACTCAAAAACATCCTTCAAGTGTGCCGCATTGGTTAGCAGAGGCTCGTAGATACCATCGTCATAATGCGAGGGTCGGCAGAGAGTAGAAAAGGCTGTTTCTTCGGTTGCAACCAAAATAGGGATGATCCATCGGTCGGCGCTTCCTTGGTGGAAATTCTTGAGGTCTAAGGCATAGTCGAGCACCTGATCTACGTCTTGGTGCTTGAATCCTTCTTCACCGGCTTTGAATTCCACTACAAAAACACGTTCGCGAAGAAGAACTACCACATCGATGCGTTTACCTAAACGCGGAATGGTATATTCGAAGATGATTTGTGCGGGCTCGTTGGAATAGGGCGCAAGCAAGTTCTTCATAATCGTTATTTCTTGCTCCCAAGCGAACTTCTGAGTGGACGCGGTATCCATCTCATCTGCAAGCGACATTTTGCCGAAGATAGTGTTAGTATCTTCCGCAAGGAATGTGGCGATGTCTGCTTGGTAGAAACAACGGTTTGTCATGTTGAATAAATCTAAATAAAAAAGTTATGATTGTTCACTCTCCATGGAGATAGTATCTTTAGCTAAACTATCATAGTAGATGCTTGTTAAGTCTGATGTCAGGTAATCATCATTTAATAATTTAATAAATAGCAAACGAGATTTTTTGGAAGTTAGCCTAATTTTACTACCATCTGTAGAATGTTGTATAACTTTCTTTAGCATAGGGTGTTTTTGGGTAAACTGGATAATTTGTTTATTCCCGATATGCCCTAAAACTGGTGATGTTTCTGCAATTTTAGTTAACTTTCTTGCAAAACTAAGATCCGTCAATGCTTCAGTTAATATTTCTGGATTTTCCAACAATTCTACTTTTTTAATTATCTCTATTTGTTGTTTCGCTGCTATTGTGATTACATTATGTATATCGAATTCTTTTTCAAATATAGATAGATTAAGAATGAATAATTCTCCATCAATGTTAAACATATCTATGGTTGGAATTATACGTAAATGATCATCGTTAAAGCCAACAAATTCATTATCTTGTCTCCTAACAAATAGACCAGAGTTTTGCTTATAGACATTTACATTCGTGAGTTTTTTATACAATGTAATGCATTGATTGTTTGTCCCTATGACAAACAGGAGAAAATTGATGTTGTTTATCCCATCATTCTCAAAAGAGAAGAGAGGTATTGTTTTCTCTGCATCAAGAACCTCATTAAAAATATTCATCTCTTCAATGCTTTCAAGATCATATTTATAGATGGCATTGTCTCGTCCATCTGTACAGGAATAATTTATAATACACAAATCAGGAGATAAGATTTTTTCCTTAATTGTTTCAATAAAAACACACTTTATTGTTGATTGTACATTGGATACAAAGTTAGCTTTTCTCAGTTCTCCATTTTTGAGTCCAAAATAAATTTCAATTCCACAGTTATTAGCAATACATGCGGAAATCTTTTCATTTAACACTTGTTTTTCCATAATTCTTCAGGCTTTAGTTATTTCTGAGCAATATATAATTTCATTGTTCTCAATAATGTGCTTTTTAAAACAATCTCCTTTTTTTAGTTTACAATCAGATAAAATGATAATATCGTTTATTGTTTTATTTTTGTAATTTATATCAGCTACATATATATCCAAACCCATCAAGGCAAGTGAGGGGTTTAAATAGTATAGGTTTGTTTTGATGAATAAGATTCCTAATAAAACTAATAAAACAATTAATAATATCCCATCTCGTAAATTGTTTAAATCAAAGCATATTAATGGAATTATGTATGTAGTTAAGAATGTAAGATATTCGTAGTTTCCATTTTTTATTTTTTGAATTTTACACTCAATGTCCACAGCTCCCTTTAAACTGTGCGCAAATCTTTTCTTGCATACAAACGAAATAATTAAAAAAAGTAAACAGATTAATGTTGCGACATTGTGTTTAAACAAGTATTCAAAACCTACAAATTGTGCATCCATGTCAAAACAAATAGGGAAGTTTATTGATTTAATTATTAGAAGAAAAAATAATAATCCCAGAGACATTAAATATAACTCAATTTTAGCAGTAAGATTTTTCATACGTGTTCTATATATATGTTTTTTGATGATTTGCTTCTTTTTATAATAGGATCATGAGGAAATATTAATTGAGGAGATAAAGTTAATAATTCATACCCAGTCCTTTTCTCAGATACTGTATAATTTAAAGGGAAACGATATAACTCTAATGCTTGGTATTTTTCTCGAATCTGTGGTGTGTCATCGTATGAAAGTAACCAAGAGAATGCCGCTTCATGGAGCAGATAATTAGCTAATTGTTGATGGTCTTCTTCTTTATAATGATTCATATATAATGATTTGCCTTTTACATAATAAGGAGGGTCTAAATATGCAAAAGTATTATTAGGTATCATACGAAGAAATGCTAAGGCGTCCATATTATACACAGTAATATGCTTTCTTCTTCGAATAATACTATTTAGACGTTCTATTAAATTTGCTTTATTAAAGCGGCAATCTAATTTGTATTTGGCTTGTAGTTGCTTTTCGAAAGAGCTGCCACCTATAGGTCCTCCTTTAATGACTCCAGAGCGATTAGTTCTTGATAAAAAGAATGTGGCCACACCTAAATCAAATGTAGGTTCTGTTGTGTTCTTTAGTACTTCCTTTTGATGGTGCCATTCTGCAAGCGTAACAGGAATGTCTTGTATAACTTGGATAAATCGTTCAGGTTCTGTTAATAAATAGTGCCAAAATGAATATATCCCAATATTAGCATCATTTATAATGATGTTATTTACATGGTTCCCCAATAATAAATTGATGGCTGCACCGGCTCCACCCGCGTATGGTTCGGCATATACGACATTTTCCAACCCATTCTGTCTGAAAAGGTCTATCAGGAAAGGAGTCATAAGTGCTTTTCCCCCAGGATATCGTAAAGGACTACCGTTCATCTTTATTCTTGAATTTCTTTTATATCAAGCAACACTTCGAACAGAGGGAACAAAAAGTCCCAAAATCTATTTAAGAATTGTTTGGATATGTAATAGGAGTCTTTACTATGCTGATACCCATTTAAGACATCCAAACTATACTCGTTGTCTTTATTGCATAATCGGCTTATTAGTTTGGACAACTCCTTATTCCTTTTTTCTTCGAATATAGTTCCAATATATGCCAGTTTTCGAGCTAATTTTATATCACGCAATTCTTTATCTTGATTTTGCAAACGCAAAGATTGAGTAAGACCTTCTGTCTCAAACCAATTATTGACTGATAGTTCTAAGAGAATCCTTATCGAAGCTGCAGCGGCATTTTTGTATTTATTAATTGGCAATTCTTTTAATTCATTAAATATACCTAAAATTCGACCGTCAGTAGTATTAAGTGTGTATATCGGTAGTATTAGTTTTGACCTATTTTCGTCTCCTTTAATTGTTGATTTTTTAGACTTACCTTGGGGTTCCTCATTTTGTTCTTCTTGAGTATTTGTGGATGCAGGAATATCCTCTGCTCCTACACTGTATTTATCGTCATACTCTAAGTCAACAGAAGGCAAAAACTTTAATATTTCATCCAAGTCTGTTGTGATGGTACGTGTGTCAATTTTAATAGAAGGAGTCTCGGAGACTATATTTTTTATTAACTGAGCATATGCGACTAAGAAACCGCTTTTGTTTTTCAACTTAAATTCTAACCCATCGGTTTCAACTCCCCATTTTTCTTTTACAAGAGTATTATTGAAAAATCTCTCTAAAATAGTAATATGGAACTTATGGGAAGTGGCTTCTTTGTATTCTTTTTCACTCAATGCTTGCTTTACTTCCTCTGTTTTTATTAGATCAATTAATCTTAGATTCCGGATGTAGCCTTCTAATTCGCCTTGCGGCATGCCTGTTTTAGAAATGAGTGTTGGGAGATCATTTCCGTATTGTTTATACAAACGCTCAATCCACCTTTGTTGTTGGATACGAGACCAAGGTTGTTGTAAAGATGATGTACTATTTCTCTGATTTATATACCACTCAGCATCGCTAAATGAAGGTGCAACACACACTTTGACTTTATCAAGTTTTACCTCTCTCCCTTCAGATATACGCCTAACATAGGCTCTAATGCTTTTGGGGGCTCTGTCTGGGTTTTGAAGTAATTTTAACGCTAATATACGGCGATTCCCTTCTGCAACATAAAATTTATGGTCATGCTCTTGCCACACAACAATTGGGTCTGCAGGAATATACCCGGAAGCAATAGATTTTAACAAATCAAAGAAATGTTTTTTGTCAGTTTCGTCTGCTATTAAGTCTTCCGCAAAGTCTGCTACGGATGAGTGCGGTTCATCCGGATTTAATCTTGGGTTTTCACTCCATAGTTTTAATTGCTCAATAGATCTAGGAGTCTTTTTCTCTAGCCAATTATATTTTCCTGCGTTCATGGTTAAAATGTTTATATTTACTATGTTTTGTGTCTCGGTTGTGTCCAGTTCGTGCCTCGCTCGTCGCTTGGTGGGTTACTATCTTGTGAAATTGTCTTTCGGTGGTTAGCTTGAGCTTTTATTCGTCTGCTCTTGGATGGCGATTCGTTCACGAGCGTACGCTATCGCCTTCTGCAGCTTCTGCTCAAGCACTTTCTTGTCCGGCGACATCGTCATATATTCCGTCGACGCAAATTCTTCTCTTCAAAACTATCGCCGTACTCGGCTACCAATTGTCGTGACACTGATACGACAATTTGTTTTCCGTACTCTGCACGACTGCCTTGCAGCACAAACGTATTGACAGCATTACCCACATTTCAATAACACTTTTCGCTGCCTGGCAGTTAGACGATGTTTGACGCTTTTTGACTCAAGGTTTGACACTTTTTCGTGAGGTCAAACACTTTTTGAGTGTTGTTTTTCCATGGCTACAATTAGCCATTATACAATTCAAGGCACAAAGTTACGTAAAATTATCTATCTATGCAAATAAATTTGCATATTGCAATCTGCAAGCCTTATTTTTGCAGATCCTTTATACAATCATGAGGCACGACTTTTTCCGCATATTAAAAAGTCAACTTCTTTAGTATAGGAGTAAACCTTTTCAGCAAACAAGTCAAATGTTTACGATTTTTAAGATTCTATCTCAGTAAACGAGTCAACCTTTTTCAGGTTTAGTCAAGGTTTAGTCAATGCTTGTATTCCTGTTCAACATGGCGTTTCACTTATATTGCCACAGGAAACTTCGCCAAGTTGCGCAAGCAAAAATTGCTTGCACTTGTCTTGTGTTCCTGTTCAGTTCTCGTTCAGTTCTTGTTCAGTTCTGGTCATAAAAGTGGCTTTAAGTCTTTGCACATCGATTACGCGAGTGCTTTATTTGCTCTTTGCCCGGTCAGCGGTTGGTCATTGTATTATCTATGAAAGTGACATTTACTATGACATTTACTATGACACAATCTCCCAATGACCACCTTTGTTACCATCAATACGACGGATAATGCCTTCGTTCTGAAGATTCCTTGTGTGTTTTTTGACATTTCTTTCAGACGTGTGAATAATAGTCGCAATTTCGGCAATGGTCACAATAGGATTAGTCCGCATAAGTTCCACAATTACATCCCTCGTTTTTAGTGAACTTTCTGGTGAACTTTCTGGTGAACTTTTCTGTGTAGTCTGATTATCTTGTGCAGCAGATACTTCTGATCCGATTGGTTTGCCTGTTTGTATGTCAATAAACTTTTCCCGGGGGGGTGACACTTTTTGAGGTTGCTCTGTTACTTTTTTCTGAGGGTCTGACACTTTTCAATTGTCGTGACAGTGTTGCGACAATTTGGTCGCAAGTTGTGACACAAGTTAGCATGATTACTATTAGACGCGCAAAGATAGTAAAACATCCTGACGTATAAAATGAATTTTCCCAATTCAGGCGAAAGGGGAAGAATAGGTGCGGGAAGGCAACTTCTATAAGCACGAGAGGTTCCGTGGACGGTGCGGGTACGGCGAGAGTTCAGTGAGAGTATTGTGTGGTTTGCTTACGAACATAATAATTTTGGTATAAAGGCTGTATAAAAATATAATGAAAACATAATAATGACATAATAATGACATAATAATCACATAATAATCACATAATAATCACATAATAATCGCATAATAGAATCATAATAAAAGTATAATAAAAGTATAATATAATTATAATAAAATCATACTGCTATATGCTGATTAGAAGCTGCAAGCAAAAAGAATGCGACTTGACCGATAAGTTCAATGTTATTTACATCTATCAACGTGTTACCTGACAGGAATAGATATAAAAGCAGGATACTATCTCTGCAAACGGACGAAACTTACGGAAGGAGAAGGTGGTCAAAGGGTAGCGCAGGGGTAACGCAAGGGTAGCGCAGGGATAGCGCAGGGATAACGCAAGGGTGGCGGATTGGGACGGAGCGTGATAGATGGGAGATGGAAGAGCGACGGAAAGGAGACGGAAGGGCAACGGAAAGGAGAGGAAGTTACACAGAAAAGCGTGAAGGTGGGGGACCTTCACGCTAATTGTTATGCGGCAGATGCCTGATACGGGCGGAGATTACTTGATTCTGACGGTTGCTGTTCCGCGAATGTCATTGGCATTGGCGGCAACCATTACGTCATAATCGCCGGAAGCGACCTCCCAACCATGGGACGTTTCGCTCCACGAAGCAAGGTCGGACTTGGGGATTTCCATTGTGAGCGTCTCTTTCTCACCCGCCTGCAAGAGGCGAGTCTTGGCAAAAGCACGCAACTCCTTCTCGGGCTTGTCCATACCTCCTTCGGGTGCATGCACATAGACCTGCACCACCTCTTTGCCCGCCGTCTTACCCGTGTTGGTTACGGTCACAGAGACGGTCAGAACATCGTTTTGGAGTTTCACATTGGGGCGGCTGTATGCAAAAGTGCTGTAACTCAAGCCGAAGCCGAAGGGATAAGCCACCTGCTTCTTATAGGTATCGAAATAGCGGTAGCCGACATAGATACCCTCCTCGTGGTTGGTATAAGTGATACCCTTGATGGGGCGGTTACGCTGACGAAGACGCTGGTAGGAGTACATATCGTAATCCTGGGGGAAGTTGCGTGTGGACCAGTGGTCATAGACCGATACGGGCCACGTCATAGTCAGTTTGCCGCTGGGGCTGACTTTTCCAGTCAAGACATCCGCCACGGCATTTCCGCCCTCCTGTCCGGGCTGCCAAGCCATGAGGATAGCGTCCACCTTATCGCGCCACGAAACAGTCTCAATCACGGAGCCGGAGTTAATGACGACAATAACGGGTTTGTTCTGCTCGTGGAAGACATCGCTGACGCGCTGAATCATAGTCTGTTCGAGGTCGGTAAGCGTGAACTCGCCATCAATCTGCCGGTCGATGCCCTCACCTGCCTGACGAGCAATAGTGATGATAGCCGCCGACGCCTCCTGCGCCTCGTGACGGATGCAGCGTTCGGTAATCTCTATCTCGTCGAGTTTGGGCTGCCCCTGGTCAAGGAACCACATAAGGGGGTTCTTGTCCACCATCAGTTTGACGCGCGCGTACTGCACATACTTCTGATAGATATCGGTCAGCGTGGGCGTAGTGTTTATGCCTTGCGCCTTCAATCCAGAGACCATATCCACCACTTTCTCGACATTGACGCAGCCGGAGCCCACACCACCAGAGAGGAAGTCGTAACTATTGACGCCGAAGAGCGCGATAGTGTCCTTGCCAGTAGTAGCCATCGGCAGTGCGCCGTTGTTCTTAAGGAGCACCATACCCTCCGTGCCCGCCTGACGGGTGATAGCAGCATGGGCAGCACGGTCGGGAGATTCGCTGAAGCGGTAGTTCTTATATCGAGGTGTCTTGACGATGAACTCAAGCATACGGCGCACACTGCGGTCGAGGTCCGCCATAGGGAGACGACCGTCCTTCACGGCAGCGAGTATATCTTCAATCTGTACGGGATAGCCGGGCATCATCAGGTCGTTGCCCGACTTGACGGCTTCCTCCACCGGAAGGTCGGCACGCTTGCCAATCCAGTCGGTCATAACGATGCCGTTGAAACCCCAGTCGTCGCGCAAGATGTCAGTGAGCAGCAGTTTATTGCACTGGGCATAGACGCCATTGACGCGGTTGTAAGCCGACATGATGCACCACGGATGCGCCTCACGAACCATCTTCTCAAAGCCACGCAGGTAAATCTCGTGCAAGGCTCTTTCGCTGACCTGCTCGTCCACGCTGAAGCGTTCGGTCTCCTGAGAATTGACAGCATAGTGCTTGGGGCACGCTCCCACTCCCTGTGACTGGATACCCTTGACGAGAGCGGTTCCGATAACGCCCGTGACATACGGGTCTTCGCTATAATACTCGAAGTTGCGTCCGCACAAGGGGTTACGGTGGATATTCATACCGGGTCCGAGGATGATGTCACAACCGTACTCGAGCGTCTCGTTGCCCATCGCTTTGCCTACGTTCTCAACTAATTCGGCATTCCACGTTCCCGCCAGACAACTGGCAATGGGGAAACCCGTGGCAAAGTAGCGGCGGCTGTCACCGGGACGTACGGAGTCGATATGAACACCCGCAGGTCCGTCGCAAGAGAGTGTGGAAGGAATACCGAGACGCGGAATAGCATAGGTTACACCGGCAGCACCATAGACGAACTGCTTCTGATGACCAGCCGTTCCGGGCTCATAATCCTCGTCAGCCACGCCCACCAGAAGACGGGCTTTCTCCTCCAAGGTCATTGACTTCATCATCTCGTCAATGTTGTCCGCCATAACGGTTCCTAACGACAGTACTGCTGTCAATAAGGAAAGAATCATTCGTTTGCTCATAAGGGAAAAGGTTTATTTCGTGTCAGTTTATCCAATCCAGCGCACATAGCAGAAGTCCATACGGTGCGGGAGCAGGTCGTTCTTGGGATACATACGCAGTCCGAAACGCATGGCACCGGCATAGTCAAGACGGTACTCAATGGCGAAAGTGAGACGCGAACCCTCGGCAGCAATCAGTTCCAACGGGCGTACATCATAGAGTTTGTCGTTGTTATGCTGGGAAGTACGAACGGCAACAAGGTCGATACCAAGTCCGTTGTCACGGAGGTCATGGGTATCCAATACGACCTCAATCTTGTGCGTTTCGCCGACGCTCGGCTGATGCTGGAGAGTATCACCCGCCTTGACAGAGACGACCTCTATGTCATCCCAATGGGCAGCCATATTCTCCTTCCAAGCAGCAATGGAGCGTGCCACCTTGTAGTTGTCGGCAGCCAAGAGCGCGTGACGTGAAGACAACTTATTGTAGAACTTGTCGAAGTAGTCGTCCATCATACGCTTGGTGGTGAAACGCGGCGTAATCTTGGTGATGGAGTTCTTGATGACCTGAATCCAACGGGGCGAGTAGCCCTGCTCGTTCTTGTCATAGTACAAGGGAATAATCTCATTCTCAAGCAACTGATAGATAGTGGCGGCATCGAGTTGGTCCTGGTGCGCCTGATTCTCGTAGGTACGTTTGTCAGTAAGCGCCCATCCGGCACCCTCCACGTAACCCTCTTTCCACCATCCGTCCAAGACGGAGAAGTTAAGAACACCGTTCATTTGTGCTTTCTCGCCGCTGGTACCACTGGCCTCCAAAGGACGGGTAGGCGTGTTGAGCCATATATCGACACCGCTAACCAAACGTTTGGCAAGGCGCATATCGTAGTTCTCAAGGAAAATAATCTTGCCAAGGAACTCGGGCATACGGCTCACTTCGATGATACGCTTGATAAGTCCCTGTCCGGCACCGTCTGCGGGGTGCGCCTTACCTGTGAAAAGGAACTGAACGGGATAGTCGGGATTATTGACCAAGCGTTTGAGACGCTCCAAGTCGTTGAAGAGCAGATGGGCACGCTTGTAAGTGGCAAAACGGCGACCGAAACCGATAATCAGGTTCTTGGCTTTCATCTCATTAACCGCCTTGACGATACGTGCGGGGTCACCCTGCGACTTCATCCAGTCATCACGGAACTTCTCCTTGATGTAGTCTATGAGTTTCACTTTGAGACTCATACGCGTGTCCCATATTACCTCGTCGGGCAGGTCCTGATAGGGTTGCCACATCTTCGGGTTGGACTGGTCGTTCCACCAGTTCTTCGGGAAGGTCTGCTTATAAAGGGCTTTCCAATCGGATGCAGCCCAAGTAGGCATGTGTACGCCGTTGGTCACATAGTCAACGTGCAGTTCTTCGGGGAAATATCCTTGCCAGATAGGTGCGAACATCTTGCGGCTTACCTCGCCGTGCAGTTTGCTTACGCCGTTGGCTTCCTGACAAGTGTTGAGGGCGAAGACGGACATAGAGAACTTCTCATTGTTGTCTTCGGGATTCTGACGCCCCATACCAATCAGGTCTTTCCATTCGATACCCAACTTGGCGGCATAGTCGCCCATATACTTGTAGAAGAGTCCCTCTTCAAAGTAGTCGTGCCCTGCCGGAACGGGTGTATGGCAAGTGTAAAGACCCGAGGCACGAACCACCTCCAACGCCTCGTTGAAATTCAGATGCTCTTCCTGCACCAAGTCCACCAAACGCTGCAAACCCATCAAGGCTGCATGCCCTTCGTTGCAATGGTAAACATCCTTCTTGATACCCAGTTTCTTGAGAGTCAGCATACCGCCTATACCGAGCAATATCTCCTGCTTGATACGGTTCTCCCAGTCACCACCATAGAGCTGGTGGGTAATCTGACGATCCCACTCCGAGTTGAGCTCGTTGTCAGTATCCAAGAGGTACAGCGAGATACGTCCTACCGCCACTTTCCACAGGTAAGCATGCACCGTGCGTTCGGGATAAGGTACGTCAATAACCATCGGCTGGCCGTTAACCTCCTTGACCTGCGTAAGAGGCAGGTTGTTGAAGTTCTGCGCCTCATAGTTGGCTATCTGCTGCCCTTCGGGTGAGAGGGTTTGAGTAAAATAGCCGTAACGATAAAGGAAACCGATAGCGGTCATATTGACGTTCTGGTCAGAAGCCTCTTTGAGGTAGTCGCCAGCAAGAATACCGAGACCACCGGAATAAATCTTGAGGATATGGGTCAGACCATACTCCATCGAAAAATATGCAACAGACGGTTTTTTCGTATCAGGCTTCACGTCCATATAGGCGCGAAAGTCTTTGTACGTATTGTCCAACTGCTGCATAAACTTCTTGTCTTTCGACAGTTCCATCATTTTGTCGTAGCCCATCATATTGAGCAACATAATCGGGTTCGACTGCGCTTTATGCCATACATCAAGGTCTATATAACGGAAGATGTTCTTTGCATCGCTATTCCATACCCACCATAGATTGTACGCGATTTCCTGCAACTTTTTCAGACTCTCGGGAAGATTGGCCTGAACCGTAACGTCCTTCCACGAAGGCTGGTTCACGTTGTTTACTTTGATTTTAGTCATACTTATAGATTAAAGATTATATGTTTCAATGATTGTTCTTCTATTTCAGTGTCTTACGTTTCTTTCGCGGTTTTTGTAGCGGTTTGTACGTGCTATTTTCCGCTATGTAAAGCGCGAAAAACGCGCAAAGATACGTGCAAAATTGTTTGTATGCAATTTTTGGATTACTTTTGCGCGGATTATGGCTATTACAGAACAAGAAATACTCCGGCGTAGGGACTTCCGTGAGGCTCTGACCTTCACTATTGACCCTACAGAAGCCAAAGACTTTGATGACGCATTGTCTTTTGAAACGGAGGACAACGGCAACTTCCGCATAGGGGTGCATATAGCCGATGTGACGCATTACGTTCAGCCCGGTGACGACATCGATAACCAAGCCTACGAGAAAGCGACGAGCGTGTATTTGGTGGACAGCGTTATCCCTATGCTTCCGGAAGAGTTGTGCAACGACCTGTGTTCGCTACGCCCCCATGAGGACAAACTCTGCATGTCGGTTATCTTTAGTATCACTCCGCAAGCCGAAGTGCTGCGTGCCAAAGTCTGCCGCACTGTCATACGTTCGGACTACAGACTGACATACGAACAGGCACAAGACCTGTTAGACGGCAAAACGTCTTCGGACAAGCCGCTACAGGAAGCCCTCCACACACTCAATGACCTTGCTATCATACTGCGCCACGAAAGGGAAAAGCAGGGTGCACTCGTGATGGAGCAAGACGAAATCCACTTCCGTCTTGACGAACAGGGCAACCCTATTGAGGTCTTTTTCTCTCCTCCGCAAGCCTCCAACCATCTGATAGAAGAGTTTATGCTGCTTGCCAACCGGACCGTAGCCGAACAAATGGCGAAGACGGGCAAGACAATGGTATATCGTGTGCATGACAAACCGAGCGAAGAGAAATTAGAAACGTTAGAGCGCTTCAAAAAACGTATGGGCGACCGTCTGCCTGCCTATACGGAACAACTGCTCACTGTGCGCGCTATGGCGAAAGCAGTCTATTCCACCCACAACATAGGGCATTACGGATTGGCATTTAGGGACTATACCCATTTCACTTCACCTATACGCCGTTACCCCGATATGATGGTTCACCGTATCGTGTCGCGCTACCTGCTTGGCGAGCGTAAGAAAGTCGGTAACTACGACTTGGAAGAAGCATGCATGCACTGCAGTGAACAGGAGCAAGCCGCAGCGCAAGCCGAAAGAGACTCCATAAAAGAGATGCAGACACGGTGGATAACACAACATGTTGGCGAAGAGTTCGACGGTTATATATCCGGCGTGACCGACTTCGGTCTGTTCGTCACCCTGAACGGTTCGCGATGCGACGGACTTATTCCCGTTCAGACACTCTGTCCCGGTATGTTTCTCCGTTATGACGAAAAGAACTGCTGTCTCGAGGCGATGCCATACAACCGCCGTAGAAAGAAGACAACTGCCCCTGACGGCAAACCTACAGGTCGTGTCTTTACCCTCGGCGACCCCGTCCGCGTCCGTTGCGTGCGGGCAGACATACAACTCCGACAGATAGATTTCCGGTTGGTTGAAAACCAAGAATAACCCTTTCTTTCCTATCCGATGCGCCATTCGCTTGTACATATTCTCCTTCTGTTGCTTTTCGCGACCTCCCTTTATGCCGAACGCATAACCCTGCGCTCAGGCAAGCAGCTGACAGGCACCATCATAGCGCAGACGGACGGTGTGCTACTGCTACAGACAACACAGGGTCAGCGGTTCCAGTTTCCAATGGAAGAGGTACTGAACATTGAAAAGGACATACAGGAAGCGGAAACAGATAGTACAACCAACCCAGAGAAAACCGTTCGTCCCGTCGCCTTCCGCATAGCCGTAAGCGGAGGACCGGCCGCCGTAAGCGGAGAGAAATGCGGGGGAATGACCACGGCGGAATTACAGATAGGAACAAGGCAGATAGCCGGAAAGGATATCTTTTTAGGCGGTAGCGTAGGGTATGCAGGTGCGTTCCTTAATCCCATTGCCCACTTCATCCCACTCCAAGCCGTCGTGGCAGTTCCTATACCGCTTGAGCAAACCAAGAAGTACGGAGCGGAAGTCAATACCTCGTTAGGTTATGCCTTTGCCACCAAAGGCAACAAAGGCGGTCTGACCGGTTCGTTAGCGGCAGGCGTTCGCATAGCACTTGCAAACCAAAAGGCACTCTTCGCCGGCGCTACGGCACAGTTCATCCAAACCGAACGCGAGAGATACACCCTCATCGGCAACGAGACCTACACCCATTCGGTAGGCACAACCGTATGGCTCGTAGGAGCCAAGATAATCATACAACTGTAACCAATACACCATACAATATGGAACAACCTAACTTTGCCAATGCACATGACCTGCTGCTAATCATCTTCGCAGGTGTGCTACCTGCGTTTCTACTAATCCTTTATATCTACATCAAGGACAAGTACCAACGCGAACCGATGGCACAAATAATCCGAGGCTTCGCCTTCGGTATCGTGTCCGCCATTATTGCTCTCCTGTTGGAGATTTTCATTGAGTGGATTATCGGTACGATGCCTGAAGGTTGGCGCGGCGCACTACTAAACGCCTTTGTGGTAGCCGCCATCCCAGAAGAAGCCGCCAAACTGCTGATGCTCTACCTGCTGATACGGTCCAACCCAGACTTTGACGAGCGATTCGACGGTATAGTCTATGCCGTATGTGTCAGTATGGGATTCGCCGCTACAGAAAACATCGTCTATCTCATAGCGCACCACGTTTGGGTACCAGTGGCTATCTCAAGAGCCATCTTCGCTGTACCCGGGCACTTCCTGTTCGCCGTTGCGATGGGCTATTTCTATGCGCGACTCTACTTTGACAAATCAGGATTGATGACTGCTCTTGCCGTATTCCTTGTACCCGTCCTCCTGCACGGCACCTACGACGCACTCCTGATGATAGCCAACGCCGAACCCGGCTGGTCCACTACGGTTGTTATCCTATTCTATATCTTCTTCTTCCAGATGTTCAAATACGGCAGGAAACGCATACGAAAACAACTTGAGAACGACCGTCGCGACCCTGCACAACGTGCTTATTACGCTAAAGAAGATTAGGTAAGCCTATTGTATGGTTAGGGGAATCACATAATAATAACATAATAATAACATAATAATCACATAATGATGCTTGCTGTTTGATAGGGAGTTACGGGCTTGGAAATAGAGAGAACAAGTGAATAAGACTAACGCAATATTGCTGCTGACATTGCTGCTGACGGTTATGATGACCGGATGCGGTAAACCGACTATGCCGAAGGAGTACGGATACTTCCGTATTGACCTGCCAGAACCCAAGTACCATGCTTACTCGGGTAACGAAGGGGATGTGCCGGGACTGCCGTATAGTTTCCTGCTGTCAGACTATGCAGAAGTCAAACATCATGACGGCGGACAGTACTGGATAGACATCCTCTATCCGCAATGGAAGGCAAAGGTACATTGCAGTTACAAGCGTGTGAACGGAGACCTAAAAGAACTATCGGACGATGCGATGGAGTTCGTCTATAAGCATACCATCAAGGCATCCGCCATTCCCGAAAGAGCATACTCCAATCCCGATGAACAGGTATATGGACTGACCTTTGATTTTGCGGGGAACACAGCGACTACCATGCAGTTCGTGCTGACCGATTCGGTAAGGCACTTCTTCCGAGGAGCCGTGTATTTCAGTAACGTCCCCAATGAGGACAGCATAGCACCCGTTGCCGCATTCGTTAGAGAAGACATGCTGACCCTGATCGAATCGTTCCGATGGAGGAAATGACCGCCTATGAACGTAGAACAATACATAGCGCAACATAAGAGACTGTTAGCAGTGCTGGTCGATCCGGAAAAGCCGGCATCGGACACGAGTCTGCGGATGCGCGCCGAAGCGGCTGACCTGCTGTTTGTCGGCGGCAGCACCGCCACGCGGCAGATGACCGAAGAGACCGTCCGGCGGCTGAAAGACCTAACCGACAAGCCTGTTGTGCTGTTCCCCGGCACTCCGTTGCAGTTCACTCCGCAGGCAGATGCGCTACTGTTCCTTTCGTTACTGACCAGCCGCAACGCAGAGCACCTGATCGGACAGCAGGTAGCCGTGGCACGGGAGGTACGGGACTCGGGGATAGAGACGATACCGATGGGGTACATATTGGTGGACGGCGGCCGACCAAGCAGTGTGCAGCGCGTAACCGGCTCTACACCTCTGCCGCAGACGGACATCGAAGGCATCGTGGACACCGCCATAGCAGGCTGCCTGACCGGCAAACGGATTATCTATCTTGAGGCAGGCAGCGGTGCGGCTGTACCTGTGTGCCAAGAGGTGATACAAGCCGTCAAATGGACTATCAACGTGCCACTTATCGTAGGCGGCGGAATATGCAATCCTAAACAAATGGAACAGGCGTATCAGGCAGGAGCAGACATCGTGGTCATCGGCAACCACCTCGAACAACACCCTGAGCAAGCCTCCTTATTCAGTACGGTACAATGAGCGACGACGAGAGATATATGCAACTGGCTCTTGCTGAGGCCGACCGAGCATACGCAGCGGACGAGGTTCCTGTGGGATGCGTGATTGTGTGCGAAGGGCAAGTCATCGGCAGGGGGCATAACCTGACGGAGACCCTGCAGGACGTGACTGCTCATGCTGAGATGCAAGCCATCACCGCAGCGGCGCAGACATTGGGCGGCAAGTACCTGACCCAGTGCACGATCTATGTCACCGTTGAGCCGTGCGCCATGTGCGCAGGAGCCATCGGCTGGGCGCAGACGGCACGATTAGTCTATGGAGCAGACGACCCCAAACGCGGCTTCCAGACCTTTGCTCCCAAGGCGTTGCACCCAAAATGTACGGTAACGAAGGGCGTATTAGAAGACGAATGCCGAAAGCGTATGAAAACATTCTTTGAGAAACACCGATAAACACTATGCATTTCTCCTCACTCAATATACCCGTCCAACGTACGACAGCATCTTCCGCTACGCTCAAGATTATCGTCTTTGCAGCCGTTGCGCTACTCAGTCTGCTGCTCATACCCGTTCCCGACAACGGCTTCCCATACCACTACGAGGAAGGGGAAGTGTGGACATACGAAACGCTTACCGCCGAATGGGATTTCCCTCTGTACAAGGACGAGGAGACAGTCCGCAGGGAACAGCAGAACGCGCTGCGGTCCTACGCGCCCTGCTTCCGCTGGACCAATGACCACCAAAAGAACGTCCCTATCCTTTCCGCCAAAGATATGCGGCAAGTGGAGAAAGGCGGCTACGACCACATCACCGTCATCAACGGGCAGCACCGAACAAAAGCCGTACCCTTATCCCACCTCTATACTCCCAAGATGGCATACGAACAGACGGGACGGGAGATGGAGGTCAATCTTGAATACGACAGCCTCACCTCGGCGGAAGTCTATAAGGGCATTGTCGAGTCCGTTTCCCTAACCGAGGGAGCCGTTCTGAAAGGCGAAACAGTGGTTGAATACGGGCAACTCATCACCCATGACATCTACCAGCGACTCTATTCCCTCGACCTAATCTACGGTCAGCGCGGACTATCGCGGCAGCATATCGTGTGGTCCTACTCAGGGCGCAGTCTGTTGGCTCTCATCTTCGTCGGGCTGTTCGTCCTCTATCTCGTCACTTTCCGCAAGCCACTGTGGGAACAGACGCGGGCAACGCTTTTCTTCTGCCTGCTGATTGCGCTGATGGAACTGCTGTCCGCCCTCATACTGCGGCTCACGGACGCTTCGCTCATCTATATCCTGCCCTTTGCGTGGCTCCCTATTCTGACGCGTATGTTCTACGACTCGCGCACCGCCTACTTTGTCCATCTCACGACGGTGATGCTCGTGTCCCTATCGGTACCCGACCCGTACCTGTTCCTGCTGCTGCAGATGCCTGCGGGTATGGTGGCCGTCGTGTCCCTCAAAGACCTTACGCGCCGGTCGCAATTAGCGTTCACCGCCATCTACATCCTGCTTGCCTACACGTTTGTTTACACCCTATACAACCTGATGCTAACCGGCGATGTCAGCCGTCTTGACCCGCATATCTACCTCTATTTCGTGCTGAACGGTCTGTTGGTCATCACCGTTTACAGCCTCGTCTATCTCTTTGAGAAGACGTTCCGTTTAGTGAGCAGTCTGACGCTGGTCGAGCTGGGAAACATCAGTTCCGACCTGATGCAGACCTTTGCGGAGCAGGCTCCCGGCACGTTCCAACACTCGCTGCAGGTGAGCAACCTCGCGTCCGAAGCCGCCAAGAGCATCAATGCTGACGCCCTGCTGATACGGACAGCCGCACTGTACCACGACATAGGCAAACTATCACACCCCGGTTGGTTCATCGAGAACCAGAACGGTGGCGACAACCCACTGCTCGCCATGAGCAACCGAGACGCCGCCAAAGCCGTTATCTCCCACGTGGAAGAGGGCGAACGGTTCGCACGCGAACAGCGGCTGCCTGATGTGGTGAGGATGTTTATACGCACCCACCACGGCACATCGCTTGTCCGCTACTTCTACAACTCCGAAGTCAACCGCCTCAAGGACGGGCAACCCGATGCCGCCGCACAAGTGCGTGAGGAAGATTTTCGTTACGCCGGTCCCAAGCCCGAAACCAAAGAGACGGCTATCCTTATGATGGCGGATGCCATTGAGGCTCGGTCACGAACCCTGAATACCTACACCGAGCAGAGCCTGAACGATATGGTCGAGCAGACGGTCGCCTACCAGATAGAAGACGGACAATTAGCCGAAACACCCCTCACATTCAACGACTTGAGCCGCATCAAAGAGGTATTCAAAGAACGACTCAAATCGATGTACCACCATCGTATCCAATACCCCGATGTCAAACAATAACCAAATAAAAAAGTAAAATGAAAAAGTATCTGCTGTTTATGCTGACGCTGCTGATAGTGGCGGCAACAAGTTGCGAAAAGAAGAATGAAGTGCCTGCCGAGACTCAACCCGAACAGGATACTGTAGCTGAAATTCAACTTAGTGAGACGAGTATCCGTATGGTGCAAATCAAGTGGAACGAACAAGCCAAAGAAGAACTGCCCGGCGTTCAAACCATCACCATCACGCCGGAGGACGGCGAATATACCGTAACCGCTTCCGTAGAGAATATCGTCAGCATCCAACTTAAAGACAACATTCTCCAACTGACGGCGCAGAACATCGGCAAGACCCGTCTGACGATTACCGACACTGTTACACAAGCCTCCGCAACTTGCGAAGTAGAGGTCTATTCAGTCATTGAAACGCTCTCATTCCCGTACGCATCGGTAACCTATAATGTCCGCACGTGGGATATGGAGTCGTACACACTCAAAGACAGCGCGTTTTTCTATACGGATGCCGAGGGCAAAGAGATTCCGCTGCAGGCATATATCGTAGATGCCACCCTCACGCTCTTCTCGGAGGGATTCTATCTGAAAGACGAATATTTCCAAGGTTCCGACATCGGCTATATGATTTCTTTCCCTGCATTGGCATACTATGCTCCCGAAGGTCTGAACGAAGAACGTGGTGTTTCACAGGCTATTTCGTATGAAGCGGGCGTATGGACCACCGCGACTGACGGTTACTACCATAAACTGCAAGGCGGCTATTTAGATAAGAAAAAAGAGTCGGAAGCCATCGAACATATCTCCACTGCCATTGCTGCCACCAACGCAGATACAGAGGAAGCATGGCTGACTTACTACAACGAGATGCATATAGCCGACTCATTGGCTTTCCACGGAGCGTTGATGCGCAAATACGTCCGTGTCGGTGAAGGCTACAGCACCAGCCCAATGCCTTTCGCCATCGTTAACGCCGGTGCTGTCAGCCTGAAAACAGGCGGCAATACACCTTCCAAAGATATGTTTGAAGTAGCGGAAGCTATGATGTATATCAATCCTTTGTTAGGCTACTACGGACTTGGTGTGGAATTGGCTTATGATGCCAACAAAAAAATCTGGTACAACGCCAGCAGCCAATTCCTAATCGGCAATAGCATTTTTTATCAGTATCCTGCCGCAAAATAACATTGCCGCTATGCCCCGTCGCCCGCTCTATTTAGCTCCTATGGAGGACGTTACCGATCCCGCTTTTCGCTTGCAATGCAAACGGTTCGGTGCCGACCGTGTCTATACGGAGTTCGTCAATGCCGACGCGCTGGTCAGGGAAGTCAATTCGACTATGCGCAAACTGCATTTCGCCGAAGAGGAACGTCCGGTGGCAATACAGATTTACGGGCGCGAACCCGAATCCATGCGCGATGCGGCACTGATGGTGGAACAAGCGCGACCCGACTTCATCGACCTCAATTTCGGTTGTCCCGTCAAGAAAGTGGCGGGCAAGGGAGCCGGTGCTGGTCTGCTACGGGACGTGCCCAAGATGCTGGCTATCACCCGTGCGGTGGTTGATGCTGTCCATCTGCCTGTGACAGCAAAGACCCGATTAGGATGGGACGGACAAGACCTTGTGCCTGCGTCACATGAATGGTGGGGACAAACAGAGCCGCAGCTTTTCATTGTGGACTTGGCAGAAGCGCTGCAGGACTGCGGCATCAGTGAGCTGACCCTACACGGACGCACACGTGCACAGATGTACAGCGGTGAGGCAGACTGGGAACTGATAGGCGCCGTGAAGAACAACCCCCGTATGCATATACCTGTGAACGGAAACGGGGACATAACTACACCTGAACGGGCGAAAGAGTGCTTCGACCGATATGGCGTGGATGCGGTAATGATCGGGCGTGCCACGTTCGGCTGTCCGTGGATCTTTCAGGATATAAGAGACTACCTTGACAAAGGAGTGACCACCCAGCATCCGATTGAATGGTGTATCGGTCTGCTGAAAGAGCATGTGGATGCAGCCATAGCCTACATCGGCGACGAGCGTAAAGGGATTATACACAGCCGCCGGCACTTCGCCAACTCGCCCGCACTCAAGGGTCTGCACGACTTTAAACAGACACGCATTGCCCTGTTGCAAGCGGACACAAGGGACGAGGTGTTCCGCATTATGGACAGGATTGTTCAGGAATGGGGACAAGACCAACAAACGCAACAACAACCAAATAACCAACCCATATGAAAAAAACTTTGATTGCAGCCCTCGGGGCTATCGTGCTTATGACAACAGCATGCCAAAAAACACCACTCTCCACGGGTATCCGTATGGAGAACCTTGACACAACGATTGTGCCTCAAGAAGATTTCTATCAGTTCGCCACCGGAGGATGGCAGAGACTCAACCCACTCGGTGCCGAATACGCCCGCTTCGGGTCGTTCGACAAACTCGGTCTGCAATGTATGGAGCAGGTCAACGAGCTCATCAAAGAAACAGCATCCACCCGTCACAAACAGGGTTCGATTGAGCAGAAGATAGCCGATGTCTATCGTCTTGCCATGGATACCGCCCGCCGCGACATCGAAGGTATCGAGCCTATCCGCCGCACAATGGACGAGATAGCCGCCATACAGGACAAGGCGGAATTGAGCCAGATGCTCGGTGCATCGATGGAATACGGGCTGTTCGCCATGTACGTGGATGCCGACGCGATGAACTCGTCTATGAACATCCTCAACGAGTACCAAGCAGGCTTCGCACTCGGACAACGCGACTACTACACTGACAAGGACGAGCACACAGAAATGATCCGCGACGAATACAAGAAACACATCGCCCGCATGTTCACCCTCTACGGTTTCAAGGACGGCGAACAGGCTGCGGAGACTGTTCTGCGTTTAGAGACACGCCTTGCCATCGCCGCCAAGAGCAATGTTGAACTGCGTGACCCGCAAGCCAACTACAACAAGATGTCCGTTGCCGACCTGCAGCAATTAGTGCCGCAGATTGACTGGCTGACCTTCCTGCGTGCACTCAACGCCGAAACGGACAGCCTGTCTGTCGGACAGATAGCACACCTGCAGGAAGTAGGCAGGATGTTAGAAGAAGAGCCGTTAGAAGACATCAAGACCCTCTTCCGCTGGCAAGTACTTGACGGCGCAGGTTCGTATCTCTCCACCGATATGTTCAACGCCCACTTCGACTTCTACGGACGTATTCTCTCCGGCAAGGAGGAACCCTCGCCGCTGTGGAAGCGCGCCGTGAATATGGTTAACGGTACATTGGGCGAAGCCGTCGGACAGATGTACGTTAAGAAACACTTCCCCGAAGAGAACAAACAGCGTATGCTTGACCTCGTGCACAACCTGCAGAAGTCGCTCGGCGAACGCATACAAGCCCTCGAATGGATGTCCGACACCACCAAAACCAAAGCATTAGAGAAACTTGACGCTTTCTATATCAAGATCGGCTATCCCGACAAGTGGCGCGACTACACAGATTTAGACATAGACACCAACCTCCCGTACTATGCCAACATCCAGCGTGCTGCCAAGTTCGAGCAGGAGTACTCGCTCAGTTACCTGAACAAGCCCGTTGACCGCGACCGCTGGTATATGACCCCGCAGACGGTCAATGCCTACTACAACCCCGCCACCAACGAGATATGCTTCCCCGCAGGCATACTCCAATACCCGTTCTTCGATATGTCGGCTGATGACGCTTTCAACTACGGCGCCATCGGTGTGGTTATCGGACACGAGATGACACACGGCTTTGACGACCAGGGAAGTCAGTTCGACAAGGACGGCAATATGTTTAACTGGTGGACAACAGGTGACAAGGCACGCTTTGACGAACGCACACAAGTGATGCGTGACTTCTTTGACCACATTGAAGTAGCACCCGGCGTACATGCCAACGGTGGTTTCACTCTCGGCGAGAACATAGCCGACCACGGAGGTCTGCAGGTGTCGTTCCAAGCCTTGTGCAACAAGATGAAAGAGAGCGGCAGATGCCCGATGGAAGAGGACGGCAACGAATACACGCCTGCGCAACGTTTCTTCCTCGCCTATGCCAACGTGTGGGCTGCCAATATCCGTCCTGAGGAGATTCTCCAGCGCACCAAGTCCGACCCGCACTCGCTCGGCCGCTGGCGCGTCAACGGTGCCTTGCCCCACATCGGCGCCTGGTACGAGGCATGGAATATCACGGAAGAAAGTCCGCTCTATGTGGCTCCCGAAAAACGTGTCAGCATCTGGTAAACAAACGAGATTATGAAACACATTCGCGAAATAAAAGTGGCGGTTCTTGCCATCGTGTGCGGTTTCCTGCTTTACTTCGGCATGTATTTCCTGCGCGGGGTGAACCTCTTTTCTCCCGTCCACACCTATGTCGGAGTGTTTGAGCGCCTCAACGGTCTGACGGAGCAGGCGCCCGTCTATGTGCGAGGATACAACATCGGACAGGTTACCCGCATCGATTACGACTTCACGCGCCGCAACGCCTTCAGCGTTTCCGTCTCCATTGACAAGCACATCTCCCTGCCCGAAGGCTCGGAGATGGTGCTTATTGCAGACGGACTATTAGGAGGCAAAGCCATCGAAGTGGTCATCCCCTTCACAGAAGGACAGCAAACAGTGACGCTTGCTTCAGACACTCTGCCCACCCGCATTGAGCAGGGTCTGGTCGAGTCGCTCGAGTCGGGACTGCTTGCCCACTTGGACAGTGTGCTGCTCCGCGTGGACAGCGTGGTCGCCAATGTCGAACAACAACTGGAAGGCGACCATATCAACCACACACTGACCCATTTAGACCGCATCACGGAAGACCTTACCGTCAGCGCAACCGATATCCGCCAACTGACCCACCAGCGTCTGCCGCGCATAGCCGACAGCGCAGCTGTTGCCATCGATAACGCCAACGCCGTCCTTGCCAACGTGAGAGAGGCGGACATAGCCGGTGTCGTCACGAAAGCTGATACCGCTATCGGGCAACTGCAACAGGCTATCAACTCCAAAGAAGGCACCCTCGGACTGCTCCTGCACGACAAGTCCATCTACTACCACTTAGATTCGGCCGTGGTCAGCGTGGACCAGCTCGTATCCGACCTCAAGGAGAACCCAAAACGGTACGTGCATTTCTCCCTCTTCGGAGCGAAAGAAAAGAAGCAGAAATAAACACTGCCGGCCAAGAAGGATACGACGAAGGAGAGGGTGTGACATGGTTCACTCCCTTTTCTTTTCTTCCGTTGGCAAAGCCAAATCGCTACCGAAAAGACAGACTATCCAACAGCGATGTTTCCCATACGGCTTTACTTTCATACGTCAAAGATCACTTGCAGTTTGGGTGTGGGGAGCTGCATCCCATCCCGCCGTACCGCAGCGCAATGTTGCGGCAAGCGTCGTACATAGGTT
>CAJOIZ010000009.1:105430-105874 GCA_905234835.1 Paludibacteraceae bacterium
TGTGCACAAAGCGGATAACACGTCTGACTGCCACTTGTAATACGCCTCACGGCGTGAGCCATTTCCACTGAAATGACGTGCAAAGATAATACATTTTTGGGCGAAATGCAATACCTTCTTAAGAAAAGTAAACTCTTTTTTCGACTTTATTAGGAAAGAGGGGATAAAAAAGTTGTCCCATCTTAAGAAAAGGAAAGTTTTTATAGTTGAGAGTTTAGAGTTGAATGTTGAGTGAAGTTGGAGAGTTGATAGTTTCAAGTTTATGATTTCAAATTTATGTATACCCCTCCATATATAAGGCGAAAAAGAGGCAAAATCTATCACCTAAAAAGCAACTTTTTTTACTTTTTTGCATTTTCTTTGTAAGGGGCTGTAAATGAGATGTGTTCAAAGATCCGTCATGTTCAAATAAAATTTGAACGTAATAAACGGAGGTTGCTCGCG
>CAJOIZ010000009.1:105914-142848 GCA_905234835.1 Paludibacteraceae bacterium
GTAAAAAAAGAAAAACAATGCTTTTACAGGCGGCTCTGGGGAGCCGGTCGGAATACAATTCTAACGATCTGCTTCGCTGTACCGACGCAATGGACAAAGCCCTATTCTTTACAGACGACTCTTGAAAAGACACACCTACCGGCAACTCCCCCAGTTGCCGGTAGGTGTGTCTTTATTGTCAGAGGTGACGGGGCTTTCTTTTAGTCGAGGCGGTGGCCTTGGGCGGTGTAGCGGATGCCGTTACGGAGGATGTAAAGGATGCCGTTGCGGAGGAGCTTCTGCGGGGAGGAGTCAATATCGGTTACATTATCCTCGAGGGCGGTGGGGGTGTTCGGGGTGAAGAGGGCGGTGACGGTGGTGTCTTGCGTGACCGCAAGACCGAACTGGACACTGTAACCTTCCCAGCCGAGCAACTTATAGCCGTCGTCGGGTACTGCCTCCAAGAAGAGTACTGTGCCGTGGTTGACAAAGTCGGGATTGACCTGCCGCGGACGGATAGTCACCGTGCCGTGCTCGGCGATGATAGTCACCTTATGGTGCTCCATCTCCCGCCACTCGTATTGCGCCGCCACATTAAGGTCACTGTGCACCTCGTCCAACGGCTTGTCCCAGCCGATGAACACATGGTCGTCCATATAAACCTCCATGTTGCCCACAGCTTTCTCTCCGTCCGCCACCTGCTCGGTGCCCAAGAGATCTGCATACCATCCGTCGTTGTAGAAAGAGACGGTCCAATAGACATCGTCCTGCCCATAGACGGCGCGTATGCGGCGGTCTTCGGTCACAAAGGTGTAGTCGCCGTCCCAACGGATGAAATGGTAGCCTTCACGCGTCGGCGGCGTCGGCGGCACAGCATCCTCGAACTTGGCAACTGTCTGCTCTTCGAGGAGTTGGTCTTCCCAGCTGACGAAGGTCACGGTGTATTGTCCCGGATTGGGTATATAGTCATAATAGGCACCGTAGTACAGTTCCTCTCGGACGTTCATCCATCGGCGGTCGTCGGGTTTGTTCTCGCAGAGCCATTCCGTGAACGGATGGTAAACGGGGTCATACTCTATCTCCTCGAGCGAAGGCATGACGGCACTACTGCCGCAGGGGATGTACTGCACATCCTCGTAACTGTAATAACCGCCCTCACCGTCGGACTTGCGGTAAGTGAAATGCACGGGATAGACGTTCTTGGAAATCAGTATCGTGTCCGTGAATCCTTCGGGTACGTAGCAGACCGTGCCATCGGCGGTCACGTCGGTATTGACATACGTCCATGACTTGTTACGTAGGCGTTGGAACTCGAGGCAGTCGTCGGTGTTGTAAGCGTCCGTTCCGTAGAGGAAGACGGTGTCGGTGTACCGTGCAGGCACCATGCCATAGACATAATCGCCTACCTTTTCGCCATCGGAGGGCAGTTTGAGCGTGTAGCGGTTATCGCCCGATGATACGGCGGCAAGGAGCCGGTCGCTGTACTTGAACTTGAGGAACTGCGGGTAATAGATATCAAAGACCATCGGCTTGGTGTCGAAGAGCATATCCAGATTCTTGTCCACATAGCGGAACTTGAAGGCTATCTTCTCGGCGTTGGTCTTCTCGTCGGAGTATGCCTGCGGGTTGTTGCACACCCAATAGGAATACAGCACCTCTTTGTCCGCCAATGCCTCTTCGGTGGTCAGTTCCGCCACTTTGGTACCTGTGTGCCATATCGGTTCGCCGTCTTCGTCGAAGTCAGCCGTCCACCAGAAATAGACCGTTCCTGCGTCGGTGGCGGTGTGTTTCAGGCGGAAGGTCAGTTTGTCTTTCACCATCGCACGGGTCTTGCTGCCCTCGAACTTGTAGTTGCTGTTCCTGACCGTATAAGTGCCTGCATACGGGTAGTTTTCGCAGAGGTGTTCCGCCAGTTCCATCTCGTAGGTGTCTCTGCCTTCCGGACGGGCGTAGGTCGCATAGACCTTGAGGTCGCTGTGTACATTGGTGAAATCTCGGTCCCATCCTGTGAAGACAAATCCCGGATGGGTCGGTGGTGTCGGTGCTTCGGCATCTTCTCCGCACATAACACTTTCAGTTTTTATCTTGGTGCCGTCCCAGTCATAGAAAATCACAAGGGGATACGAATTACCATATTTGATTTCCATGTTCACAGGACACGCAGGCATAGTAAATACCAGATTGCCGTCCTTTTTCTCAAACGCAATCGGCTCCGCGCATTGAACAGAGAGGTCGTAGCAGTCCAATTCTAATTCATAAGAAACTTCCTCACCAGGCGAAAAAGCGTCCTTTTTTATTACGTGTTCTACACCATTCGGATATTTTCTTGTAAGACTGAACGGATATTTCAATGCGACCACTATCGTGTCACTGTAAAACACTTTCTTCTTGTTATTGGTTGTTGTGGTGACTTTGACGCGGTATTTCACCGTGTCACAGTGCTTGTATTCATCCCCGTTCATTTTGACGCTTCTGTACCATTTAACACCGTCAAGCACCTGTTCCTGAGTGCGGCATCCCTGTGTGAGTGTCTGGAAATCCGAATAACTGCCTCCATAACGATGCGTGGCATGTTGAAACTCAAACTCCGTCTGGTTGTTACCATACAACTTCATAATAAAATCCATATTTTCTTCCGATTCGACGCTAAAAGTATCAACATTCTTTAAGTACATGCCAATCCTCTCCGGCGTGGCATACAGGTCAACAGAAGGGAGTCCTATGGTAATGATACCATCCTCTTCCTTTATCGGACCGAGCATCGTATTATACAGCCGGATGGATTTCTGTTCTCCTGGGAAAGGCCAGTTTGGCACTTTTTCTCTAGACGTGATAATCGTCACCCTCTCTTCTTCTCCCCGCGTGGAATTGACTCGGTTTTCCTCCCATGCCTTTTTGTTGTACCACACTTTCCATATCACCAATCCGTGTTTGTCTCCTTCTACGTGTTTGTCCCAGCCTTCCTTTTGGCGGTTCTCGATGTAATAAACCGTATGAGGTGAAGTTGGTGCCGGCATATTATTGTTTCGGTTGATGCAATACCCTGATTTGGATGCCTCCAATCTCAATTCCGGTGTCGAGCCTTGCACATCATTCAGCAAGCCAGGAATATCAAATCCCATATAGTACTTATCGTATATAGAATAATTAGGCGGAGTGATTCCGTCGTTGTTCCAGCAGCCGCTTCCCATCAGACTCCAAGACATGGGCATGTTGGTAGTTCCTATTTTGTTCGTGTCATAATAATCAGGGAGTCCTAACCCGTGCGACAACTCATGGCATATCGTACCTATACCCATTCTGTAAAGACCCATTCTGTGGTAATTACTATAACCAAATTCTTGTATTTCATTAGCACTGGCATAGTTAGCAATGGCTTTGTCGTCGAAAATATAACCAGGTACTAAAGGAGTAAAACTTCTATAATGCGGCCATAACGAATTTTCATGTCCTCCGGAAGCAGCACCTTCACCGGCACACAACATAAACGGCAGGAACACTACGTCCGTTCCGAGTGTATATTTTCTGAAATCCACTTGGTTATCCACTTTACGACAGGCTTCTAACAATATATCAATTTCATTGTCCTTGACATTTGTAGATTTGTAATCCACCGTCACGGGTCCCACTACATCAAACTCCAATTGGAGCTTGCCACCTGACTGGTCATAGAAATAGTTGTACACGGAGCCGGGAGCACCCATATAGTTGTAGCCGTTGTAATTGAACATGCTGTCCACCGCCTCACGGGAGGTTCGGAACTGCACATCCTTGAACTGCACCATCAGCACCAATATGGGGATTTTGACAGCCTCCTCTGTGATGCGTAGTCTCGGGGAGTCCGTTACATCAGTTACGCCGGGCGCTCTGCGTGCTGCGGCACGGCGCTGCTGAACCTCTTCGGCACTGATGCGGCGGCGTGTGTTGACGTAAAGACCCTTGTCGTTGGGCGTGAGAAGGAACTCGTTCTCGTCGGTCTCGTAGTTGAAAAACTCGTCACCGTGGATGAACGCCTTGACGGTCGTGCCGTCAACCATCTTGACATGACGGAACGCTAGACCTGCGGCAGTTATCGCCGCGAAAACTAAGAGGAAGAATCGTTTCATATAGTTGAGAGTTGAAAGTTGAAAGTTGAAAGAAGTTGGAGAGTTTTTTATAGTTGATAGTTGAGAGAAGTTGAGAGTTTATAGTTTATGATTTCAAATTTCTTCTTTTTCAGGCGGCAAAGGTACGGAAGAATATTTATGATTCCAAATTTCAAATTGCAAATTTGTTGTTTTCGTGCGGGAAAAGTACGGTGAGGGTACGGTAGAACATGCACTATCCTACGGCTCCTCGCAATATTCCGCAACCATAAAAGTCCACAGGACTTTCATGCGGTTATCCTACGGTTATCCTTCGGTTATCTATCGGTTATCCTACGGTGATGATTGCTGCGCTGTTAATTGATAATTGACAATTGATAGTTGATAATTGAGAAAATACTAACTACTACGGCTGTTGGTGACGAAGTGTTGGCACTTCGTGTTGGTGACTTCTTATCTCCGCTTCGCTCCGAACGATCGGCAGAGCCGTGCGTGTTGGGGACGGAGTGTTGAGATTATTGCACGGATGTTGGATAGATAGTGTATAGATGTTGCATGGACGTTGGGGGGATATTGTCAGGCTATTAGGTAGATTTTGTCTAAATATCGCTACACAAGGCGATTTGTGTGAAACGTCCTATTATGTAGGGCTTTTCGTCAAATGAAGAGTCAGTCCGGCGATGTGGAACACTCCAATTGCCCTCTATGGAAATCAGTCACTTAGGGTTGATAAGTTTTGTATCGTGCATAGAAACAAGTGTTTATATATAAGACGCTGTAAATGTAACAACTATCTTTCCTGCATTTTTTTCTGTTTCAAAAGGATTTGGTCAGTTGCCGGCAAACGACTACTTTTGCACCCGTTTTTCGGCAAAAAAATGCCTTTAATGACTCTAAACGATACACATACACTCTGGCAGCAATGCACGAACATATTGCGAGACAATATGTCCGCTATCGCGTTCAACACGTGGTTCGCCCCGTTGGAGGTGATCGACTATCAGGACGACGTGCTGGTGCTGCGTGTAAAGAGCCAGTTTGTGGTTGAATACATAGAAGAGAACTATATAGACATTCTGAGCCGCGCCATCCGCCGTGTGTTCGGTGACAAGACGCGTCTCGAATACCGCGTACTGATCGATTCGGCATCGGGTGCCGGCGTCACCTATCCGTCGACCACCCGCGCACAGTCGCCTGTCGCCGCCATGGGTCAGGCTTTCGACACGAGATGGGATTCGCAGCTCAACAAACAATATACGCTGGACTCGTTCATTCAAGGCGAAAGCAACCGTTTGGCTCGCACCGCCGCCTTAGCCATCGCTAAAGACCCCGGTCGGACAGCGTTCAACCCGTTCTTTGTTTACGGCGGCAGCGGTGTGGGGAAGACGCACCTTGCGAACGCCATCGGCAACGAGATAACCGCTCTCAATCCGACAATGCGCGTGCTGTACGTCAGCGCCAACACGTTCAAACTACAGTACCAGCAGGCTGCCATCCAGAAGACCATTCCCGACTTCCTGCTGTTCTATCAGAACGTGGACGTGCTGATAATGGACGACATACAGTTCTTCACGGGTCTGAAAGGCACACAGGACACGTTCTTCCACATCTTTGAGTACCTCATCCAGTCGCACAAGCAGCTCGTCCTCACGTCCGATCGCACACCGCTGCAGATACATGACGTGCAAGAGCGTCTGCTGACCCGCTTCAAGTGGGGACTGCCCGCCGAAATCAAACGTCCCGACTTTGAGCTGCGGAGAGACATCCTGCGCTACAAGATGCACCGCAACGGTATGCAACTGTCAGACCAGATAGTGGATTTCATTGCGCAGAACGCTTGCCAGAACGTGCGGGACATAGAAGGCGTATTGGCTTCGCTTGTGGCCTATTCGACGTTGCTCAATGCCGATATAGACATGGATTTGGTGCGGCGCGTGGTCAACCAGATTGTGGAAACAGACCCCAGACCCATCCTGATGGAGGACATCATCGGCACCGTCTGCGAACATTCGGACGTGACCGAGAAAGCCGTGTTGGGTCAGTCGCGGCAGAAAGATGTGGTGCGCGCACGGCAACTCATCATCCATTTGGCGAAGAAACTGACCTCCCACTCGCTCACGGAGATAGGCAATTCGGTCAAGCGCTCGCACGCCACGGTGCTGCATGCGCTCAACACGATGAGCAGCCAGATGGAATACGACAGCGTGCTGCGGCACGATGCCGAGCTGCTTGAGAACTCGCTCAGGAAATAAACTCCCTATGATTGGTTATGAAGGCGTTCAGGAGAGCAAGTCCTGAACGGTTATCGCTGTCATCGCTTCCACGACGGGAACGGCTCGGACGGCTATGCAGCTGTCGTGCCTGCCGCCATAGAGCCGACGGATAGTGGCAGCGGGCTTGAAGAGACAGCGGAAACGGACGGTTGTTCCGTCGGATATGCCACCCGCTATGCCGCCAGTCATCGCCTGGGGCGAGGCGATATCGACCGGTTTGCCGTCCTGCTCATACAGGTCGCTACCGCGGCGGTCCAATGAGTCGAAGCCGAAGCCGTAGTCAAAGCCGTGGCAGCCGTTGATACTCATCATAGCCGCAGCCAGCCTCGCCTGCAGTTTGTCAAACAAGGGTTCGCCCACACCTGCAGGCAGCCCTTCGACGGTGCAACCCACTATGCCTCCTATCGAGTCGCCTACGTCCTGCACCTCATGGAGCAACGCCTCAATCTTTTCGGGGTCGGTTTCTGTTCCTGCCTGCAGCAGTCGGGCGCAGACAGAGATTCCTCTTTGGGTCAGCAATTGCATGGCAATAGCGCCAGCCGCGACCCTTGCCGCGGTCTCTCGTGCGCTCGCCCTGCCTCCTCCGCGCCAGTCGCGCACGCCGTACTTCGCCTGATAGGTGTAGTCGGCATGTCCAGGTCGGAACGTATGGCGCAGCCACTCATAGTCCCGGCTGCGTGCGTCGCGGTTGCGGATAAGGAAGGCAATCGGCGTACCCAGTGCGGTCAGGATGCCGTCCTCCTCTATAACGCCGCTGAGCCATTCCACCTCATCCGGTTCGGCTGCAGCACGAGGTGACACAGCCGGCAGCCCTTTCCCTGAGCGACGAGCAAGCATATCGCGAACCGCCTCCAACGAAATGACCGTACCGGCAGGCACACCATCCACTACGCCGCCTACGGCTTTGCCGTGGGACTCGCCGAAAGAGGTGAAAGAAAAGTGTTCGCCGAAAGTGTTCATCGTTTCAACAGAATCCATATAATAATCGGTGCTCCAAAGAGGGCGCTCATTGTGGAAATAGGCAGCGGATAAGTCCCCAGACTGCACAACATATCGCATACCAGCAACAGGTTAGCACCCACCAATGCCGTGGCAGGCAATGAGAGCCGATGGGCAGAGGTGCGCAGCAGCCCTCTTGCGATGTGGGGCACCGCCACGCCGATGAAGGCAATCGGACCGCAGAAGACAGTCACGCCGCCCGCCAACAGACCGGTCGCCACCACTATCATCAGGCGTGTGCTGCCTATACCGATACCCAGTCCGCGGGCGTAGTTCTCGCCCAGCCGCAAGCCGTCCAGCCGCTTAATCAGCCCTACGGCACAAAGCATACCCGCAAAGAGAATAGGAACAAGAATACGTATCTCCTGCCATCCTACGCTGCTCAGGCTGCCGAAGGTCCACGTGATGAACAGTTTGAGTGCGTCGGGATTGGCAAACGTCTGCAACACGTTCACCAGCGCACCGGCTATCGAGCCTATCATCATACCCACTATCAGAAGACTCACGTTGTCCCTGACACGCCGCGCAATCACCAACACCAGCAACAGGGTCAGCATACTGCCCGCAATGGCAGCCGCAGAGACAAGCAGGTTACTGCCGCCCAACGCCATACCCGCACCCATGCCGCCAATCGTGACCAACGCGACACCCAGACCGGCACCGCTGCTCACACCCAGTATATACGGTCCTGCCAGCGGGTTGCGGAACAAAGTCTGCATCATCAATCCGCTCACAGACAACGCCATACCCGCGAGTATGGCTGTCAGCATCTTCGGCAGACGGAGTGTCAAGAGGATATGCCTCTCGATGTCCGTCATATCGCCCCACGGCGAGAGCCAACGGCTGCCCACACAGATATCCAGTCCCGCCAGCAACAACAGCAACAGCGACAGACCAACAAATATGAACGTGTTCCTTCTCACACCGCAAAAGTACACCTTTTGCCGAAATCCCCCAAAAAATTGTACACCCTTGGGAAAAACATTACTTTTGCGCGCTCAAAAAGAAGAATAATCCTTAGTATTATGAGTGTACACGTTCAGAACAGCCGTATGACGACAACACGTATCCGGCAAATGGTAGCCTCGGGCGAACCGATTTCGGTGCTGACCTCCTACGACTTTACGCTTGCCCGTCTTGTGGACGAAGCGGGCATTGATATAATCTTAGTGGGGGACAGCGCCTCCAACGTAGTGTGCGGCAATGCCACTACGCTGCCCATCACAGTGGATGAGATGATTTTTCTGACCAAGGGCGTGGTTCGTGCGGCCCAGCACGCCATGGTAGTGGCTGATATGCCGTTCGGTTCGTATCAGACCAGCGAAGAGGATGCCGTCCGCAGTGCCATCCGCGTGATAAAAGAGTCGGGTTGCGATGCCGTCAAGATAGAAGGTGGCGAAGATGTTCTTCCCGCTATCCGCCGAATCCTTGCTGCCGGTATTCCCGTGGTAGGTCATTTGGGACTGACCCCGCAGTCGGTCAACCAGTTCGGCGGGTACGGTCTGCGTGCCAAAGAGCAGGCAGAAGCCGACAAACTGCTGCATGACGCTGAGTTGCTGGCACAAGCGGGTTGCTTCTGCGTGACGTTAGAGAAAATTCCAGCGGCTTTAGCAGCCCAAGTGACGGAGAAACTGACTCCCTACCACTGCGCCACCATCGGTATCGGTGCCGGCAACCAGACCCACGGACAAGTACTTGTTCTGCACGATATGTTAGGGCTGAACCAGGGCTTCCAACCCAAGTTCCTGCGCCGTTTTGCCAATCTTGGCGACGAAATAAAAACCGCCGTGCAAGACTATATCACGGCGGTCAGGGACAGGACTTTCCCGAACGAAGCGGAGAGTTATTAGGAATCAGGCAAGCAACTTGCGCATCTTGTCGCCGAGGGCTGATTTGCGCTCTATATGCGCCAGCACCTCCACCACGAACGGATTGCTCTCGAACCTGCCGCGCACGGACTCAAAGTCTTGCTGCCGCTGTTCGTCGTTGCCATCCGCACCGAAACCGGTCTGGCTGTTCAGGTCGAACTCCTTCTTGGCATCCTCGTAGATCATCCGGTCAAGCCGGACAACCGCATCCTGCCATTCGTTGATGGTGCAAAGAATCTGCTCCATCGTCACTTCACGTGCCGAACAACCCCATACCTGCTCCAATATGCCCAACGCCCACGTCCATTCGTAGGTGTAGTAGTTCTCGTGGAGCGTGACGAACCGCTGCTGCACATCCGCCAGCGACAGTAAGCCCTGCTCTATCGCGTCCAGCAGGCGCGAAATCTCCGACTTCGGGGCAATCAGACCGCTCAGGTCAATCCACTCGCCCTTACCAATCTCCGTGTCAGGCATAAGAATCTGACGGACCTGCTCTATCGTAAGATGAGACGTGTCGGGACTGATGCTCTTCTCTATGCGTGAGATGAGCGAATTGCCGAGGAACTTGGCTATGCCGAGCGAGTAAAACTGGAGACCGTGCTGAAGTGAGGCGTTGCGTATCTTGCAGTTCTTGTAACCATAGACCTCGGTGTTCTCGCCGCTAATCTGCTGCAACTCCGACAGGACTTCCTTTCCCTGCATCATCTTCTGGATGGTGTAGGGCGAAAGGAGGTTGAAGTTAATCTGGTCCAGCCGAACGGGGTCTTTGCGGTTGTCGCGCTTGGGCCATTTCTGCGCGTCACGTATGGTACCCACTGTGCGCAGATTGGCTCCCGGCACGAGAAAACTCTCCGAGTTATTCTCTATCAGATAGGAGAAAGGCAGTGCGGACGTGTCGGTATGGTGCGTATGCCGTCCCATCACGAGGCTGAAAGCGCCAACGCGAGAAGGCCACAGCAGATAGGAGTCGGAGGTCGTCTTTGACCCGCGCTCCACCAGCCCCTGGTGGATGGGTCCGAGCTTGTACATGTGGTTCGACTGGTTGCTGCCCGAACCGGCATTGAGGAAGGAGAACATACCCGCTATCAGCAGGGTTGATTTATGGTGCGTCACCGTGTAGGGACCGGCAAAGATAGCCGCCGCCTCACCGTGCATCCCCTGGCAGTTACTGAAGAAAAGGCTCTCGCCCGCCGAGTAATGCTTATCGAAGATACAGCCCTGCCCGACAAAACATTTGTCCACCAGCGTCGAATCGCTGATTTCCACACCGGAGGAAACAATGAAGTCTGTACACTTGACTCCGCTGCCGATGCGTACCGGCGCAGCCTCGGTGGAGTTGATACTGCCGTTGCGCAGACGGCTCGTACCCGCCACCTGTGCGTAATCGCCTATGCGGACGTTCTTTATGCTGCCGCAGTTGATGATGCGCACGTGGGAACCGATATAACCCATATCGCTCTCCTGTTCCGCCGCGTAGGCGTCAATCATCCGCTCCAGCGTGCGAATCAGGTCAGGACGGTGACGGTAGAGGGTAAGTATATACGCCAGATGCGCGCTCAGATGGTCGAAGATAGGGATTTCCCGTCCTCCACCTTCGTTCATTACCGCCACGCGCACGCCATTACCGAACCGGCTTCTGCCATCCACCAATACGGCATTGACGTTCTCTATGCAAGTACTCTCGCCGATATGGTAGTTGGCTATATAGTTGTGAACATTGTAGATATGGCAGTCGTCTTCAATGGTGCAGCGGTGAATCACTGCGTGGCGGATACCCGAATGGACACGCACGCCTCCCGGCATCTCTACCATACGGTTGAACACCCCAATGCGCACCTCGCCCGAGAAACGGGCATCCTCTACATATTGCGGGTCAAAACCGTCCTTAACAAGGACTTGCTGCCAGTCTTCAGCGGTACACCCCTGTTGTCGGAGCCGGCTTATTTCGTCGGGAGTGAGGGAACGATACATCATAAGGACAGATAAACGCGCTTGAAAACGCTCTTGGTATATTCGGGGAATTCGCTGTCAAGCAACCACGAGTAGTAACCACGTTCGCGGCGGAACACATCTTCCACCCGCTGACCTTTATACTTTCCGAAGTTGAAAATCTCCTTGCCCTGTGCATCGTAGAGTATGCGTCCTGCGAAGTCCGCCATACGTCTGTCGCCAGTCAAATAAGCGGACAGCTCTTTGACGGTAACGGGCATATCGTCGTATCGTTCCATCTGCGCCATCAGCACCTCGTACGTTGCCATTGTATCCGCATCCGCCGAATGGGCATCCTCAAGGTTCTTGCCACAATAGAAGCGATAAGCGGCGGTCAGTGTACGCGGCTCGTGACGCTGGAAGATGGTGTATGCGTCCACACAATACTTGTTCTTCAGGTCAACCTGCTGTCCGGCACGTATAAACTCCTCTGCGAGAAGGGGTATATCAAAATACGTACTGTTGTAGCCTGCCAGGTCTCCATCGGCAAAGACAGTCGCCAACTGCGGAGCCAGCTGCTTAAAGGTAGGACATGCCGCCACATCCTCATCGTGGATGCCGTGAACGGCAGCCGCCTCATCGGGGATGTGCATCTGCACTTCCACACCGCCCAACCATTGGGTGGGTTTGATACGTAGCGTTCTGCCTTCCGACGTCCCGTCCGGGAAGAGTTTATGGTAACTCAATTCGACAATCCGGTCAGAAACGATGTTGGTGCCCGTCGTCTCAAGGTCAAAGAAGATGAGCGGGCGGGTGAGTTGCAGTTTCATTATTCGTTAAGGAGCATTGGCATTAAGAGCATCAGTGTTTCTTCGTTCTCCTGCGCCTCAGCAGGCAGGATGAGTCCCGCCCGAGCGGGGTCAGCAAGTTCGAACATCACTTCTGCGGAAGAGACGGCACTGAGCAACTCAATGAGGAACGGCGCCTTGAAGCCAATCGCCATCGGCATTCCGTTGTAGGAGCAAGCCAGCGTTTCTTCGGCACTGGTGGAGAAGTCGATATCCTGCGCCGAAATCTTCATCATGTTCTCTCCAAGAGTCAGTTTGATGAGTCCCGTACCCGGGCTGGAGAACACAGCCACACGTTTGCAGGCGTTGACCAATGTCTGACGGTCCGCAATCACCTTGTTCTGATTGTTCTGAGGGATAACGGCATTGTAGTTCGGGAAACGTCCTTCAATCTGACGGCATACCACCAACGTCCGTCCGAACTCGAAGCGCAGCGTCTTGCTGTCGAAACTCATCATGATGTCACCATCTTCCTTTGCCAACAGGTTCTTCAGCAGATTAGCGGGTTTCTTGGGCAGGATGAAGCTGGCGGGTTCGGCAGATTTGACCGTCATGTTAGAGAAGCGTACGAGACGGTGCGCATCGGTGGCAACCAGCACGATACGGTCTTCCAACATATCCACGTTGATACCGTTCATCACGGGACGCAGTTCATCGTCAGCGGTGCAGTAGATAGTCTGGTTGATACCGTCAAGCAGGATGCGGGCAGACAGTTGAACCTGACGGCTCTCTTCAGGCATCTCCGCTATTTCGGGATATTCGTTTCCGTTCACGCCTACGAAGCTGTAATTACCATTCTCGGACTTAATAATCAGTTTGAAATTCTGGTCATCAACGATGAAGGTAAGCGGTTGCTCAGAGAACTCCTTCAGGGTATCAACGAGCAGTTTGCCTCCGAACGCCACTTTGCCTTCTCCCTCAAAGGCATCTACTATCAGTGAGGTGCGTACCGTGATTTCGCTGTCGGAAGCGGTCAGTGTCAATACATTTTCATGCAAGTCAAACAAGATGTTCTCAAGGATAGGGAGAGCCTGTTTGGGTGCGATAACGCGGCTGAGTGTCTGCAGTTGCGCAAACAACCGAGTGCTGGATACTTCAAATTTCATAATGCGGTATAGTATTTAGTTAATTATCTTCTCTTCGAAAAGTGCGCAAAGTTACATTTTTTTCCGTACTTGGAAAAAAAAACTCAAAAAAACGTTTGTCTGCTTGTTTATTGTTCTTCCGCCAAAGCTTTGAGTATGTCAACCGCCTTGTCGGGCAGCAGTCCTGAGGGCATGGGTCCTATATTGAGCAAGAGATTGGCACCCTTGGCGTGTGTTGCTGCCAACAAAGCACGAATCTCCTCCACGGACTTGTAGTTCTGGTCGGTCAAGCTATAGCCCCATGTACAGTTCATCGTCTGACAGGTTTCCAACGGCAGTTGTTCACTTACCTCTATCTCGCCGGATATATATCCCTCCTTGTTCTCGCCCGGGACATCGCGCTCAAAGCACTGGATGTCTTCGCCTTCCTTGGCAGCTTGATGGTGGTTGTTGGCAATCAGGCAAGCGGGCTGGATAGAGTGGATATGCGCGTAGAGTTCTTGCAAACGCCAATCAAACTCCGGCTTCTGGTTCCACAGACCGTCCATCCATATACAGCCTATCTCCCCGTAGTTGGTCAGCAGTTCGGTCAACTGCGCCTTCATAAACTCAAAATAGTGGTCATAATCGCCTTTGGCAGGGTCTTTGCCGTTGTCAAGTCCTGTGCGCTCGCCCATGGGATAATCTTCCCGGTACCAGTCCACAAGCGAATAGTAGAGATGGAGCCGGAGTCCTTCTTCACGGCAAGCCTCCGCCAGTTCGGCAACTATATCCCGTTTGAACGGAGTGGCATCCACTATGTTGTAAGGCGTCTGTTTGGTGGCGAACATGGAGAAGCCGTCGTGGTGGCGTGTGGTGAAGCAGATGTACTTGGCTCCCGCCTGTTTGAATAACCTGACCCATTCGCGTGCGTTGAACTGTGCGGGATAGAAGCCCGCCGCCAATTTGGCGTACTCAAGGCGGTTGACCTTGTCGTTGTTCATCATCCATTCGCCGCGCCCTGCCATCGAATAGATGCCCCAGTGGAGGAAGATACCGAAACCGGCTTCGCGGAAAGCCTGACGCGCCGCCAGATTGGAAGCGGAGGGGATATAGTGCTCAACGGCGGGTTGGGCATTGAGTGCAGGAACGGCTACTATCCATAACAGGGAAAGCAGGAGGAGACGGGGAAAATGCAATATGTGTTTCATAAGTATTTGTTTGAAAGCTATGCGGCAAAGGTACAACATTTTTTTACGACGCAGGGAAAAACGTAAAATTCTTCTATTGACAATCCGTTCTTTCTGTTTTTAACGTCTATAATCGAGGTGGCGAGAGGAAGTATCGGCCACTGAAATGACATGCAAAGATAATACATTTTCGGGCAAAATGCAAGAGCTTCTTAAGAAAAGTAAACTCTTTTTTCGACTTTATTAGGAAAGAGGGGATAAAAAAGTTGTCCCATCTTAAGAAAAGGAAATTTTCATGATTCTTGGTTTAGGGTTTAGATGTTTTTATAGTTTAAAGTTGATAGTTGATAGTTGATAGTTGAGTGAAGATGAGGAGTTGAGAGTTTATTGATTTATGATTTATGGTTTATGATTTTATGTTACATGTTACAAATGTACTGCCCCTATACAGTAATTACACTGTAGAGGGGCAGTACTTGATATACGGTTTTGTTCTTTACACAGGTCAGTACTTGATATACGGATTGGTACTTGTGCTGTTCTGTCTCAGTACCTGATGATACCCATATTAAGACCTGATTATACCCATATTTAATACTTGATGATCCGTTGGGTGAAGGAGGCTGCGGGGGTGTTGACCACGACGAGGTGGATGCCTGCCGGCAGGGCGGACGCATCCACTCTCTGTCCGCTGCGGACCTGCTCCAGCGTCAGAAGCAGTTTGCCCGACATGCTGTAAACACGCAGGCTGAACACGCCTTCCACACCGGTTACCACAAACGAGTCGCGGACACGTGCGGGAGTCACTCTCATATCCGTGCCGCTCAATTCCGTGAGGCCGGTGTCATCTATCACAGTGTAGTGCCAGATTTTCACTTCGCTTTCGCCTCTGCCTTCAACGACTGCCACAGCCGTCAGGGTGATTTCCGTGTTGATGATGATTGGTGTGCCGTCGTAGAGGATGCGTGTGTCGGAATCAAGAGGGCTGCTACCGTCGAGCGTGTAATAGATTACCGCACCTTCGGTGCTGCATGTCAAAGTAACTTCCGTACCTTTCTCCACCTCAGTCTCCGTAGCGACAGAGGCTTCAGGGGCTTCAACCATCAATTTTATTTCCGTCACCACCTTCACCGTTGTGCTTGCAGTCAGTTCGGGGTCTTCCAGGGTGAATGTGACATAGTCCGTTCCTAACAGGTCGCCTTGTACGGTCACTTCTGCCTCACCGTTAGCATCAAGAACCACCGAGGTCTGTGCTACGGAAGTGATAATGCCAGACATACATTTAATAGTCACCGTCTTGCCTGCGGCAGCGGCGGCGGGTGTTCCTTTCACGCGGATGACACCGGTGCTTTGATATTCGACTTTCACTTTCTTATCCGCCGTAAGACCCTTAACCTCTTTTTCAACAGGCAGGACTGCTTCGAAAGGCTCATCCATCTCGATGCCGGCATAGTTCACTACCTGTCCGGAAACATACAGGGTCACTTCATTTGCCGTAAACGCTTTTGTAGGAACGAAGCGCAACTGCGACGCATAGGTGACGCCGTCGGGAGCGGCTTCCTCGTCTGTCAAGGTGATGGTGCCTTCTACGGCATTGCCGTTTTCAGTCACGGTGATATGTTTTGTGGTAAGGCTGTCGGGCAGCATATAGCTGTCGAACTTCACGGTGACGGCATCCTCGTAGGCATGAGCGCTCTTTACTTCGGGTCGTTTGTTGCGAACCAAAGGTATGTTGACATCCAATTGCGGGGGCGGCACGGGCAGCCAATCCGAATTGTTGTTCTGCCAGCCTTCCTTCTGCACGCGCACTTGCCATAATCCCTCGGGCACATCCCACTGATACATGCCGTCAGCACCGGTTATCTGAGGGTTGACTTGTCTGTAATTTTCGGCATCCCACATTGCATCTTGATTTTCGGAATTATAATAGAGGACAGCTGTAGCCCCTTCGATGCGGTTGGAGAGGACTGCCTCGTAAATATAACCTGACGGGTCAACAAGAGGTTTTGTCGGCTCTGGAAAATTATCATCGTCATCATCGTCATCATCGTCATCGTCATCATCAATATCATCGTCATCATCATCGTCGTCGTCACAATCTTCCTCCTCACATTCATCCTCTTCACATTCTTCTGCATTTTCGCTTACCTCTTGAGCAAGATTTCCGAACTCTTTAGTGATTATTTTTTCATTGCCGTTAAGTTGGTTCTGGAAATCTTGATAATGACGATTAAAATCAAGGCTTAACAATTGGTCGAGGCTGGGAATGTCGCCAAGTTTACCGCTCGTGACCATGTCCTTTGCGAATCCCAAGGTTGCAGCAGTTAATTCTCCAGTCTCTGTTTCAAGGAGTGCACTTGCCTTTTCTAACGCTGCCAACGCTTTAGGACCAAGTTTGGTGGCTGCTCCTTGCACAAGGCCTTTGGTGAGTCCGCCACCAAGAGCTGTAGTACCAACGTCCCATAGCGCCTTTCTGCATAAGTCAAAAGTATAATCATCACGGGCCTCGTCCAATTGGTTGATAAGGCTATTACACTTGTTAATCAAGTTGTTCAATCGATTATCGTAATAATCCAACTGCTCTGATGAGTATCTGGGGGTGCCATCAGGACATGTCCTTGCCAATAATTTCTCTATGTTGTCAACATTTCTTTTCATGAGCTTCTGCAAGGCATCTCTCCGATTATCCATTTCTGCGTATTGCCCGGGTGCATTAAGGTAATCCTGCAGTCCGAGCAACGACAACATATCGGATCCCAAGCTCGCAGCCCCTCCAAAAAATCCCGCAGCGCTTATTTTTTTAGGTCCGACTTGCCTTCTCCTTGAGCCGACACCCAGATTGTCAATCTCGGCATAGGTGATGAGTGTCCGCAGGGCAAGGTGTTCATCCATATCTATGAGAATCAACTCCATCTCGTCTATCCCGTTCACCAATGTATAGACTATATTGCCTGCTTCGCCGCGATAGATGAGTGGTCCGTTCTCCAACACGTACGCCGACGCCTCGTCATAGTCCATTTCCTTCATAGTGAAAGCCAACGGCTCTTTCCCGTTAACGGTATATTTCAGGTTCAGTGTCTCTTCATCACCCGACAGCACTTCTGTCTCTCCTTTCTTTTCTGCAGCGCTGACAGCGATTTGAGTCACTTTTGCAACAGCCTTTTCTTTTTCCTCGGCTAGTGCGGACAGTTCTTCTTCGCTCATAGATGAGTATGTCCCTTCAAGGTAGGCGTATGCGGAAACAGGTTTTTTTGATGAATATGGTGGATAGTTGGATGAGGCATAATAACATTGTTGTGTGGCATCGTATGTCGCAACTAAAGTACGGGTGGTACCGTCTGAGGCTAATATGGCAATTTTTACAGTATCAGTCTCAGACACATCCGTGCCATCAAAATATGCAAGAAAGGTGAATTTGGTAGAATAGGGATAATTTTCATTCCACCACCGTTTTAATACATAAGTATAAGATGACGGGCTTACGGAGTTGGTAACATAGTTGAAAGTTATTGGTTTCTTTTTCTGGTCTAACATAACAACGCGTCTTGCAATTTTTTTACTGCTGTTGAACGCAACATATTTAACATCTGACTCTATCACACTTGTCTCCGAGATTGTCAGTTGCGCCTTGATGGCATGTACGGCATTCAGACCATTAGAAGGAATCTGAATATTGATTAACCACATTCCGTCCATCCCTATATCAGCACTTCCTATAAGTTTGTCATAATCATATATTTTCACCATTTTGCCATGTGCAAGCATAGGTGCTGTACCCCTTACATATAACGTGGAAGAAGAAAGAAACACAGGTGTGTTCATAGTAAAGCCGTTGGCTTGTACCCACGCCGCCCCAATAGGTTGAACCATTTTGACACCATCCAATGTGAAACGTACGGAGCCTGATATATGGAACTCTCCCTGCATCATAATTCTTATACTGAATTTGAGTTGGTCATTCCCCATGTTTTCAATAGGGAAGATATAATGTCCATCTTCTATCCGATAGTTGCACGGAGATGAACCTATGAGTGCAAGATCCCCAACCAAGTCTGTTCCTTCAGGCATATCCACCATATATTCCACATTGCCGATTCGTCCGGCATACTGTTCCGCAAAGTTCACTCGGGCGGAAACGGTATTATTCTGCCCTATTTTAATTATATTTTTATCGACGATAAAATAGGTTCCCGAATCAGTGAAACGGAGCTTCTCCATATCCAATGCCGGCACATTCTGCACATTGACGGTCACGATTTTTCCGTCTTCGATATGCACTGCGTTTTTCACGTAGTCAGTGCTCTCCTTTAAGCCCATGTCGCTGAGCGTGGACATCAGCAACACTCTACGCAAGAGGGTGTTAGAGGTCATGCTGACAAGGGTGTAGTCGCCGGAGGCAAGGCCTGCAAAACTAAGGCCTGTAGATCTGTAGATGTTGGAGCGCACAAAACGTCCGTCAGCATCATACAGAACACCCATCACCGAATTGCCCGCAGTTGAACTTGCTATAGCCTTAAGACTGCCCCTCTGAACGAGCGGCAGCGTTACATACCCCGTCCCGCTGTTGGTAATCTCGCAGGTGGCACTGACAGCGTTGAAATTGTTGTTGTGGCTTGAGGCTGTTACTCTCAATTCATCGCCGATTTCCACATCTGACGGGAAATACAGCAGATTATCCTTGATGATGAAGTTCTCCACCGCGGCGCCTTTGGTTTGGTTATAGACTTGATATGCTACATCTCCGTTGCCATTGTAGCCTTCGGTGACTGTGCTCTCTATGCCTTCCGGTGCTGACGCGGTATAAGTTAACCATGCGCTGACGATGACACCATTGAACTGCTCCAACTCAATAGCAGGCAGTGTGCCATTCGATGCAGGTGCTCCAAATTCCATAGTCTTGGGCAAGTAACCCGGAGCGGTCACGGACAGTTCTCCCTGCATGTTGGTTCCCTGCAGTTCATACTGCCCGTTGTCGCCGGTCTTGGCTGTAACGGATTGGTTATAGTCTCCGCCCAATTGTTGGGTAAGCGCGACTGTGGCATCCGAAATGGGTTCGCCTGTCTGTTTGTCTTTAACCAGACCGTGCATAGCCAACTGCTGCATGGGCTGCAATTGGAGAGTCAGAAGGTTCTCGCCTTCTCCATCGACAGTGTGCTGTATGGCATCGGGAGCAGCATATTGAATAGCGAGGTCAGAACGTAGAGCAACCTTGCAGGTTAATTCGGTGCCCTCAGCCACCGCTTTCAGTAGGGATGCATATCCTATCTCCCTGTCCGCTTCTCTCCACAGAACAGAAACCTTGTCAGTTACGTCTGTCCCATCGGGAATGGTGACTTTCAGGCTCACATCTTTTGATTGCAAAAGATTGTCGATAGTCAGCGTAAGGTTTTCTTCGCCTAACTCCACGGTATCTGTCTGTCCCATCACCTGCCCGTAGGCGTTTTTCAGAAGGGCTTGGTATTCATTCTCTTTCATCTGATTGTCAAACATAATTTTGCGCTTGTTGAGCACTAAGCGGTTTTGCACAGACTTATCGCTGAGGTTGTGCAGTTCAACAGTCATGTTCTCATAATAGCCCTCCTGAACATCCGTCGGAAGCACAACGGATATATCGCTTGTCTCGGATAATGGCAGAATCTCTTTAAAGTGTTCTTTCCATGTCTTGTCTTTTTTGTATGCGTCAATAGACTCTTCAGGCACTTTCAAAGTAAATTTGGGAACGCTACCAAAACAACTGCTTCCACACTCAGGAGGCGTGGTGGCTCTACATGAAACCACACTCAAACGGCTGCAATGGATGAAAGCCTGGTCTCCAATGCTTGCGACGCTGCTGCCAATAGTTACAGAAAGCAGCCCGTAGCAATAGTAGAAAGTCTGCTGACCGATTGCAGTAACACCGTTGCCTATCTTTACAGAGGTTAAACCAGAGCATTGGGAGAAAACGTTGTTCCCCATGGTAGTTACACCATCGGGAATGGTTATTGAGGTCAAACCGGTGCAACTGGCGAAAGCACTGGTGCTTATGCTTGTGACACCATCGGGAATCTCTATCGTGGTCAAACCGGAACAATGTGCGAAAGCCTCTAATCCAATGCTTGTTACACCATTGGGAATGGTTATTGAAGTCAAACCTGAACATTCGTAGAAAACATAATCTCCAATGGAGGCTAAACTATCAGGAATAGTGATTGAGGTCAGACTGCTGCAACCCCAGAAAGCTTTTTGTCCGATGCTTGTGACACCATTGGGAATATCTATCGTGGTCAAACCTGTACATTTATTGAAAGCCCTGTATCCAATGCTTTTGACGCTGTTTGGGATTTCAATTGAGGTCATTTTGGGGCATCCACGGAATGCGTCATCTCCAATACTTGTGACACAGTATTTCTCGTTTTTGTAGAGCACAGTGTCGGGAATAACAATGGTATCGGAGGTGTATAAACCATTGTCTCCGATGAAATAATTATAAGTTACTTCCGCTGTTTTGTTTTGGGTGTCAAAATTATACCAAATGCCGTCAACTTCGGTTTTGGCGAACAATGTTCCCGCCCCAGCGGTCAGGGCAAGGAGGATAATTAATAGTTTGTTTTTCATTACTTATTTTTATAGTTTAGAGTTGAGTGTTTAGTGTTGAGTGAAGTTTGGGAGTTTATAGTTTCAAGTTTATGATTTATGATTTATGATTTATGGTTTATGGTTTATGATTTCAAATTTCAAATTTCAAATTGCAAATTGCAAATTTATGGTTTATGGTTTATGATTTCAAATTGCAAATTGCAAATTTCATGTTGCAAATTGAAGGTTTAGGAGTTTAGGTGTTTAGAAGTTTATGGGTGGTTTAGAAAGTTGATAGTTGATAATTGATAGTTTCAAATATGTTGGTTTAGGTGTTTATGGGATTCCGGGATTTCGGGATACCGGGATACCGAAGAGGGCAAGGCGGATATATAACAGGCGGCTCGGAGAGCCGGTCTGAATGGTATTCAGACGTAATGGACGAAGAAAATGCCGATTGGCAATCGGCGGAATACAAAGAAAAAAGAACGCGAGCCTGACGACTCGCGCACTTAACAAAGAGGAAACCTCTTGGAGAGTTTAGTTGAGGCGGGGGGAGCCTTTAGTCTATACGTTGGCTGCGGGGAGTGTAGGTGGTGCCGTGGGGGGTGTAGAGGATGCCGTTGCGGTAGATGTAGAGTACGCCGTTCTCAATGAACTTGCGGGGAGACGTTTGCGTGCCTGCTTCGTCGAGGGCGGTGGGTTCTTTCTTTTCGTACTGGGCTTGGACGTTGAGGTCGGAGGTGACGTTGGTAAGAGGACTGCTCCAACCGGTAAAGGTGTAACCTTCACGCTCGGGGTCGGTCTCAAGACCTTTGGCATCCTTGCCTTCCTCCACCTTCTCCGTACCGAGAACGGTCATATTCCAGTCGTAATACGTTACGGTGAAATAGACTTTGTTCTCTTCATACTGCGCCTGTACGGCAAGGTCGGAAGTGATGTTGGTAAGGGGACTGCTCCAACCGGTAAAGGTGTAACCTTCGCGCTCGGGAGAGGGGTCAAGACCTTTGGCATCCTTGCCTTCCTCCACCTTCTCCGTACCGAGAACGGTCATATTCCAGTCGAAATAGGTGACGGTGAAATAGACTTTGTTCTCTTCATACTGCGCATAGATTTTCAGGTCAGAGGTTATGTTCTCAAGCGGTTGATCCCAGCCAGTGAACGTATAACCTTCGCGGGTCGGTTCATCGGGCGCGGTAGCGGCACTGCCGTGCTCTACTTTCTCGCTCTTGAGCACCTTCTCATCCCAATCCACGAATGTCACCGTATAGGTGTTGATAGCGTAAGTGGCGTTAATGGTCATATCGCTTTTCACTTCGTGGAAGTCGGCATCCCATCCATTGAAGGTGTAGTTCTCACGTATCGGGTCAACGGGTGCGGTAGCGTCATTACCATGCTCCACCTGTTCGGTCTTCAGCACGGTGTCATCCCAATCGAGGAAGGTGACGGTGTAGGTATTGACAGCATACTGCGCATAGACATCAAGGTCGGAGGTAATGATATCAAACTCCTTATCCCATTCGGTGAAATGGAGTCCTTCGTATTCCGAGGGTTCGGGTGCGGTGGCACCGTATCCGTAGTTGACGGATTCGGTCTTCAAATCGGTTGTTCCGTCCTTGTCGTAGAAGGTGACGGTGTAGGCATTGATAGCGTAGGTGGCTGTTACTGTGAGGTCTGATTGCACATTCGTGTAGGACTTGTCCCATCCGGTGAAGTGGTATCCTTCGCGTTCAGGATCGGCAGGAGCCGTGGCGGCTCCGCCCTCTGTCACTTTTTCAGATTTCAGTTCAAAGCCGTCGTAGTCCTCGAAGGTGACGGTATAAACGCCTTTCATCTCGAAGAGGGGGAAGTCTTGCCATACGCTTGCGCTCTCGTACGCTGTTCTGCTTCCTTTGGGCACATAGAGCGTACATTTCGATTGATTCACATTGTCGAAGCAGTAGTTGTCCGACAAGTCAACAGGACTATCGCTATAGTTATAAATCGTAGTCAGATAGAAACAATCATTACAGAAATCACCGCCTATATAGTAAAGCGAACTCGGGAGATGCAAAGTCTTAAGGGCGTACATGGTGGTCACAGAGCCGTTACACAGACATTGAAGACCTTCCGGCAGTATCAATTCGGTGATTTTTTCATCAAATTCAAAGACATCGGTTGCAATAAGACGTGTTCCTTCTTTCACGGAATATGTACCCGTAATAGCATTTAGCGGATAATACAACAGACACCCTTCATAATAAACCGCTCCATCGGCATCTTTATTGTCATTGAACAGTTTGGTGTCCTCAAATGCAGTATTTATAAGGAAACTCAATGTGGATGGGATATTGACTTCGGCAAGGTTGGTGCATCCTTTGAATGCGCGGTAGCTAATCTCATCCATAATCAGCGGCAGGTTTACTTTGGTAATACCCTTACAGCCGTTAAATGCATCTATGCCAACTTCGTTGACCCTGTATTCAAAGCCATGATAAATGACTTTGTCTTCGACGGTGATTTCTCCGCTGAGGTCTTTGTAGTTGTTCGCGTCTTTGGTTTCGTAGGTCACGTAGGCTGTTCCGTTCTCGTTGAGCTGGTAATACAGCGGGCCGTATTTGATTTTCTCGTTCACGCCTTTCTCTTGGATGTGGGCGAATTTGCTCCAGCCTGTTGCAGCAGCGTAGGCGTCTTTGGTTCCTTGCGGCACATAGAGGATGCAAGAGGTATTGTTCATATTGCGGAAGGTGTTTGCTGTAGCCGTGGGCGGTGTTTCACGCAGGGAGCGTATAGACACCATTCCATCATTCCCGCTAAATACGTCATCTCCCATTTGGGCAAGTGAAGCGGGCAGCGTGATGGTCTTTAGTGACGTACATCCGATGAAGGCCTGTTGTTCAATTTCCGTCAGTCCTTCGGGCAAAGAGATTGTAGCGAGTTTGTCGCAAGATTTGAAGCAATAGTTTTTAATTGTTTTAATCCCTGCGGGAATATAGACGGAAGTCAATGCTTTACACCCCCAGAAAGCGCTGGCTCCTATTTCGGTCAAGGATGCAGGCAATGAAACGAAAGTCAAAGCGGAACAGTCGTTGAATGCATAAGAACCGATTGACGTGAGTGCCGACGGCAGGGTTACGTTGGTCAAACCGGTGCAATTTTTAAACGCTTGATACGGGATTGCGGAAATGGCATTGGGCACTGTGACAGAGGTAATAGATAAACAATTTTCAAACACATTTACAGCCATTTCGTTCACGGTGTAGGTATATTTGCCGAACGTGACGGTAGCAGGGACTTTGATTGCTCCTGTAAGTGCTTTGTTGTCGTTGTGCTTGAGCAGTTTCGCCGTGAGGTCTTCGTGCAAGTCGTACCAGAGGTCGCCTATTTTCTTTGTGCCGGTGGTAATCGGCTCTACGGGAACTTCTCCGATTTCCAATATAGTTCCGAACTTTTTCCATACGTTGGCATTCTTGTATGCATCTTTGCATCCTTTCGGTACATAAAGGGTGCATTGGGAGAGGTTCACATTGTAGAATACGTTGGCGTTGATATCGATGGGCGTGGTCATATTGACGGTAAGCGTTTTCAGTCCCGAATAGGCGAAGGCGAAATCTCCGATAGTAGCCAGTTTGGCAGGCAACGTGAGATTTTCCAATTTTGTACAGCCGTAAAACGCATATTTCCCGATAGAAGTCATTCCATTAGAGAAGCGCACATCGTACAAAGAGGTACAGTTATAGAACGCGCTTTCTCCTATGGTCTTGACATTGTTCGCTCCGCTCTGCGATTTCACGGACTGTAATGCAGTACATCCACGGAAAGCAGCCAACCCAATGTGTTCTATACCGGCAGAAAGCGCTATAGCAGGCAACGAAGTACAGCCAATAAAAGTCCTATTAGGAATCATATTCAAAGTAGAAGGTAAATACACCTCTGTCAAAGCGGTGCATTCGGCGAAAACATCATTTTGCATTGAAGTTAATCCTTCGTTCAGGCGGATGCTGTACAATTTGGTAGCATAGCTAAAGGCAGAGGCCTCGATTACCTCAATGGTGCTCGGTAATGTAACGTTAATCATTCCGCCATTCTTTTTCCCATAAAAAGCACCAGAGGCAATTCTTTTAATTGTTTTTACACCCGGTACTTTGGATGCAATATAGACATCTCCGGATAAAGAAGAATAGTTACCTCCTTCAGTTCCTTTAGTATTTGTAAATGTAACTACTCCTACGAATGCTAATTGATCCTCGTACCATTTATTAGCATAGAACACCCCCTTATACCACGTATAATCTGCGAATTGCGCGAGTGCTTTTTGTGTTGTGAGGAGTGATAGGATGCAGCATAGTGCTGCGAAGATAGATAATGATTGTTTCATGGCTTTTATAATTTCATGTTTGTTATTTCATGTTGGTGATTTATGATTTCAAATTTCAAATTTGTTGGTTAGAAGGGTTGTTGTTGGTTTACGGTATTCCGGTATATCGTGCTTTCGGTATTCCGTCGTGTCGGGATACCGGTAATTTGCGGCAAAGGTACGCGATTTTTGCGGATAAACGCAAAAATTAGTTGAAAGTTGATAGTTGAAAGTTGAAAGAAGTTGAAGAGTTGAGAGTTTATAGTTTATGATTTATAGTTTATGGTTTATGATTTATGATTTATGATTTCAAATTTCAAATTTGTTGTTTTCGTGCGGGAAAAGTACGGTGATTATATGGTGAAATGAGCGCCCGTTATCGTGTCGTTATCGACTCGTTATCGTGTCGTTGCCGTGTCGTTGCCGTCTCGTTGCCGTGTCGTTGCCGTAGTTGATTGCTGTTGAATCGCTTCGCTGACAGAACGCTGCGCTGTTGGTGAGGAGGGTGGCGGGGTAATAGTAAGAGAGGATGTCCTGCGCGGAAAAGCCTTCCAAAGCCATCTCAGCGGCACCTAACTGGCACAAGCCTACTCCATGACCCCAGCCGTGACCGGTGAGGACAAAAGTATCGTCGCTGCGGTCGGCTTTGGACATAGAATGCTTCTCCACATCGAACCATGAGGAATAGAGGCAGGTGGGGCTGAGGGCGCGGCGGATTTTCAGTTCCTTGCCGATACGTTCGGTGCGTTTCTCTCCGACAATCTCCAGCAGGCAGATGCGTCCTGAGGCACCCCTTTTCAGCGGGCGCAGGGCTTGTATCGGTCCGAAGTCGATACCTGTCTTCTCAAGGAGAATACGCTGCAACTCATCGGCTGTATAAGTCACCTGCCAGTCGTGGCAGTCAAGCGTCTCGCGGTCGTACGCCTGCAGGCAGTCGATGATGGCTTGTTCGCCTTTGCGCAGGCGTTCGACCGCCCGTTGGCAATATGGGCAGGTGACAGACTGCAGGTACGGTACGTCCCTGTCCTCCCAACAGGTGGAGAAGAGTTCGGTCCGTCCGCCGCAGCACTTGTAGAAACGTGTGTCGCACAGTTCGCCGTTGAAGGTGAGTACCTGTCCTTGAGTGGCTTTGACCGCTTCCTCTGCCCGCGGATGGACAGAGCGCAAGCCCTCGTACCGCTGGCAGTGGTCGTCGGCGCAGAGGTCGAAACCGATATGTCCGCCCGACTCGAAATCGGCAGAGGCAGCCGTCTGCTCTCTGTTCCTTCTGCACTGGCGTATAGCCCACGAACGGGATATGACGGCGTGCGCCTTGAGCAGTTCGAGGGGACTGTGAGCCGACATCTCGGAGGATATGACGGAAGTGATATAGTCCTCCAGGTCAACGGTATTGACTGCGGTCTGCGTGCCGTTGGGATGGTGAAGGATTTCCAACTCACCCGCAAACTCCTGCGTCTGGAGTCTGTCCCAGTGAAAGCCTATACCGATACGCACATCGTGCAGAATGAAAGTGGGTTTGCCGTTGCGCTCGCTCTTCTCCCAACGTATGTCGGGAGCCGTAAGAATACCTATCCGCAGTTTCATAATGCGGCAAAAGTAACGGATTATTTGCGGGTTGCCAACAAAAGGTGTAATTTTGCGCAAAAATCCGACACGATATGCAAGTTTTCTCTTTACCCGGCCGTTTGTGCAGCACAGCGGACATGCGCCGGATAGCCGATGAGGCAAGCGGCAAGTACTTCCTTCTTTATCTCAAGCCCGGCATCCGCTGGGTGCGCTTCGGCGAGGAGCGTATGGTGCAAGTGGCAGACTATACGCAGGCTGTGATGGCGTATGCCGACCGGTTCCGCCTGAACGAGGGCGATGACAAGCCCGTTCCGTCGCCCGTGATTGACTACCAGACGGGTGCGCTGCGTGACGACTTCGATTTCGGGAGCGTTATCCTGCTGCGCACGGAGGCTGTGCGCAAGGCGGTGAGTGAGGCCACGGATTACCAGTATGCGGGGTGGTATGACCTGCGGTTGCGGCTGAGTAGAATGGGGGAACCGGTGCATATACCTGAGTTCCTTTACTACGAACAGGAGGAGGACCTTCGCAAGTCGGGGGAGAAACTGTTTGACTATGTCAACCCTGCGAACAGGGCTGTGCAGATAGAGATGGAACAGTGCGTGACCGAACACCTGAAAGCCGTGGGAGCGTACTTGCAACCTATGCAATACAAGCCTATAGACACGTTCTTTACCACGGAAACGGCTGTCACCGCCAGCGTCATTATCCCCTGCAAGAACCGCATCCGCACTATCCGCGACGCTATCCTGTCCGCTTTGGGTCAGGAGGTCAGAAGCCCTTATACGTACAACGTGATCGTGGTGGATGACAACTCGACGGACGGCACAGCGGAAGCCATACAGGAACTGGCACGTGAGCATAACAACCTCGTCTATATAGCGCAGGACAAGACTTGGCACGCCATAGGCGGCAACTGGAACGCGGCATTGGAACACCCCCTGTGCGGGCGTTATGCCATCCAATTGGACTCGGACGATACGTATTACGACACAACTACCGTCCAACGGTTCATCGACTGCTTTGAGAAGGAACGGTGCGCGATGGTGGTCGGTTCGTACCAACTGACCGATATAGAGGGTCATCCTCTGCCGCCGGGGAAGATTGACCATGCCGAATGGACGGAAGAGAACGGTCGTAACAATGCCTTGCGTATCAACGGACTGGGCGCACCGAGAGGCTTCCTTGCGCCGCTGCTGCGCACTATCCACTTCCCCACTACGAAATACGGAGAGGACTACGCCGTCGGTCTGCGGCTGACACGTGAATACAAGTTGTCGCGTATATGGGATGTGGTATATAACTGCCGTCGCTGGGACGACAATTCGGATGCCGACTGCGATACCGAAGCTATGAACCGCAACAACCTATACAAGGACCGTCTGCGGACATGGGAACTGCAAGCAAGACAGTCTATGAACCGGAATCTATAAACTCTCAACTGTAAACTATAAACTCTTAAGCTATGATGACTATCCAAGACTACATCAATGCCAACCGCGAGCGTTTCCGTGAGGAATGGGCAAGTTTAATTCGCATTCCCTCAGTGAGTTGTCAACCTGAACATAAAGGCGACATGTTGCATTGTGCCGAGCGTTGGCGCGAACTGCTATTGCAAGCCGGCGCTACCCAAGCGGAAGTGATGCCGAGTGACGGTAATCCGTTTGTATATGGCGAATACCACAAGAGCGACGAGGCTCCGACCGTGCTGGTCTATGCCCATTATGACGTGATGCCCGTCGAACCGTTAGAGCAATGGAAGAGTAACCCATGGGAACCCGAAGTGCGTGACGGAAGACTATATGCCCGAGGGGCAGACGACGACAAGGGACAGGCTATGATACAGGCCAAAGCATTCGAGTATTTAGTTAAGAACGGGCTGATGGAATGTAACGTGAAGTTCATCTTTGAGGGTGAGGAAGAAATAGGTAGTCCATCGTTATCGTCGTTCATTACCAAGCATAAGGAGCTGCTCAAGAGCGACATTATATTAGTGAGCGATACGTCGATGATAGGTAAGGACACACCATCCATCACGACGGGTCTGCGCGGACTGGCGTACTGGCAGATTGAGGTGCAGGGTCCGAACCGCGACCTGCACTCGGGTCACTTCGGTGGCGCGGTCAAGAACCCCATCAACGCGCTGTGCGAGATGTTGGCTAAGATAGTGGATGACAAGGGGCGCATCACCATCCCGCATTTCTACGACGACGTGCTGCCTATCCCCGAAGAGGAGCGGAAGATGATTGCGCAGATACCTTTCTCGGAGGAGGCTTACGCCCGTGCTATCGATGTGGATGAGACTTACGGGGAAGAAGGATACTCTACGCTTGAGCGTAATTCGTGTCGTCCATCGTTTGACATCTGCGGTATCTGGGGTGGCTATACGGGTGAGGGAAGCAAGACCGTCCTTCCTGCACAGGCGTTTGCCAAAGTGAGCTGCCGATTAGTTGCCAATCAGGATCATGAGAAGATTTCGCAAGCCTTTGTTGATTACATAGCTTCCATCGCACCGAAAGGCGTGCGCGTCAAGGTTACTCCGATGCACGGCGGACAGGGCTACGTATGTCCTATCGACATCCCTGCCTACAAGGCGGCGGAAGAAGGGTTCCAAGTAGCGTTCGGCAAACGTCCGTTAGCGGCTCGCAGAGGCGGAAGCATACCCATCATCTCGGACTTCGAGCGCATATTGGGACAGAAGACCATCCTGATGGGCTTCGGTCTGGAGCAGAACGCCATCCATTCGCCAAACGAATCGATGGACCTTGAGGTCTGGGAGAAAGGCGTTATTGCAGTGACAGAGTTCTACAAACGCTTTGCTGCAATAGGCAGATAATACTTATTGCACACGCTGTCCTGCGGGGGTAAATACTTTGTCGCCACAGACAAAGTAAAGCGACCCGTTCACTATCCTTTTCCGTACGTTGTACGGGCTTATCAGACCGGCATTGACTTGTTCCATGTCGGTCTTCAGTTGCTGCCACCTGCCTTCTATGTACTGCCACTCCGCACCTGCCTGCGAGTCAGCCGTAGAAACAAGACTGGCATCGGCATTGGTCAGGCTAACCGGCTGTGTACGTACCGCTTTCTTGTCATAGTACTCCGCGTCGCCTACCAACTGATACAGGACAGATACGGGCAGGGCATCCGCTTCAAAAGTGATTACTCCCTGCGTATCATCGTCTGAATAAACAGAGGCCAGATGCGGCGTAGTGTGCAAGAATCCCTGCACTACGACCTTGCCACCGATATACAACCGGGCATCTGACAATTCGGTATCGATGCGGGGATTGGTATCCCACGAAGGCGAATAGACAGAGTAGGCGAAGCGTTTGGAATCGTACGTCCCCCAGTCCTGTTCCGCATAGAGATAGAGCGCGGCAGAGGGTCGAATGAGTAAGGTAGCGGAAGGCAGTACGCGAAGCTGTGCGGAGGGTGCGAAGAAAGTCTTATGACCGATATCCACCGTATCGCCTGCCACAACAACGGTATAGTTGTTCGGTACGGGCAGCACATATTCGGAGGAGTGAAACTGTGCTTCACCAAAATCCATAAAGATACTTCCGACCGAAGCATCGTAGAGGTTCCATGTCGCCCTGTCCGTAGTTGCGTCATAGGAGCGGACCACTTTGGAGTTGTCACCCTGATGGAGAACAAACAGGTCTTCCTCCTTACCGACAAACCCTACATTATATGACAGGATATTCGGTCCCGATATCGTGATGCTTGTCCTTCCGATAGCCCTTGAGCCGCTGTGGTAGGTGGTAGCGGTTTCGATGTTCTGAACGAAGTACTGGTTGACGGGGAAAATCTTCTCCTTCTTTTCGTACAGTTCGGCAACGATGCTTCCTCCCTTCCAGTCGCCTATCTGGAAATTCTCGTACGTGATACCTCCGTCCATCACTTCCATTTCGCCTTCTCCCGTCACGAATCCCCAACAAACTAACGACCCCTCCGGTGCGATTATCACTTTCGCTCCGCGTTTGATTTCCATCACTCCATAGGTGGAACAGACACTCCCTCGTATGGATAAGAGCGCACTCTGCTTGCCTCCTGTCTCTATTCTGCCTTCGCACCGCAATAGGACGCCTTCGTCCAGCGTCAGGCGCAAGTACGGATAGTTGTCCAGTTTTCTCTCCGTAATAGCGGCTCCGTTAATGCCGTAACCCAGCGTCTGGTCAAGATTCGCCGGAATGAGCAGTACGGTCCGTTCGGGTATGAGATAATCGCCAGCAGGCAAAGTGTAGTCGGTTTGCATCACTATAGTATGCGATAGCTGCGGCTGTTCGCCGGCGTACGCCAGTGCTTCTTCTAATGTTTTGAACACCATCTGTCCTATTCGGCATGCGCCCCAGCGCTCGTCCGCTCCGTCAATCACCATGTAGGGCAAGGATGAAAGCGAGGCATCGACCTGCTCGGTATAGACCATATACTTGCCGGGAGCCAGATATGGGTGCAGGTCCGTATTGTCATCGAAGAAGCCACCGTACAGCAATAGGTCGCCCCGCAATGTTCTATTGTTGATTAACGCCACCTGCGTGTGGTCCTCCTTATATCCCACCGCCCGGAACTCACCGCCGTTAATCCTACACTGCGCTGCGGCTGTTGAATCGCTACCCGCCAACGCCGCCAACTGATAGACACAATATGACTTGTCGGAAGCCGCAGACAGGTAACTTCCTCCGTCAATAACCGCTTCCGAACAAGAAACGTAAGTGCGTTCGCCTATTGTCTTTCTGGTTCCCGTCAAGTAGAACCCATACGCTCGTTCGCCATCCTGTACTGTTGCCGTCACCGTGTTGTTCTCCGACAGAAGGGACGACTGCGAAACAAGACCGTTGTCACTGATTTGTGCGGTTACGAAGAATCCATAAGCCGTGGTGCTTCGTGCTACGGCCTCCGCAGTACAATTCCGCACCTGCGTACGTCCGTTGATAATCCAGAAAGCCAGCGCCCTTTCGTCCGCTTTTGCATTGAACTGCGAGCTGTCCGCCCGGAATGTGCCGTTGTTCAAGTATGCGGCCTGGGCGTTGATACTGTCCGCATAGGCAGTGAACGAGCACCGTTTCACATCGGTACGGGCTGCAAGCAACAAGGCATGCGCCACCGAATGTGCTTTCGCGGTAAAGGTTGCGTCGCGCAACGTGATAACCGGATAAGCGTCATCGGTCTGCTTCGTCAGGCCACTGACTGAGGAATTGAGCGCATAGGCATTGCCATCAGCCTCCACCTCATACGTCCCTCCTCTGACAACGGCTTCCGCACCAGCCGTATAGTGTACCCCATCGCGAACCACTTCCGCGCCTCGTACAAACAATGCCGAACCCGTATTGCCCTTTACCGATACGGAAACAGTCACCCCTTCTATGATAGCCGATGCCGCATAAGCATTCCCTGACGTACTGTCCGCCGCCGCACCGAGATAAATGCCGTATCCCGTATCTTTCGCCGAACGAACCCGGATGTCCGTGTCCGCTATGTCCAGAGAACCCGCATAGCATCGCGCCGTATCGGATGCAGCCGCCTTAACGTAAATGCCGTATGCCGTTGAATTTATCGTAGTCGCCACTTCTATACTTCCTCCGCGAACGGTCAGGTTGCCTCCTGTCTGCACTCCGTAAGCGCCACCTGCGGCCACCGCATGAACTTGCACGTCCTGCATCTCCACCGCCACATTCACTCCGGTTGAGATAGCAACGGCTGTACGCCGGTCCATAGGAGAGGCACCGTCATCATTCAGACAGTCTATCTGTACATTCCGCAAACAGACTGCTCCCTTCGGCGCATAGACGGCTAACAGGTCGGGACTGACAGAAGAAGTCATACGGATACGTCCGCCAGCAACCGTAGTAACGGTCAGGGAACTCGAGTCATTGCGTGTGGCAAGGAAACGGTAGTATTTATCAGACCCCACGGCAGAAAGGGTGTAACCGTTCAGGTCCAACAGCAGACGGTTATTGATATACTGCGTCGTGGTAAGTTCACCGACATTCACATCGTCCAGCAGGCGTAGGGTACACTGTCTCTGCTTGTTGGCATATTTGAACGCATCGCTCCAGCCGTCGTATTCCGCGGCTGTACCATCGGAAAGAATAACCTGTATGAGGGGACGGTTTCCCGTTTCTTGCGCGTAACCGGACAAAGCAAAGAAGGAAAGGATAAGAACCAAGACCGGATACGCAAACTTCATCATAGACGAGGGGAATAGAGGGTATCAGAAGAGTGTCGGACCGTCCTGCCCCATCAATATCCTCTCCTTGCCAAGATGACGGTATGCCAATTCGGTCGCTTCGCGTCCGCGCGGGGTGCGCTTGATGAAGCCTTCCTTGATAAGATACGGTTCGTACACGTCCTCTATCGTGCCGGGATCCTCACCCATCGCGGTAGCAATAGTATTGAGTCCGACCGGTCCGCCACGGAACTTGTCAATGATAGTGCACAGCAGTTTGTTGTCTATCTCGTCCAATCCGAACGTATCGATATTCAGTGCCTCAAGGGCATATTTGGCTATCTCGAGGTCAATCTTTCCGTCGCCTTTCACCTGCGCGAAGTCTCTGACACGCCGGAGCAAGGCATTGGCTATACGCGGCGTACCACGACTGCGTCGTGCGATCTCGCCTGCGGCTTCGCTATGTATGGCTATGCCGAGCAGACCCGCAGAGCGTTCCACAATGCCGGCAAGGACATCCGCATCGTAATACTCCAAGTGGCAATTGATACCGAATCGTGCGCGCAAAGGTGAGGTAAGCAGACCGCTACGTGTTGTGGCTCCTATGAGCGTGAAACGGTTGAGGTCAATCTGTATGGTTCGTGCGGAAGGACCCTTGTCAATCATTATGTCGATACGGTAATCCTCCATAGCCGAATAAAGATACTCTTCGACGACCGGACTGAGACGGTGAATCTCGTCAATGAAGAGCACATCGTTGGGTTCGAGCGAGGTAAGCAGACCCGCCAAGTCGCCGGGTTTGTCGAGTACGGGACCGCTGGTGACCTTGAAGCCTACTCCAAGTTCGTTGGCAATGATGTTGCTCAGTGTCGTTTTGCCCAACCCGGGAGGTCCGAAAAGCAGTACATGGTCGAGGCTTTCGTGGCGCAATCGTGCCGCCTCGACAAAGATTTTGAGGTTGCTTACTATCTTCGCCTGTCCGGCAAAGTCACGGAACCTCAACGGACGCAAGGCGTTGTCCTGCTCCTTTTCGGTCATCTGGTTGCGTATGTCAAAGTCGGTATCGTTAGCCATAGTCTGTTTAGTTGGTCACATCGTGGAACAATTGTGCGAGGTCGGGTATGTCGTCAATCGGTTGGTCGGCGCGTATATGTCCGTGGTCGAGGATGATAACGCGTGTGCACATCTCTTTGACCTCCTGCAGGATGTGTGTCGAAAGGATGACGGGGCATTGCTGCCGCGCCTCTCGGACCACTTGTCTTATGTCCTCTAACTGATTGGGGTCCAGTCCTGTAGTGGGCTCGTCGAGTATGAGCAGTTGGGGTTTGCCAAGCAAAGCGGCAGCCAATCCCACACGCTGTCTATAGCCTTTGCTCAGTTCGCGTATGTGTTTGCTTACCTCGGGCCGCAGTCCGACGCGGTCAATGAGCGTGTCCACCTCGTCTTCGCTGTGGGTAAAACCCGCCATAAAGCGGAGATACTCACGCACATACATCTCCTGATAGAGGGGATTCTGCTCGCTGAGGTATCCAATCCGCTGCGGGCACTGAATCGTACACTGCGCGGCATCTTTGGCATTGGTGTCGGGACGGAGAATGCCTATAAGAATCTTCATCAGGGTTGACTTGCCCGCACCATTTGGTCCGAGCAGCCCTACTGCCTCTCCTTCAGCAACTTGCATACAGATGTCGTGCAACACCTGCTGGTCCGCGAAAGACTTGTTCAAATGACTTATATCAACAACCATAGACGGCATACATACAGAACGGACGGCAAAAATACGATTGAATTTGTGGTTATGCAAACGAAATGTTGTTTTTGTGCGAAATAGTGGGTTCGGACTATGCCGGTTGCAGGGTGACAAGATGAGGGCGATAGTATTGGCGGTTTTGGGGGTGTTTTTGTGTCAGATTGTCATTCGGCAAGGGTACGCTATCCCTATAGTATGGGTATAGTGTTCCGCGCTTAAAAGCAGTGTGACAATATGTAAGCCGAAAGGGTGTTTTAAGGAGTATTTCTCTTTTTTTTGTCTTTTCCGCAGGAATGTGTATCTTTGCGGCGTTTTTCAATAGCAAGAAAGGACAAGGAACATGTATCATCGCATCTTACTCAAGCTGTCGGGCGAGAGCCTGATGGGTAAACAGGGCTACGGGATAGACCGCGAACGCCTCGAACAGTATGCCGCACAAATCAAAGAACTGGCAGACACAGGGTTAGAGATAGGCATCGTCATCGGCGGCGGGAACATCTTCCGCGGCCTGAGCGGCGCACAGAAAGGGTTCGATCGCGTGAAAGGCGACCAGATGGGCATGCTGGCGACGGTCATCAACTCGCTTGCCCTGTCGTCGGCATTGGAGGCACTCGGGCAGAAAGTGCGGGTGCTGACGAACGTGCGGATGGAACCCATCGGCGAGTACTACAGCAAGGAGAAAGCCATACGGCTGATGGGCAAAGGCAACGTGGTCATCTTCGCTGCCGGCACAGGCAACCCGTACTTCACCACCGACACCGCCTCGTCACTCAAAGCGATTGAGACAGAGGCGGATATACTGTTCAAAGGCACCCGCGTGGACGGCATCTACACCGCCGACCCCGAGAAAGACCCGACCGCCACGAAGTTCGACGAGATAACCTACGACGAGGTGCTGCGCCGCCAGTTGCACGTGATGGACCTGACCGCCATAACGATGTGCATGGAGAACAGGATGCCCATCTATGTGTTCGACATGGACACGCCCGGCAACCTGCGCAAAGTGGTCAACGGCGAGAAGATAGGCACGCTGGTGAAGGTTAGTTGAGAGTTGAGAGTTGAAAGTTGATAGTTGAGAGAAGTATTCAGTTGAGAGTTTATAGTTGATAGTAATCCTTTTTAACAGATATAGTTATGATAGAACCTAAACAAATTCAAGAGCAGGCGACCGCACAGATGGAGTCTGCAGTGGCTTATTTGGACGACACGCTGGCGCAGATCCGTGCCGGCAAGGCGAGTACACGTATCCTCGACTCCATCCGCGTGGACTACTACGGGCAGATGAGTCCTCTCTCGTCGGTGGCGACCGTGACCACCCCTGACGCACGCACCATCCAGATCCAGCCGTGGGAGAAGAAGATGCTGGGCACCATCGAGCGCGCCATCATCAACGCCAGCATCGGTCTGGCGCCGAACAACAACGGCGAGGTTATCCGCCTGATTATCCCTCCGTTGACCGAGGAACGCCGCCGCGAACTCGCCAAGCAGTGCAAAGCCGAAGCCGAGAACGCCAAAGTGAGCATCCGCAACGCACGACGCGACGCGATTGACACGCTCAAGAAGCAGATTAAGGAAGGTCTACCCGAGGATGCGGAGAAGGACGCCGAAACGGATATGCAGAAACTGCACGACAAGTTCATCAAGCAGGTGGACGAAGTCTATGCCAAGAAAGAGAAGGAGATAATGACCGTCTGATGGTCAAACGGTTCCTCTTGCTTATTGTTGCATTCTCTCTGCCTGCTGCACCGATTGTGGCGGGCGGTCGGACGTGGCTGAACAATGCAGTCAATGGCGGGCTCAACCTGCCGGCCATCGGCGCACCGATGATAACCTACTCGCCCGAGACCAACTGGGCATTCGGAGGCGCTGTGCAGGGCTACTTCCGCTGCGAGGGGCAGCAAGAGGCATCGATGGTGCAGCTGACGGGCGCCTACACGCTGAACAGGCAGTGGTACATCCATACCAAAGGAACCATCTATGTCGGAACGGAACGCACGTGGCTCATACAGTACGATGGCGGCTACAGGAACTACCCAGACCTGACCTACGGACCGGGCAACCGTCTGGAAATCAAGCAGGCGATAGCGTACAACTCCTACCGTGGCTATGTGCAGGCAAGCGGTCTGTGCGCGGTCGGCAGCGGCTGGTCGGTAGGGCCGCAGCTGCATTACCTCTACGAGCGCACGGACGGCATACAGGCGACGGCATCCATGCTTGGCTTCGGCGGCATAGTGCAGTACGACAGCCGCGACGGGCATTTCTATCCGCACAGCGGGCTGTTCTTCCGGTTGTCGGGTCTCCACTACGAGTCGTTCACGAAAGA
>CAJOIZ010000010.1 GCA_905234835.1 Paludibacteraceae bacterium
TTTCAATTACAAAAGTAACCTAAATTCTGCACCTATGCAAGTTCTTTCGTATATTATTTACTGTATTTCAGCATATTTCTTATATCGAACTCACGTTAATATAAGTGGAGAATGCCGAAAGCCAAATAATAAAGTGGAGGCAAACTATATTATCCATATTATGAAAACATTAAAGGAAATGTACCTACGGAATGATGTGCTTCTTTTGTTCTTGTGGAAGCAAAATGGTGAAATTAATCAATGTAGCGTTTGGCTGCCTAAGGATGCTGCTTCTCTGCTTTTGACTAAAAGTGAGGAAGAATTGAAAGTACTCGTCGAAAATGCCAATTTACTTCCGACAAAATTGAATCTATCAAAGATAGAAAACTTAAAAGTGTATTGTGTTGGCAGTATTCAGGATTTGTTTTCTAATGTAGAGTTTATCCCGAGGTAAATTATTGAAAATATAATAAAATATGTGTAAGAATTTATTATCGAATCTTTTTCAATCGAAAAAGAAAGGACGGGAACAGATTAAAAACGAATTAATAGACCTCTGCCCAATAGACGCTAATACATTACAACGTCTTTTATCTGGTCTGACAGAGCAGACGGCATTGGATTGTGATACTGTCTATATTGTGCCTTTGCCTGTTTGGAATTATTTGCATAAATATGACATTATTGTTTATTATGCGAATAGGCACCAGGCAATGCTAACTGCAAGAGGGAGAGAAATCTATATGATACTTATGAGTAATCCCTCTGTCACTCAAGACCAATTAACGGACTTAATAACAAAAAGCTAAATAATGAAAACAAAACTCTTTACCCTATTGCTCGCTGTAGCAGCCAGCGTAGGAACCATGTTCGCCTCTACTCAAATCGGCGATTTGTATTACAACCTCGATGCCACCAACCAAACGGCAGAGGTAACTTCACAAAATAGCGGTAACTATTCCGGTGACATTGTTATTCCTGCTTCTGTAACCTACGCTTCCGTAACCTATAGCGTCACCAGCATTGGAAATGATGCTTTCTATAATTGCACCGGTTTGACCTCTATTGAAATTCCCAATAGCGTCACCAGCATTGGAGAGTATGCTTTCTCTGGTACCGGTTTGACCTCTCTTGTATATAATGCGCATGTGTTTGCATTTATGCCTACAACCTATTCAGGTGCATACACCATTCCCGATGGCATAGAATCTATAGCAGGTTGGGCTTTCTATAATTGCACCGGTTTGACCTCTGTGACTATTCCTAATAGCGTCACAAGCATTGGGAATCGTGCTTTCTCTGGTTGCACCAGTTTAACCTCTGTGACGATTCCCAATAGCGTCACAAGCATTGGAGGTTCTGCTTTTTCGGGCTGCACCGGTTTGACCTCTCCCGTTTATAATACACATGTATTTGCGTATATGCCGACTTCTTATTCAGGTGCATACACCATTCCCGATGGTATTGAATCTATAGCAGGTTGGGCTTTCTATCGTTGCAGCAGTTTGACCTCTGTGATGATTCCCAATAGCGTCACAAGCATTGGAGAGGGGGCTTTCTGTGGTTGCAGCGGTTTGGCCTCTCCCGTTTATAATACACATGTATTTGCGTATATGCCGACTTCTTATACAGGAGCATATACTATCCCCGATGGCATAGAATCTATAGCAGGTTGGGCTTTCGATAATTGCACCGGTTTGACATCTGTGACGATTCCCAATAGCGTCACAAGCATCGGAAATTATGCTTTCGAATATTGCAGCAGTTTGACCTCTGTAACCATTCCCAATAGCGTCACCAGCATTGGAGAAAATGCTTTCGATTGTTGCAGCGGTTTGACCTCTATTGAAATTCCTAATAGCGTCACAGGCATTGGAAATCAGGCTTTCCGTAATTGCAGCGGTTTGACCTCTGTGACGATACCCAATAGCGTCACAAGCATTGGACGTAGCACTTTCTATAAGTGCACCGGTTTGACCTCTCCCGTTTATAATACACATGTATTTGCGTATATGCCGACTTCTTATTCAGGTGCATACACTATTCCCGATGGTATTGAATCAATCGCAGGTAGTGCTTTCTATGGTTGCAGCGGTTTGACATCTGTGACGATTCCCAATAGCGTCACAAGCATTGGAGATGATGCTTTCAGGGGTTGCAGCGGTTTGACCTCTGTGACGATACCCAATAGCGTCACAAGCATTGGAGATAGGGTTTTCTATGAATGCACAGGTTTGACCTCTGTGACGATTCCCAATAGCGTCACAAGCATTGGAGGTGGTGCTTTCTATGGTTGCAGCGGTTTGACCTCTGTGACGATTCCCAATAGCGTCACAAGCATTGGAGATGATGCTTTCTATGGTTGCAGCGGTTTGACCTCTGTGACGATTGAAGCAAAAACTCCTCCGGCATTAGATTATCATGCATTGGGATTTGGATTTGATATTTATGTCCCATGCGGCACATTAGAGGCCTATAAAACAGCATGGGCAGACTATGCAGATAGAATTCGGTTAGGCGTAGAATATACGATAACCGGAAAAGTAGATGATGCGAATGCAGGAAGTGTTGATTATCCGACAAGTTCTTGTGGAGATGTAGTTATTACAGCAGTTCCTAACAACGGCTACCATTTTACTCAATGGTCAGACGGCAATACCGACAATCCGCGAACTATTGAACTAACTCAAGATACTACCTTTACCGCCGAGTTTGCTATTGCCCGCATGGGAACGTGTGGAAAAGACTTAGCGTTGGTATGGTCTTATGACCCGACGAACAAAGTACTGACAATCGGCAATGCCGGTTCGTTTACGGAGAATATGCAGTTTGGTTTAGAAGCACCGACCGAAATGGAGGAACTGGTTATCGGCAACTCTGTCACAGCCATCGGCGCAAACGCTTTTGCAGGCATTGAGACACTGAAGAAAGTGTCAATCGGCGAGGCCGTCAAGACCATCGGTGAGCAAGCGTTCTATAACTGCGTGAACCTCGAGACAATCTTCAACTACCGCCCGACACCAACGAATGCCTACAGCAACGCATTTGACGGAGTGGATAAGTTTGAATGCAAACTATACGTTCTGCCGAGTTCGATTGATATGTACAAGAATGCCTCTGTTTGGAGAGATTTCTATTATAATACCTATGCTATCGGAGCCGAAGAAGCAACCGTGACTACGAATGATGTAACGGTAGAGCCGCAGGATAATGCTGCTACTTTCACTTGGCCGACAAGCAACAATGTGGCTTCTTATACAATTGAGATCACCAAAGATGGTATAGTGTTCTGCACGTTGATCTTTAATAGTAACGGTCAGTTAACAGGTATTGCTTTTGCTCCTTCTCGCGACGGACAGGCACATGCTCCGTCTGCCCTTATGACCGCTAACGGTTTACAGTTCACAGTCACAGGTCTGAATAGTAACACCCAATACGGCTATAACTTGACAGCCAAGGATGCCAATGATCAAACCGTTGCCACTTATTCCGGAGAGTTCACGACAACCGGAGAAGGTACTGCTACAGGGGTTGATAATGTACCAAGTGACCAAGTACAAAGTACCAAGTTCCTCCGTAACGGCAAGATGTATATAATCCGCGGAGAGAAGGTTTACAATGCGCAAGGCGCGCTGGTAAAGTGACCAAGTAACTAAGTACCAAGTACAAAGAGAGGACACGGGCGGCTCAATGAATGAGTCGCCCGCTTGCTTGTTTTAGTAGTAAATATACTTACAATAGTTCGTTAAAAAAGGACCTGAAGGATGCCTTGATTGATTTCTGACTGCGAAGGGCAGTGTTACACAAGCTTCTAACTTGTTCGAGTGGACTGATATGTATATTGTAATTAGGCACTACAAAGATACAAAAAATCAGCCACTTGTGCAAGTTTTAGGCAAAAATTTTTACATCAAAGAGCACTTTTTTTGAAGGCTTTTCGTCAGAGCCAACGCAACTGTTGAATCAAATAGTCCGGTAGTACTTAACTGCCACAATATAAAACTGTTATTAAAATTTTAACGAACTATTGTAGAATTTCACAATTCAAATAAAAGACAATTCAACGAAAACACCACTTATGAAAGAAAAAACGATATTGTTGGTATTATAGTATGGGTTCTTGACTAAACACTCGCTCCTTAAAATACTTAATCCTGTCTAAAGCGAGACCCGCAATTACTCGAACTTCCATAAACGATATGTTGGCAAGGGATTCGAAGAAAGCGCAATGAAAACGAAGGCAACGACACAACAATTGTCGTTGCTTCTGTTTGGTATTCTGCTTTTAGTCTCAATTAGGGAACATAAAATTTGCGCGCAGGGAACATCTTGCCATTTTGAAATTTGCGCGCAGGGAACATTTTTTCGTTTTAAAATTTGCGCGCAGGGAACATTTTTATAAAAATAATTTTGCAATCATTTTATTATTACTACTTTTGCGGCGTTTTTCAAAATCACAATTATGGCAAAGTATATTTTCAAGCGAAAAGCGTATCAGAAGATGCTGGAATGGAAGCGCGATTCACACGGCGAAACGGCATTGTTGGTGGAAGGGGCAAGGCGCGTCGGAAAGTCAACCATTGTCCGGCAGTTCGCCTTGAATGAGTATCGTTCCTGCGCGGTATTTGATTTTGCCAAAGCATCGGAAGAGGAGAAATCGCTGTTCGATGATTTGTCGGATATGGATTACTTTTTCAACAGCCTGCGTCTGTTGAAGGGAATCACATTGTATGAACGTGATACGGTGATTGTGTTTGATGAAGTGCAGAAGTGCCCGGTTGCGCGCCAAGCCATCAAGACTTTGGTGGAAGACGGTCGCTATGACTACATCGAGACGGGTTCGCTTATCAGCATTCACAAAAACGTGGAAGATATCATCATTCCCTCGGAAGAGGAGGTCTTGGAAATGCACCCGCTTGACTACGAGGAATTCCTTTGGGCTACAGGGGATGAGAGTACAATGGGGCTGCTGCGGGACGCTTTCCAAAGAAAGCGCGGTTTCGGCGATGCCGTCAATCGCAAACTGATGCGCGATTTCCGCCTGTATATGCTTGTCGGAGGTATGCCGCAGGCCGTAAGCAAATATCTCGAAACGAAAGACCTGGCTGCGGTGGATAAAGTCAAACGCGCCATTATCAGGCTCTACTGCAACGATTTCCAAAAGATTGACAAAACGGGCAAAGCGATGGATCTTTTTATGTCCATTCCATCGCAACTGGCCGGCAACAGCAACCGCTACCGACCCTCCACCGTGATTGACAAGACACGCCCCGGACAGTTGGAAGACCTGATTTTCCTGATGGATGACAGCAAAACGGTGAACGTGTGCTACCACGCCAATGACCCGAATGTGGGCTTCAACCTCACCGCCAACCGTTCCGCATTCAAAATGTTTCTGGAGGATACCGGGCTGTTTGTGACACTGGCGTTCTGGGACAAGGATTTTACGGAGAACATTATATATCAAAAACTGCTGAACGACAAACTCGCGGTAAATCTCGGCTATGTTTATGAGAATGTGGTCGCGCAGATGATCCGGACTTCGGGCAACCACTTGTTCTACTACACATTCCCTGACAGGAACCGGCATTCCTTCGAAGTGGACTTTCTCTTGTCTCGGAGTTCCAAAATCGACCCCATAGAGGTGAAATCTGACGGCTACAATACGCACGCGTCCATTGACGCTTTCTGCGAAAAGTATTCACCCCGTATAGGTCAGAAATATATAGTCTGTACGAAAGACCTCCGCAAAGACGGGGAGACGCTTTTCGTGCCGGTCTATATGGCAGGGCTGCTATGACGTTATCCTCAAACGGCAAAGTAAATTATCCTCAAATCGCTGTAAAGCCTGCTGCTCGAGCGGAAAATCAACACCGACAGGATGTATGCACCGTCGTTCAAGATGGTTCTGACCGCCGTCGGAAGCTTCGCCTATTGCTGCGAAGACGGTGTGTACGTGGTTCCCATCGGCTGCCTCAAGCACTGATCCTCTCTATACAAATCAACGTTGTTCTTAGGCTTTTTTCACTTTTTTTTAACAAGACGATAGAAATGTCATAATATTATACTATTTTTGCGGCGCAATCGTGTGTGATGGCACGGATTGTTTTGTTTCACACAGCATATTAGTATTCTAAAACACATATCACTATGAACAAACTTATTACATTGGAGCAAGCCGTAGAGAAGGTGCATGACGGCATGACCGTGATGTTCGGCGGCTTTCTGGGTAACGGCAGTCCGGTACAGATAACGGACGCCCTTGTGGAAAAAGGCGTAAAAGACCTCACTATCATTGCCAACGACACGGCATTTGACGAGGTGGCTCACGGCAAATTAGTGGCTAACCACCAAGTGAAACGCGCTATCGTTTCGCACACCGGTACGAACAAACAGACAGCTATTCAGAAGAACGAAGGTACGCTGATAGTGGACTACGTGCCGCAAGGTACTCTCGCCGAGCGCATCCGCGCCAAAGGTGCAGGCTTGGGCGGTGTACTGACCCCGACCGGTATCGGAACGATAATGGCTGACGGCAAAGAAGTGATTAAGATTGACGGCAAAGATTATCTCTTGGAGAAACCTTTAGGAGCCGACATAGCCATTCTTCGCGCCAACATCGTCGATGAGGACGGCAACATGGTGTTCCTCGGTACGACCCAGAACTTCAACCCCTTGATGGCTACTGCTGCTGATTACGTTATCGTGGAGGCGGAGAAGCTTGTTAAGCGCGGCGAGATTAAGCCCGAGCAGGTGCACGCATCTAGCATCTACGTGGACGCTATTTATGTGGAAAAATAGTTGAATGTTGAATGTTAAGAGTTGAAAGAAGCAATATGGTTGAGAGTTATAAGTTAAAAGTATTTCAGGTTATGGAATAAAAAACAAGCAACTCAGAACTCTCAACTGACCAACTTCTCTAAACTCTAAACATTAAACATTAAACTTTAAACTGACCAACTTCTCTCAACTTTAAACTTTCAACTCTAAACTGAATAACAATGGAATACAGGACAAAACTGCGCTTGCGTATGAGCGCGAAGGACGCGCACTACGGTGGTAACTTGGTGGATGGTGCGCACATGGTTCACCTCTTTGGTGATGTAGCGACCGAGTTGTTGATTATGCGTGACGGTGATGAGGGTCTGTTCCGTGCTTATGACCAGATAGACTTCCTCGCTCCCGTCTATGCAGGTGACTATATAGAGGCGGAAGGCTGGATTGACAAGGAAGGTAACACGAGCCGTCACATGCTCTTTGAGGCAAGAAAAGTGGCTGTTGCCCGTCCTGACATATCGCCTTCGGCAGCAGACGAACTGGACGAACCTATTGTTGTCTGCCGCGCGTCAGGTACATGTGTAACCCCTAAGGACTGTCAAAGAAAATAGTTGAAGGACTTACCCGTTTCTCTCAACTTTCAACATTAAACTCTCAACTTTAAACTATGGACAAGCTGATAATAACTGCCGCTATTTGCGGTGCAGAGGTAACGAAGGAGCAGAATCCGAACGTGCCTTATACAGTGGAAGAGATAGTACGCGAAGCCAAGAGCGCGGTGGATGCAGGTGCGGCTATTGTGCATCTGCATGTACGCCGTGATGATGGTACACCCACACAGGACCGTGCACGCTTCCAGGAATGTACAGAAGCCATACTGAAAGAATGTCCGAATGTGATACTGATTCCGAGTACGGGCGGTGCTGTGGGTATGACTCCCGATGAGCGTCTGCAATCAACCGACACGACTCCCGTACCGGAGATGGCTACCCTTGACTGCGGCACGTGCAACTTCGGAGACGAGATATTCGACAACACGATGCCCACGATGCGCGCCTTCGGCAAACGTATGCTGGAACGCGGCATCAAGCCCGAATACGAGTGCTTCGAGATGGGACATCTTGACACTATTCTGACAATGGCTCGCAAGGGACAGGTTCCCGGTGCCCCGATGCAGTTCAACTTCGTACTCGGCGTACCCGGGTGCACACCCGCTACAGTAGATAACCTGTGCTGGTTGGTGAACAAGATTCCCGCCGGCTCGACATGGACGGTGACAGGCGTAGGACGCAGTGCGTTCCCGATGGCGGCGGCTGCCATAGCCATGGGCGGCAACGTGCGCGTAGGATTTGAGGACAACCTCTATCTGAGCAAGGGCGTATTGGCTCAGTCCAACGGTGAACTGGTAGCCAAAGTGGTACGTCTTGCTAAGGAACTGGGCAGAGAAATCGCTACAAGCGACGAAGCGAGAGAGATTCTCGGACTGAAGAAGAAATAACAACAACTTAAAAACATTATACAACTATGCAGAAACATGGTAACAAGTACGGTGTACACCGTGTCATTGAGCCTGTAGGCGTACTGCCGCAGCCGGCAAACAAAGTGGATAACAACATGGACGAGATCTATGACAACGAGATTCTGATTGATGTTCAGACCCTCAACATTGACTCGGCTTCGTTTACGGATATTCACAACTATGCCCGTCAGCAGGCAGGAGAAGGTGCATCGGAAGAGCGCATTATGGAGGAAATCAAGAAAGAGATGCTGCTGAACGTCGAGTTGCAGGGCAAGCACCGCAACCGCCGCACAGGTTCGGGTGGTATGTTGCTTGGTAAAGTAGAGAAGATTGGTGACGCTCTGAAAGGTAAGATTGACCTGAAAGAGGGTGACCGTATCGCTACGCTCGTATCGCTGTCGCTGACTCCGCTGCGTATTGATGAGATTCTTGCGATCCGCGCTGATGTGGATCAAGTGGACATCAAAGGTAAAGCCATACTCTTCGAGAGCGGTATCTATGCAAAGATTCCGGATGACATGCCCGAGAAGTTGGCTCTGTCGGCACTGGACGTAGCTGGTGCTCCTGCACAGACAGCTAAACTCTGCCAGTATGGTCAGACTGTTGTTATCCTCGGTGCTGGTGGTAAGAGCGGTATGCTTTGCTGCTACGAGGCAAAGAAGCGCGTAGGCGTTACAGGTAAGGTGATTGGTATCGCCAACAGCCCGAAGTCAACCAAGCGCATTAAGGACCTCGGTTTCTGCGACATCGTGGAGAGTGCGGCAGGTATGACCCCTGTACAGGTGTACGAACTTGTTTCGCGTCTTACAGACGGCAAGATGGCTGACGTGACTATCAACTGCGTGAATGTTCCCGATCAGGAGATGACAGCCATCATGTGCACGAAGGACGACGGTATCGTATATTTCTTCTCGATGGCAACTTCCTTCACAAAGGCTTCGCTCGGTGCGGAAGGTATCGGTGCCGACGTGAACATGATTATGGGTAACGGCTATACGAAGGGTCACGCCGAGTTCACCCTGCAGGAGTTGCGTGAAAGCCCCGAACTGCGCAAAATCTTTGAGGAACTGTACGCATAAATTGTTGAAAGTCGAGAGTTGAAAGAAGTGTGTTTATTAGGTAAGAGTTGATAACTATAAACACTAAACTACGAAACTTCTCTAAACTTTCAACTATCAACTCTAAACTGGATTCATTATGAATATCAGCAGAAGACAACAACTGTTCCCTAATGTCAGCGACAAGGATTGGAACGATTGGCACTGGCAGGTCAGGAATCGTATAGAGACGCTTGACGAGTTGAAGAAGTATGTTCAGCTCACCGAGGAGGAGCAGGAAGGCGTGCGAAGCGTACTTAGTACGTTGCGTATGGCTATCACTCCTTATTATCTGAGCCTGATCAACCCTGATGACCCGTATGACCCTGTTCGCAAACAGTGTATCCCTACGGCAGCCGAAACGCATCTTGCGGAAGCGGATCTCTTGGATCCTCTTCATGAGGACGAGGACTCGCCCGCACCCGGACTGACACATCGTTATCCCGACCGCGTGCTGTTTCTCATCACGGACATGTGTTCTATGTACTGCCGCCACTGTACCCGCCGTCGTTTTGCGGGACAGAAGGATGATGAGAGTCCGTCGGAGCGTATAGAGAAAGCCCTTGAATACATTGAGAAGACCGAATGTGTGCGCGATGTATTGCTCTCTGGTGGTGACGCGCTGATGGTAGGTGATGCCAAACTGGAGTATATCATCTCGCGCCTGCGTCAGATCAAGCACGTGGAGATAGTCCGTCTGGGCAGTCGTGTGCCTGTTGTTTGCCCGCAGCGTATAACGCCCGAACTGTGCGCCATGCTCAGCAAGTACCATCCCGTTTGGCTCAATACGCACTTCAACCACCCCAACGAAGTAACGGAAGAGAGCCGCCGTGCGTGTGAGATGCTCGCTAACGCAGGTATTCCTTTGGGCAACCAGAGCGTACTCTTGCGCGGCATCAACGATTGCGTGAACATACAGATGGAACTGGTACACGAACTCGTGAAGATGCGCGTGCGTCCTTACTACATTTATCAGTGTGACTTGAGTCAGGGACTGGAGCATTTCCGCACCCCCGTTTCGAAAGGCATAGAGATTATCGAAGGTCTGCGCGGACACACGTCTGGCTATTGCATACCGACGTTCGTAGTGGATGCCCCCGGTGGAGGTGGCAAGACTCCCGTAATGCCTCAGTACGTTATATCGCAGGCTCCCGGTCGCGTTGTATTGCGTAACTTTGAGGGTGTCATTACCACTTATACAGAGCCGCAGGACTACACCAACGAGTGCCACTGCCCCAAGTGCGAGGCAGAGCGCAACAAGAAAGTAGGTGCGGACAAGGCTGTGGATGGCGTTATCTCACTGCTCAAAGGCGAACGCATGAACATAGAGCCGGCTCACCTCAAACGTCACGAACGCAACGAAGCAAGAAAAGGGTAGGATATCCTCCGCACCCGTTAGCAATAGATACAATAAAGGGCTTCTAAAAACGATTCTTAGAAGCCCTTTATTGTATCTATAAGTTTGCCTTAGAACTTGTAAGCGCAACCCAGAGTGAAGAACTGCAGGTCCGGATTCATCATGTTGAATTGGACAGAAGCATTGCTGTCGGTGGATTTGACTTTGGACGAGCCGAGTCCCGACGTTACGAGTTCGCTTTGTGTATTACCCGTTACGCTGAGACCGATGGCATCCAAAGTAACATCCATCATCCAGTGCTCGGTCAGGTTGAAGACCATTACAGGACGGATATTCACGCCCCAACGGAAGTCGGTGGGTTTGCTCTCTGCGATATAGTCTTTCTGAGCCTTGTTGTAAGTCTCTGCGGCTTTTGCGGATATATACCCGTTCTCAAATTGCTTGTCAGCCATGGCTATTCCCCAACCGAGATTGACAACTCCTTCTACGCCCAGGTTGAACCAGCCCTTGTTCAGGAACAGGTAACGGGCATACGGGTTGACATAGACAACGAAATCGGGATCAAGCAGGTTCTTCTCAAAGCTCTTCTTGTCGGATTTGATGACGTATGTCATCGTCTCGTTATAATGGAGATCCAATGCGACACCAAGTTCCAACTTGTCGCTGATCAGTCGTACACCTACACGGGGAACAAAGGAGAAGTTGAATGTATTGCTCCCTTTCTTGGTGATTAGGTCATTGACAACTGTTTTGCTTCCTATTTCTCCACCGACTCCTAAACTGCCGCCGATCACTAATTGTGCATGGATGGCAGTTACGCCCATTAGGGCGATAGTCATAGTAAGAAATACTTTCTTCAGGTTCATAGTGTCCCTCCGATTGGTTATTTCTTGAAGTAGCGGTTGTACAGCCCTTGGAAGCCTGCACCGTGACGAGCTTCGTCTTTCGCCATTTCGTGAACGGTATCGTGGATGGCATCAAGGTTAAGCTGTTTGGCGCGGGTAGCGATTTTCAGCTTGCCTTCGCACGCACCGGCTTCAGCCATCATGCGTTTCTCGAGGTTGGTCTTGGTGTCCCATACCACTTCGCCGAGCAGTTCGGCGAACTTGGCGCAGTGTTCGGCTTCTTCCATTGCGTACTGACGGAAAGCGGCGGCAATCTCGGGATAGCCTTCACGGTCGGCTTGGCGTGCCATAGCGAGGTACATGCCTACCTCTGTCGCTTCACCCATAAAGTGGGCGTTGAGGTCTGCGCGCATCTGGTCATCTGTGTCTTTTGCCACACCGAGTACATGTTCGCACGCGAACTGAATGCCGGCATCAGCCTTCACTTCTTTCCATGTTACTACTTGTTTGCACTGGGGGCAACGTTCGGGTGCTTCTGTCCCTTCATAAACATACCCGCAGATGGGGCATACGAATTTCTTTTTCATAGTTGTGTGAGTTTTTGGTTATTTATCTTGTTTGTTATTGCCTTGTGTGAGGCGGTTCCAACGTTCACGGAAGAAGTCCCCCGTGTTGGTGATGATTTGCATTTTCCATTCTTTGAGGTTGTAGTTGTCCTCCTCTTCTTGGTCTTTCTGGGCTTTCGCCATATTGTCATCGGATATGACGAGCAGTTGGTCACCTTCCTTGAGTATCGTCTTGCCGTTGGGCACGAAGAAGTTTTCGCCTCGGCGTGTCATGATGATACGGATGGATTCGGGTATGCCCATCTCTTTGAGCATTGTGCCGTGTTGCAGCATCTCCGGTGTCACCACCATCTCCTGCGCATACTCTTCCACTTCTTCGGGCAGCTCTATGTCGAAGTACTGCAGCCGTTTCTTCTGCTCCACATCTTGTGTCAGGTGCAGGCTACGGGCAAGTGCGGTAAGCGAAGTGCCCTGCAGCACTAAAGAGAGTAGGGTGCACAGAAAGACCACATGGAACAGCAGGTTGGCGTGCGGCACGTTGTGCACCATACATAGGATGGTGAAGATGATTGGCACAGCGCCTTTCAGACCGACCCAGCTGACAAACAGCTTGTCGCGGTTCTCGAACTCCTTGAACGGATGCAGGCAGAGGAACACTGCCAACGGACGCGAGATGAAGATCATCACGAAACTGATAATCAGGCAGGGAAGCCACACTTCCCATAGCATCAGTTCGTGCGGCTTGACCATCAAACCTAAGAGCAGGAACATCAGCAACTGGCAGAGCCAGGTCAGACCGTCGAAGAACGACTTCGTCTGACGTTTGCGCACGAACTTAGAGTTGCCTATCATCAGGCCGCCCATATAGACGGCGAGGTAGCTGTTACCCTTCATGTAGTACGTCACCGCAAAGATGAAGATGCAGAAAGTCAGTATCATAATGGGATACAGGCTCTCGTTGGTGAGTTTGACTTTCCGCATCAGCGATACGGCGGCTTTGCCGAGAGCGAAACCCATTACGGCACCTACAATCAGTTGCACCACAATCTCTTGTGCAATAGTCAGTGCGCTGATGTCTTTTGTCTCGCCGGCTGTGACGATGCCTATCAGTGTGATGGTCAGTATATACGCCATCGGGTCGTTCGCGCCGGACTCCACCTCTAACAGCGGACGCAGATGGTGTTTCAGTCCGATGTTGTTGGTTCGTAGGATGGAGAACACGCTTGCCGAGTCGGTGGACGACATCGTGGATGCCATCAGCAGGGCGGTGGCGAAGCCCACGGACACGATTGCGTTAATCCAGCCGAAGATGAAGTAGATGAGCACCCCTGAAAACAATGCGGTCAGCAGCACGCCGATGGTAGCAAGCGTCACGCCTGGCTCAATCACTGGGCGTATGTCGGCTATCTTCGTGTCCATGCCGCCCGAGAATAGGATGACGCACAGCGCGATGGTGCTGATAGCCTGCATCGAATTGAGACTCAGGCTGGAGATGTATCCTACACCGTCTTCGCTGATATAGGAACCTACACCGTCAGGTCCGAACACCATACCCACCACCAAGAACAGCAGCAGCGCGGGCACGCCGAAGCGGTTGCGAAGGCGGTCGGTGAAGATGCTCGCAAAGAACAGCAGACTCAGTATCAGCAGGATGAGCTCGACTTGCATCGTCTATTTCGCTTTCTTGCCTAATAGGAACTCGTCAATGATTTGTTCGATGTTCTCTTGCGGGTACAGACCCTTGAGCAGCATTGGTTTGCCGTTCTTGGGTACGTACAGCACTTGCGGGATGCTCGCTATCTGGAACACGTACGCCAGTTCGCGTTCTTGTTCCGTGTCGGCTTTGTAGAACACCACTTTGCCCTTGTACTTCTCGCTCAGGGTCTCCATGATGGGTGCTAAACGCTTGCACGGACCGCACCACGTCGTGTAGAAATCAATCACGCACGGACGTTTGCCCAAGTAGTTCCACGCGGTGTCATTCTTGTAGTTGAACACTTTCTTCTGGAACTGCTCGGTGGTGATGTATGTCACTTCGGCATTGGCTCGTGTGAGAGGCAGGGCCGCCAGCACGATTAGCAGCAGAGGCAGCAGGCGTCTCATTTGTCTTTCTGTTTTTCTAATTGGCGGTCAATGGCTTCGAGGCATTCGTCTATGCCTTGCTCGAATGTGTCGCAGGTCTTCTGTGCGAACAGTTCGGCGCCGAAGCCGCTCACGCGGATGCGGGTTTCTTTGTTCAGGTTCGTCTCGGGTTTGACCACGGTCATACGGATTTCCATTTCTGCCGATGCGGGCAGCAGTTTCTCGTAGCGGCGGGTCTTCTTGGTGATGTACTGACGCAGATGTTCTGCGATGTCAAAGTTGATGCATTGGGTGTTGAGTGTCATGGTGTTTGTTATTTAATGGTTAATATATCAGTTGTTTGTTGCTCTTGGGTGGGCTTTGTTGTAGGCTCTGTGTATCTGCTCGAACGTGGTGTGCGAATACACCTCGGTGGCGGCTAACGACGCGTGTCCTAACAGGGTCTGTATCGTGCGTATATCGGCTCCGTTGTTCAGCATCTCTGTCGCGAATGTATGCCGGAACACGTGCGGCGAGTGTTTCTTCATTGTGGTCACTTCGCCCATACGTCTGGTCACGATGCGGTACAGCCTGTCTCTGTCTAATGGCGCGGTGGTGCCGTCTTTCTTCCAGACTACAAAAAACGTGCCATTGTCTGTTCCCCGAACCTGTCGGTATTGTTCTATTTGTTTGCACAGTTTGTCGCCTATTGGGATTATCCGTTCCTTGCGCCGTTTGCCGAACACGCGTATCTGTTTCTCGTTCGTATCCACGTCTTTGTCTTGCAGCCCGACTAACTCTGCCCGTCGCATTCCTGTCTGGAACAGCATCTCTATGATAAGGCAGTCGCGGATGCTTTCCGGGTCATCGGCTTCCTGTTCGTAGCGTGTCGCCTCTTGCATCTCCGAGGGGCGGAAGAACACGGGAAGCGGCTTGTCGGCTTTGGGTGCTATGATACGGCGGGTAACGTCTTTCTCCACAGCTTGTTGGCGCAGAAGAAACTTGTAAAACGAGCGCAGGGCGGTCAGTTTCTGTTGTACGCTCCGCGGCGCATGTTTCTTATCTTCAATCAGGTATAGCAGCCACTCTCGTACGTCCTGTTCGGTCACGTCCCGTACGTTCGCACGGTCTAACGGATTGCCGATGAACACGCTGAAGTCGTTCAGCGCATCTGAGTACGCACGCACGGTCAGCGCGGAGTACTTCTTCTCTACAGCTATATATTCCAAGAACGCGTCAATCACTGTTTTGTGCGGAGAACAGGCCGAACAGTTCGGCGTCTATATGGTCTGTTATCCAGCGGAAGTCGTCGGGGTTCTCGCCGAATTTGATTTTGTCGCCATCCACTATCAGCAGCCGTCCTTTGTAGTCATGTATCCATGCCTCGTACTTGTCGTTCAGACCTTGCAGGTAGTCGATGCGCATACCTGACTCATATTCGCGGCCGCGTTTCTGTATCTGTGCCACGAGGTTGGGGATGCCCGAGCGGATATAGATGAGCAGGTCAGGCATACGCACTAACGACATCATCAGGTCGAACAGGTCTTGGTAGTTATCGAAGTCGCGGTCCGACATGTAACCTTGTTCGTGCAGGTTCGGAGCGAAGATGCGGGCGTCCTCATAGATGGTGCGGTCTTGGATGATGTACTCGTCCGACTGGCCTATCTCTACCACGTCTTGGAACCGCTTGTTCAGAAAGTAAATCTGCAGGTTGAACGACCAGCGAGCCATGTCTGAATAGAAGTCCTCAAGGTAGGGGTTATACTCGACCGACTCGAACCGCGGCGTCCAGCCGTAGTGTTTGGCAAGCATGTTCGTCAGTGTTGTCTTGCCGCAACCGATGTTTCCTGCGATGGCTATGTGCATAGTAGTGTTGTTTATCGGGTTATACGTTATATGTCAAGCGATGTCTGTCTGTTCTTCCAGATGTGTTCCGAGAACAGACCGAACAGTTGTCCGTCTATCTTGTCCAATACGGTACGGAAGTCTTCGGGCCGGTTCTCAAAGTCCAGTTGGTCGGAGTCGATGACCAGCACGTTCCCCTCGTAGCGTTGGAAGATGAACTCCTCGTACCGGTCGTTCAGGTCTTTGAGGTAGTCTATCTGCATGGCTTGTTCGTACTCACGGCCGCGTTTCTGTATCTGGGCTATCAGTGCCGGCACTGACTTGCGCAGATAAACCAGCATGTCGGGCAACCGGATGAGGCTTTTCAGGTTGTTGAACAGTTCCATGTAGGTCGTGTAGTCACGTTCGCTCAGGTCTCCGCGGAGGTAGTTGTTGCGCACGAACACGAACACGCCCTCATACAGACTGCGGTCTTGGATGATGGTGTGGGTGGCTTGTTGCACGGATAGCAGGTCTTTGAACCGTTCTTTCAGGAAGTAAGTCTCGACGCAGAACGACCAACGGGAGATATCTTTGTAGTAGTCTTCCAAATAGGGGTTATAGGTCACGCTCTCGAAGCGTGGCTCCCAGCCGTAGTACCGCGCCAACATCTTTGTCAGCGTCGTCTTACCGGCTCCTATGTTTCCCGCTATGGCTATATACATCCTTCCGTCTAATATCTAACGTCCAACGTCTAACAATGAAATGGTCTAACAATGCAATGGTCCAACGTCCAACAGTCTAACGTCCAACAATGCAATGGTCTAATATCTAACAATGCAATGGTCCAATCTCCAATCTCTCCCCTCTTTTTCCGCGGCAAAGATACGGGTTTATTCTGAATGAACAAATACCCTTTGCATTTTCCTCTGTATTGTACATACATATTCCCCTTTCGCAGACTATACGGATACTATAGGGATACTATAGGGATACTATACAGATACAATCGGAATACGCCTTCCCCTCTATGTCAACTCTCAACTCTCAATTATCAATTATCAACTATCAACTATCAATTATCAACTACCCAGAGCGGGTGATTAGCGGGTGATTACCGGGTGATTAGCGGGTGATTAGCGGGTGATTCGCCTAACGATGCACCAACGATGCACCAACAATGCACCAACGACGCACCGACAATACACCAACAATGCACCGTCATGCATATAGGGATAACGAAGAAATACAAACCAAGAAAATCGGCACGGCATGAACCGCACCGAATTTTACTTGCTTCATTCGAATAGTTTGCGAATGTCCGTCTGAAGGAAAGTCTCTATGGAGATGCCTTCATGACCGACTATCAATGCTAATTTTGGATGGAACAGATTACGGAAAGTGACTAAGCCGCGTGTCATCTTCTCGTGGTTGCTCTTGACTTCGATGCCTGCGATCTCATTGTTCCATTCGAGCACAAAATCAACCTCGTCATCGTTTTGCCGCCAGTACAACACATTCATGTCATACAACTCGGCTTGGCTGATAAGATAAGCGCCGACGGCCGATTCTACTTGATGTCCCCACTGCTTAGGGTCGGTGGCAACGCGTTTGAATGAGTTACGCGAATACGCGTTATAAAGTGCATTGTTATACACTTGCAACTTTGGTACGCTTTGGCGTTTGCGAGAATCGTCATTGGCATATTTGTACAAACCTGCTAACAGATTAGCCTCTTTGAGCAGTTGTAGATAAGACGCTATTGTAGTTACGTTTCCGGCATCTTGCAGTTGCCCTTGCAGTTTGGTTAACGAAAGCAATTCGGTAGAGTAGGAGCATCCTAATTCAAAAATCTGACGCAGAAGAGCAGGCTTATAGACATTGCTGGTTTCCAAGACGTCCTTGGTGATGCTGGGTTCGGCTATGGAGTCACGCACATATCTGCGCCAGCGGTGTTCGTCTTGAATGAGGTTTGCCGAACCGGGATAGCCGCCGAAGTAGATGTACTGGTTCAGGTCAAACTTAAATGCCTCATGCATCTCGGCGTACGTCCAGTGGGTCATCTTGATAAGTTCAAAACGACCGGCAAGAGACTCCGTCAGACCATGCATTATCATCAGACGGGACGAACCAAGCAGTAACAACTTGATGTTGGTCTTGTTCCATGTGTCCTCGTCCCATTGTTTCTTGACGTACTCACTCCAGTTGCGGATTTTCTGCACCTCATCGATAACTAATAGGCGTTCTTTCTGACCCGTAAATCGCATCTCCATACGCTCTTTTTGCCAGATTTCGTTTATCCATGTCCCTTCTTGCTCGGTGTCAGCAGTATAGAAGGAGTACGGAATCTGTATCGTACCCAGCACTTGTTGGACAAGGGTCGTCTTGCCCACTTGGCGCGGACCCGCAACCACCTGAATAAACCGACGGTCCTCCGCTAATCTTGTGCGGAGCATGTCTTCATAATACGGACGTTGTATCATAACTTGTTTTATTTCACGCCGCAAAGATATAGGAGATTTTTGATGTACGCAATTTTTTTATTCAAATCTCCATTAATTTTTACTCAAATCTCCATTCCAAATTACTCAAATCTCCCTTCCAATTTACTCAAATCTCCCGTGATTTTTACTCAATTTCCCTCTGCTCATGCCGGTACGAAATCGTTCTTTGCCACTTTCTCCATCTTTTTCTTTCCTATTCCCGAAAATAGCGTTATCTTTGCGCCACTTTTACCAAGCATGGGAAAGGAAAGTCGCTAAGACATAACCGATAACAAAACGATGACAACTTTATCACAGAGCGAAAAGAAAGCGATAATGGCGGATATGAAGTCGTTCGATGAGCCTATGCCGGCTGTTGGTATCTTCTGGTATGCCCCCGAGGAGCATGATTTCTTTGGCGTATATAAGAAAGAACTGACCCCGAAGATGGTAGAAGAAGCAGCAGACAAAGGTTTGCCTTATATAAACTATCAGACTCTTCACCGAACCATTTGGCAAAAGCAGTATTTTAAGGCATTAGCCAAACACGAACCTACCAAGTTCAGTGGGGACTACACGCAGGTGCCACGTGGTCGTGTGTCATGGGCTGTGGACCATTTTGTAGTCTTCGTGTAACCCTTCATCCCCCCCTTTCCGCGACGATAAAACAGGAAAAATAATACGATGAGGAGCAACGAGATATCATATTTTTTGTCATTCTGCATAGAGCAATACAAGCAGAAACACCACTTGACGGGTGAACAATCTATGGCAGAACTTGACAAATATGGTGTGCTTGATTATTTAGAGAGGCACTACGAGGTTTTGCATACGCAGAGTGCCCAATGGATTGTTGAGGATATTGATGAATTTATAAGCAACAGAAAGAAATTTTTGCCATGAGTCGGATAACGCAAGACAACTTATATTTGATTTTGCCATCGAAAGTCAGTTGGGTGGCAGATATGTTATGTGCCGACAAGCATATCAGCGTCATTGAGGCTATGCGCCGCATATATTCATCTGACATGTATAAACAATTGGAAACAGAAAGTACAAAACGATGGTACGAAGGACCCGTTTCTTTGTATCAAACCATATAACCGTCCCCCTCTCCATGACGTTAAACAGGAGATAATGTATTTACCCCATTAGGTCTATCACCCAAGCGCAAAGCGTTGCGCGGTAACATAACATATTAACAGCATTGGCTATTATTCGCGTTCGAGAAAAAGGTCGGAAAACTGATTTCTTAACGAAACGGATAGTGCTTCACAAATGTGCCTAAAATGTTAAAAGCTAATGATATAAAATGTTAGACGAGTTTCTAAATAAGATTATAAACGGCGACTGTCTCGAAGTCCTTCGCCAACTGCCCGACAGCAGTATTGACCTTGTTGTTACTTCCCCGCCTTACAACCTCAAAAACTCTACCGGCAACGGCATGAAGGACGGTCGCGGTGGCAAGTGGGCAAACGCGGCACTCATCAACGGCTACGAAAATTACGATGATTGTATGCCCAATGATGAGTATGCGGCCTGGCAGCACGAGGTACTGCTTGAATTAGTGCGCGTTATTAAAGATGATGGAGCAATCTTTTACAACCACAAATGGCGCGTGCAAGCCGGACTAATCCAAGACCGCCGCGACATCGTGTATGATGTTCCTCTTCGTCAAATAATCATTTGGAGACGTAAAGGCGGCATCAATTTCAATGCCAGTTATTTTCTCCCAACCTATGAGGTTATTTACTTAATTGCAAAAAAAGATTTCAAACTTGCGAAAGGAGCAAACGCATATGGTGATGTGTGGGAAATAACACAAGAGTTGCGCAATGACCATCCCGCGCCGTTTCCTGTTGAACTGATAGACCGTATCGTTAGCAGCACCGATGCGCAAATCATTCTTGACCCATTCATGGGATCAGGCACAACCGCAGTCGTAGCGGCAGGGCTTGGCAGAAACTTTATCGGCATAGAGAAATCCGCCACATACTGCGAGAACGCAATGAAACGGTTAGAGAAAAACAAACTTAATCCAGAAGTGGCAAGGTTCCACCAACAAACGCTGTTTTCATCAGCACCGATAGTTAAACAAAAAAGTAAAAAGATATATGACCACGCAGTTGCAAGCCTTTTCTAAAGAGGAACTTATCGAGAAGTTTAAAGAAATATATGCTATGGGCTGGATTAAAAATGTCCGTGGCAGAAATGACGGTGCAGTTGGTAATACGCTTGAAGACCTGTTGGGTATTCCCGAAAACAATTTACCTATTCCCAATGCTGCAGAGTGGGAACTTAAAGCACAACGCTCTAATACTTCGTCTTTGCTTACAATGTTTCACATGGAGCCTTCACCAAGAGCGATGAAAGTAGTGCCGGATATTTTGTTACTCAAATATGGTTGGGCGAGTGCGGAAGCAGGGAAGAAATATCCGGAAGATGAAAAGTCTTTCCGTGGGACACTTAATGCAAAGACTTTCAGTGATAGAGGATTCAAGGTGCATGTTAATGACAAGGAACGCCGTGTAGAAATCATTTTTGATAGTTCAATCACTGACGAGCGACACGCCGACTGGAAACAAAGTGTTCTTAAAAGAGCCGGTCATTTGAATAATTTTGACATTTTACCATATTGGGGATTCGATGATTTGTTCCACAAAGCGGGCGTGAAATTGACAAACTGCTTCTATGTACAAGCCGACGAAAAGTGGGAGAATGAAAAGGGTAAAAAGCAGGATTATTTCTTATATAACTATGTCTTGAAACTTTCTCAATTTGACCAATACAAGTTTATTGAGGCTATCCGTGATGGTAAAGTGTATGTGGATTTTGATGCCCGTACAGGACACAACCACGGCACAAAATTTCGTATTCGTTATACTGACATACCTTCTCTTTATAAAAACGCAGAAGTGGTTTTAGACGAACGAAATAAATAAGTTCTTTTATTTCTTTCGTTGAACCTGCACGGACGAAGAGAAAATCAAATGGTTCCAGCGTATCAACATCGCCGGCGAGAAACTGACCGACCAAGAGATTCTGAACGCAATCTATGCGGGTAGTTGGACAACGCAAGCCAAGCGCCGTTTCTCAAAAACCGGCTGTGTAGCTTATCGCATCGCCTCGGATTTCATGTCCGGTTCCCCTATTCGTCAGGACTATTTTGAAACCGCGCTCCAATGGATAGGTGATGCGCAAGGCAAGTCGCTGCGCCAATACATGGCAGACCACCAGCACGACACCGATGCGGACGAACTGTGGCAGTATTTCCAGGATGTCATTCATTGGGTGGACAAACTCTTCGGACGCAAGTACAAGAAAGAGATGAAAGGAGTGGAGTGGGGATTGCTGTATAACCGTCACCGCGACACCAGACTCACCGCTACTGCCATTAGCGAGCAGATGGCCAAACTGATGGCGGACTCCGATGTGCAGAAGAAGTCAGGTGTCTTTGCTTATATCTTGGACGGCGACATCCGTCACCTCGGAATCCGTGCTTTTGATGCCAACACCCGCCGTGAGGTCTATGAGCGGCAGGGCGGCAAGTGCGCCATCTGTGGCAAGCCCTTTGATATTGAAGTCATGGAAGCCGACCATATCACGCCGTGGGTAGAAGGTGGCCGCACGATTGCCTCCAACTGCCAGATGCTCTGCCGTGACTGCAACCGCCACAAGAGCAGCAAGTAACGTTTATTCTATATATCGGATATCATCCGTTTCCCTTTGTTAGGTGCGCGAGTCGTCAGCCTCGCGTTCTTTTTTTCTTTGTATTCCGCCGATTAGTAATCGGCATTGTTCGTCATTTGTGTCTGAATTCTATTCAGATCGGCTCCCCAGAGCCGCCTGTATAGTCTATGTCTATGTTCATTGCGTTCAAATATTATTTGAACATCGGCTTTTAGAGCCGCTTGTAAAGGATATGGCTCCGTCCGTTATGTCTGCACAGCGAAGCAGATCGTAAGAATTGAATTCAGACAGGCTCCTTAGAGCCTCCTGTAAAGGATAGGTTTTGTCCATTGCGTTCAAATACTATTTGAACATCGGCTCCACCAGAGCCTCCTACGAACAAAAATGCAAACAAATTTGCAATTTGCAATTTGAAATCATAAACCATAAATCATAAACTATCAACTATCAACTATCAACTATCAACTATCAACTTTCTCAACCACCTCTAAACTCATAAACACCTAAACTCCTTAACCAATAATCATGTCTCATTCCCAGCCCTTTACAAAGAAAATGCAAAAAAAAGTAAAAAAACTTGCCTTTTAGGTGATAGATTTTGCCCTTTTTTCGCCTTATATATGGAGGGGCATACAAATTTGCAACTATAAACTCACAACTCTCCAACTTCTCTCAACACTCAACTCTAAACTCTCAACTATAATTGGGACTTATTGGGACTTATTGGGAAGCATTGGGAAAATTACTTTCCCCGCTATCGTATCTTTGCACGACATGAAAGCCCGGTGTTTTTTTGGTTGCGAATAAAGGGCGGACATTTGAACATCGGCTCCCTAAAGCCGCTTGTATGAAATATGCAAAAAATGCGTTTCAGGTGATAGATTTTCCCTGTTTCGAGGCTCTATATAAATGTATCTCTATAATAATGCAGGATAAGAACACTTTGCACCTGAAAAAAACCTTTATTGCCGGAAAAGTGAGTTTTTAAGCCTCTTTAAATGCCGGAAACGTTAATTTTTGGCTCGCACAAAGAGCCGGAAACGTTAATTTTTTATATGTGAGAAGAGAAATCTATTTGCAGTTGGTGGAATGTAACAGTAGCCTAAAGATATGAAATCCTTGCGACAGAAAGTACTCTTGTACGACATAACCTGTCTGCCTCTTTATATGGCGGGATTGCTGTAAGTAAGTATCAAAATGTCCCTCTTGTGAAAAAAATCGCATTTTCTTTTGTGACACATAAAAGAAAGGTTTACCTTTGCCGCCGAAATGAATTTGTAATGCTCAGTTTGCAAAATGAAACAACGTAATCTCTCTTTTGGACAATTGTTCAATCTTAGTTTTGGCTTCTTTGGCGTACAGATCGCTTATGCGCTACAGAGTGCCAATATATCCCGTATCTTTGCCACGCTCGGCGCAGACCCGCACCAGTTGGCATTCTTCTGGATCTTGCCCCCGTTGATGGGAATGATTGTGCAGCCGCTTATCGGTATCCTTTCTGACCATACGTGGTTCGGTAAGTTCTTTGGTCGTCGCAAGTTCTATCTCCTGATAGGTGCCGTTATTGCTGTGGCGGTGATGGTTCTGCTTCCCAATGCCGGTAACTTCACTTTCGAGCAGAGCGTCTATCTCGGACTCAACTCGGCGATGTGGTTCGGACTGTTCTCTCTGATGTTCCTTGACACGAGCATCAATATCGCCATGCAGCCTTTCAAGATGATGGTGGGCGATATGGTCAATGAGGAGCAGAAAGGTCTGGCATATAGCATACAGTCGGCATTGTGCAATGCCGGTTCGATAGTGGGCTTTGTCTTCCCGTATTTCTTCTCGTGGATAGGTGTAGCCAATGTCGCTCCGGAGGGTGTGATACCCGATTCGGTCAAGTGGTCGTTCTACATCGGCGCGGCGATACTTATTCTTTGTGTGCTTTATACGTTCTTTGCCGTGCAGGAGATGGATCCGAAGGAGTATGCCGAGTTCCACAACCTCAATGGCAAGAAGGAGGACAGCATCGCTGGTGACGATGATGCCTCGTCAAGCCGTATTTGGAAAGCTTTCCTCACCGTCGGACTGGTGCAGTTCTTCTGCTGGGCGGCGTTCATGTATATGTGGACCTATTCCAACGGTGCGATAGCTATCAACTGCTTCGGTTGGGAGCAGACCCTCAATGAGGATGGCAGTCTGGTGTGGAACACGGCTCTGCCTGCCTTCCAGGATGCCGGTAACTGGGTGGGAATAGCCTTTGCTGTGCAGGCGGTCGGCTCGCTCTTGTGGGCGCTCATACTGCCGTGGCTGGAGAAACATTTTGCCAACAAAGGTGCGTACGCCATTTCGCTGCTTGTCGGCGGTCTTGGCTTTGTGTCCTCATTCTTTGTTTCCAATCAGTATGTGATGCTCGTGTCCTTCTTCTTTATCGGTGCGGCTTGGGCGGCGACACTGGCTCTGCCTTTCACCATAATCACCAACGCCATCGAGGGAAGCAAGTACATGGGTACGTTGCTGGGTCTGTTCAACTGCACTATCTGCCTGCCGCAGATTATTGCAGCCCTTTGTGGCGGCTCTATCTTGAAGGCTTGCTGTCACGACTCACAGCCCGCAATGCTTGTTGTGGCAGGTATCCTGCTCATCTGCGGTGCCGCCAGCGTCTTCCTTATTCAGGAGAAAAAGAGATAAAAACAGAATAAATACCATCCTTCACTCCCTGTATGACAGAATCAACGAGAACACAGATAATACCTCGGCTGGCTCAATACTTTGAGACACAACCTGTCAAAAAAGTATGGCTCTTCGGTTCGTATGCCCGTGGGGAGGAGTGTGAGGATAGCGATGTGGATTTGTTGGTTCGGTTAGATTACTCCCAACGGATAGGACTGCGGTATTTCGGAATGTACGAAGATTTGAAATCGCTGCTTGGCAGGTCAGTCGATTTGGTATCTGAACCTTTTTTGCATTCATTTGCAGAATCGTCTGTTAATAGAGACAAAGTGCTTGTGTATGAGAGAGCGTAGCAGGGATAAGGAGCGTTTGCAGCACATGCTTGAGGCAATCAATCGCATAGAAAACTATACAAGAGGGGTTGATTTTGATGCATTTATAAACAATAGTATGATGTATTATGCGGTGATGATGAATATCAGCATCATTGGGGAGGCCGCTAATTTACTGACGTATGAATTTAGAGACGAGCATACTGAAACGCAGTGGAAATTTGTTGTGGGAACTCGGAATTATATGGTGCATGAGTATTTTCAAGTGGATGATGTAGTCGTTTGGGATGTTATTACCAATGATTTACCTATACTAAAACAGCAGATAAACAAATATCTTTTAGAGATGGAATAATTTGTCTGAATCTCAACAGAAATGCGATATTAACTATTAACTATTAATTATTAAGTCAATATGATGAAACACAAACTTATTTCCCTTGTCGCCTTTTGCGCATTGTGGCTCTGTTCAGCCGCAGTGATGGCACAGGTGACAGGTACAGTGGTGGAAGCCGCATCAGGCGAACCCATCATCGGAGCGACTGTCCTCGAAGCCGGTTCGACCAACGGTACGATTACCGACTTTGACGGCAATTTCGTGCTCAATGTGGCGGAAGGCGCCAGTCTCCAGTTCAGTTACATCGGTTTCCAGACCCAGACACTCCCCGCCAAGAACGGTATGGTGGTGCGTCTCGCCGAAGAGACCGAACAATTGGAAGAAGTGGTCGTAGTCGGATACGGCTCACAGAAAAAGAAAGAAGTGACCGGCTCCGTAGCAAGCATCAAGGAGGAAGACTTCAACCCGGGCGTACAGTCCAACCCTGCAGGATTGCTGCAAGGTAAGGTGGCGGGTCTGAACATCACGCGTTCCACTTCCGATCCTACCAGCCCGGGCTTTGATATTCAGATTCGTGGCTTCTCGACTCTGGATCAGGGTGCCGGTTCCAGCCCGCTCTTCATCGTGGACGGAGTACCCGTCAGCGGTATTGACCAGATTGCTCCTAACGATATTGCGTCTATGGACGTACTCAAGGACGGTTCGGCTGCTGCTATCTATGGTACACGCGGTACCAATGGTGTGATTATTATCACCACCAAACGCGGTGCAGGCTTCTCCGATCAGGCTCATACGGATGTTACCTACGACGGCTATGTGTCTGCCGCATGGAACAACACAAAGATGGGTATGGCTACTGCCGAAGAGTTCCGTGGACTCAGTGCACTGACCAATGGAGCTTTGACAGGTAACGATTTCGGTTACAACACCGATTGGATTTCCGAACTTACTCGCAAAGCGGCTCTCACGCACAACCACAACCTCTCTGTTTCAGGCTCGCACAAGAACTTCTCCTACCGCGCTTCTGTCAATTTCAAGAACGCTGAAGGTATTGCCAGGGTGACTAACCGTCAGGAACTGATGGGTAAGTTCGCTGCCGACCAGAAAGCTCTCAACGGCTGGCTCAATTTGCAGTACGATGCCTCCTATATGCACTACCGTAACGACTTCTTCTGCGGTGATTTCACGCAGGCGGCAACCCTCAATCCCACCTATCCCGTCTATGATGCCACTTCAGGAAACGGCTACTATGTCAATTTCCCCATCAACGGACAGGTCAACCCTGTTGAGGGTATGAACCTCAAGGAGTCGTACGGTGATGGCAACTATTTCCGCGGCTCTGTTCGAGCTACGCTGAATATCCTGCCTGTTCCCGGACTCAAGTTCAGCGGATTTGCTGCTCTTGAAGAAGGCGACAACCGCTCTTTTTGGGCGAACAATAACCTCCTCAGCGCGGCTTATCTCGCTGATGCAGGGGCAGCCGGACGTAGCGGTAGCAACAACCTGAACCAACTCTATGAAGCCACAGTGGACTACGCAGGTTCATGGAACGGACATAGTCTCGTCGGAGTGGCGGGTTTCTCCTACCAGCATTTCTTTGATGACGGTGACGACATAAAGAACCAGGGATTTGCTACATATAATATCAAGTACAACTCCATTGGTGAAGGACAAGCCGACAAGGAATACCTTGTAGTAAGTTCAGGTCGTGCTACTCATACGCTCGCTGCCGGATTCCTCCGTCTCAACTACAACTACAATGAGAAATACCTTCTCTCTGCTTCTGTTCGTGCAGAAGGTTCGTCACGCTTCGGTGCCAACAACAAGTGGGGCTACTTCCCCGCTGTCAGTGCCGGTTGGCGCATCAAAGGTGAAGATTTCCTGCGCTCTGCTGACTGGTGCGATGAACTCAAACTCCGTGCCGGTTTCGGTATGACGGGTAACGACCTCAACAGCAACCTGATGTCTGTGGCATTACTGAGCAAGACGGACGTAGTGACAATGAACGGGCAAGATGTATATGCATACTCAGTAACGCAGAACGTCAACCCCGACCTCCGTTGGGAGAAGAAACTGGAGTACAACGTAGGTATTGACTACGCGTTCTTCAATAGCCGCCTCTATGGTAGTTTGGATGGCTATTTCCGCCAGACACAGGACCTGCTCTGGAACTACGAAGTACCCACACCTCCCTACCAGTACGAGACGCTGCTGGCGAATGCCGGACAGATGGAGAGCTACGGTTTTGAAATAGCTCTTTCGGGTGTGCCTGTTAAGACCAAGGACTGGAACTGGACTTCCACACTCACCCTCGCTTGGAACGACAACAAGATTACCAAGCTTAGTGACGAGACCAAAGGTTTCAACTACAAGCAGACCATGGCGGGTAGTGTAAGCGGCAACTGCTTCAACAGTATGCAGACACAGATTCTTATCGAAGGTGAATCTGTCGGCACCTACTACGGATACAAGTTCCTCGGATTTGATGCCGCTGGCAACTGGATTTATGAGAACCGTTACGGAGAACCCTGTTTCGCTGGCGACCTCGTGGAAGCTGACCGCCGTGCACTGGGTAATGCACAGCCCAAAGTAACCTACGGTTGGAACAACACCCTCCGTTGGCGCGACCTCGACCTTACTATCTTCCTGCGTGGTGTCATTGGAAACAAACTGCTCAATGTGACACGTTGGCAGTACACTCCTGACGGAACATCGTCATCCACCAACCAGAACGTCTTTATGAAAGACCTCCGCTCCGGCAATGGTGCGGCTGCTAACGGTGGTGCGGTCTTTGCTGACCATACCCACTTCTCTGATTACTGGCTGGAGAACGGTTCCTACCTCAAGTGTGACAACATAACGCTCGGTTACACTTTCCGTTTCAAGGATAACAACTACATCCGTTCGCTCCGTCTCACCGCAACAGGTCAGAACCTCTTCACCATCAGCGGATACAGCGGACAAGACCCCGAAGTTAATACCACCGCTGTTTGGTCGGCGGGTATAGACTACGTAAGCTTCTATCCCAAAACGGCAAGTTTCCTGTTTGGTGTCAATCTTAATCTGTTCTAATTAAGGAAAGGATACAACTATGAAAAAGTATATATATTCCGCACTCATCGCTGTTCTGTGTCTCTCCGCTTTCACCTCCTGCGAGGATATGCTCAAGGAAGACACCTTCGGCAAACCTACCGCCGATGAGATTTTGAGCAACGAGGACAATATCGTCCTAATGGTGGCGCAAGCCTATGCTGACCTCAAGTTCGTCCACGACCACTGGGGCTATTGGGGTGTCAATACCCTTACTGCTGACGAAGGTCTGTGTCCCACACGCGCCGGAGGCGACTGGGCGGACGGTGGCTACTGGAAGAACCTCAACACCCACAACTGGAACGCTTACGGTGAAGCCTTCAAATGCATCTGGAACCGTACCGTATCGGGTGCTGTACTCTGCAACAACCTCCTCCAGACCCTTGCTGATGCGCAGGACAATATGGCAGAGGCGACATACAAACAATATAAGGGCGAATTGGAAGTGCTCCGTTCGTACTACTACTATATGCTCTTCGACTGCTTCGGACGCATACCGTATATGGAGGACTATTCCGACCGTCACGAAGAACTGCTTGACCCGCAGATTACGTGGGTACACCTTGTAGCCTGCTTGGAGAACAATGCTCCCAATATGGTGGTGGTTAATGACGGCAACCGCGCATCTCAGCTCGGTCGTATGACACAGGGCGCAGCCTATACGCTCCTCGCACGTCTGTACCTTAATGCCGAATCGTTCGGAGTTAATCCTGCTACCGTGATGAATACGACACATACCATTACGTACTCCAACGGTGACTCGCAGACACGCACCCCGATGAGCGAAATCGACAAAGACCTGACTGGCTTTACCGCCATCAGCTCTTCAGAAGACTTCTACAGGAACGCCAACCGCTGCTGCGACAAGGTTATCGCTTCGGGTGCATACGCTATTGAAAGCAACTACTTCAACAATTTCCTGATGTTCAACGAGAAGTCCAATGAGAACATCCTCGTCATTGTGGAAGACGGTTCGAAGGACAACGAGCGCAACGTGGACAAAGTGAAGAACAAACTGCAGATTTCCTTCCTTACCCTTCACTATGCACACCAGGTTCTTTGGCCCAAAATGCAGGACAAACCGTGGAACGGCTTCTGCGCACGTCCCGATTATCTGAAGATTTTCAACGGACATGACTGTCGTGGTGCCGGTATCGGCGTGGAAGATGACGGTACACATAACCCTCACCAGTGGGCTTGGTTCGTAGGACCGCTCTACAAGCAGGGTAGCAACGACATTATCGTGGATGCCAACAAGTCCTGCACGGCGGACTCGCTCGTTATTCTCACTCCGGAAATCACTTCCGACCCCTCCAAACCTGTCACTGAGAACAGCTCGCTTACTGAGGCGATTCGTACCTGCGGCGCACGTATGATTAAGTACCAGATTGACACTGCCGGAACCTACCGTTACTGCGAGAACGACTTCGTTTTGTTCCGCTATGCCGATGTCATTCTGATGAAAGCGGAGGCAATAGCACGCGGAGCAGGTTCTGCTACGGGCGAATATAACGCTGCTGTCAGCGCAATGAAGAAACGTGCGTTCGCTTATTCGGCCAACCCCGAAAGTGACTTCGATGCCGCTTATCCCGATGCCTTTAACGGTCTTTCCAATGACCTTACAACGGGTATCCTTGCCGAACGCGGACGCGAACTCAGTTGGGAGTGTGCACGACGCCGTGACCTCATACGTTTCGGACAGTTCGAGAAAGTGCAGTATGTCAGCGGAGCAGGTATGAACAACACACGCCGCTGGTTCCCCATTCCTTACAGCGTACTCCAGAAATCCAGTATCAAGGAGGACGGCACGCCTTATTGGACCCAGAACGAAGGCTATTGATAACCGATTGGCACGGTATTTGTACCGTCTGAAAAGGTATGTAATTTGAAACAAACAAATACACTGCGAAAGCATGTATAATTAACCTAATTAACTAACCAAAAAACTTACAAACATGAAAAAACTCAGTTTGCTGATGTGTGCAGTTGCTTCTTTTGGTATGCTGTTCACATCTTGTAACAATGATGAACCGAAACAACCCATTGACACGGGTAAGCTGCTGACCAGCGGTGCTTACGTGATAGGCGAGGCTACCGGCTACGCAACTCTCGATGCTGAAGGTGTGATTGCCACAGGTATGGCTACCGGTCTGAATGAAAAAACCGGCGAAACACGCGAAGGCATGTTCGAGAAGTACATCGTTCTCGAAGGCAACAAGGATTTCCAGATTGTTTTCAAAGAGGGTAACACCTACACCTATTATGGTGCCAATCTTCAGGAAGCTCAGCTTGCTACCGATGGTCAGGAATTGGCAGGTATGAAAGGCGCACTCATGCAGGATGCCAAGATGAAAGTAAACGCTACTGGATTCTACCACATCATTCTTGATTTCAACAAGGACGAACTGCTTAACGGCACAGGCGGCGCACAAATCGTTGTAGCTCCTGTTGAATGGGGTATTGCAGGTTCTATGAACAGCTGGGGCTTCACCGCTGCTGACCAACAGCCGCAGGTACAGGCCAAACAGAATGAAATCACTTGGACGTGGACTGATGCCGAACTCCCTGCTAACACTGAGTTCAAATTCAAACACTCCGCCGTTTGGAAAATCTTCTTGGATGATGCACAACAGGTAAGCGCTAACACCAACCTCGGTACAGGTATGGTTCCCAATGGTGCTAATATGGTTGTAGAGAACGGTGGTCTGTACAAGATCGTTCTGACCTTCAAGATGGCGAAAGGTGACATCAAAGAGTCCTATTCCTACACCATGGAAAAGACCGGTGACGTAGTCGTTAAAGACTATTCTGAAGTGGTTCTCTGCGTTGTAGGTGATGCCGTAGCTGAACAGACTGGTGCTGAAGCTGATGCAGCCGGTGATGCCGGTGGCTGGGGCTGGGGTAACCGCTTCAGTATGGGCAAACCCGCCAAGAGCGGAAATGTTTACACTTGGACTGCTACAATGAACCTCCTCGCAGCAGGTGGCTGCAAAGTACGTTCGTACAACACTACGGATGAACTCTATGTGGAAGCAGGTATGGAAGGCGGTTCCGACAATATCACTGTTCCTGCTGATGGTATGTATAAAGTAACCTTCACGCTCAATGCCGAGACCAATGCGAAGACCGTTCTTCTCGAAGGTGAAGGTGGTGCCGTTGAACCCGAAAAGCACATGGTTACCGTACGTGCACAAATGCCTTCTGATTGGACCAACACTCCTACCGCTTGGGTTTGGCCTACCGGTGGAGACGGTTCGGCTGCTACTCTTACACAAGAAGGTAACTGGTGGGTTTATACCACTCCCGAAGCTGTTGTTAGCCTTAACATCATCTTCCGTAATGGTGACAATTGGGACAACGGACAGACTGTTGACATTACAGGCTTGACCGAGAATATCTGCCTGCAGATTGAAGAGGCAGAAACCGCTGACGATGCCGGTCATCGTCAATACCACGAGATAGCTTGTGAATAAGCGCGTTTGACCCACACACAGGCATTTTGCCTGATACATAAAAATCTGTCTGACAATGTTGCATTGTCAGACAGATTTTCAATTCGGTAATTGTTAATGTCTTTGTTCCCCTTGTCAATTATTTGGGGAGGCTTTGGGAAAGGAAGGCGAGGGCGAAGAGGCGCATCTGCTTGAGCATGGCGGCGAGGCCGTTGCTGCGGGTGGGGGAGAGGTGTTCACGAAGTTGGATGCGGTCGATGAAATAGAGGTCGGCATCTGCAATCTCGCGTGGCGTATGGTCGCCTAAAACGCGAATAAGCAGAGCCACTATCCCCTTGACAAGGATGGCGTCCGAATCGCCATGATAAGTAATCGTACCGTCCTCGTTCATACGGCACGTGAACCATACGCGGCTCTGGCAACCGTCAATCAGGTTCTGCTCCGTGCGGCTTTCTTCAGGAAACGCGGGCAGCGAATTGCCGTAGTCGATAAGCAGTGAATAGCGGTCCATCCAGTCGTCAAACTGACTGAACTCTTCAATGATTTCGTCTTGTATGTCGTTGATGAGCATTGTTATAGTTGATAGTTGATAGTTGATAGAAGTTGAGAGTTTATAGATTTTGTCTCTTCAGCCATGAAATGATGGACTCGGCGAGCTGTTCGTCGGCATCTTCAGTGAAACCGGGGGCATCCACTACGTGGTCGGCTTTCAAGTAGTATTCTTCGCGTGCGGCTAATTGTGGTGAAATGAACGATAGTAACTCTTCTTCTGTTCGACCCTGCAAGACGGGACGTTCGCTCAAGTCGGTTAGCATCAGCCGCTTGGCAAGGTCGCGTGCTTCCCAGCGCAGATAAATGCTGGTGCCTAATTCGGCAAGACATTCCATATTATCCTCATAGCACGGATAGCCGCCGCCTGTGGCATACACTACATTCTCGTATGGAGACATATCCGCTATGTCTTCCAGCACGTATTTCTCTTTGCGCCGGAAAGCGTCTATGCCGAATTGGCGGATATACTCGTTGGGGGTATAGCCGTGAATCTGCAGAAAAGCGTCATCCAAGTCCACAAAATGCCATCCTATACGCTCCGCCAAACGTTTGCCGACGGTGGTCTTGCCTGCCGCCATATAGCCTATCAGGTAGATAGGGCGGCTTGCTACTGTTTCGGATTTGTCTCTTTGCATTTTTGTTGTTCGGCTTTCCAGCGTTTCTCGTCTTCGTCCAATATGAGGTAGGTATTGTCCCGCCATTTAATGCTGTCGTTCTCAATGTACGCTTCAGGAAAAACGGCGTTGGGGTAGGGGGATGGTATCTCCCCTTTTTCTCCGCCTTGCGCATCTTCTACAATCACGATGGACGAGCAGACGGGTGCGCATACCGTAATCACTATCAGCACGGAGTCTTCGTTCACCATGAGTGTGTCGCGGCTGAATGTCGTAACAGGAGCCATATCCTGTTCGCCGGCAGTCACAGATTCCTGTGCGTACAGACCCGCACTAAGCAAGGCGGCACACAACAGCAGTGTTTTACGGAGTTGTTTCACGGTATCGTATTTTGTTGGCGTTTGTCAATCAGCACAACGGCTTGTGCGGCGATACCTTCCTCCCGTCCGACAAATCCGAGGTGTTCAGTGGTGGTGGCTTTGATACTCACACTGTCCACAGGCACGCCCATTGTGTCAGCTACACACTGCCGCATAGGTTCGATGTACCGAGCGAGTTTGGGCTGTTGTGCGCAGATGGTGCAGTCGCAGTTTCCTAATTCGTATCCTTTTTCGCGCAGCATTTGCATCACGCGGCGGAGCAGAATCTTGGAATCTATACCCTCGTATTCATTGCCTGCGGTGTCAGGGAAATGGAAACCGATGTCTCGCATGGCTGCGGCTCCTAACAGCGCATCGCAAAGAGCATGAATCAGCACATCGGCATCCGAATGACCGAGCAAGCCCCGTTCATACGGGATGCGAATGCCCCCTAACCACAACTCGCGGCCGGGGGCAAAAGCATGAACGTCATAGCCGAATCCTATGCGCATATTCCTGTTAATAATTATGAATTAATAATTAATATTGTCAATCCTTTGAAAAAACATTGTAACCATTCTGCCGATTAGAAGTTTGATGACTTAACCGATTGGGACTGCAAAGGGCAGTTTTTTACAAGTTTTTTTTGTCAAAAATAGCGGCGTTCCCGTTCATTCGTCTTTCATTCGTCTTTCATTCGTCGTTCATTGCCTGTTCACAAAGTGCCTTCATCCCTTTATTCATCGGTTACGCGAGTGCTTTTTTTTTCAGAAGTATCCGTGCAGTAAAAGCGACATTCTTACATTAACCCCAATCGGTCATTAGACCGAATATGGGTGTTATGTTTCTTCCACACAATCAGGTATACTATGCAATATTAATTATTAACTATTAACTCTTAATTCTTGATGAGGTCTTTGATTCCGTACAGGTCAAAGCCGAGCGTGAAGCGCATCGTGTTGTTGAGCGGGTTGGAACTGTGGGTAGCGATGCAGTAGCTGATATCCAAGCGAACGATACTGAGTTTGAAACCTGCGCCCAATGTGAAGTAGCGGCGGTTGCCTTTGTAGGTGGCTTCGTGGCTGTAACCGGCGCGGCCGAAGAACTTACGGTCGTAACTGTATTCCAAACCGAAGCCCCATTGGATTTCGTCCATTTCCTCTTTGAAGCCCTTGGGGGCATCAGCGAACGACTGGAACCATCCGCTGGCGGAACTCAGGTCGGAGAACCATTCTGAATAGGTGTTACCGGTAGTAATCTGGTTACCATTCTCGTCCTTGGGAGCGAACTTGGAGTATTTGCTGGCGGGAACAAGCATCTTGTTCGCCTCAAGAGTGGCGGTCAGACGGTTGTAGTTGTCAAATGGCAGTTCGTAACTGATACCGGTGCGCCAATTGGCGGGGATGAAGTTCTGATGGTCGCCCTTGTCGTAGGTCATCTTGCCGCCGAGGTTGCTGATGTTGGTACCGACAGCGATGTAACTGGTACCGAAGGGCAGTTCGATGGGCTGACGATAGTAGAGCGAGATGTCAGCTGCCATTGTCCAAGCGGGATAGAGTTCGATAGAACTGTTGGAAACCGATGAGTTGGCACCGTTGTTCAGGTCGCTGTAGAGAAAACGCAGCGTGGCAGCCATTGATACATACTCGTGCAGTTTGCGAGAATAAGCGATATCAAAAGCCCACTCGTTGGGGTGTGCCTCTTGGAACATATTGCCTGTATTGTCAATCAGGCTGACCTTACCCATTGAGAAATAGGTGAAACCGGCGGATACTGCCTGCAGTTCGTCAAAACGGTAGAAACCGGAGAGATAAGCGAGGTCAATGTCACCGACGAGCGAGCGCAGCCACGGCGTGTAGGATGCGGATATGCCTCCCCGTTCCTCAAAGAAGGCGTACTTGGAAGGATTCCAGTGTTGGGAATTCATATCCGGACGGGTTGCGACACCAACGTCACCCATACCGGCGGCAGTGGCATCAGGCGCAATAGTCAGCGACGGCATAGCTGTGATGATGGGATTAGTGTAATCAGTTCCCTGCGCCCAAAGAGAGGCGGTGAGTGTAGCGGCTGCTACAATGGTCAAAATAGTTTTTTTCATTGTGTATGGTTGTTTTTTGTGTGTTAGTTGCGTTTCTAATAACTGAAGATCATTGGTTTGCGATGTGCTTCATAGGCATTAGCGGTTATTGTACAATCAGTTTGCCGACAGCAGCGGACGAACCTGATGTGGCTGTTTGACATTGTATGCGATAGACATATATTCCGTGGTGCATACCCGCTTGTGCGGGAGTCAGGGTGATGGTCCTTTCACCGTTGAACGAAGTCTGATAAACGAGGCTTCCGCTCAAATCGTAAATGGTCAGACTCGTCTGCAGCAGTTCGTCGGGACGGTCGGCAGCGATATGGATATTAAGTGGCGCGCCTGCCGGACAGGGATTGGGATAAGCGGTCACGGAGAAGAGTTGTGTTTGCAGACCTTTGACAACGGTAAACCGCAGTTGTGCGGTAGAAGAGTTGTTCAGCAGATCCCACGCACGGAACAGAAGACTGTGCTCCCCTTCCTTCAGTTCGGAGAACGAGTAACTGACTTGTCCTTGGCGGTAATTGCCGTTCGTTGTGGTGAAATAGTCGTTAAGACTGTAGGTGAGTGCGTTGTCGTTGTCAAGAACGAGCATTAGGTCATGACCGATACCGCTGCCTACGGTATTGATACCGTTCTCGTCATAGATGTCAGCGAAGAAGTGCGGGTACTCACCTGTCTTGCCGCCGTCCTTGAATGCCGGATTGTCCATATAGATGCGCAGGTCGGGACCGATTGTGTCAGCAAGCAGAGCCGCTTCGGGCGAACTGCCGCCTATGACAAACGAATGGTTGTGACCGATGCCCTCCTCTTGTGTCAGCGAGTCAATGGCGTAATAGACGATTCGTCCTGTGCCGTAGTTGTAGCGGATATCTTTTGGCATACGGTACGTCAGAGTGAACAATCCGTCTTTTACCTGCGTATTGCCGACAAACAGGAGATTGGGATAGTCCTGGTAGGTGTAAGGCATTGGTGTCAGTCCGCTGCTGATGGCATCGTTGTCACGGGTGGTAATGGATTGCTCTTTGTCGTAGATGGAAACATGTAGCGAGCCATTAAACAGACTTGCCGTATCTCCTTCGGAGGTGCGTATGTATCCGTTGAGAGTTACTTCCTGCAGGGCGCGGAGCGTGTCAGCAGAAGTGGATGTTACGACATCGTAGTTCGTCGGATAGTTGAGACGCAGACCCGGGTCGCCGAACAAAATGTACGATATCTTGTTGTCGCTGTTCTTCCCGCATCGGTTCTTGGCGATGCGGGTGGCTTCGCCGATGGTAACGGGGTACGTATAGCGGTCGGAGTGTCCGAAGAGCGTGTCGCAGAGGAAACGGTTGATGTTGCTGTTCTCGTTGGCATAGACCGTCCGGCAGGCAGATAGGACGGCTATGGCGCCTCCATCGGGGTTCAGTACTGCTAATTCGGCGGCAGAGAGAGCCTGTTGGTCGAAGTGGGCGAAGCCGCAGGTGGCAAGCATCCAGAAAGCTTGGTTGCGGTTGGTCATGCGCTCGATGTCCGCTTTAGTGAGGAACATCTCGTTAGTAATGTTGTTCGCGCTGCCGTGTCCGCAGTAGTCCATAAAGAGTACGCCCTGCCGCATTAGGTTCGTGAAACGGTTGTAGGCTATTGGGTACGACTCGCCCGATGCGGTCTTCTCTTGGGTATAGGCATCTAAATATACCTTGTTGACTACAAAGTCGGGGGCTTTATGGACGATGTTCGCTGCCGCGAGGTCACAGATGGAGGTATGTTGGTTGTTGTCGCCATCATCGGCAAGGAAGAGCAGCTGCTGTTTCCATGTCCCTCGGTTGGCATCTTCCATGTAGGCAATCAGTTTGTCCACCATCTGTCGTGCCTGCTCTTGGGTGGAAACGGGCAGACGGCCCACGCCGATGCGCATCACGCCGTTTTGGTCGGAGAAGTACGAACCGACCACTCCGTCTTCGTCTTCTAAGAAGGCGAAATAATCATCGGTGGCGTATGCTTTGGTTTCAACAGTGGAATTGACAGCCTGATAGGTAAGCAGGGTATTCTTTCCTGAATAGGGTAGCAACTGACGGTTGTCAAACGTTCCGTCTCCGAAGAGTAGCAGACTCTTGGGACGTGTTTGTTCCGAGGATGCGCAGTCGTAGAGCATCTTCATCAGCCAGCGGTAGGCGGATACATCAGGTGTTCCGCTTGAGAACTCGTTATAAACCTCTCTGTCGGTTACTACGGCGCAAGTCAGACCGTCGTGCAGTTCGTGCTTCTTTGCTAAACGTAGAGCTTCACTGCGGAAGTCGGGGGGCGAGATAATCACGTAGTCGATGTCGCGTAGTGCATGGAGATTCTGGTTCGCCACCTTCTCTATGTATGATGGGGTTCGCCAATTGCTGTTTTGGGCGCGGACAGCGATGTATTGGGTGAGACGTGTGTTATCCTCGGTAAAGTAGAGGGTGTCGTGGCTTAATGTGGCGGGAACGCGTCGGATGTCGTCAAGCCGTGTGATATCCCATATCTGTGTGGAGGCATCTGCACCGCTTAGGCAGTAGCGTGATAGCCCCGCCTTTTCGTAGTGACTGGTCTGTCGGAAGAAGAGTTCATTGCCGGTCAGGGTCAGCTCGCATTCAGCGTTCAGTTCGATGTAGTTAAGATAGCTGTAGTCGGCGGCGTTGTTGCTCTGGTAGGTGAGTTTGATGCGCGGCTGGAACTGCGCCGGTATGTCTTTCAGCCGTTTGGTGCCCACGAGGGCGAAAGTGTAGTGGTCGCTGGCCTCAATCGAACCGAACTGAATGTCTGTTTCCGCTCCCCCGCAGGATATGGTCAGGGTGGCGGGGGCTGCACCTGTGGAGGCTGCTGCCACTTGGCACGTCATCATCTTGTCGGTTATGGGAGAAGGTAGATCGAACGTGAATGTGGTTGACTGACCCGAAGCAATCTCTTCGCCGTAGAACTCGCGTCCGCCGCCTGTCAGACCCTTCTTGCGGTCGATGAGGTTCAATAGCTCTTCCTCGTGAAGAGTGTATGCATTGTACGTGGTAACATCATTTGTGACCGTTCCTGTCAGCGTTTCTGCTTCGGGCATCAACTTCTGCAAGCCTTCGGCATCGGACAGGAAATAGTAGCCGTAGTCCGAACAGTGGTTGCGGGTGTGGGTGAAATACCCGCCGCTGTACGACCAAGTAACAGACCCTTGGCCGTAGAAGAGGATATAGTCGCCTTTCCCGAACTGGTTGTCAGCCCCCTTGTCCATATAAAAAGCCACGGGGCATAGGTCATCAATGCGCGGTTGGGTGAAGTCTTGTGGCAGCAGTCCGCCGCCATAACCGAGGATACTGACGCGCTCGGGTTGGATGCCCCACTCGGCAATCTGCTCGTAGGTAAGGCGGTAGATGCCTGATTCACTTACGCGGATTCGCACGATATTGCCTTCCGCCAGCAGCGACTTGCTGGCATAGAACGCATCAGGTCGCGCCAAAGCGGCCGTAGCGGAAAGAAGCAATATGTAAGTCAGCAGGCGTTTCATTTGATGCGGCAGTAGAGTAGGGGTTGACCGTTATATTCGTACTCGAATACCTCCTCGCGTTGTATCGGTTGTGCTTCTTTGGGAAGGTCTATATACAGGATGTCGCCCATACGCAAGGTCATTATGTGGCTTATGTCCGCAATGGCTCGTTCTATGGGGAAGGCTTGCTCTATCTCGTTCAAAAGAGGGTAAGGCATAGTCTTGAATATGGCAGGCAGCATCCATTCGCCGACACACAGTGCGCTGTCAAAAGCCAGAGCTTCGGTCATCTTCCCTTGTTTGAGCCAATCGGTTGCTTGGAAATCGATTCCGTAAGCCATGGCATCGTAGTAGCGCACGGCGAACTTCGGCTCAATAGACCGTCCCAAACGGCAGACACGCAACACTATGCACAGATTGGCGTGAACATCCTCACTCCAGTCGGGCAGAAAGAACGGCTTGCCCTGATTAAGCAATGACGAATCGCTCTTCACCGCCATCCGGTACTGACCCTCGTAATATGTGAAACCGATTATCTTCAACTTTCAAACATTTACTTTTCAACATTCACTCCCTAACACGCAGTCACCAACATTTACTCTACTTGGCTCGTATGAAGATCTGCACGGGCGTTCCGTTGAAATCCCACCATTCGCGCAGTTTGTTCTCTAAAAAGCGGCGGTACGGTTCTTTGACGTACTGTGGCAGGTTGGCAAAGAAGACGAATGTAGGCACTTGTGTATTGGGCAGTTGGGTACAGTATTTGATTTTGATGTATTTGCCTTTGGTAGCAGGCGGCGGGTAGTTCTCAATCAAAGGCAGGAAACGTTCGTTAAGTTGTGCGGTCGGCACTTTGCGTTGTTTGTTCTCATAGACATGCAGAGCCGTTTCCATTACTTTGTAGATACGCTGCTTGGTGGTGGCAGAGGTGAAGATGATTGGGAAATCAGTAAAGGGAGCCATACGCGAGCGGATAGCTTGTTCGTAGGCTTTGATGTCCTTGTTGGTTTTGTCTTCTATTAGATCCCATTTGTTGACGCAGACCACCATTCCCTTTTTGTTTTTCTGGATAAGGGAATAGATATTGAGATCCTGCGCCTCGATGCCCCGTGTGGCATCAAGCATCAGGATACATACATCTGAGTTCTCAATGGCACGTATAGAACGCACAACGGAGTAGTACTCAAGGTTTTCATTCACTTTGGCTTTTTTGCGGATACCCGCAGTGTCCACAAGGTAGAACTCCTTTCCGAACTTGTTGTAGCGGGTGTAGATACTGTCGCGAGTGGTACCCGGACGGTCAGTCACGATAGTACGCTCTTCGCCGATAAAGGCGTTTAGAATACTGCTTTTGCCCGCATTGGGTCTGCCTACGATAGCAAAACGGGGCAGGTCGTCGGGCTCTTCATCGTTCTCGTCCTTCTTGAATCGTGAACATATTTCGTCCAACAGATCGCCTGTACCTAATCCGTTCTCGGCACTGACGATAAACGGTTCACCTAACCCTAATTTGTAGAACTCGGGTGCGCCGTACTGTTGGTCAAAAGCGTCCACTTTATTGACAGCCAGCACACAGGGTTTGCCGGATTGGCGCAGAAGGTGTGCCACTTCCATATCAAAGCGAGTAACGCCCTCGTTCACATCCACAAGGAGCAGCACCACGTCTGCTTCGTCAATGGCGAGATGCACCTGACGGTTAATCTCGTCCTCGAATATGTCGTCCGAGTCAAGCACCCAGCCGCCAGTATCAATGACGGAGAACTCGCGTCCGCACCATTCACAGTGGCCGTACTGGCGGTCACGGGTGGTACCTGCCTGCTCGGTCACGATGGCGCGGCGGGTCTTGGTCAGACGGTTGAAGAGGGTCGATTTGCCTACGTTGGGCCGGCCCACAAGGGCGAGTCTGTTCATGATTTATTCCAGTTTTTTGGCCACTTCTACTTGCTCGAAGCTCTCTAACAGGTCGCCTTCAACAAGGTCGTTGTAGGAACGGATGCTAACACCGCATTCCTGATTGACACCCATCTCCTTCACATCGTCCTTGCCATGCTTGAGCGATGCGAGGTCGCCGGTGAAGATGACAATGCCATCGCGGATGACGCGCACCTTGTTCTGGCGTTTGATCTTACCTTCGCGTACTACGCAGCCCGCAATCGTACCCACTTTGGATATATGGAACGTCTGTAGAACTTCCAGTGTAGCTGTAACGTTCTCCTTGATTTCCGGTGAAAGCATGCCTTCCATAGCAGACTTGACTTCTTCGATGGCATCGTAGATGACGTTATATACGCGTACATCCACTTCGGCTGTCTCAGCCATCTTGCGGGCTGTAGCGGTGGCGCGCACGTTGAAGCCGATAATGATGGCATCCGATGCCTCTGCCAATAGGATATCCGAGTCGGAGATGGCACCCACGCCTTTGTGGATGACGTTCACCTGTATATTCTCTGTGGAGAGTTTGATGAGCGAGTCGCTCAATGCCTCTACTGAGCCGTCCACATCGGCTTTGACGATGAGGTTCAACTCCTTGAAATCGCCTATTGCCAAACGGCGGCCGATTTCTTCCAATCCGATATGTTTCTTTGTCCGGATGGACATCTCGCGCTGCAACTGTTCGCGCTTGGAAGCTATCTGGCGGGCTTCCTGCTCGGTCGGCATCACGTTGAACTCGTCACCTGCGGTGGGTGCACCGTTCAAACCGAGGATGACTGCCGGTTCGCCCGGAAGAGCTTGTTCGATGTTCTGTCCGCGTTCGTTGAACATAGCTTTTACTTTGCCGTGGTACGAACCTGCAAGAACCACATCGCCAATATGCAGTGTGCCGTCACTGACCAGAACGGTCGAAACAAATCCGCGCCCCTTGTCAAGTGATGACTCGATGATACTGCCCTTGGCACGGCGTTTGGGATTGGCTTTGAGATCTAATAGTTCGGCTTCAAGTAGCACTTTTTCGAGCAACTCGAACACGCCCGTACCTTTCTTCGCGCTGATGTCCTGGCTTTGGTACTTGCCACCCCAGTCTTCCACCAACAGGTTCATGTTCGCCAGTTCCTCTTTTATCTTTTCGGGATTGGCACCCGGTTTATCGCACTTGTTGATGGCGAAAATCATCGGTACGCCCGCTGCTTGCGCATGGGAGATGGCCTCGCGGGTTTGCGGCATCACGCCGTCGTCGGCTGCTACGATGATGATGGCTATATCCGTCACTTTGGCACCGCGCGCACGCATGGCCGTGAATGCCTCGTGACCAGGGGTGTCAAGGAAAGTAAGATGCTTTCCGTTCTTCAGTTTGACGTTGTATGCACCGATGTGTTGGGTGATTCCGCCAGCTTCACCGGCAATTACATTCGTGTTGCGTATATGGTCCAGGAGGGATGTCTTTCCGTGATCCACGTGACCCATCACGGTGATAATCGGGCAGCGCTCTTCCATATCCTCCTCGCCGTACTCCTCGTCGTCCGCGTGAATATCTTCAACCACTTTGGCATCCACATATTCGGTGGTGAAGCCGAACTCCTCTGCCACGATGTTGATGGTTTCCGCATCGAGTCGCTGGTTGATGCTGACCATCATACCGAGTGTCATACAGGTGGCTATAATCTTCGTTACTGGCACGTTCATCATCACAGCAAGGTCATTGGCGGTGACGAACTCAGTCAGTTTCAGTACGGTGGATTGTGCCTGTTCCTCGGCTCTTTCTTCCGCCATCTTTTCGCGTTCGAGTTGGCGGCGGTCACGTTTGTGTTTGCTGGTTAGCGTCTTGCCTTTCTGGCTTTGCAGACGGTTGAGCGTCTCTTTGATCTGGCGTTGTACTTCTTCGTCATCCACTTCGACCTTTACGGGACGCTTGTTAGCCTTGGTCTTGCTGCCTTTTTGATTGCGGATATCGTTCACATCCACCTTGTTCTGTTGGATGCGCTCGCGTTTACGTTTGCCTCCGCTACTGCCGTTTTGGGCGTGCATACGCTCTTCGCGCTCCTTCTTCTTCTCGTCCTTTGTTTTCTTGGCGGGACGGGTGGCTTGGTTCAGGCTGTCAAGGTCGATTTTGCCAACCACTTTGGGCTGAATGGGTGCCGGTTGTGGATGAAGCGTGAAGATCTCGGTCTTTTGTTTTTCATTCTTCTTTGCATCTTCCGCTTTCGTCTGCTCTTCTTTGGCGGCTTTCTTCTGCGCTTCCTGTGCTTTTGCTTCTTCGGCTTTGCGGTGCGCTTCCTCTGCCTGGCGGCGTGCCTCTTCCTCTTCTTTGCGGTGTGCTTCTTCTGCCTGACGACGTGCTTCCTCTTCGGCTGCTAAACGCGCCTGTTCCGCCGCTTTCTTCTCGGCTTCTTCTTTTCGGCGCATTTCTTCCGCCTCACGGCGAGCACGCTCCACCGCCTCTTTATGGGCATCTTCTATGGACACACTCTTGTTGAGCTCGCGCTCTTGCCTCTCCTGTGCCTGACGGTCGGCGGCTAATTTGATAGCCATATCCTTGTTGAACGCCTGCACAAGAAGCATATACAGGTCATCATCAATCCGGGTGTTGGGGTCGGCTGTGATGGTCTTTCCCTGCTTCTGGAAAAATTCGATGGCGGTGGCCATTCCGATGTTGAGTTCTTTACAAGCCTTGATGAGTTTTTGTGCCATAGTGTGTGTTGCTTCGGTTAGTGTTTTGTTGTTTCAGGGGCTTTCGCCGTTGCTGTCAAAGAGCTTTGACAAACGCTGTCGCGTCGTTTATTCCTCAAACTCCTCTGCCAGTACGCGGTAGAGTTCGTCGATGGTCTCGTCTTCGAGGTCCACGCGTTGCTTCAACTCCTCTTTGGGTATGGCGAGGACGGCTTTTGCGGTGTCCAAACCGATGTTCTTGAGCTGGTCAATGACCCATTGGTCGATTTCGTCATTGAACTCGTCAAGGTAGATGTCTTCTGCGTCGGCATCGTCCATCTCACGATATACATCAATCTGATAGCCGGTCAGCATACTCGCTAATTTGATATTGAAGCCGCCTTTGCCGATGGCGAGGCTTACCTCGTCGGGTTTGAGGTAGATGTCGGCTTTCTTCTCCTCTTCGTTGATGTTCATGGACGAGATCTTGGCGGGTGCTAATGCGCGCTGGATGTAGAGTTGGGTGTTGGACGTGTAGTTGATCACATCGATGTTCTCGTTCCTGAGCTCGCGCACGATGCCGTGTATGCGTGCGCCTTTGATACCTACGCAGGCACCCACGGGGTCAATCCTTTCGTTGAAACTCTCTACTGCCACTTTGGCGCGTTCGCCGGGGATACGGGCAATGTTCTTGATGGCTATCAGTCCGTCGTGTACTTCAGGAACCTCCTGCTCGAATAGCCGCTGAAGGAACAGCGGACTGGTACGCGAAAGAATGACTTTCGGGTTCTGGTTCTTGTTCTCCACCTGTGCCACAATCGCTTTCACCACGTCGCCTTTGCGATAATAGTCGGTGGGTATCTGGTTCTGCTTAGGCAGGTACAGGTCAACGCCTTCTTCGTCCTTGATGGTCATCTCTTTCTTCCATATCTGCTCCAGTTCGCCTGTCACAATCTGACCGAGCATACCTGAATAGCGCAGATAGACATTCTCTTTCTTCAGTTCAAGAATCTTGGAGGAAAGTGTCTGCCTGAGGTTCAGAATCATACGGCGGCCGAACGATGAGAAATCCACTTTTTCCGTAATTTCTTCTCCTACCTCGGCTTCTTCGTCTAATTTGCGCGCCTCGGTTAGTGAGATCTGTGTCTGCTCGTTGGCGACGTCGTCATCTTCCATTATCAGACGGTTGTGGTAGATTTCCAGGTCACCCTTGTCGGGGTTGATGATTACATCGTAGTGGGCATCCGAACCGTAAACCTTCGCTATCACCGAGCGGAACGAGTCTTCCAGCACGTTGATAAAGGTCTTGCGGTCAATCTTGTTGAGCGTCTTGAACTCTGAAAAAATGTCAATCAGATTGATTGAATCTTGCTTTTTAGCCATTTTTGTATGTGGTTTTCGTTATTGTTTCTCTGTCTTTCAGAACGATATGTTATACACCGTCTGTTTCACCTCGTCATATCGGAACGTAAGGGTTTCTTCGGCATCAATGGTGAACGTCTCTTCGTCCACGCTGACTAACTGACCGCTGTGGCGCTTGCCGTCCCCGTCTGTTACCACGACATTGTGCCCGAGGTTCTTCTCATACTGCAGACGGCTCTTGAAGGGGGCGGTCAGGCTGACGCTACCCACTTCGAGACTGTAGTCTTCGTTCTTGGTCTTGGGATTGTTGTCCAATTCAGCCACTAAACGGCGGTTGAGGTCGGCGCAGAAGTCTATATCCACCGTACCCGGACAGTCAATCTCAACGAGAATACCGTTGTCTTTGTTCACCTCTGCGGTCATCAGCACGTAAGGGGTACCTTCCAACAGGTGTTCCGTCATTTCGCGTATTGTCTGCTCCTGTATCATAGAGTTTTCGTATAATAGGGGGGAACCGTGAACCGGCTCCCCCATTCATTCGGCGGCAAAAGTACTGCTTTTTTCTTGTTTTGCAACAAAATAGTGCAACTTTTGTGAAAAAATATGCTTTTTTTCACTTGCTTTCATCTGTTTATGATGTGAATGTCCTACTTTTGCCCGAAAACTTTGATAAAACTATTCAGGAAATGAAAAAGAAACTGTTTGCTTTGCTCGTTGTTTTTTTTGTGTCCTCTATACAGATGTTTCCTGTGGAGGACGGGCGTTCTCTGACAAACATCCTCAACGAACTGCGCGGGGAATTAAATGCCGAGAATAACCAGAGGACTCAATTGCAGGAGATTATTGATGATGATTTTCAGAAGCAGTACCTTCGGATGATCAACGTCATCACCCAGTCGAACGAAATATCCATTCTGCTTTATACGCAGGAGATGAAGAAGACGTTTGACATGACGTTTGCCCTGAACAAGGTAACCGAGTATTATGAGGACTTCAATCAGAATAGGCGTCCTTACGACCAGATAATCAGTGGTCTGGACTTCGAGATTGACCGTTATGCGCGTTTGATTGAGGCGCTACGTCGTCTCCCTCCCGAGATGAAAGAGATTGAGGTGGAACTGTTGCCGGACAGCCTTCAGTATCGCAACGATTCGCTGGACAACTTCCTGTCTAACACGCCTTCTTCCCTTGAAAAGGAGATTATTCGTATCTCCGTTAAGGATTCAGCCTCGGTACCTTTTGGGTTGAACGAGGCGGGCGAACGTTACCGCGACTCCTGTATCCTCTATGCTTCCGAACTCCTCAAAATGTATGCGGACAACCGCGATTCGGTTCTTGTGGACAGCATACACTATCAGGAGGCTTACTTGCGCACCAAGGAGGCATACGACTATGCCGAGGCGCAGTATAGGGAACTGGGGCGCTATGTGTTTAGTGGCGGACAGACCCCCTATGTGGAGATTCTGGCCGATTTCAGAACCTATTGGGACAGGATGCGGAGGGAATACCGCAATAGTTATTATGGCTTTGAAGAGCTCAGTAAGGCTCGGGAAGAGTATAATGCCGAACATCCGAACGAGAAGTTCTCCAAGGCGGTAACCGGCAGGTTGGAAAAGACCTTTACGTTGTTCTCATGTGTTGTCCAGATTATCACATTGCTGTTTGTATGGATAGTGTTGTTTGTGATTCTGAGGCTGTTGTGTCGTTTTACCAAGTTGCGCAACTATATCCCGTGGGAGTCGTTGCCGTTGTTCTCTGTGCTGTTTGGAACGATTCTGTATTTCCTCTTCTTCGGCTATTTTTGGGAAGGGAGTGAAAAGGTGCGCTCCGGGGTGAAAAACCTGAATACGGTTCTTTGGTTGTTCATTGCCATTTCGGGCTCACTCTTGTTGCGCGCCAAGTCCGGCAAGATACATAATAGTATTCGTCTGTATGTCCCCACGTTCTTGTTGGCTTTGGTAATCATCTTCTGCCGCAATACGTTTGTTCCCGACATCTTGTTGAATATCATCTTCACGCCTGTCCTCCTGATAGCGGTATTCGGACAGTTGCTGGCTTGTCTCAGGGAACGCGGCAGGGTGCCTCGAACGGATAGTGTACTTGGTTGGGTATCGTTGGCAGTCTATGTCATTACGTTGGTCATTGCTTTTTCGGGCAATATCTTCGCCGCATTGATTGACCTTGTATGGTGGTATTTCATGCTGACCATATTGCTGGCGGTCTTCTGCGTGTCCGATTTGCTGTCCCGTTACAAGGAGAAAAGGCTGGACAAACGTGTCGCCGAGAAGCGCAAACGGATTACTTATGTCTCTGGTAATGACCGTGAAACCATGCTCTTTGGTGTAACGTGGTTCTATGACCTTGTCAAGCAGGTTCTTCTGCCTGTGACGGTGCTGCTTGCTTTGCCGTGGAGCATACGTGTCTCGCTGGATATATTTGATTTCTCCGACATCTTCACGCACTTCTATGGCGCTCCGTTCATCCATACGCCGAACGGACTGTCCGTCTCGATGGAGAGTATTGTCTTTCTGGCTATTCTGTTCTGCATACTCCGCTATCTCAACCGTGTTATTCATGTCATCTGGCATTATTCGCAGTATAGTGCTTTTATGCGCAAGAACAAGCGCACCAGCGTACGCACCAACGAAATCAACCTGTCTTTGGGCAACAGTATCATCACGGTCTTGGTTTGGACCATCTATGCGATGGTGGTGATTGTGACGTGGAAGATACCTACCGGTTCGTTGGGTCTGATTGCCGGAGGTCTGTCTGCTGGTATCGGTATTGCCCTCAAGGATATCCTCAACAACTTCATCTACGGTATCCAGCTCATGGGCGGACGCTTGCGTGTTGGCGACTGGATTGAGTGCGACGGGGTACGCGGCAAGGTTACGGCTATTGGCTACCAGTGTGTGCAGGTTGAGACCGTGGACGGTACGGAGATGTCGTTCCTCAACGAGTCACTCTTTGGCAAGAACTTCAACAACCTCACAAGGAACAACTCGTATGAGTTCACCAAGATTGTGGTTGGTGTGGCGTATGGGACGGATGTGCAGAAGGTACGCGAAGTGTTGGTGGAGGCTATGCAGCAGTTGCGTACGAAGGACAATTACGGACGGGAGATTGTGGATGCCAAGAAGGGCGTTTATGTCACGGTGGATAACATGAGCGACAGTTCGGTGGATATTGCTGTCAAGCAGTACGTGCTGGTTGCCGAGCGGATTGGCTATGTGGACCGTGCCAAGGAGGTTATCTATGAGGCGCTTAATGCCGCTGGTATCTCTATCCCCTTCCCTCAGTGCGATGTCCACCTGATTAAGGAATAGAATCCGCTACCCTTGAGCAACCCTTGCGCTACCTTTACATAAAGCAAAACACAACATAAAACAACATACATTCATCAACAGCGCCAGCTGCCCAACACGCAGTCATCAACACGCAGTAACCACCACGCACTCCCCAACACGTAGTCACCAACATTCACTCCCAAACACGAATTCCCTAACAATCTACAGAACAAACGCTTGTGCGTTTTATTTTCAAATCTTTGTGCGTATTTGAAACAAACACCTTACCTTTGCGCTTCGAAAAACAGTTACAAATCACCGTTATTCTAAATACTCACTATGCAATTCAATCGTAAACACTATGTAAATGAACTGATTAAGCGCAAGCACAATGGTATGATAAAAATTATTACCGGACTGCGCAGAAGCGGCAAGTCGTATCTGCTGTTTGAGTTGTTCAAAGAGCATCTTTTGCAAAGCGGCGTGGCGGAAAACAGGATTATATGCATACAGTTGGACAAGATCCGTTTCAGCCGTCTGCGAGACCCGATGACTTGCTACAATTATATCAACGAAAGATGCAAGGAAAACGGGATGCACTATCTGTTGATAGACGAGGTGCAGCTGATGAACGGTTTTGAGGACCTGCTCAATAGTTATGCCGGAGAGCGGGATATGGATGTTTACGTCACTGGCAGCAACTCGCGCCTGCTCGTTACGGATGTGATTACCGAATTCCGGGGCAGGGGCGACGAGGTGCGGGTTTTCCCGTTGAGTATGGCGGAGCTTGCGGAAGCTTTTCCCGACAAACCGTGGGAACAGCTTTGGCAGGAGTATTCCTACTATGGCGGATTGCCGCAGATGGTGGCAATGGACGATGCCGCACAAAAGAGCAAATACCTGAAATCGCTGTTCCAGACCACCTATTTCAAGGATATTATCGACCGCTACAACATCGCTAACAAAGAGCAGTTCTCGCAACTGGTTGATATTCTCGCCTCGTCTGTGGGGTCGCTGACCAATCCGCACAAACTGCAGAACACCTTCGCTTCCAAAGGATTGAAGCTGTCGGACAACACGATAAAGCAGTATATCGACTATCTGCAGGACGCGTTCCTTGTATCGGAAGTGAAACGATATGATGTGCGCGGCAAACAGTATATCGGCTCTCCGTACAAGTATTACTTTACGGACATCGGGTTGAGAAACGCGCGGCTGAACTTCCGCCAGTATGAGGAGGCGCACATAATGGAGAATATCATTTATACGGAGTTGCTCCATCGCGGTTGCGAGGTGGATGTAGGTATGGTGGAAACGGTGGAGACCACGGACGGGAAGCGCGAGCACAAACGCATCGAGATAGATTTTGTCGCCAATCGCGGCAGTGAACGCTACTATATCCAGTCAGCTTTTGCAATGCCGTCGGAGGACAAAATCCGGCAGGAGGAACGTCCGCTGCTGAATGTGCAGGACTCGTTCAGGAAAATCATCGTAGTGAAAGAACCCGTTGTTCATCACTTTAACGACAATGGCACATCGGTTGTCAGTCTGAAAGATTTTCTGCTGAATGAAAACAGTTTATTGTTCTGATGTGTTAATCGTCTGAACTGACACATACAAACTTATTGCTCTGCAAGTTCTTAATCCGCAGTGATTAAGAACTTGTTTGTTGTATGCAATTCCTGCATACGACAAACAGAATACAATGCTCACCATAACGGACATACCTCGTGTCTGCCCGCTAATCAACACATAGTCACCAACACGTAGTCCCCAACACGCAGTAACAAACACGAAGTGTTGCCCACCAGCGCAGCTGCCAATCGATCTTTGACGTATTGAAACAACTGACAAAAGGATTTTTTCCTTGTGCAAGGAAAACAATCATCTCTACCTTTGCACCGTTTTTTACAAGAATAGCACTTATGTCGCAGGAATTACAGATCCCCTTGTCCGGAATGCCCGAGAGCAGGCAGTTGTTCACGGATGTATGCCGTATTATTGATGACACGCGTACCCGCGTGGCGGTGTATGTCAATGCCGAGGTGTGCCGCACCAACTGGTATGTCGGCAAGCGCATCAAGGAGGATGTCCTCTACAACCGCCGTGCCGAATATGGCAAGCAAGTGATTAAGAATCTGTCCATAAGCCTTACGGAAAGATACGGCGGCGGATGGAGTGTCTCAACCCTTCAACATTGTGTACGCGCTGCGTACACTTTTTCCGAGGCAGAGATTGTCTCCGCAGTGCAGAGACAATTCAGTTGGACGCACTTGCGCGCCTTGATGAGTATCTCCGACCCGCTTGCACGCCGTTTCTATATGCAGATGTGCCACTACGAGCACTGGGACACGCGCACATTGGACAGAAAGATTGACTCGCAACTGTACGAGCGCACCGCCATCAGCCGCCGTCCCGAGGAGGTTATCAGGCAGACATTGGATGAAACAGAAGATACACAGATGCTGACACCCGACCTTGTGTTCCGCAGCAGTTATTTCCTCAATGCGCTCGGTCTGCCCGATATGTTCTCTGAGCACGACCTTGAAAGCGCGATTATCTCGCAGATGCAGGAGTTCCTGACGGAGATGGGGACCGACTTCGCCTTCCTTGCGCGGCAGAAACGCATCACGGTGGACGCAACGGACTACTATATCGACTTGCTGTTCTACCATCGCGGTCTGCGCCGCCTTGTGGCTATTGACCTCAAATTAGGCAGGTTCAAGCCCGAACATGAGGGGCAGATGAGGCTTTACCTGCGCTACCTCGACCAGAACGAGCGGCGCGAAGGGGAGGAGTCGCCTATCGGACTTATTCTGTGCAGCGAGGGCAATACGGAGCATATCGAGTACCTGATGCTTGAAGAGGACAGCCCTGTCAAGGTCGCGCAGTACTACACCCAACTGCCTGACAAACGGCTGCTTTCGGAGAAACTGCAACGCGCTATCGCCATTGCCCGCGAGAGGCATACGGAGCAACACCTAAAGGACAAGGAATAGCCCCTGACAGAGGTAATCAATCAATTCTTTTAGTCAGTCTGACGCGGAACAATCCGTGTCAGATTGTTTTTCTGTCAGTTGTTTCAATATATAAATCCCCAACACGCAATCTAAACCATAAATTTGAAATTTGAAATTTGAAATTTGAAATCATAAATCATAAATCATAAACATTCACTCCCCAACACGCAGTAATCAACAGCCGAAGGCTGACCACCACGCGGTCACAAATCGACCTTTGACATACTGATATTACCGCAAAAATGAATTATCTTTGCTATTTTGTTTGCTCATTCAAAACAAAAGCAGTACTTTTGCCGTGCAAAATGAAGGAATTCATGGAAATGAATATGCAACACACACAAAACCGTTTATCCCAAATAGGTCTTTGGATGCGAACCTGCAAAGAGGCCGTTGTTATTGTCAATGACAGAAAGTCCGTTGAGAAATGATTTTTTGATAGACGCAAGTATGTTTTGCAAACAAGAAAGGAGGCACTTATGCCAACAATGACCAAACCTGTGAATCATAAGATATATATGGTGTCTGTACCTCAAGGTGAATCCAGACGCTTCAAATCTGTCGTCAAGGCACTTGGCTGGCAATGGCAGGAACCGGAAGAATTCAATGCGCTGACAATGCAGGCGATAGAAGAACTGGATAATGGCGGAGGCATGCAGTTTGATAGTGTCGATGATTATTTGCAGGCATTAGGATGAGAACTATCCGCATTTCCAACCAGTACAAACGCGACCTTGACCTTGCGAGGAAACGTCGGCTTCCTATAGAGAAACTGAACGAAGTGATAACACTTCTGGCAAATGACATTCCCTTACCCGTTGCACGGCGTGATCACGCATTGAAAGGTTACTCCCCTGTCCTTCACGAATGTCACATTTTGCCTGATTGGTTGCTTGTATATAGGAAGATTGATGACAATTCTTTACATCTGCTGCAACTGATTCGGACAGGCACACATTCCGATATTTTCAAGATGTAACCTCTATCTCTGTTTTATAAAAGCGGTAATATCAGTACAACGATATTGCCGCTTTTTGTATGTCAGTAAAACAATATAAATTAACACGCAGTCACAAACACAAAGTAACTAACACGCAGTCCCCAACACGCAATCTAAACTATAAATTTGAAATTTGAAATCATAAATCATAAACATTCACTCCCCAACACGCAGTCATCAACAGCCGAAGGCTAACCAACACGCAATCTAAACCATAAATTTGAAATTTGAAATTTGAAATCATAAATCATAAATCATAAACATTCACTCCCCAACACGCAGTCACTACATGAAAGTCCGGTGGACTTTTATGGTTGCGGACAATGGAGAGGATGCAGCTGACCAACACGCAATCTAAACTATAAATTTGAAATTTGAAATTTGAAATCATAAATCATAAATCATAAACATTCACTCCCCAACACGCAGTGACTACATGAAAGTCCAGTGGACTTTTATGGTTGCGGACAATGGAGAGGATGCAGCTGACCAACACGCAATCTAAACTATAAATTTGAAATTTGAAATCATAAATCATAAATCATAAATCATAAACATTCACTCCCCAACACGCAGTCACTACATGAAAGTCCGGTGGACTTTTATGGTTGCGGATAAAGGCGAGGATGGCTGACTAACATTTACTAACAAACACGCAGTGACTAACACGCAGTCATCAACACGTAGTTATCAACACGCAGTTATCAACACGCAGTCACCAACACGTAGCTCACCAACACGTAGTAACTACATGAAAGTCCGGTGGACTTTTATGGTTGCGGATAAAGGCGAGGATGGCTGACTAACATTTACTGCCCAACACGCAGTCACAAAGCGACCTTTGACGTATTGTACATAGAGTGAAAACTCGGATTTGAAAGGTGTCTAAAGACTGAAATGTTGCTGAAATCACTGCAAAAATCACTCGTTTCAGCAATTTGTTTGAAAATTATTTGCTCATATCGCAGTAACACCATACTTTTGCGGCACTTTTTAATTAGGACAGGGTATGGATACTCAACTATTCGGACGCGAGGAAGAATGCCGCTTGATACAAAGTTACATCGGGAGCGGGAGGTCGGAGTTTGTGGCTGTTTATGGCCGCAGGCGAGTGGGAAAGACTTTTCTGCTGCGGCAGACGCTGAAAGATCATCTGTGTTTCAGTTTCACAGGTATGGCGAACACCACCGGCAAGGAACAGCTTCAGAACTTCAACCTGACTTTGCGGCAATACATGCCGGAGGCAAGCACAAGCGAAAACTGGCAGGAGGCGTTTGCGCAGTTGGAGCGTTTTCTGGAAACGGTGAAGAGCCGGACGAAAGTGGTTCTATTTGACGAGTTGCCGTGGATGGACGCGCCGAAATCGAATTTCCTCCCTGCTTTCGAGCATTTCTGGAACGCATGGGCGTCGGCACGGCAGGACATCAAACTGTTTGTCTGCGGCAGCGCCGCCTCGTGGATGCTGGACAATGTAATCAACAATCACGGCGGACTGCACAACCGCATCACCCACGAGATGCTCTTGCAGCCCTTCACGCTAAAAGAATGCAAGGAGTATTTCTCCTCCCTGCGTTTCGGATACAGTGAAAAGGAGATTGCAGCGTTCTATATGGTTTTCGGCGGCGTACCCTACTATATGTCGCTGATGGACAGAAAGCAGAGCGTGGCGCAGAACATCGACCGGCTGTTCTTTTCTCCGACCGGCGAACTGCGGAACGAGAAAGACAACCTCTTCCGTTCATTGTTCCTTCATTCGGATGACTATGTGGCAGTAGTCAATGCGCTCTCCTCCAAAAACAGGGGACTGACCCGGGCGGAGATTCTGGAGGCGACGCGGCTTAACAACAACGCCCTGTTCGGCAAGCGGTTGGACGAATTAGAGAAATGCGGCTTCATCCGCAGGTATGAGGATTACGCCAACCACCACAGGCAGACCGTGTTCCAGCTGACCGACCCGCTTTGCCATTTCCTGCAATCGGTGGTGGAGAAGAACCGCCGCCATGACCCCGGGTTCTGGTCACATTCGCAACTCAGCCCGCTGTTCAACACATGGTCGGGACTGGCGTTTGAGATCCTGTGCCTGAACCATGTTCCCCAGATCAAGCAGGCTTTAGGCATATCCGGCTTGCAGACAAGCGTCTTTTCGTGGCGGACACCCAAAGACGCGGAACGGCAGGCGCAGATAGACATGGTGATTGACCGCGCAGACCGATGCGTCAATATCTGCGAGATGAAATACTGCCGCGAAGAGTATGAGATGACCAAGCAGGAACGCGAGAGGACAGAGAACCGCCTGTATCAGTTCATGCGGTATGCCGAATCACGTAAGTCGCTTCGACTGACTATGGTGACCTCCTACGGACTGAAGCCGAATACGCACAGCAGCATCGTGCAGAACGAAGTGACGCTGGCGGACTTGTTCAGATAACGCCTTCTGAACCCCAATCAGTTGAATATTCACTCTATGTGCCTGACCGACAAACTAGTCAGGCACTTTTGTATAATACGTAACAAAAAACAGTAACAACCAACATTCACTCACCAACACGCACTCACTACATGAAAGTCCGGTGGACTTTTATGGTTGCGGACAATGGCGAGGATGGCAGCTAATCAACACGCAGTCCCCAACACGCAATCTAAACTATAAATTTGAAATTTGAAATTTGAAATCATAAATCATAAATCATAAACATTCACTCCCCAACACGCAATCTAAACTATAAATTTGAAATTTGAAATTTGAAATCATAAATCATAAATCATAAATCATAAACATTCACTCCCCCACACGCAGTGTTACGCCTTAATATTGAAAAAAACACCGAATTTATTTGGTGGATTGGGAAATCTGCACTATTTTTGCGGCGCAGTTTAGAATAAAAGACCGTAAAAGTGAGGCCATAGCCCCTTTACCCCCTGCTATGGACAGTAACACTGGCATATCGGCATTGTTCTCCGACTGCTTGATTGTGACGGCCATACGGCTTGTCGGACAGTTGCAGAACAGTAAGGATGGAATTTGATTCCGTCCCTTTATGTTTTGTCTAATTGTTTATGCAGTGCAACACGCAGTGACTACATGAAAGTCAGGTGGACTTTTATGGTTGCGGATAAAGGCGAGGATGGCAGTGACCAACACGTAGTCATCAACACGCAGTCACTAACACGACGTAACCAACACGTAGTCCCCAACACGCACGGCTCTGCCGATCGTTCGGAGCAAAGCGGAGATAAGAAGTAACCAACACGCAGTAACTAACATTTACTCACTAACACGTAGTCACAAACACAAAGGAACTAACATTAACTAAAAACATAATTAACCATTAAAAAACCTAAAACTATGAAACAAAAACTATTCTCGTTATTAACCGCAGTGCTGCTGTGTACGGGCATGGTAGTACAGGCGGAAAACGGGAAATAGTAGTGAATCACTCCCGTGCCTCACATAAGACAAAACATACATATTTAACCAAGATAAACCAACCATAATTGACACATAACAAGCCTCACCCCAATTATCAACTATCAATTGTCAATTATCAATTATCAATTACCTCCGTGCCGCGCGGCACGAACCTCCGCGCAAAACGACCTTTGACAGATTGTGTACTTATAAGAACTGTAAGCTGTCTTGCAACATAGTGGCATCTTGAGAAATATCCTGCGATAAAATTAACATAAAAGTTGATTTTTTTTGCTCAAAAATTTGGTGGTGTCGCATAAAAGCAGTACCTTTGCCGCAGAAAAACGGAAATATAGTTCAGTATGAGGAAAGACCTGTTGCTTAAGTTGCTGGAATCCGGCGAGAAGGTGAGTATCTATTCGCCGCAGTTCGTGGGCGAGGAATATTCGGAGTTCGAGAAGTTCCTGCTCTCCTTTATGGACAAGGACGAGTTCGGCGAAGACCTCGGTGTGATAATGGCGCGTCTGGAAACAGTGAAGCGTATGGGCGTGGAAGACCGCTATTTCCGTTACGAAGGCAGGACATCCGACCGCGTGCGTGCATTGCCCGCTTACTTGGAGTCCTCGCGCTTGAGGCTTTACTGCCTCTGCATCAGCAGCAAAGTGCTGATTTTGGGCAACGGCGGCATCAAACAGACGCAGACCTATCAGGAAGATCCGTATCTGAACAAGTGCGTGGAGACGCTGCAAAAGATAGATTTTGAGATACGCCAGCGCGAGAACCGCAAGGAGATAACGGTGAAAGGCACGCAACTGCACGGCGCATTAACGTTTTATATCAACGATTAACGAAAGGAGGCTTATATGACAATCAATCCGATTATGGAGGAGGCGAGACGCAAACACCTCACTCCCGAGATACAGAAGCAAGTGGACTTGCAAGTGATGATTGCCAACCGCATCTACGACCTGCTCAAGCAGAAAGGCATGACGCAGAAAGACTTGGCGCAACGACTGGGCAAGACCGAAACAGAGGTGAGCCGCTGGCTTTGCGGCACACACAACATCACCATTGCCACACTGGCCAAAGTGGCGTGTGTGTTAGACGATGACCTGATTACGGCTACCACCGGCAGGAAACGCAGTATAACTACCAAGCCTAAACTCTTTGGCAAAGTGGTAGCTATGTTGTAACAACGTATCTGAAATATCAGTTCTTATAAGCAACAATTCTCCAAAAGAGTTGTTGCTTTTGTTATGTACACATCTGTTGTAAGATAGTCACAAAACAACCGACAAAACAAATAAACAACATAAATTAACCTTCAAAAAACTCAACAATTATGAAACAAAAACTATTTTCAATCTTCTTTGTTCTCGCTCTTTTATGGAGCGGAAGCGCATCGGCTGCCACTTACAACCTGTCATTCTCGTGGACGGCAGACAAAGTAAC
>CAJOIZ010000011.1 GCA_905234835.1 Paludibacteraceae bacterium
TCAGCGCAATGACTGTCCTACAATATATTAACTTTATCAATAACAAACCGATTGGGAGAATCAAATATGCGCTAGTTTAATTCCGCCAACAGGTAAATACTTGGTAAAAGACGGTCGTTACGATTACATAGAAACCGGTTCGCTCATCAGTATTCATAAGAATGTAAAGGACATCACTATTCCGAGCGAGGAAAACCGTATAACTATGCATCCTATGGACTACGAAGAGTTCCGTTGGGCATTTGGAGATACGGCATCTGTTCCTTTGTTTAAGCAACAGTTTGATGCCAGAATGTCCATCGGCGATTGGGTTACCCGCGACAAGATGCATGAGTTACGATTATACATGCTCGTTGGCGGTATGCCGCAAGCCGTGAATACCTATTTGGACACCAATAATCTGAGTCTGGTAGATCAAACCAAACGGGAGATTATTGAGTTGTACTTGGACGATTTTCAAAAGATCGATTCCACCGGCAACGCTGAACGGCTTTTCAAGAATATCCCTGCTCAATTAAGCAATAACATTTCGCGCTATCAGCCTTACACGGTTATCAGCCAACAGACAGAAACCAAAATGGCGGAACTGTTACAAGCGTTGGAACAGAGCAAAACAGTGAATTTCTGCTATCATTGTACGGATCCGAATGTGGGCATGTCGCTCAATAAGAACCCGAGCCGATACAAGATGTTCTTGGCAGATACAGGATTGTTTGTGACGCTCTGCTTCTGGGATAAGGATTACACAGAAAACGTCATTTACAATAAGTTGCTACATGACAAGTTGGAGGCTAATCTTGGTTATTTATACGAGAATCTTATTGCGCAGATGCTTACCGCAGCGGGTAACCAACTCTTCTATTATACCTTCCCGAAAGACGACAAGCATAACTATGAGATTGATTTCTTGTTGTCAAGAGGAAATAAACTTGCTCCGATAGAGGTGAAGTCTTCCGGGTACAAGACACATAAGTCGTTGGATGAGTTTTGCAAGAAATATTCTGCACGGGTTGGAAATCGGTACTTGGTTTATACCAAAGATTTACGGAAGGATGGTGAGACGTTACTTGTGCCGGTGTATATGACAGGATTATTGTAAAGTTCCCTAATGGCAAACTTCGCAATTCCCTGTACACCTCCATCTTCTTGATCAAAGCCAAATAAGAAAAACCCGATAAAACATTTTTCTTCCTTTTATTACGCTTGCCTATCATCGCAAGCGGATTTTTGTGTCTTTCTGTTCTACGGACGATAATTCTATTTATTTTCTCGAAAAAATTGTTCGCAGTGAAAAAACATACTACCTTTGCGCCGGATTTGTTGAAAAAACATACCAAATCACAAAAACAATCTTTGCAAAAACACACTTCAATATGCTTAGGCGCAAAATCATAAGTCGGTTAGAAGAGTGGAAATCACACCATTACCACGAATCACTGCTGATTAAAGGGGCAAGGCAGGTGGGGAAAACAACTATCGTGCGCGAGTTCGCCCGCACCAACTATCCGCATTTTGTGGAAATCAACTTTGAGAAGGATCCGCAGGCGAAGGAGGCATTTGCCGGATCCCGTGATGCCAAGAACATTATTTCACGCCTTAGCATCATGGGGTACGGACCTTTTGTAGAAGGCAAGACGCTCGTTTTTCTGGATGAGATACAGAGTTGCCCGAATGCACGCACGGCAATCAAGTTCCTTGCGGAAGACGGTCGTTTTGATTATATCGAATCAGGCTCATTGTTAGGCATCAACTACGGCGAAGTGAGCAGTTTTCCTGTCGGATATGAGAGTCAGATTCAGATGTTCCCGTTGGATTTTGAGGAATGGCTTTGGGCAAACAATATAAGCGATGAGGTGATTGCGCAGATACGCGAGGCATACAACAACCATCGCCCATTGGATGATTTTATGCATGAACAGTTAATGAGGCATTACCGTACTTTTCTTATCGTTGGCGGTATGCCCAAAGTAGTTACAACTTATCTGTCCAATGCCGATTTCTCGCAGACACTCCGCCAACAACGCCTGATTATTGACAATTACCGACTGGACATTGCCAAGTATGCTGACAAGGACAAAGCACGTGCCAAGCGGTTCTTCGATGCCATACCTGCCGAATTGAGCAAAACGCACAAACGGTTTGTGTTGAGCGATTTGGAAAAGACAGGCAATATGCAGAAATACGGCGATGCCGCCCAATGGTTGGATGATGCCGGTGTCGCGCTGTTTTGCTACAACACGCACGCACTCAATCTGCCGTTTGAGCAGTACGAGAACCGCAATCTGTTCAAAGTCTATTTGTTGGATACCGGTTTGCTGTGTGCCATGTGGGGTGATAACATCCAATGGCAGGTGCTTAACGGTGACATAGACATCAATGAGGGAGCCCTTACGGAGAACTTCGTGGCAGCGGAACTGAACAAACACGGACACAAATTGCATTACTATGACCGCAAAAGCCGTAATGAACTGGACTTTCTTATTCGTGAGGAGAAAAAAGTGACCATCGTTGAAGTCAAATCCGGCAATGACTATGAAAAACATACGGCGTTGGATAATGTGTTGGATGAGCAATCGGAATATGTGGAACGAAGCCTCGTTTTGAACAAGTTCCAATACAAACAACGCAACGACATCATATATCTGCCATTGTATATGGCAATGATGCTGTAATATCGATTAGCGTATCCTATACCAAATCTGCTTTGGTCGCTCCATCCGCTTAATCAAAGTCCGATAAGAAAAGTCTGATAAAACAATCTTCTTCCTATTATTCCGCTTGCTCGTCATCGCAGGCGGAATTTTGTGCTATTTTGGGGTCAAAAGAAGGGGCGTTCCTGTTCATTTGTCGTTCATTCGTCGTTCATTGCCTGTTCAAAAAGTGCCTTCATCCCTTTATTCATCGGTTACGCGAGTGCTTTATTTTCCTGAGGTAGGCTTGTAATCATAAAAATGGACGGTGATTTGGTTCTACGATTTGCGGCAGTTGAAAAAAAAGAATACTTTTGCGGCGATTGTCGGGAATCTTGCGACAAGGCAAGAACGATTACCGGCATACGATTCAAGAAAAACGATTAACAACATAGAAAGGAAACGAATATGAAACAAGTGACATTGAGACCAATAGAGGCGGCACAACCGGTATGGAAAGTCGGGTGCAGGAAGTTATGGTTATTAGCAGTGATGGTGATGAGTACACTGATGCTGCATGCTCAGGATCGGCAACTGCTGACGGAATACAAATTAGACAACGGTCTGACCGTTATGCTGTGGGAGAACCACGACCAGCCGGATGTGACAGGCTACGTAGCCGTTCGTGCCGGTTCGGTGGACGAGCCGAAAGACTATACGGGTTTGGCGCACTATTTAGAGCACATGCTCTTCAAGGGTACGGAGCAAATCGGTGCCATTGATTGGGCAAAAGAGAAACCTGTGTATGAAGAGATTATCCGTCTGTACGATGCCTATTCAACCAGTACGGACGCTGTAGAACGTGACACATTGGCGAAACAGATCAACCGTCTGTCGATGCAGGAGATGCAGTACTCGACCACGCGCGACTTCTTCAACCTTATGGACGAAATAGGCGCTACCGACGTGAACGCTTTTACGTCCTACGACATGACGTGCTACACCAGCTCGTTCCCTGCCTACCAAATGAACAAATGGCTGACCATCAATGCAGACAGGATGAAGAACCCTGTCTTCCGCACATTCCAAGCCGAGTTGGAGAATGTGTTTGAGGAATACAATATGTATGCGGGCGATGTGCAGACGCAGCAGCGCGACAACCTAATGGCAACCATCTACAAAGGGCACGCTTACGAGCGTAACGTAATCGGTACGCCGGAGCATCTAAAGAACCCACGGCTGAGCAAACTCATTGAGTTCTTCAACACGTGGTATGTGGCCAACAATATGGCTTTAATACTGGTTGGTGATTTTGACCGTGAGGCAGTCAAGCCGATGATTGCAGAGGCATTCGGTTCGTTGCCGACAGGGGAGTTGCCTTCCCGCGAGAACGAGATGCCCACGTTTGAGCACGGACTGAAAAAGAAGTTCAACTTGGGTTACTATCCGCAGATATACTGGGTGTTTGAAGGAACCAATGCCACGGATGAGGATTTGCCGGCATTGCAGTTTGTATGCCAGTTGCTGAACAACGGAATGAATACGGGTCTGCTTGACAAGGTGACGATGGACGGAGATGTGAGCGGAGCGCAATGTATGGTGGATGCCCGCCGTGATATGGGGCGTATATTGGTGACTGCCATACCCTATTTTGACCCGAACCAACAGTCATTTGAGAGCAATGCCGCCACGGAGAAGATTGTGATGACCGAAATCAACAAACTCAAATCGGGCGACATCCCCGATTGGCTGATAGAAGCGGTAAAGCAGGAGTTTCATCAGCAATACACGCTTGCTTTCGAGGAGGGCGCAGCCAATATGAACGAACTGGTAGAATGTTTCATCTATGATATTCCGACCAAACGCATCTTTACACAGATAGACAAAATCGACCAACTCACGAAGGAGGACATCCAGCGCGTAGCGAAAAAGTATTTCGATGCCACACCGATGACCCTGACGTTTGAGGACGGCGACCCGAAAGTGAACAAACTGCCGAAGCCGGATATCAAGCCCCTGCAAATGGCAGAGGGCACAGAGACGGCATACGCGCAGAAGTTCCGCAGTCTGCCGCAGGGTCAGCCGAAAGTGAGCTACAACAATCTTGCCGATGTGCGCGTAACCAATGTGGATCAGAATGTCCGTATGCACTATACGAAGAACACAAAGAACTCTGTTTTCTCCTTGATACTGCGCTACGGTGTGGGTACGAAGAAGATGCCGATGCTGGAGTATGTGGTTCAGTTGATGAACCGTGCGGGCACGATGCCGGACACGGATGCACAGACTTTCCGCCGCAAGTTGAGCGAGTTGGGAGGCAGCATACAGTATGGCGTGAACGACAGTTATATGACGATTCAGATAGTGGGTGAAGATGCGCACCTGAAAGAGATATTGGAACTGGTCAGCCTGCAGATTCTGATGCCGAAGTTAGACAAGAAGCAGTTCGATGCCGTCAAGGGTTCAGAACTGTCTTCGCGACTGACCATCAAGAAGATGCATCCCGTATGGCCGCGGGCGTTACAGGAATGGGTGGTCTATGGCGAGAAGTCACACTATTTGGACGTAGTGAAATTCTTGGACGTGTATGATATGGACGAGCTGAAGATGATGACGGAGTTCCAGAAGGCTACGAAGTATGCGTTGGATGTTCATTATTGCGGCACGCTGAGTGCGGAAACAGTTACGGCAGCTCTTCCTCTGTCGGAAGGTATGATGCCTTCCTCTTCGCCCGAAGTGCGCGATAAACAGGGATATGACAAGACGCAGATTTTCTTCCTGCCTGATCCCAAACTGCAGCAAGCCACTGTCTATTTCTATTTCCTCGGCGAGCCATACGACTTAAAGAACGAAGTGGTGAAAGACGGTTTCAACCAGTATTTCTCAGGAGGCTTTACAGGACTAGTTCTGGATGAAATCCGCACAAAGCGTTCGATGGCATATTCGACCTACGGTATGATGTCCTCCGCACCGTTAGCAGGCAAGCCGACATCGTTTGTAGGCTATATAGGCACACAATCAGACAAGGTGGTAGAAGCCGTAGAGACGTTTATCCACCTTGCCGATTCCATGCCGATGCATCCTGAACGCATAGCAGCCATCCGCACAATGATTAAGGAGGAGATGCAGGGTTCGCAGCCGTCAATGCGTGCGAAGAGCCTGACCTATGAGGCTTGGCAGCAACTGGGGTATAAGAATGACCCGATGCGGGTACACGAGCAGGATATGAACGGACTGACGTTTGAGCAGATAGCGGAGTACTACAAGAACCATATACAGAGCAAGCCAATGGCAATTATGATTGTGGGCGACCCGAAGCAGATAGACAAGAAGGCGTTGAACAAGATTGCAAAGGTGAAGACAGTGTCGTTGAACACACTGTTCGCGCCGTTGGATCTGGATTAAGAGGCAATAATAGGTTATAGCGATATGGAGAACGTGAGCAGCAATCACCGTTCGGGATTTGTCAATATAGTCGGTAATCCCAATGTAGGCAAATCAACGCTGATGAACGCGCTGGTCGGCGAGCGTCTGAGTATCATCACCTCGAAGGCTCAGACGACCCGCCACCGCATTATGGGAATCGTGAATGGTGAGGATTTTCAGATAGTCTATTCGGACACCCCCGGTGTACTCAAACCCTCCTACCGCCTACAGGAACAGATGCTCGAGTTCTCCCGTTCGGCATTGGTGGATGCGGACGTGCTTCTATATGTGACAGACGTGCAGGACACCGCCGACAGGAACGCGGATTTCCTTGAGAAAGTGAAGCGTATGTCACAAAACGGGACCAGCGTGTTTGTGGTGATTAACAAGATTGACCTGACCACGCAGGATACATTGGAGAATCTGGTCGCTTTCTGGAGTAAGACATTGCCGGAAGCACGGATATTCCCTATTTCCGCCAAAGAGCGTTTCGGTGTGGACCAATTGTTTGACGCCATCAAAAACGCTCTACCTGTCAGTCCGCCATTCTTCGAAAAGGACCAACTGACAGACAAGCCGTCGCGGTTCTTTGTGGATGAGATTATCCGCGAGAAGATTCTGCTGAACTACGACAAGGAGATACCTTACAGCGTGGAGGTGGAGGTGGAGCAGTTCCAAGAAGAGGAGCGCCTGATTCGCATTATGGCGGTCATCTATGTGGAGCGCGAGAGCCAGAAGGGCATTATCATCGGCCGGCAGGGGCAGGCACTCAAGCGTGTCGGTGCACAGGCAAGGAAGGACATTGAGGCGTTCTTCAGCAAGCAGGTCTATTTGGAACTGTTCGTGAAGGTGGACCGCGACTGGCGTAGCAGTCAGTCCCGTCTGCGGCACTACGGCTATGACTTGAACGGGTGATACCGCTTCTCTCCCGCGAACACAATGTGTTTGGCACAGGATTTGCGATACGTAAAGAAAAACCATTTTTACGTATTGCTATGAAAAAGTTCTTTCAGTTCGTATTCTTTTTGGCATTGTGCGCTACCGTAGGTGGCGGCACTGCCTGGTATGTAGTAAGGAAGATGCAGACGGAACAAGCATCCGCTTCCGCCAATTCCGTTTACACGTTCGCTTCATCGTCTTCGAAGGGCGCGTCTTATAGGGCATCATTTGTGCCCGATGCCGATTTCACAACGGTGGCGGAGTCTTCGGTGAATGCGGTGGTACACGTCAAAACGCTTTACACAACCCAGTTGCGCGGCTATACCGACCCGCTTTTCGAGTTCTTTTTCGGTCCCAATGTACCGCAGTCTCGCCAACAGGCGCAGATGGCTTCCGGCTCGGGCGTGATTATCGGTTCAGATGGCTATATAGTGACCAACAACCATGTAATTGACAGGGCGCAGCGCATCCTTGTTGTATTGAACGACAAGCGTGAGTACGAGGCACGTCTTATCGGGACGGATCCGACCACGGACATCGCTTTGCTGAAAGTAGAAGCGGAAGACCTGCCGACTATCCCGTTCGGCGATTCGGATGCGCTGAAGGTAGGCGAATGGGTGTTAGCAATCGGTAATCCGTTCAATCTAACTTCGACAGTGACGGCAGGTATTGTCTCTGCCAAAGCCCGCAATATCAATATCATTGATTCGGATATGCGCATCGAGTCGTTCATACAGACAGATGCAGCAGTCAATCCGGGCAATTCGGGCGGTGCATTAGTCAATACCAACGGCGAGTTAGTGGGTATCAACACCGCCATCGCCTCGCAGACAGGTTCTTATACAGGTTATGCGTTTGCCGTTCCGACTGCCATTGTGCAGAAAGTGGTGGCAGATATCCGTCAATACGGTCGTGTTCAGCGTGCCATATTAGGCGTACAGATGTTAGATATAACACCTGAATTGCAGCAAGAAGCAAGTCTGACAACGCTTCAAGGTGCTTACGTAGCGAATGTAGTCAAAGGTTCAGCCGCGCAGCAAGCAGGTATCCGTGCAGGAGACGTGATTGTAGGAATAGAAGGAACGAAGATCCAGTCTGCTAACGACTTGCGGGTAGCTATCGGCAAGACCCGTCCCGGCGACAAGATAGCAGTAACTATACTGCGTGACGGCAAGCAAATGACTCTGCAAGTAGAGTTAGGGGCTACTTTGCGCTATGTTTCATAGCGCGAATAGCCTCAGCAGGGTCTGTGGAATGGAATACAGCACTGCCCGCAACGAGGATATCAGCGCCGGCGTTAAAGATATCGCCGGCGTTTTCTTTGTTCACTCCTCCGTCCACTTCGATGAGAGTAGGGAGGTTACGCCGCTGTATCTCCGAGCGGACATAGCGAATCTTGTCCAGCGTATCCGGTATGAATTTCTGTCCTCCAAAGCCTGCGAAGACGGACATCAGGAGAACCATATCCACCTGGTCCAGATACGGGTCAAGGCGATGAACATCAATATCGGGATTGATGGTCAGGCAGGTGCGCACGTTCTTGGCACGTATGAGGGAGAGTATGGGTAGCGGGTCATCAACCGCTTCAAGATGGAAGCCTACCGACCATGCGCCTGCATCGCAGAACCGTTCCACATACTTCTCGGGATGAACTATCATCAGATGCACGTCCAATGGTTTTTCGGCGTACTTACGGAGAGGTTCCATAACAGGGAAGCCGAATGAGATGTTGGGTACGAACGTACCGTCCATTACATCGATATGGAAGTAATTCGCTTCGCTGCGGTTGATACGTTCAATCTCCTGACGGAGGTCACCAAAGTCGGCACTTAGGATGGAAGGTGCGATAGCGTGCATGGAGGGTGAAGTGTTTTTATTTTCCTGTTTTGATGTATTCAATAGCGCGTTTAGTAATGTCGTCATCGCGTTCAAAGAGCGGGAAGAAGCCTTCGTCGTTGAGGATGTTACGGACGATGTAGGCATTAACAAGCCTCTCTATGAGCGGACGAGAAACGGCAATGTCTTTCTCAACAGGTTCGACTCCTTTCTTCTTGCAGAAGGAGATGAACTGCGGCATCCAGTCTGCTTTTATCAGGTGCTGCTCGAGTGCCTGCCACGACTTGTATTTCTCCAGTTCCTTGCGGTGCTGATCCACGTAGTGGTAAGCGAACTGGTAAGTGTAAGCGCGGTTAACAACCTGATTGAAATACTTGGTATAGAGGGTCGTGTCACGTCCGACAAAGATGTCGGGCATAATACCTCCGCCTCCATGAACGATGCGTCCGTGCTTGGTATAGTACTTGGTTGTATCCGTAAAGTGTATGCTGTCCTGCGAGAAGAGTTCTCCGTGGTTGAAGCGTTCGAGCAGTTCCATCTGGTAGTCGGTCTGTTCGCCCCGCGTATAAGGTTTCTGTATGCATCTGCCGGACGGTATGTAGTAGCGTGCAACAGTGAGTCGTAGTGCGCTGCCATCGGAGAAGGGTATCTGCTGCTGCACAAGTCCCTTCCCGAAGGAGCGTCTGCCGATAACGGTAGCACGGTCGTTGTCCTGCATGGCACCTGCGAATATCTCTGAAGCGGAAGCCGAGAAGTTGTCAATAAGCACCACCAGTTTATCCTTGCGGAATCTGCCACTGCCCGTTGCGTGTGATTCCATACGGGGGTACGCCCTTCCTTCGGCATATACGATGAGGTCACCTTCCTCGAGGAACTCGTTCGCCATGTTGATAGCTTCACCCATATACCCGCCTGAGTTCTCGCGCAGGTCAATTATATAGGATGTTGCTCCCTGATTACGCAAGTAGGAGAGTGCGGACAGGAACTCCTCGTAGGTCTTTTCTCCGAATTTATTGACACGAACAAAACCTATTTTCTCTTTGCTTCCGTCAGGTTCTATAATGAACTTGGCATCCACTGACCAAGTGGGAATATCGCCTCGTGTGATGGTGAAATGCAATGTCTCATCAGTGCCGGCACGTTTTATTCCGAGCTTGACCTGTGTTCCCTTCTCCCCTCGGAGCGTGTGCATTACCTTTTCGTTATTGATTTTCTTGCCGACAAAGGCAGTATCCTCTACCTCAATAATCTTGTCACCTGCCAGTATGCCGACTCCTTCGGACGGACCGCCCGATACGACGCTGACGATATTAACCGTGTCGTTCTCAATATGGAACTGCACACCTATACCTGAGAAGCTGGCTGCCAGTTCGGAATTGACCAGTTCAAGGTCTTCTTTCGGAATGTATGCGGAATGCGGGTCCAGTTTCTGCACCACATCAGTCATCACCTCTTCCGTGAGTGAGTCAATGTCAATAGACTCGACATAGCCTTTCTGGAGGAGAAGAAGGAGCTGGTCCAGTTTGGTAGGCTCAAGATAGACCTGTCCGTTGTTGATAATCATTTTCTGTGCCTGCGCACGGTTGGAAACGGCGTTACCAACAAAGAAACCGAGTACAAGCGTGATAACGGCGACGGTTGGGTAAAGGTATTTTTTCATTGCGTGTAAGAAGAGTTAAGATGTGTACCTAATGTACGGTGCAAAATGTGTGCCATTCTGCTTATTCAAAGGGCATAAAATCCACTTGTATGCCTGCTTTTAGGAGCAGTTCCACGCCGTCCATGAGTCGGTACTTTTCGCCATAGACGACCCGCTGGATACCCGATTGGATAATCAGTTTGGCACATTCCATACAAGGTGACGCGGTGACGTAAAGCGTTGCTCCGTTGCTGGAGTTGTTGGAACGTGCGACTTTGGTAATGGCATTGGCTTCGGCGTGGAGAACATAGGGGAAACTGACGTTCTGTTCGTCTTCGCAATTGTTCTCAAAGCCGGAGGGTGTACCGTTGTACCCGTCGGAGATAATCATGTTGTTGCTGACAATGAGTGCACCTACCTGCCGTCTGCGGCAGTAGGAATTCTCGGACCATGTGCGTGCCATCTTCATATAGAGGTGGTCGCGTTGCTGCTGTTTTTCAGGAGACATAGGGACTACGTGTTGGGGACTGCGTGTTAGTTACTTCGTGTTGATTACAAATGTGAGTTTGATATACTATTCCTTCGATTATCCTACGGTTGACTGTCGGCTGACCGTCGGCTCACCGTCGGTTGACTGTCGGTTGACTGTCGGGATTGCTTGCTGTTTGGTTACTTCGTGTTTGTGACTTCGTGTTAATTACTACGTGTTGGTTACTTCGTGTTTTGGAGGTTGTGTTGGATGGTTTGTGCGAGGTCTTTGACGTTAATGCCGTCGAAGGTGCCGCTGGACATGAGCAACAGGGCAGTATTGCGGTAATCCTTACGGAGCAAGTCTTCTTCCATCTTCCTGCTGTCGGTATAGACTTGCAGCCGGTTCGAACCAAAAGCCTGCTTCACATCGTCAACCGTAATCGGTGCAAGGTGCTTGTGCTCGATGACATGCTGGTTGAAATAGACAATCTGCTCGTCCGCCTCGCTCATTGTGTCCTTGTATTGCGGCAGGAAATCCGCCGTGAGGGATGAGAAGGTGTGCAGTTCCATACAGGCTATAAGCGTGCGTTCGGGATACCGTTCGCGGACAGCGTTGATGGTAGCGCGTAACTTGGACGGCGAATGCGCAAAGTCCTTGTAGGCGACGAAATCCGCCGATTCGGCTATCTTCTCAAGCCGGTTGCTGGCCCCTGTGAAGGAGGCTATTTTCTCATAAAAGACCTCGGGTTCGATACCAATCTGCTGACAGGCGAGACATGCCGCCTGCAAGTTCTGCATATTATGTTGTCCGAAGACCTGCATGGGTACGTTGCCGTTGTATGCGTCATAGGGCAGGCAGGTGATACGCTGTTCGTTTTCCGCGGCAAGGGCAGCAAGCGTTGCATCGTGCCGGAACCAAATGAGCGTACCGCTTATTGTGCGCGTGAACTGCCGGAAGGTATCCACATAACTGTCCCACGTGGGGAAGACGTTGATATGGTCCCACGCGATGCCTGTCATGATGGCAACATGAGGCTTGTACCAGAGGAACTTGGAACGCGGGTCGAGAGGGGATGTGAGGTACTCGTCCCCCTCGAATACAGCGTATCGGGCTGTGTCGGAGAGGCGCACCATCCGCTCAAAGCCCTCTATCTGCGCGCCAACCATATAGTCTGTTTCGATGCCAAGTGCGCGCAAGACGTAGAGAATCATGGCTGTAGTGGTGGTTTTGCCGTGCGAACCCGCCACAACAATACGTGTCTTGTCCTTGGTCTGCTCGTAGAGGTATTGCGGGAAAGAATAGACAGGAATGCCGAGTTCCTCCGCCCGAAGCAGTTCGGGATTGTCCTTGCGTGCGTGCATACCGAGTATGACAGCATCAATGTCAGCGGTTATGTTCTCCGGATGCCACCCCATCTGCTTGGGCAGGAGTCCCGCCTCGCGGAGTCGGGAAAGAGCAGGGTCGAAGATTTCATCATCCGACCCTGTTACCGTGTAATGTTTTCGGGCGGCGAGTTCCATAGCAAGATTGTGCATGGCCGCGCCTCCGATAGCAATAAAATGCACGTGCATTATGCGAAATGTATTTACGTGTTTATGCGAAGAGTTTGTTGAATTCCTCTTGTGAGACTTCTTTCTCCTCGACTTTCATAATCTTTTTCTCGGCTTCGTAAATCTTTTCTTCTGCCACGCGTTCCACGATACCGCGCAGTTGGTCGTCCTTCTTGAGCATTTCCTGTGCGAAGTTGTCAAGGTACTGGTCATCAACGTGCATCAGTCCGTACTGCATGAACTGCATTCGGGCGACTTTCTTTGCGTAGGCCTCCACGTCTTCCTTCTCGACTTTAATGTCCAACTGCTTGAGGAGCTGGTCTTTGACGAGTTGCCATTTGAGCTCCTGAATCATCTGCGGGAAGTTCTTGTCAATCTCCTCGTCGGTCATCTTCTCGTTGTTCACCTTAATCCAGCGGCGCAGGAAGTCCTTCGGGAGTTCGGCTTTCTCCGCCTTCTTCATCAGCGCCTCTTTGACATCGAGTCCGAACTTGTATTCGCTGTCCTGATCCATATTCGCTTGAATCTCCTGACGAACATGCTCACGGAAGTCGGCTTCGTCCTTGATGTTGTTCTCGCCGTATATCTTCGCAAAGAGTTCCGCATCAATGGCAGCCGGCTGGTGACGCGAGATGGAGGTGACAGTGAAGGTGAAATCGGAGGTGAGTTCTTTAGCCTTTTCCTTGTCAATACCGAGCAGAGAAGCCACTTCCGTCTCACTGTCAAACGCCTTCATGGGATTGAAGGTGACGGTGCCGTCCTTCTTCAGTCCGATGAACTGCTTCTTAATCTTCTTGTCTTTCATGTAGCGGGGATAGATGACCGCATCCTCCTTGCTGATACCGTCCTCTTTGTTCTCCTTGATGGTGCCGCGAACGATGTCGTTTTCAGCCACTTCGTCAGCGTCTCCGTACGAGCCGTAGCGGTCGGCGTAGTTGTTCACTTGATTGGTGACCATCTCGTCGGTAACCTTGACGCGGTAGTAGGTGACTTTGTTCTTGGCGGTCATCTTTGTGTCCAGTTCGGGTGCAAGCGCGATATCGAACACAAAGGTGAAGGTGTTGTCGAACTCAAGGTCCACCTTCTGGTTCTGCTCCTCGTTGGGAAGCGGTTCGCCGAGGATGTGGAGCTTCTGCTCGTCAACGTATTTCTGGAGTGCAGTGCCCAGTTCCTTGTTGATGACGTCAGCGAGAACGTTCTTGCCGTACATCTTGCGGATGAGTCCTTTGGGCACGTTTCCTGTACGGAATCCCGGAATCTGCGCTTTCTGCCGCAGTTGCCTGATTTCTTTTTCCACCTGTTCCTGATAGTCTTCAGGTTGCATCACGAGCGTGATTTGTGCTTGGAGGTTTTGCACCTCTGACATGGTAATTTGCATTGTTTTTATCGTCTTTAAAAGTTATTATTCAGTAATCTTACGAACCCCGTCGCCTGTATGCGCCATATAGAACTCCGCCTGCAGCCCAGTCGTCTGCCGGTAAGTATTGCCGACTGTTTGCTTGAATTCGTCGATGGCATCGTTCCGCACAAGCGAAACCGTGCAACCTCCGAATCCTCCTCCGGTCATGCGGCTTCCGATGACGCCGGGTACCTGCCAAGCCGTTTCGGCGAGTGTGTCAAGTTCCAGTCCTGTCACTTCGTAGTCGTCCCGGAGAGACTGATGGCTTTGGTTCATCAGTTGCCCGAAGGCAGACAGGTCGTTGTCCTTGAGTGCGCGGACGGCATCGCGTGTGCGTTGAATCTCCGTCACGACGTGTCGTGCGCGCCGCAGGATAACAGGGTCGGTTATCGTGTCCTGTATCTCCTTGAAGTCGCTGATAGTGAGGTCGGCGAGCTGACGTATCGGCTTGCTGCGGCTGATTATCCTAACCGCCTCCTCACATTCCTGCACGCGCCGGTTGTATGTACCTGCATCTAGTTTGTGCGGGCTATGGCTGTTGGTGAGGACTATGGAGACATCGTCCAAGCACAGCGGCACGTAGTCAAACTCCAGCGTATCGCAGTTGAGGAAGATGGCGTGGTCTTTCTTGCCGTTGGCGGACACGAACTGGTCCATAATGCCGCAGTTCACCCCTGCATAGGTGTGCTCTGCCTGCTGCGCTATGCGCGCCAGTTGTGTGCGGTCCAGTCCCAGACCCAGCATATCGTTGAAGGCATACGCTGTCACCACTTCGATTGAAGCAGAAGAAGAGAGTCCCGCACCGATAGGCACATTGCCTTCAAACAGAAGGTCGTATCCCGAGGGAAGTCCCCCAGCCTTCTCCGCTAATTGGGCGATGCAGCCCAACGGGTAATTGACCCACGAGCGGTTAGGCAGTGGTTGGAACGAGCGGTCAGTCGGCAGTTCCACTGTATCCGCCAAATTCTTTGAGCGGAAACGCAACAGCCTGTCGCTATTGGGCGTGACAGTAAGGCGCGTACCGAAATCAAGCGCACAAGGAAATACGAACCCGCCGTTGTAGTCGGTGTGTTCACCTATAAGATTGACTCTGCCTGGGGCGAAATAGACGGGCATCAGCGCACTCTTTCGCAGTAACTGCCGTCGCGTGTATCAACGCGTACGATCTCGCCTTCGTTGATGAAGAGGGGCACACGGATCTCTGCACCTGTCTCAAGTTTAGCGGGCTTGAGGGTATTGGTAGCTGTATCGCCTTTCAGACCAGGTTCGGTGTAAGCAATAGCCAGTTCCACCTTGGTCGGGAGTTCGGCAAAGAGAATAGTGTCGGTAGATGCGTCAGAAACCACGTCGCAAACCATACCTTCCTTCAGGAAGTCCACACCCGTAATCAGGTCGTGAGCGATAGGCACTTGCTCGTAGGTCTCCTGGTTCATAAAGATATAGTCCTGTCCGTCGGCATAGAGGTACTGGTAGGGACGACGTTCTACGCGTACATCCTCCAATTTCTCGCCGATATTGAAGCGGCGTTCCAGCACACGTCCGTCCACTACGTCTTTGAACTTGACGCGCATGATGGTGTTGCCCTTACCGGGTTTAACATGAAGGAATTCGATAACGAAATACAGACGGCCGTCCATACGGATGCATACGCCGTTCTTGATGTCTTGTGAGTTAATCATAGTTGTATCGGGTTATTTTGTACATATTAAGCGCGCAAAGGTACGCTTTTGTTTCGTTTCTTCCAAACAGTTGGTCTGTTTTCCTTCGTTTTTGATTGTATTGGCAGAAAACTGCCGTTTTGGCAGCCGTTTGGCAGACTTAAATAGGGTTGGCACAAGTATTGCGTGAGAGAGTGTGAACCGGTACTGAAAAGCACTATAAGAGTACAGACGCACCGGCCGAAACGTTCAACCTAAAAACCTTACAGATATGTTACCTATTTTAAGACACGAGCAGAACTGGCTCCCAAGTTTGTTCAATGATTTTCTGAGTGATGAATGGCCTGTAGTCCGCACAACCGGTATGACCACCCCAGCCATCAATGTGGAGGAAGACGAAAAGGGTTATCACGTTGAGATTGCCGCTGCGGGCATGACCAAAGAGGATTTCCACGTCCATGTTAACGACCAGAACGAACTGGTTATCTCGATGGAGAAGAAGGACGAGAAGGAAGAGGAGAAGAAGCACCGCAAGTATCTCCGTCACGAGTTCAACTACAGCCGCTTCGAGCAATCGTTGCTCCTGCCGGATGATGTGGACAAGGAGGCTATCTCAGCCAAGATGGAACACGGCGTGCTGAGTTTGGAGTTGCCCAAATTAGCACCGCAAGTAATCAAACAACCGACGAAAGTGATTGATATCCAGTAAGCCGCGTCAATCGATTCTTACCAACGAGGCACCCCGCATAACGCAGGGTGCCTCGTTTGCTTTGTACCGGCAGGGCAGTGCCGCTATCAGAAGCCTGCCCAGAACTTGCGCCAGTAGGAGAGGTAGAGCTCGTCCCAGCGGAGAACGACAGCCCCCACAAAGTCGGCAGTGTAGTCGTTCAGCAGCGCCGCAGCCTCCTTCTCGTCCGTACGAACCATATCCTTGTAGGTCTTCTCCACAAACGGCAGTTCGCGCAGACCCTTGTCAAGGAAGCGGTCACGGGCGGGTTCAAGCGTCTTGCGGCATATCCCCCAGCGCACGGCGGCGAGTTTGTTGGTCTGGCGCAGATGCCACAGCAGGCAGTCCTCTCTATATCTGTGCTGTCCGCATATCTTCAGCATCGCAGGCAGTTCGGTGCCGCCGGCAAAGATAGGGAAGCGCGGACTCTGTCCCGGGTTGTCAAGCGACATCCAGCATACGCCGCCTATGGCGTCGGGCAGCCATTCACGTGCCTGAATAACAGTTGAATACGCGCACTGCGGCACGGCGATGGTGCGCACCCAGTCAAAGCGCTCGTCACCTGTCATCGCATAGTACGCGCTTATCTCGTCGAAGCGCATCCACGGGTTGGCGAAGTTGGAAACGATACTATCCTTGTCCTCCCATTTCTCCTTGCTGAATAGCTTGCGCCCTTTCTTCGGCACGCGCATTAGCTGCGTCAGGTCGCTCTCCGTTCCCTCGTAATACGAACCGAGCAGACGGCTGACATCTTTGACCGACAGTTTCTTGTCGGGCTTGACGCTCAGCGGCAGTTCCTCTATATCTTTGGTCAGACCGAGAGACGGCGCAATCTGTTGCAGCACAAAGAGTTCGCGGATGGCGTAGTTCTTCATCTCGCCCTCGTAGTTCTCCCCGCTGTATGCGCGCCAGAAAGAGAACTCACCGTTCCCGTCCCACAGACCGAGTCTGCGGGCTACGGCAAAGACGTTCTGCGAAGCCATTACGGTCTCGCTCTCAAGGGGTTTATAGGGTGTTTTCTTGCCTTTCTTGACCTTCTGCTGTGCCGGTTCGGTCAGGGGCTTGAGGCTGCCTATGCGGCTGATGTTCGCGCTCACACTCACTTCGCCGTCGGGTATGCGGCACGCTGCCCATACGGCACCCAGTTGGTCGGGACCTTCCCCTTGTATCTCGAATATCCATGCCTCTTTCGGGTCAATGACGGTCAGGCACTCGCCGCCGTCACCGTAGCCGTATTCGTATGCCAGTTCGCCCATATAGAGGATGGCTTCGCGGGCTGTGGCGCAACGCTGGAGAGCTAACCGCGCCAGTTCCTCAATCATCAGCAGCCCGTCCTTGTTGCGCAGCGTGTCTTTGCCGCCGTAGGTTGTCTCGCCCATTGCCAACTGCTTCTCATTGAGGCAAGGATAGGCAGTGTCCAGTACGCGATAGGTCTTGCCGGCTTTCTGCAGCACCTTGCCTTTCTCCTTCACGCCGTCCATGCTGCCCGGGTACTCGGTATGCATCAGACCTGTATAGACAGGCACTAATGTGTCGTTCTTGTACTCCACTGATGGCAGCCAGCGCATCCATGTGCGGTACCACGAGTCGCAGGTGTGCGAGGTGATGGCGGAGCCGTCCTCACTGGCTCCCGGGGATACAAGAATACTGGTGCAGTTGTCGCCGAAAGCGGGCTGCGGAAGAAAGTCCTGCGCTGCGACAGCGAGACTGAAGCTTAAAGCAATGGTCAGGGATAGGATTTGTGTCTTCATGTTGTTATATAGTTTTATGTTTCTTACGACCTGCAAAAATAGTGTTTGTTCATGAATCCCACAAGATATTAGAAATATTTGCCTTTTTCAACAGCGAAACTAACCAACAAGCAGTCACCAACACGAAGTAACAAACACGTAGTAATCAACACGAAGTGATTAACACGACAGTGAGAAAACAGCAAGTAACACCGTAGGATAACCGATAGATAACCGAAGGATAACCGAAGGATAGCCGTAGGATAGTGCTTATTTGACCGAAGTCCTACCGTATGCTCACCGCACACAAAAACAACGAGGCGGAAACCGATAAGGAATCCGCCCCGATGGTTGATGGTATTGTCCTATATATGCCGCTTGCCCGGTAGGCGCAGGGTAGGAAGTGCGGGTTAGCGGACTTCTTTACCTTGTGCGTTGAACAACCTGCCGTCGTGCAGGATATACAGTATGCCGTCCTTGACGAACTTGATGTCTGTCGATTGGCTGTTCTCCACTGCTTCGATGCCTGTAGCAGTCTTTGCCGGTATAATAGTAATCGACCAGATATAGGCACCTGCACCTTCTTCCTCTTCGGAATGGGCTATACGTGCAGGAGCTGAATCAGGTGCGCCGCCAAGATAGATGACCACATAGGTATCCTGCGTCACGTTGTAGCTTACGGTCGCTTTGCCCCGCTGTGCCTGTTCGATAGTGGATGTGATATACGCCGTACCGTATTCCGCTATACGCACTTGGAGTGTATAACCCGGAACGGTTTGGCAGTCAATCTCTATCTTACCTTCACCCTGTCCCAACTTGAAGATGATGGTACCGGGCAGGAACGGTTTGATTGTAGCCGTGCCGTTGTACACAGCGTTGAGCTTGGTGTCAATCTCATCGGCGGTGTTAGTGGAAGTCACTTCCATGCAACCTTCTTCCGCATTGTATTGGTCCTTCGCATCTAAAGTAACACCCAGCATCTTCGACCCGTTCGGATCGATTAGCGAGAAGTCGAAGGTAGTTGTCTCGTCTTCAGGCAGTGCCTCCAGCTCTTCGGGCTGCACGGGCGTGAAGACGGCGGTAATATCCGTATTTCCGGTTATGGTTATCAGCCTCGGGTTGTCGGTGTTTCCGTCGGACCATTGACTGAACTCGTAGCCTTCACCGGCAGTGGCTTCGAGGGTTATCACTTCGTTATGCGTGTACGTGCCGGCACCTGTCACCGTGCCTTTGCCTTCCATGTTTACAGTCAGCATATAAGTGAGTTTCTTGAAGACAGCGTTAAGAGTCTGGTCGTCTGTTACTGTTATCAGACGCGGGTTATCGGTATTGCCGTCGTCCCATTGGCTGAACTCCCAGCCTTCATCAGCCTTGGCGGTAAGTTTTACCAACTCGCCTAACTTGTATGTGCCGGCACCTGTTACCGAGCCTTCGCCTTCCGTTGTTACGGTCAGCGTAAAGTCAGGAAGAGGTATCTCCTCAAAGACGGCTGTGAGTGTCAGGTCTGCGGTCATGGTTATCTGACGGGGGTTGTCGGTATTCTCGTCCGACCATTTAACAAATTCCCAGCCATCACCAGCCTTGGCGGAGAGGGTTGCCTCCTCATCCTGCATATATCTGCCTGCACCTGTCACCGTGCCGCTACCTTCCGTTGTCAGGGTCAGCGTAAAGTCGGGTATATCACGTATATCTTTTACCAGTCGGACTGAATAACCGAAGTACCGAGTACCCATGTCCTCCGCGTCCACACTGTAGGCGGTGAAGTTCAATTCATAGGCCCGGTAGAATATATCGTTCGTGGGAGTGGAAGTCCAGTAGTGACCGACATTATCTGTATAAACATGTTTGTTGCCGTTGTAATACCGGTACCCTCCGGCAGGGAGGAAGATGGCACCTGCTTTCTCCATCTTTTCCCACTGGGTGGTGCTATAAACATTGGTGGCGTAATACCAGTCATACCCGCCGGTTACCATACCCGGCGTGAACTTGCAGTCCGCTGGCAGTTCCCACAGATCCGGCAGAATAACTAAACCTCCTACGTCGTTCACTTTCGCCGCACCGTATTTGCTGCTTGCATCGGCGCGCTTGTTGAAGATGTAATCCCACTCGGCTGTGGTCGGTGCGCGCCACGTATTCCGAGCATCACTGCCTATCTTGTTCTTACCCCATTCCGTATAGGACGCGTACTCGCTGCCGTTCGTATTAGCCGAAAGAGGGTCATTGCCTGTGCCCCAGCAGAACAGATCCAACCAGCCATTATAGGTAAGAGACCAAACATACTGGTTGCTCTGCCCCATATAGTTCCACTGATACGGGGCAAAGCGCCACTTGTTGTTGGTTGGGTTGTACTGCAGGTTACCAAGCGAGAACCGTATCTGGTCACCGTTTTCGCTGACGGTGAATCGTCTTTCGAGATGGGGTGTCATGGTGAAGTAGCCAGGCTTTTTCCTGCCTCCGTCCGGACGCGCGTACTCGTTGTTGCAATGACTCTCGTCATATTCGGAGCCATGTCCTCCGACTAACGCGGGGCAGTTGTAGAACATGTCGTACGAAGTCACGCCGCTTACCTTCCAACTGTTCTCGTTCCAGATGGTGGTCAGCGAAGTGCAGTTGGCGAACATGTTGGTCATATTCGTGGCTTTACGGATGTCGAAACCGTCCACATTCAGTTCCTTCAGCGACGCGCATTCAAAGAACATTCTGCGGAAGTTCTTCACTTTGGAGGTGATGAGCGGTGTCACATCCACTTCCTTCAACGAGCGGCAGCCGAGGAACATATCGTGCACATCCGTCACTTTCTCTGTTCTGAGATTCTCCAGTCCTTCGACAGACTCCATTGCCGCCAGACAGGTAGATGAGGTTCCCCCGTAGAACATGCAGGCAAGGCTCTTCTTGATGAGGTGCCTGTACGATTTGTGTATCACGGCTTTCTTTATCTTCTCAGCATATCCCTCAAAGCGTATGGCATCTCCTTTCGTGGGCGTGTACATCTCCACAATCCCCTCACGCTCAAGGCACTTGTCGTCGTAGTAATAGGTCAGGGTGGCTGTCTCCTCATCGAAGACGGTGTATTGTTCTTTGATGGTGGTGAAATATCCGGGTGCGTTTACTTTGTCAGGACGTGCATAGGTTTTGTCGATATTGTCTTTGCCGTTGCATTTCGTACCATTTTCTCCCACCAGCGATGTGCAGCCTTCGAACATCTTTTCCGACTGCTCCAGTTTGCCGCTCTCGTCCCAGTGGAACTTGCATCGTATGGTGGCGAGTTTTGTGCAGCCGGAGAACATCCAATTCATATCTGTCACATTGCCGGTGTTGAAGGAGGCAAGGTCAAGCGAATCAATCGACGCGCATCTGTTGAACATGCCCATCATATCCGTCACCTTCTCCGTATTGAGATACTCCATGCCGTCAATCTCTGCCGCATTGGTCAGCGGGTAGCGGACATAGTTCGATTTCTCATCATATTCGCCACCGCCAAAGAACAGGTTATGCATGGATCTGAGTTCTGCGTTCTTCATCGATTCGTCAATCTCCACCACCAGTACTTTGTCGCAATAGTCTTTGAAACGTACTGTTGTGTTGTCCTTCGGGTCATACAATTCGGTCTGGTCTGTACGGAACAGACGCAGATTGTCGTAGTAATAGGTAAGCGTGCCGGTCTCGGCATCATAGGCGGTATAGACTTCGTTGTTGACCGTGAAATATCCCGGGGCGCTTTCGCCGTTGTCGATACATGCATAGGTCTTGCCGGTGTTGTTCGCTCCGTCGCATTTCGTTCCGTTTCCGCCGACCAGAGAGGTGCAGCCTTCGAACATGCCTTCCGAATTTACAAGTATAGTGCTCTTTCCCCAATCGCTGTTGGCATAGACTGTTTTCAGGGATGTGCAGCCGGCGAACATCCTTATCATGTCCTTCACATTGGTCGTATTGAACGAGCCGAGGTCAAGGAATGCCAGTTTGCGACAGTCCTTGAACATATAAGACATATTTGTTGCACTGATGGTGTTGAATGAGCGGAGGTCTATGGATTCTAACGAAGAACAGCCATTGAACATGAGCGCCATCGCAGATACATTGCTTGTGTTGAACTTCTTGAGGTCGATTGCCTTGAGCGAGGAACAGCCTTGAAACAGACTAGTCATAGACTTCACATTGCCTGTATCGAATAAGCGCAGGTCAAGTTTCTCGAGCGATGAGCAGCCCTTGAACATGGAAATCATGTTCTCTACCTCGGAGGTGTCGAAGGAATTCAGATTGACGGATTTGAGTGAGGAGCATCCTTCAAACAGACGGTACATGCTTGTCACGTCGTAAGTGTTGAAGTGTACGAGGTCGAGCGTTTCTAACGAGCTGCACCCTGCGAACATACCTTCCATAATGGTCAGATTGGCAGGACTGAACCAGTCAAGGTCAATGGACTTGAGTGAGGCGCAGCCGTTGAACATCTCATAGGTGTTTGTCACGGGGGCGTAGTTGATGTTCTCCATTCCTTCGATTGTTTCGAGTGCGGAGAGGTGCGTTTCTTCGCTGTCGCCGTCGAACATGTGCGAGAGCGTGGTCATCGTGGCGTTTTTGAACGAGGCATCAATGACGGCCTTCTTCACCTTGTCTGCATAGCCGGAGAATCGCAATGTGTTCTGTCCCTTTTCGGGTGTGTAAACTTCGGTTTTTCCGTCGTGTGCTGCGCGCTGGTTGTCGTAGTAATAGGTGAGCGTACCGGTGGCCTCATCAAACACAGTGTAGGCTTCTGTTACGGCAGTGAAATAACCCGGTTTGCCGCCAACACCGTCGGGACGGGCGTATTCTATATCAGTTTTGTCTTCATCGTATTTTGTTCCGTTGCCACCCTTGAGTTTGTTACACAGAATGAACATTCTTCCGGATGATATATGTATCGCACGTTTGCTCAAGTCTTCAGAGCACAGGATGGTGGTTAAATCACCGCAACCAAAAAAGGCCTCGTATAAATCGTCCACTTTGGCGAAACTGAAACTGGTAAGATCAAGTGATTTCAAATCGAAACATCCGCCGAACATAGAACGCATAGATGTCACTTTGGAGGTGTTGAACGAACTCAGATCAATGGATTTCAGCGATTTGCAGCAATCGAACATTTCACCCATATGGGTCACATTGGCGGTATTGAACATACTGAGGTCAAGCGATTTCAGCGAAAAGCATTCTTTGAACATTCCTACCATATACTTCACATTGGATGTGTTGAACGATTTGAAGTTCAGTGATTTCAGCGATTTGCAGCGATAGAACATTTCACTCATAGTTGTCACATTGGCGGTGTTGAACTTGCTCAGGTTAACAGTTTCCAATGCCATGCATTCAGCGAACATTCCACTCATATCCGTCACATTGGAGGTGTTGAACGAACTGAGGTCAAGCGATTTCAGAGAGGAGCAATGTTCGAACATGTTACTCATATCCGTCACATTTGAGGTAATGAACGCACTGAGGTCAAGCGATTTCAGCGATTTGCAGGAAGAGAACATATAACGCATATTCGTTACCTTGCGGGTGTCGAATGCTGTATTGATGGCAAGCGATTCCAGCGATGTGCAAGAAGAGAACATATTTGCCATATTCCTTACATTATCGGTAAGGAATTTATAAAGATTAAGCGATTTCAGAGATTCACAATGTGCAAACATACAGTTCATATCCTGCACGTTGGATGTATTGAACGAACTGAAGTCAATCGCTTCCAGCGATTTGCAGCAATAGAACATAAACGACATATCCGTCACTTCGTCTGTGACGAGATTTTCCATGCCTTGTATTTCTTTCAGATTCTTTAATGAGTTTTCATCCAAAGTGTAGGTATGTCCCCCATAAAACATCGTCTTTGTGGATTCCAGCCGGGCATTCTTCATAGAGGGGTCTATTATCGCAATAAGAATAGCATTGTGATAATCTTTGAAGTGTGGCTTTCCGGGGATATATTTCTCAGGTGTGCCGTCACGCATTCCGTATTGGTTATCATAATAATAGGTGAGTGTTTTGTCAATGAATTCTGTATAAACAACCGGTTGCAGTGCCGGATGCGCGTGCGAGAAATAACCGGGTTTGCCGTCCATACCGTCCAAACGGGCATATTCGATGCCCGTGTTTTGCTCCCAGTCGCAGACTGTGCCTTTGTCTCCTGACAAGAATCGGCAGCCCTCGAACATACCAGCCGCCTGCTCAGGGTCGGATATGCTCCATGCTTTTTCGCAATGAATGGCAGTCAAATGACGGCATTCAAGGAACATGGCGTTCATGTTCGTTACATTCGTGATATCAAAAGAATTCAAATCAATGTAACTCAGATGACTGCTTTGGAACATTCCGTTCATATTCGTTACATTGGAGGTGTTGAAAGAGGTCAAATCAAGTTCTTTCATCCAAACACCATCGAACATGTGACTCATGTCCGTTACATTGGCGGTGTTGAAGGAACTCAAATCAAGGGATTTCAACTGAGCTCCCGCGAACATGCCTTTCATATTCGTCACATTGGCGGTGTTGAAGGAACTCAAATCAAGCGATTCCATTATATACCCGTAGAACATTTCCTGCATGTTCGTGACCTTTCCCGTATTGAAACCACTTAAATATAGGGGTGATTTAAGCCCAAAGAACATCCTGCTCATGTCCGTCACATTCGAGGTGTTGAACTGACCGACTTCGACATATTGCAGTGACGTGCAGCGTTCAAACATCGAACTCATGTCCGTCACATTCGAGGTGTTGAACAGACTGACTTCAACATATTGCAGTGAAGAGCAGTGTTCGAACATAGAGCCCATATCCGTCACGTCATCCGTCACGAGATTCTTCATACCCTGTATCTCCGTCATCTCATACAAATCGTAAAACATCCTTCTTGTGGATTTCAGACGGACATCCTTCATCGAGACATCTATCTTCGCAACCAACACTTTGTCCCGATAGGCATCGAAAGGCATCTCTTTAGGTTTATTGACAGGGTCATAGACATTGGTGGTCTCGCCTTTTGCCGTCCGCGCTGCGCGCTGGTCGTCATAGTAATAGGTGAGCGTACCTTTTGACTCATTGAACGAGGAATAGACCTCCTTTTGAGCGTATGCGCCGAGGCAGAGCCATGAGAGCGCAAAGAATAAGAATAGTTTTTTCATGGTGTATGATTTTATTATTTCAAGTTTCAAATTGCAAATTTGGTGGTTTATGTTTTATGATTCTATCATTTTTCAGATGGCAAAGGTACGGAATCTTTTTCCTGTTGCCAAAAAATGATTACCATAAAATGGCAATGCAAGTTTATAGTTTATAGTTGATAGTTGAAAGAAGTTGGAGAGTGTAGAGTTGAGATGTTTATAGTTTATGAGTTTAGGTGTTTATGAGTTTATGGGTGGTTGAGGTGGTTTAGAAGGTTTATGGGTTTAGGATTTCAAGTTTCAAATTTATGATTTATGGTTTAGACGTTTAGTTGGGACGTTTTGAGGCAAGGACGAAAGCGGTTTTCCTATGCTTGGTGTTTTGTTGAGGCTCTCCGAGGGGCGGCGGTGCTGATAGTGTGATACGGAACGGCGGAGGTTAACCCGCCGAGCAGGATCAAAAGCATAACGGCGAAAGTACCGAGCTGAACAAAAGACAAGACGGCGAAAGCACCGAGCAGAGCCGTGGTTGCGATAATGTGAGCAACGGAGGAAGATCAGATATCTTCCGCGGTCAAGAAGCGGCGTAAATGCAGGTGGCGTATGCCGTCCACAGTGGTGTCGGTATTCATCGGATTGAGCGAAACCACCATCTTTCTATAATTGTCCCTGATAGCAAGCAAGTTGCCAAACTCCCGCTTGTGAGTCGCCTCGTCAGCGATGAGATAGGACACCTGGACATATATTGTTTCGCCGTTCCTCTCGGCGACAAAATCTATCTCGGCGTTGTGCAACTGTCCGACTGTTACCTTATAACCGCAACGTAGCAGATGCAAACAAACCGCATTTTCCATCCGTTTCTCAATATCGTTCTGCGGGGTGGAACGGACAAGGATGTTTCGGAGACCAAGGTCCTCGAAGTAGTATTTCTCGTTGTTCTCCAGTAACTGTTTGCCGTGGACGTCGAAACGGAAGATACGGTGGGCAATATATGCGTTGCAAAAATAGGTCAGATAGTTCTGTATCACGGAAGCGGAGACAGTCTCCCCCTGCGAACGCTGATACTTCATAATGGAGTTGGGCGACAAGAGTTTGCCTATGTTGTCACTCATGAACCTTCCTAAATTTTCAAGGAACTGCACGTTCCGAATCTGCTCACGCAAGATAATGTCTTTCAGCAAAATTGTATTGTACACATTGTGCAGATAATCCGCCATCTGTTCCGTATTGTGTAGCCCCAATTCTTTCAGATACGGCAGACCGCCCCACGTGAGATAGTTTTCAAGGGCGGAGTCGCTGTCCTCTATGTCGTGGAAGGTAAGGAATTCGGTATAACTCAGACTATGGACGGGTATCTCCACATACCTCGCAGCCAGCAGTGTGCTCAGTTCACTGCTCAACATCTTCGCATTACTTCCCGTGATGATGACATCCGTATGAGTCTGCTTGATCCAACTCCTTACCGAGCGCTCAAAACCCTCTATATCCTGCACCTCGTCAATAAGAATATAGTTGTGCATGTCCGCTTGGAAAAACCTTGTTATGTGTTCGTTAAGGTCGGAAAAGGTCTTTATGCCGTCAAATGCCGCATCCTCCTTGTCAATGTAAATCACATTGGCATCATTTTCCTTCTCCGCCTCGCGGCGTATGAGTCGCAGACACTGGCTTTTTCCGACACGGCGTTGTCCGGTCAAGACAATAATCATTTCTTTACCAATCCACTGACGGATTCTGGCGGTGTACCATGTTCTTTCAATAAGTTCCATATCCATATCGTTTTTCCGCCGCAAAGGTACAGCGATTGTTCCATGTTTGCAAGAAAATCTAACCTATAAGTCATGTTTTTGGTAAGTCTAATGGAAATCTAACTTATAAGTCAGGTTTTTGGTAGGGAAACAAGGGTGGCGGGACGGGGAAGGGGACGATACGGGTACGGTGAAAGGTGCTTTGACCTATGGGTGACATGTGCATGACCTATGCGTGACCTATGGGCGACCTATGGGTGACCTATGGGCGACCTTTGGGCGACCTTTGGAAAAGATAGGAAGAAGGTAAGTGAATGTTGGGGAGCCTTCGGCTGTTGGTTACTGCGTGTTGGTTAGCCTTTGGCTGTTGGTTACTGCGTGTTAGTGACTGCGTGTTGGTTAGCCTTTGGCTGTTGGTTACTGCGTGTTGGGGAGCTGCGCTGTTTATATGCTGAAGATGGAGGAGATAATACGACATGGAAAAGAAAATGTTTGCACATTGAAAAAACAGCCGTATCTTTGCCACCGTAAAGGTAGTCCGTTAATCTGTTACCCAATGAATGCATCTTTTGTTATCTCGTCGCCGGATGTGGCGCAGTGCCCGAAAAGCCACCTGCCCGAGTACGCCTTTATCGGCAGAAGCAATGTGGGCAAGTCGTCGCTTATCAATATGCTGTGCCGCGACCCGCATCTTGCCAAGACCAGTCAGAAACCCGGCAAGACCCTGCTCATCAACCATTTCCTCGTGGATGACGGGACGTCCTCATCGGCTGCTAACGGCAAGTGGCACTTGGTGGACCTTCCCGGCTACGGCTATGCGCAGACAGGGCAGGCACAACGCGAACAGTTGCGCCGGATGATAGAACGCTACTGCCTCCTTCGCGAAGAACTGGTGTGTCTCTTCGTGCTGATTGACAGCCGACTGAAACCCCAACGGATAGACCTTGAGTTCATGCAGTGGCTCGGCGAGAACGAAGTGCCGTTCGCCATCGTGTTCACCAAAGCGGACAAAGTGGGCAAGGGACGGCTATCGGAGAACATAGCCGCCTACAAACAGACCCTGTTGGAGACATGGGAGGAGTTGCCGCCCGTCTTCTGCACCTCCTCGGAAACAGGTGCAGGGCGCGACGAACTATTGGCATACATCGGGCAGTGTAACAGCGATATACAGAATGGATAGACTATGATTTGGGACAACAATGAGGATATACGTGTAGTGAGTTGCGACAACCGCAGCCGCGCCCTTCAGCGGGCACTCAACGACTGCCGCGAGGAACGCCGTCCGTACGTGTTCCTGACCCCTACGATGCGGGAGATTACCGCCCTGAAGCGCATTCTGGTGCCGGTTACGATGCTTGAAGAGGAGACGTACAAGGCAGAGATTTGCACTTACCTTGCCCGCAAGACAGGGGCGCGTATCCTGCTGCTGCCTGCCCACGACTACGGCTCGCACGCGCGCAACAATACGAACAAAATCATCAGCCATATCGAAGCGGTGCGCGAACGGACGGGGGAAGAGATTGCGTATGAGGTGTTAGAAGCCCGTCAGGACAGTTTCCACCTCTACAGCGAAGCGGTCAGCCGCCAGCGCGACTTCGCCCACCAGCTGCTGGTCCTGACCGCATCCCGCGAGTACGGATTAGATGACCTCATCTTCGGTCCGCCCGAGCGCAAAGCCATTGCCCGCAGCCAGGTTCCCGTGATGCTGGTCAATCCGCGTGCCGACCTGTTCTCGCTTTGTGATTAGAGCAGTGTCGCAGGGTCGAGGTTCTTTTTCTCAATGTCCAAGAAATACTTGTAGGTGCCGACTTTCAGTTCGTCGCACGCCGCCTCGTCGCACACGATGATGCCGTGGGGGTGCATCTGCAGCGCCGACACGGTCCACATGTGGCTGACGGGTTTCTCGATGGCGTGCAGCAGGGCACGGGCTTTCTGATGGCCGTTCACCAGTATCATCACCTCCTTGGCATCCATCACGGTGGCGACTCCGACGGTCAGAGCCGTGTGAGGCACCTTGGACGGGTCGTTGTCAAAGAAGCGCGAGTTGGCAAGGATAGTGTCGGTGGTCAGTTCCTTCATGCGGGTGCGCGACGCGAGCGACGAGCCCGGCTCGTTGAACGCAATATGCCCGTCCGGTCCGATGCCGCCGATGAAGAGATGTACTCCTCCTGCCTGACGGATAGCCGTCTCATAGCGGGCGCACTCGCCCTCGAGATCCGCCGCGTTGCCGTTGAGGATATGCACGTTCTCGGGTCGGATGTCGATGTGGGAGAAGAAGTTGTTCCACATGAACGAGTGGTAGCTCTGCGGATGGTCTTCGGGGATGCCCACGTACTCGTCCATATTGAATGTCACCACATTGCGGAAGGACACTTTGCCCTCCTTGCAGAGGCTGACTAATCGCTTGTACATGCCTAACGGGCTGCTGCCCGTGGGCAGTCCCAGAACAAACGGACGGCTCTCCTTGGGCGCGAAGTCGTTGATCTGCTTGACTACATAGTTGGCTGCCCACTCGGACACCTGTTCATAACTCGGTTCGATGATTACTCGCATGGTTTTCTTCTGTTTGCGTTACACTTTTTTCAGCACTACCGCCGAGCGTGCAGGCAGGTAGAGCTTGAGCCATCCTTTCCTGTCGGCGGCATAGAGCGGGTCCGGCTGGGTGAAATGCTCCACCGTGTCGTCCGCCAGTCCGAAGCCGGCATAACGGGGGTTGTCGGTGTTGAGCAGCACCTCGTACTTGCCTTCCGGGGCGAGTATGCCGTAGTCGAAGAACGACCGCTGGCCGCTCCAGTTGAACACGAAGACAAGGTTGCCGCGACGGAAAGCGTGCACCTGGTCGCCCTCCTTGTCCCACAGCACCTCTGCCGGACGGTCCATCAGGGGCTTGCCCTCCACTCCGGAAAGGAGATGAATCATATCGCGGTCGAAGCGGTTGAGGTCGGCGTAGTAGTAGTTCTCGTTGTCCACGAGCGACCACTGGCGGTGAGCGTAGTGGTAACTCCAGCCGTTGCCCTCGCGGGGGAAATCAATCCATTCGGGATGTCCGAACTCGTTGCCCATGAAGTTGAGATAGCCGCCGCGCGCCGTGGAGGCGGTAACGAGGCGTATCATCTTGTGCAGGGCGATGCCGCGGTTGACGCGGTAGGTGTCGTGTCCATGCTCGAAGTGCCAGTACATGTCCGAGTCGATTAGGCGGAAGATGATGGTCTTGTCGCCCACCAACGCCTGGTCGTGGCTCTCGGCATAGGATATGGACTTCTCGTCTTGACGGCGGTTGGTCATCTCGTAGAAGATATGACCCGCCTTCCAGTCCTCGTCGCGCACCTCTTTTATATACTTAATCCAGAAGTCGGGGATACCCATCGCTAATCGGTAGTCGAACCCTACGCCGCCGTCGCTGACAGGGGCTGCCAGTCCCGGCATACCCGACATGTCCTCGGCAATGGTGACTGCCTCGGGCAGGAAGTCGTGGATGAGCCGGTTGGCAAGGGTCAGGTAGCAGATGGCGTCGCCGTCCTCGTTGCCGTTGTAGTAGGAGGCGTAAGAGGTGAAGTCCTCGCCCAGTCCGTGGCTGAGGTACATCATCGATGTCACGCCGTCGAAGCGGAAACCGTCGAAGCGGTACTCGTCTAACCAGTATTTGCAGTTGGAAAGCAGGAAATGCAGCACCTCGTTCTTGCCGTAGTTGAAGAGCAGGCTGTCCCATGCGGGGTGCTCACGGCGTGCGCCGTCGTGGAAGTACTGGTAAGGCGTTCCGTCCTGCAGAGCCAGTCCCTCCTGCTCGTTCTTCACCGAGTGGGAATGGACTATGTCCATAATGACGGCTATGCCTCTGCCGTGCGCGTCATCGATGAGGGCTTTCAGTTCCTCGGGTGTGCCGAAACGCGACGAGGCGGCGAAGAAATTGCTCACGTGGTAGCCGAACGACCCGTAGTAGGGGTGCTCCTGTATCGCCATAATCTGCAGGCAGTTATAGCCCAGATCTGCCACGCGGGGCAGCACCTCCTGACGGAACTGCTCATAGGACGCCACGCTCCCTCCTTCGCCCGACATGCCGATATGGCACTCGTAGATATAGAGGTTGTCCTTCTTCAGGTCTCCGGGACGCGGGTTGCGCCATTCGTAAGGCTTGGGCGACCATACCTGTGCCGCGAACAGCTTGGTCTGGTCGTCCTGCACCACGCGGAATGCGTATGCGGGAATGCGGTAGCCGCTTCCGCCCTGCCATTCAATAAGCAGTTTGTAGTACTGCCCGTGGCGCAGCATACTCCGCTTCCATTTGCCTTCCCATACGCCGTTGCCCACAGGCATCAGACGGTAGTCTTCGCTTTTCTGCCATCCGTTCATGTCGCCCACTAAATAGACGGCGGTCGCGTTGGGCGCCCATTCGCGGACAAACCACAGTTTGGTGTTCGTATGCAGTCCGAAGTACTGGTACCCGTTCGCCCAGTCCACAAGAGACTGCCCTTCGGTCAGTTCCTGTTCGCGGCGTACGGCGTAGTCGTACCGACCCTGTATGGCGGACTCGTAGGGGAGCAACCCTTCATCGTTGCTCACAAGACGCAGACGCTCCGCCGGCGCATTCGTCTTTGTTATTGTGCGGGGTATCATGATTACGCGGGAACGCGGGTTTTGACTATCAGTTTGCGCAGGCTGCGACCGGGGGCTATGCCCGGACGGTGGGCGTCACTCGGGAAGAAGACCACGAAATAGCCCGTCGGGACATCGAAGCGGATCTGCGAATCGTCCTTGTACAGCTCCACGTCCTTGCCCTCGTCATACTCCTTGCTCACCTGCTGGCAGTCCTCTTGCGGCTTCCAGCCCATTGTCTCGCTGTCGGTCAGAGGCAGCTGGATGTCGATGTAGTCGCGGTGGGCTTCCATCGGAAGGTCTTTCTCGTCCTTCCCCTGAAGGTCGATGATGTTGATGAACAGATCATCCCCGTCTAAACGGACTTTGCAGGCAGGGAACACTTCCAAGTCGTTGTCGTTGAAGAACTGCACGAACCGTTCCAGACCGGGAACGATGTCATAATACAGGTCGGCGTTTTCCAGTTTGTCTAATATCATAGTGTATGGTTGTTGATTGCGTTATACCGCGCAAATATATAGGTATTTACCCGTTTGAAAAAGAAAAAGGTGTATTTATATGGGAAAGTTTGTCATTTTGTAAAATGCACGTTGCAAAATGACAGGTTTTGAGGTGCGTTTTTATTGTTGCCGGATGCTTTCCTCGTGCAACGCGTGGCAGATGGCGGCCACTGTTTCTTCCGACAGTCCGTTGGCTGTTTCTGTCGCGATACGGCGCGTAAGAATGTCCTCAAAACGTGCCGGCTGTCTTACCGCCACGCCCGTCTGCCGCTTCCATTCGCCTATCCGGCGGCTGATCGCCATACGGCGGTGGACGGTCTCCCACAGCGCGTCATCCACCTCGTCCATCATCGCCCGCAGCCATCGCAACGGCAGGTCCGCAGCTTTCCTGTCAGTCCGCAGCCCGCTGATTATCCCAGCCAGTTCCTCCGGCATTATCTGCTGCCGTGCGTCCGACCATGCGTCTTGCGGACAGGGATGAACCTCCACCATCAGCCCGTCATAGCCCAATTCGGCTGCCTTTCTGCATAGCGGCGCGACCCGCTTCGCATCGCCCGACAAATGGCTCGGATCGAGCAGCAGCGGCACATCCGGCATCTCCTCGTGGAGTGCGTAAGCCATGCCCCAGCATGGTTGGTGGTTGCAGCCTCGGTGGACTGCCATCACCTCTATCCCGTAACCATTTACAGCCTCTTGCATACGGCGAATGTTCCCTGCCCATAGTGGCGCGTCCTCGTGCATCGCGTTCTTCACCATCACGCCCCGCAGCCCCTTTGCTCTGCCCGCCTGCAACGCCTCGCGCAGCGTGTCTGCTAATGCCTGCACCGCAATCGGATTGGCCGCCGTCCGCGCACCTGTCCATATATAGGATATCCCTGCCTCCAAAGCCTGCGTCATCTGTTCCGGAGTGGCGGCCTCCGTCGCTGTCCGCAGACCCTGTTCTCTCTCCACGCGCTGAAGCCATGCCAGTCCCTTGCTGCCGGCACCTTGGAAGGTCGAGGGTTGCGAGCGGGGTTTCCACAGTCCCGCACGGAAGACAGGTGCAAACGCACGAAGAACCGATGCTGCCGCCAGCACCTGCTCCTCCGTTTCCGCAGCGCATGGTCCCGCTACAAGAAACATCCGCTTGCTATCGTCCTGTATTGCCGTTGTCGAGGAATGTTATGCGTTCAATGCCTTCAGACGAGCCTCTAACGCGGCTATGCGCTCCTGCGCGTCGTGCTGTTTCTTGCGCTCCAACTCGATCACCTCCGGCTTGGCGTGTGCCATGAACTTCTCGTTGTTCAGTTTGGCTTCCACACCCCGCAGGAACCCCTGCTGGTGCGCGAGGTCGGCTTCCATCTTCTTGCGCTCCTCATCCACGTCAAGGAACTGGTTGAGCGGCACGGCGTACTCACTCGTGCCCACAATGAACGTCGCCGACATAGCAGGCCGTTCGCTGCCTACTTCCACCTTGCTGTGGGTCAGTTTGCTGACCAATCCGCTCAGCGGGGCAGGACTTATCAGTGTCATCTCCTCGCGGGGGGATATATTGTGTTGGGCGCGTATGTTGCGCACACCCGCTACCACTTGTTTGAGGTGTTCTATTGCGTCCCAGAATGTTCCGTCTTTGTCTTGTGCTAACAACGCCGCGCTGTCCCATTCCGACGTGTCCTCGCGCATAATCGTGTCCCCGTCCTCACGTTCGCGGATGGCGTGGTACAGCTCCTCCGTGATGAACGGCATGAACGGGTGCAGCAGTCGCAGCATACGCTCGAAGAACAGCATTGAGCAGTCGTAGGTCTTCTGCGCTATCGGGCTGCCGTACGCTGGCTTGATCATCTCTAAGTACCAGCCCGAGAACTCGTCCGTAAAGAGTTTGTAAACTGCCATCAGTGCCTCGCTCAGGCGGTACTTCCTCATCAGGTCAGCCACTTCCTCTTCGGCTTTGCACAGGCACAGTGTGAACCATGTCACTGCCTCGCGGTCGGTCAGCGGAGCCTCTGCATCGGTCGTCTGCAGACCCTGCAGCATACGGAAACAGTTCCATATCTTGATGCAGAAGTTGCTCCCCTGCTCGCACAGCGCATCATCATACAGGATGTCGTTGCCTGCGGGAGCGGAAAGGAGAATGCCCATGCGCACCCCGTCAGCACCGTAGCGGTCAATCAGGTCCAGCGGGTCGGGCGAGTTGCCCAGCGACTTGCTCATCTTCCTGCCTAATTTGTCGCGCACGATACCCGTGAAATATACATGCCTGAACGGCATCTTCCCCGCGTACTCGTACCCTGCCATTATCATGCGGGCCACCCAGAAGAAGATGATGTCCGGGCCGGTCACTAAGTCGGCGGTAGGGTAGTAGTAGCGTATCTCTTCGTTGTCAGGATGCTCTATGCCGTCAAACAGCGAGATGGGCCACAGCCACGAACTGAACCACGTGTCAAGTGCGCCTTCGTCCTGCACGTAACGCTCCTCGTCCAGACCCTCGTTCGGATTGCCTTCGCAGACCACTATCTTGTCCTGCGGATAACCCTCTGCGCCCGTCTCTTCCAGCAGCGCCTTGTCGTACCATGCGGGGATGCGGTGCCCCCACCACAGCTGGCGGCTGATGCACCAGTCCTTGATGTTCTCAAGCCAGTTGCGGTATGTGTTTTTGTACTTGGCGGGGTAGAACACTATCTCATCGTTCATCACCGGCGGCAGGGCTATGTCGGCAAAATGCTGCATCTTCAGGAACCACTGCAGGCTCAGCCGCGGCTCGATGGGCACATTCGTGCGCTCCGAGTAACCGACTTTGTTGTCGTAGTCTTCTATCTTCTCCACTAATCCGAGTGCCTGCAGGTCTTCCACAATCTGCTTGCGGCACTCAAAGCGGTCCATACCGTGGTACTTGCGCACATTGGCCTGCAACTCCGGCTCGATGGTGTCCATGTTCAGGTGCGCGTCGGCGGTCAGGATGTCTATCGCACGCAGATTATACTTCTGCCCTAACGCATAGTCGTTCACATCGTGCGCCGGTGTCACTTTCAGGCAGCCCGTACCGAACCCTATCTCCACGTAACGGTCTTCTATGATGGGTATCTCTCTGCCGACGCCCGGCACGATTACGTGCTTGCCCCGTAGCCACTGGTTCTTCTCCTCTTTGGGGTTGATGCACACCGCTATATCGCCGAAGATGGTCTCAGGTCTCGTGGTCGCCACTACGGCGTACTTGTCCGGCTCCTCTGCCACACGGTATTTGAGGTAGTAGAACTTCGAGTGTTCCTCGTGGTATATCACCTCCTCGTCGCTCAGCGCCGTCTGCCGCTCGGGGTCCCAGTTGACCATCCTTAGACCCTTGTATATCAATCCTTTCTTGTACAGGTCCACGAACACTTTGATGACTGCCCGTGAGCGTGTCTCGTCCATCGTGAACGCCGTCCGCTCCCAGTCGCACGAGCAACCCAACTTACGCAACTGTTTGAGGATGATGCCTCCGTGCTCGTCTGTCCAGTCCCACGCGTGGCGCAGGAACTCCTCGCGGGTCAGGTCACTCTTGTTGATGCCCTGCTCTTTGAGGCGTTTGATGACTTTGGCTTCAGTGGCGATGGACGCGTGGTCTGTGCCCGGCACCCAGCAGGCGTTCTTGCCCTCAAGGCGTGCACGGCGCACTAACACGTCCTGTATTGTCTCGTTCAGCACGTGCCCCATGTGCAGCACGCCCGTAACGTTTGGTGGCGGGATGACTATAGTGAACGGCTCACGTCCGTCCGGCTCGCTGTGGAACAGACCCTTGTCAAGCCAGTACTGATACCACTTGCTCTCCGCCTCCTGCGGATTGTAGGTCGCACTCTCCTTCTTCTCCTCTACTGTCACTTTCTTTTCTTCTGCTGCGTCTTTCATAACTTGTATATAGTTTCTTTGTATTCGTTATCCTGTCACCCCCTTCCTCTCCCTCCGTCTGTTCCGCACGGATTGTATCCGTGCCGACACGTGGTGTTGCCCGCAAAAGTACTGCCATTTGCCAATCCTCGCAACTGTTTGCCGAAAAATCCTGCATTGCCCATCCACATCCTCATCTTTTCACCATATTACCAGCCACCCAACACGTAGTCCCCAACACGTAGTCCCCAACATGTAGTCCCCAACACGCAGTCCCCAACATTTACTCCCCTTCTCCCTATCTTTTCCAAAGGTCGCCCATAGGTCGCCCATAGGTCGCCCATAGGTCACCCAAAGGTCACCCATAGGTCGCCCATAGGTCACGCACAGGTCACACAAAGGTCAAAGCACCTCTCACCATACTCTCACCGCACCCTTACCGAATGACTACGTTACCCTCGCAGCGTAACAAAAGGACACAAAAGCACCCTTTCTCTTGCACCATCCGAACAAACCCCTTACCTTTGCCCCGTAAACCGAATGCATAAGCAGGCAGATTAAGATAACTTTTAGAAAGGAGGCAATTATGAAGACATCATATTGCTTTACTTTGAATATAGGAAACCTTCGTTCTCTCTGCTAAATAGGAATAGACGACAAACATAAAGGAGTGCAACGGAACGCACTCCAAGTGAAGTGCCGAGTAGTACCCGCTACGAGGAATAGCGCGAACATAAAATACATTTGCACGAAGTGTCGTGCACTACATAGATAAAGAAGCGTTTGCTTTATTTGAGGATTTGTTCATTTCTCGACAACTTGAATATCTCTTTCCAAGAATAGTGCAAATCGCTCACGTATCAACGTGGGCTTTTTGCGAATATTGGAAGAGATGGGAGTCGAGACCCGAACAAACCAATAGCAGTTGGCTCGCGTTTTTGTATGCAATTATGTGTAACCAAAATATTAACAACTATGAAGAAAAACATTCTTATTCGTATTGCTGTGCCTGATGGCATTGTCAATGAATGCACAGAAGTGCGCGGTGTTGGAGTTCAAAGGGTCAAAAAGTGTGTCCGTTTCCGAAGTGGACGGTATCTCGGAAATGTTTATGACCTATTTCCGTCCTGCGGGTTATACGATGGTGGAGCGCGCGCAGATTGACAAGGTTATTTCCGAACAAGGGTTTCAGAGGTCGGATATGACAGAAGCCCAGATGGTTCGTGTCGGTGAGATTCTTAATGTTTCCAAAGTTGTTATTGGAAAAATAAGCCGTTTGGGCGGGCAATATCAGGTGGATGTGCGCGTTGTTGACGTGGAGTCCGGGCATGATGTTGCCCTTGACGGTGCAACGTTCAGTGGCGATTACCGTACCAATGTGCGCAATCTTGCGCAGAAACTGGCAGGTCAGATTGCAATTACATCCGGCGGAACGGTGTCTGCAAGACCTGTTCAGCAAACTCCTTCGGCGAAGCCTGCCGGTCCAAAGACGCGTGACAAAGTGGAAGTATTGTATGGCTATTTGAAAATATTCCCCAACGAATTGGGAACTTTTGAGGCTGAGCCGTCTTCCGTGATAGCGCAGATTAACAAACAGGCGCAGTACGGTTATAACAATTGGCGTATTCCTACCAATGAGGAACTGTCAATTATGCGGGCCAACGGCTATCTCGGTAATGGTGAGTATATGACCCGCGAAAACAGAAAAGGTATAGTCCTGTTGGTATCAGACGGCGATGACTACGCCACTGTTCAGGAAAGTGAACGCATCGCCGCTGAAGAGGCAAAACGCAAAGCAGAGGAGGAAGCAAGACGCATAGCAGAGTTAAAAGCGCAAGGTTGGGTTGATTTAGGCTTGCCGAGTGGCACTCTCTGGAAGGACAAAAACGAAGAAGGCGGTTTCTATACCTATAACCAAGCAATGGATAAGTTCGGAAATTCTTTGCCTACCAAAGAACAGTTTGAGGAACTGAAAAGTTTTTGCCGTTGGACTTGGAGAGGCAATGGTTATGATGTAGTAGGTCCTAATGGCAATTTAATCGTTCTCCCCGCTGCTGGTTTCAGTGCTTGGAATGTGTATGACAACAATGGTGGATCCATCGGCACCTATTGGTCATCTACGCCGGACGGTTCGGAAGACTCGTGGCGTCTCTGGTTCAATTCTTCGGAAGTGGTCATGGACGGCTGCTACCGCCCCCACGGTCAGTCTGTCCGCCTTGTCCGTTAGTTTTAAGAATTAACTACGTTTCCCTTGTAAGAACAATAACAACAAAGGAAACAACTCGGATAAAAGAATTGCAGACGGCCTTTCAGCCGCCTGCTTTCATTTCATCAAACACCTTCGCGGCAAGTTTGGACTCCAAACCGACTCGTTCGGCAAGCCGGAGAACATCCTCGCGTTGCGGAAGAGGGTTCTCGTTTACGGAAGTGGTATGGTAATCGCCGGCAGCCCCGCAGGGCAGCAAGTCATACGCCGGAGAGAAACGCCAGCCGTTGTCATACACAAACGAGAAGTTCTTCGCGTGGTCATCGCGGTTGCCGATAAGCACATTAAAGCACATTAGACGGTATATCTTCCACAACTCTTCCATGGAATGGGACAGCCGTGCCGAAATGCTGAACAGGTGCCAATAGTCGATACTCGGTATCCGGTAGTCCGCCTGTAACAGTCCAGCTGCGCTGACCACATGCACCTTGCACCCGTTCACTCGGTCAAAGCGTTTGACACCGAACCATTGGTCTTCGAATAGTCTCGTTTCCGGCATCTCTATGCCGCATTGTTTGGCAAGCAGCGAATAGCGGTATTCATCGCGCCCGACTGATTTCTTGTCGTTTCTCGCACGGAACTTGATGAGCCACTCGTCCTCTCCTTGTTTCAGGAATATCTTCGGCCGTACACCGCCCGGTGAACCGCCGCGCTGGACCAGTTCTGCAATGTGCTGGCCGGTATAGTTGTCATCTTCGAGGATTGCGAAGGTCTCTTTGGCAATCTGCTCCAAGTCCAGATACTCCTGCGTATCCCGAATACTCTCGTCGGGACGGTACTCCAACGCACCGCGACCGTTACTGCCTACCAGACACAACTGTTGCAGCGGATTAAGCGACAGACTGTTAATGCCTTGCTGCGCTAAATGGCGATGGAGAATCAACTGTCCCCATCCGTCAGGCAGGCTGTCAGAGAACACTCCGAAATGACCGTCAAAAGGCTTATAGGGTGCGATCTTCAATCCCGGCGTAAGCGGGAACTCGAACGGAGATATGCTGAATCCGTCTTGTAGCCACTCGGCTGTATATTCAAACGCGCAGGTCTGCGGACGTTGCGGGGTAAGTGCCAGACGCCCTACTTGACGACCGTGCATCCATACTTCTATTTGCTGAACATCAATCATGGCGGACGCGTTTGGCTGGTTTGGTTTGTGCTAACATATCATCCATCGTTGCCCACGACTGCGACGCAAAAAGCGCATTGAAATCGTTCAAGCAATCCAATGCAAAAGCGATTTGCAATAACCCTTCAAACGCAATCTTGCCTTTTTGCTCAAAACGCCTGTAGGTAGCCAATGGCAAACCTGCTTTTTGTGCCAGCTCTGCCTGAGTCAGCCGAATGGATGTTCTGCGTTGTTTGACCCGCATGGCTACTGCTTGCGCTACCGATGCCGGTGTCTCAAATGCTTCTATCATATCAAGTGTTCCTTAAAAAACGCGGCAAAGGTATGAAATAAGATGGATATACGCAACCATAACTACTAAAATATGAGTAGTTATCCTCTTTTTTGCCGCTAACTACTAAAATATGATTACTAAGCGGAGTATCCTCCTCCCTCACAGTAACTACCCCCGCCACAAAACAAACAAAGGTACATGCGTAACGCGCACGTACCTTTGTCTTTTCACTCCGAAAGGACTTATCCTCCGAAGTTATCGAACCGGATATCCTGATCGTCCACACCAAGCGAGTGCAACAGGTCAAGCACCGTCTTCGCCATCATAGGAGGTCCGCAGAGGTAGTACTCGATGTCTTCTGGAGCCTCATGCTGCTTCAGATACGTATCTCCCATAACAGGAGCGATGAAGCCCGGAGTATATTTCACGCCGAGAGAGTCTGCCTTCGGGTCCGGACGATCCAGCGCGAGGTGGAAATGGAAGTTGGGGAACTCCTTCTCCAGCGCGAGGAAATCCTCCAAGAAGAAGACTTCGTCGATAGCGCGTGCGCCGTAGAAATAGTGCATCTGACGGTCGCGGCACTGGCGGGTCTTGAGCATGTGCATGATCTGCGCACGCAGCGGCGCCATACCGGCACCACCACCGACCCAGATCATCTCCTTCTTGCTGTCATAAACAGGACGGAACTCACCGTAAGGACCGCTCATGCGCACCTTGTCACCCGGTTTGAGCGAGAAGATATACGTCGAAGCGATACCGCAGGGTACATCCATGAACTCAGGACCGTTGGGGCACTGCTCTTTGGGTTTGAACGGCGGGGTCGCGATACGCACGGTAAGCGTGATGATATCGCCCTCGTCGGGGTAGTTAGCCATGGAGTACGCACGTACCGTAGCCTGGGTGTTCTTCTGTTTGAGTTTGAACAGGCCGAACTTCTGCCAAGCGGGCAGGTAGAGGTCACCGATGAGCGACTTATCCATGTCGCGGTCGTAGTCGATGTCGTACTCAGGGATGATGATCTGCGCGTACGAACCCGGCTCGAAGTTCATGTGCTCGCCCGGAGGCAGTTGTACCTTGAACTCCTTGATGAAGGTAGCAACGTTCTTGTTCGAGATGACTTCGCACTCCCATTCCTTGACGCCGAGTATCGCTTCGTCCATCTTGAGGACGAGGTCGTTCTTCACCTTTACTTGGCAACCGAGGCGCCAGTGGTCTTTCTGCTGTTTGCGCGAGAAATGGACGGTCTCGGTCGGGAGGATCTCTCCGCCGCCTTCGAGTACCTGGCACTTACACTGGCCGCAGGAACCCTTACCGCCGCAGGCGGAAGGCAGGTGCACACCTGCAGCCGCCATAGAGGCGAGCAGGGTGCCGCCGGCGGGAACGGTGTATTCTTTGTCACCGTTGATAGTCACTTTCACGTCGCCCGAAGCCACAAGGTACTTCTTTGCGACAAGCAGGATAACAACAAGCAGGAGTATTACAACTAAGAATACCAAAACTGCATAAAGAATTGCTGTAACATTCATAGTCTTGTCCTCCTTAAATGTTAAGTCCGCTGAAGCACATGAAGGCAAGAGCCATCAGACCCACGGTGATAAAGGTGATACCGATGCCCTGCAACGGTTTCGGTACATCGTTGTATTCCATTTTCTCGCGTATGCCGGCGAGTGCCACGATTGCGAGCAGCCAGCCCAGACCCGAACCGATAGCGAAGGCGAAGGCGTCACCGATATTGGCGATGGCTTTCACGTTCTCGGGGTCGAGCAGTACGCGCTGCTGCATAAAGAGCGACGCACCCATGATAGCGCAGTTAACGGCTATCAGCGGCAGGAAGATACCTAATGCCGCATACAGCGACGGACTGAACTTCTCCACAATCATCTCCACCAACTGCACGATGGCGGCAATCACGGCGATGAAGAGGATGAAACTCAGGTAGCCCAATCCGAGCGGGTCAAGCACATGCACCTGCAACAGGTAATTGACTGGCAGCGTGATGGTCTCTACGAACACCACTGCCACGCCAAGTCCGAGCGAGGTCTTTACGTCCTTCGACACGGCAAGGTAAGAACACATGCCGAGGAAGAAGGCGAATATCATATTGTCTGCAAAGATACTGCGGACAAACAAACTGATTGCATGTTCCATTATTTAGCCTCCTTGTCGTTATAAGCGCGGTGCGCCCAGATGATACATCCTACCAGAATCAGCGCCATCGCAGGCATCAGCATCATACCGCAGTTCTCGTAGAAGCCGCCGTTGGCTACGTACCACGAGTCGGGAATAATCTGGAAACCGAGCAGTTTGCCGCTGCCGAACAGTTCGCGCACGAACGCCACGGCCACTAATATCCATGCATAGCCGAAGCCGTTGCCCAGACCGTCCATCAGACTGTCCAATGCGTTGTTGGTCATGGCGAAAGCCTCCAAGCGTCCCATCAGAATACAGTTGGTGATAATCAGTCCGAGATACACGCTCAACTGCATTGCCACATCGTAGGCGAACGCCTTGAGTATCTCGCTCACGATGGTCACTAACGCAGCTACCACCACCAATTGGATGATGATACGGATGCGGGTGGGGATGGAGTTACGGATAAGCGAAACAACCACATTGGACATTGCCACGATTATCGTAACGCTGATACCCATCACCAATGCAGGTTTCAGTTGCACCGTTACGGCGAGTGCCGAGCAGATACCGAGTATCTGTACCAGCACGGGGTTGTTCACATTAAGAGGACCCAAAAACGCCTCTTTTGTTTTCTGACTCAGTGCCATATCTTAGTCCTCCTTTTCATTTACTTGTTCTTGTTTGCAGCACTTCTCGTTGCTTTGGCAGCATTTCTGTCCGCCGTTGCAGCAGGTGCAGTCCTTGCAACCGTTCTGGCAGCATTTGTCGCAGCCTTCCTTGCAGCAGTCCTTGCAGTTGTCATTGCAATTCTCGCAGCAGCATTGACCGCAAGTCGTTTGTTCCTTGCAGCAGACTTGTTGTTGCGTGCAGGCGTTGCTTTCCATCAGGAATGTACTGTACTCTTGCAGATTGGTTACCAGCATGTCGCTCACGCCGGTGGACGTGATGGTCGCACCTGCCCAGGCATCGACTTGCTCTTGTCCTTCTTCTGCCGTCTTGCCTTCTTTCAGCACCGCTATCGAGCGCAGGTTGCCCTGTCCGTCTTTGATATGCTTGCCGAAGAACTGGCTGCGGAACTTCTCTGTCACAATCTCGCCGCCCAGACCCGGAGTCTCACCTTCGTGGTTGAAGTTGATGCCGAAGACGGTGTTCTTGTCGTCGTTCAGGGCCATATAGCCGCCGATGCCGCCCCAGAGACCCTGACCGTGCAGACGGAGGATGTACTTCGTCGCGCCGTCCACCTCGAAGCGGATGATGTTGGCTTTGTCGCCGTCACGCAGCAGCGTGTCGCGCACGAGGCTCTCGTACAGTGCGGCGGGGTCGCCTTCGCTGAAGTCCTGGTTGAGAGCTACCAGCATCTGCTTCTGCTGGTCAAGTCGTGCATTGGCGTCTTGACGCGCTTTCAGTCCCTGATTGACCACGGCGAGCAGGACAGCCACTATTACCACCATGATGATGGCATAAACAATCGTATAAGCGTTGCTTTCGGTGTTCATTTTCATAATTGTGTCCTCCTTATGCCCTTTTCATACGTTTGTTGATGTTCGCTCTTACCACGCACCAGTCAATCAGCGGAGCGAAGGTATTGCCCAGCAGGATAGCCAGCATCATGCCTTCGGGATAACCCGGATTGAGCACGCGGATTACTATCACCATAAAGCCGATGAGTGCACCGTAGATCCACTTGCCGCACTCGGTGCGAGCACTGGTCACGGGGTCGGTCGCCATGAACACGGCACCGAACATCAGACCGCCGGTAACAAGATGCATATACCACGGGAAGTGGGCGCCGGCTGTATCCGGACCGAACTCGTTGAACAGGAACGCTGTCAGAGCTGCGGTGCCGAAGATGCTAAGCATTGTCTTCCACGAAGCCACGCCCGTCATCAGCAGCAGACATGCGCCCAGCAGGATAGCCCAGCCGCAGGTCTCGCCCACGGAACCCGGAATCAGACCGTTGAACGCTGTCCAGAAGTCAACAGGCATCACGTTGCTTTCAGTTGTGGTGGCAAGCACGCCGAGCGGGGTTGCGCCCGAGAAGCCGTCCACGGCGGCCATGCCGCTGTCCCAGCCCCATGTGCCGCCTGTGCGCACGAACACGCTGTCACCCGTCATATGGGTGGGGTAGGCGAAGAACAGGAACGCACGCGCAATCAGAGCCACGTTGAAGATGTTGTAGCCCGTACCGCCGAACACCTCTTTGGCGAAGATGACGGCGAAAGCGGTTGCCACGGCGACCATCCACAGCGGCGTGTTGATAGGCACTATCAGCGGGATGATGAAGCCCGTTACGAGGAAGCCTTCAGCCACCTCTTCGTGCTTGATCTGCGCTACGACGAACTCGATACCCAGACCTACGATATACGATACAAGGATATACGGCAGCACGGCGAGCAGACCGAAGCCGAACGCTTTCCACCACAGTGCGCAGGTCATCCCTGCGGCGAGCTGACCGGTCGCCAGCAGGTGTTGGTAGCCCACGTTGAACATACCGAACAGCATAGCAGGAACCAATGCCATGACCACGAGGATCATAGTGCGTTTCGAGTCGTTGCCGTCATGGATATGTGCGCCGAGGCGCTTTGAGGTGGTGGAAGGGGTGAACAGGAATGTGTCGAAGGCGTCGTAGAAACTGCTCAGTTTCGCCCATTTGCCGCCTTCCTCGAAGTTCTTGCCGAACTTCTTCCAGAGATTATAAAACTTTTCCATTATTCAATCTCCTTTCTCATATTGTCCAAGGCGGCGCGGACTATTGCCTGCAACGGCATCTTGGAGGTACATACATATTCGCACAGGGCAAAGTCTTCCGGAGCCACTTCGCGGGCGCCAAGTTGTTCCATCCGGTCTAAGTTCCCTGCTATCATCGCCTTGATGAGGTATTCGGGATAGATATCCATCGGGAACACCTTGTCATATTCGCCGCTCACGATGATGGCGCGGCGGCCGCCTTTCAGACGGGCGTCCCAGCGGTACGGCATAGCGCCTAACCACGAGCGGGCGCACTCGCCGTCTAACATCGCCGCGGGGTCGGTCTTGCCCACGTGGAACTCATTGAGGCGCGGCAGCAGCCAGCCCATGAACTCGTGCGTGTCCGTCCCTTCGTCTATCACGGTGAACTGGTTGTCATACACCGAGATGCTCTCGTCCATGTCAATCTGATGACCGCTCAGCGCATCGCCGGCTATCAGGCGGCACGGGCATTCTTGGTGGATGTTCGACTGCATCAGGTTGCTCACGGGCATACCCGGCAGCACTTGGTAGTACTGTTTGCCGTAGGCTAACGGACCCGTCAGAGCCACCCGTTTCTGCATATCCACAATGCCTTTCTGGAACAGACGGCCTATCAGCGCAAGGTCTTGCACGTTCACTGTCCACATCGTGTCTTTCATCGCCATAGGCATCACGTGGTTGATTTGCACGCCCGCGTTGCCTGCGGGATGGGGACCGGCGACTTCATAGTGGGTGCAGTTCTTCAGACCGCGGAACTCCGCTGCGCTCGAACCGGCACGTACGCCCACATAAACAGGAGCGATTTTCGACAGTGCGTCCACGGCGGCTTGCAGCGTCGCGCCCTGGCCTTTCAGCACCCATTCATAGTCGGGAGCCAAAGGAGCAGTGCTGAACGTGGACACAAAGATGGCACGGGGCTGCTTGTCCGGCAACGCAATGCAAGCGTACGGACGCTGCCCGATAAGGCACCACAGACCCGAACGAAGCAGTACATCCCGAACACCCTGTCCGTCCGACACGGATGTCTCAAAATGCTCATACGCAATCTCCGAATCTGCCTCAATGTTGATGGACATCACCTTGCGACGTTCGCCGCGAACGATCTCGACTACCGTGCCGCTTATCGGTGACGTGAACAACATCGCCTCAAACTGCTTGTCGTGAAAGAGGGGACTGCCCGCTTTCACTCGGTCGCCGGCTTTCACCATCAGCTTCGGGGTGATGCCGGCATAGTGGTCAGGGACAATGCGATAGACCTGCGGCCGCGAGACGCTGCCTAACGACAGTTCTGCTTTGCCGTCCATCGGGATGTCCAAACCACGTTTAACGAGGATTTGTTGCATAGATAATGGATTTATATGGATTAAATGGTTTGTGTCGTACACAAAAAACGCGCAAAGATAGAACATAATAAGCACAATGCAAAATCATTGGCAATAATTTTGTACTTTACCGTATTAACCGTACCTTTGCGGCGCTTAAAAATCGAAATAATATGGAAGAACAGAAACTCAACATCAACCTCTCCCCCGAAGTGGCGGAGGGCACCTATGCCAATCTGGCTATTATCTCGCACTCCTCCTCGGAGTTTGTCATCGACTTTATCCGCATGATGCCCGGACTCAAGCAGGCTAACGTCAAGTCCCGCATCGTTCTCACACCCGAACATGCCAAGAAGCTCCTCTTTGCCTTGCAGGACAATGTCGGCAAGTACGAAGCCCAGTTCGGAAAGATTCAGATTACTGGTCAACCAACCCCGGGTTCCACCATTCCGATGTCTTTCGGAGGAGGCGAAGCCTGATAAATCTTATGCTTATGAACTACCAGTTTCCTTCCAGCCAGTTGATTATCAACGGCGACGGCAGTATTTTCCATCTGCATATCCGCCCCGGGCACTTGGCGGACAAGGTTATCCTTGTTGGCGACCAGGACCGCGTCAATAAAGTGGCTGCTTTCTTTGACGAGGGCAGCATTGAGTGTGATATACGTAACCGCGAGTTCCACACCATCACAGGGCGTTACCGCGGCAAGCGCATCACCTGTCTCTCCACGGGCATTGGCACCGACAACTGCGACATCGTAATGAACGAGTTGGATGCCCTGGCGAATATCGATTTTGACACCCGCACGGAGAAGCAGCAGAAGCGCAGCCTCGAGATTGTGCGTATCGGTACCTGTGGTGCCATGCAGGAAGACATACCGTTGGGCTCGTTCCTTGTCAGCGTCAAGTCTGTGGGCTTCGATGGCGTGCTGGCTTTCTATCACGACCGCGACCGCCTCTGTGACCTGCCCTTCGAGCAGGCGCTTGTCTCGGCTATTGGCTATCCCGCGAAAGCCGCTGTGCCCTATGTGGTCAGTGCCAATCCCGAGTTGGTCGAGCGTATTGCGCAGAACGACATGTTGCGTGGCTGCACCATTGCTGCCAACGGCTTCTACGGACCGCAGGGACGTGTCTTGCGAGTGCCCATTGCTGTGCCCGACATCAACGAACGCATTTCCGCTTTCCGTTTCGAGGGACAGCGTATCACCAACTATGAGATGGAGGGCAGTTGCATTGCCGGTTTGTCTCTGCACATGGGACACAAGGCAATGACCGTCTGCTGTGTCATCGCGCAGCGCAAGATAGAAGCCGCTAACACCGACTATCAGCCCCGTATCACTCAGCTCATTCAGACCGTCCTCGACCGCATCTAACCCCGCAGTCCAACAGCAACCAACTACGGCAACGAGACGGCAACGACACGGCAACGAGACGGCAACGAGACGAAAGAATAGCGGTAGGATAGTACCACTTTGAACACGCAGTAACCAACACGCAGTAATCAACACGAAGTCACAACACGCAGTAACCAACATTCACTAACCAACACGCAGTCACAACACGCAGTCCCCAACACGAAGTAACTAACACGCAGTTATAAACATGAAAAAAACTCTCTTCCTTCTCGCGCTTTGCGCGATGATGACCGCCTCCTTGCAGGCGGCAACCGTGGTAACCTATGATGTCACCACCAAAAGCGAACTGACCGACGCTCTCAAGGCGGCGGCAAGTCTGTCCGCTGATGAGATTGCCCGCATCTGTGTCCACGGCGATATTGACGCTGGCACACTCAAAAACAGCGACGACGGTATTATGGCGAACACCCTGCGCAACGTGCATTTCGTCGGTGTCAACGACTCTTATGGCAGGCAGGCGACCCTCCGTATGGAGATGATGCTGCCGAAGGGTACGACTGCCGACCGGCATTTCTCACTCCACTTCGAGAACCTCCGTCTTTGCCAGACACAGGGCGTGTGGGGGCTAAACAAGCACCTGATTTCTTTCAAGGACGATGCCCTCCATTACATGGACACGCTCGAGTTCCTTCGCTGCGAACTGACCGACCTCTGCCGCTCCATCTACCGGGCGGAGACTGCACTTCAAGAAGCCTCATGCGGCAAACTGAAACTGTTCCGTATGGAGAACTGCCGCATTCACAACGGGGCGCGGCAGAGCAATGCCATGCCGCTGGTCTATTTCACACAACAGGTGGACGAGATTCGCTTTCTCAACAACACGTTCTACGACCTGACCTACCCGAACGGTATCGTCACGTTCGGTCCCGTATATCCCGAGGTGAAAGCACCTGTGAAATTCACGTTCAACAACAATACCGTTTGCGCATGGAGCAAAACAGCACTGTTTAATTTTGACGACAATGTGACAGTGGATAGCGAGTACCATATCAAGAACAATTTCTTCCTCATTCCTTATTGGGCGGACGACATGAACAGCCGCTTCGGGGACACCTACGAGGAACATGGCAATATGACCACCGACGGAACGAACGGTATCCTCAGTAACGACGACATTGAGGCACGCATTTTCAATTCCGTCGAACTGACCAATATCTCGGGCGGATTCGTGCAGCTGGAGAACAATGTCGTCTATGGCTATCAGTATCAGGACATGGACGCCGCAGTGGCGAACGGTGACATCATACCCATCGGCGACAAGGAAGATGAAGAGACTGTCTTTTCCGTCTATTCTATGGGCGGCGAGGACTTCGCATGGAGCGATTTCCTCAATGCAAAAGCAGACCGATTCGAGATAGATAAAACCAAGCCCGCATACACCTCTGGAAAGAACAACCAACCGATAGGAGACAGCAACAACTATCTGAACAATCTCCCCCAGCAGGTCAGCCTGTCCGTAACAACCCAGTCAGACTTTGCGGCTGTGACCATCGAACCCGAACGCAGCGCATATTATCAGAACGACATCATTACCATCACCCTCAAGGACCACAACACAGCCCTGCGTACTCTCGACAAGTTCACAGGATGGAGCGACAACGGCTCGAAAGACATGACGCGCACCATTACGCTGATTGGGGACCTCACACTCCAAGCCAAATACAAAAAGACAAACACTTCTATTGTGTCCTATTTCGATTTCCAACAGGGAAAAACGGGAAACTTGACCGAGTACAAGGCGGATGTATATGCCGCAGACCATCAGGCGGCAGTAACCTGCATGTACAGTCCGGAAGGCTCGTATGTACAAGCGGATGAAGGAAGTAATGGCTACTTCCGTCTGCAAAAAGATGTGTTTAGTGTTGACGAATCAGCGAAGCGCGTGAATGCCATCCGGCGCCGCACAAATGCCGATGCCATACAAGCTGGACAACCCTCCTATATGGTGTTCACGCTCTCCACAGAGGGACTGACCAAGTTGGCCTTCTCCGCGTTCTGCGGTACGGCAGACTACGGCTACAAGACACAGAAAGCCGACTATTCCATTGACGGTGGCGCCAATTGGACCAACTTTGCGACTGTGGACCTCCAATCCGCACCCGCCAAGTATAAAAACGGAACAGGATTGCTCTGGGGATGGACCGAACTCAAAGGCGAACTGCCGGCACATGCCATGAATCAGACGCAATTGCTGGTAAGGATTATAGGAGATGCCGAATCGGAGAAAATCAGCAACGGAGTGGAGACCATTACTGCGGAATCGGAAATGATAGAATATGTGGCTTCCGTGCTGTTCTCCCCCGATGCACCCGAAGACCCCCAAGAGGATGAGGACCAAGTCAAGTGGGAACTGGACGGACTCAAGTACACCGCTAAGAAAGCCGAAGGAGTCAGAATAACAGGCATTGCCGACAATGCGGAGCAGATTACCCTGCACGCGGTGGTGGATATTCCCGAACCGCTCAACTACGCTGCGTGGGCGCTCAAAGAGATGCCCCTCTTCACGGACAACACTACCCTCCGCAAAGTGACCTTCGATGACAACTCCGTGAACGGAGAGCACCGCATAACGACCATTCCTGACAACATGTTCAGCGGTTGCACAGCATTGGAGGAGGTTATTCTCCCCGACCGCAAACTGCTCACCATCGGCGAATCGGCTTTTGCAGGAACAGCCCTCGAAAGTATCGATATCCCCTCCACTGTCACCGCTATAGGCGCTTCTGCCTTTGCAGGATGCACCAATCTGGAGACGCTTGACCTGAGCGCACTCGCTGGCACAGCACTGGAGAACGCGGAAAGAATGGTTGCTGACTGCCCCGCACTCCGCTGGCTCGAACTGCCCGACGATATGACCGTTATTCCCGAAGGCTTCGCGCAGAACGACACGGAACTCTCTACACTGTCCTACCGCATTCACGCTACAGAGGTAGGCGCTTCAGCCTTCTCCGGCTGCACCGCACTGGGAACAGGAGACAAACTCTCCTATTACTTCCCCGATGTGACAACCGTCAGAACGGAAGCCTTCAAGGGAACGGCGTTTGAAGAAGTGAATCTGACCGATATAGACCTGCTGGAGGCTTACGCCTTTGCTGATATGACCGGTCTCAAGCATGTCATTGTCACGCTCGACGAAAAGAACGTGCTGCCCGATATACCTGCGGATGTCTTCCCCGCCGATGTGCCTGTCTATTTGCCTTGCGATGTCTATGCGGCGCTCTCCGAGACTTCTACGTGGAAGCAGTACGACCTCCACGCTGCAACCTTCGATTATGACATCACGCTCTACAATCAGATTACCAACGGCTCCGCCTCCATTGACTTCGGCTTGCGTGCTACTATGCCCGACTGCGATGGAAAAGTGACCGTGTCGATGGCTAACGTCGAAGGGGTCACCTTCCTCGGTTGGTATCTGGATGACACACAACTCTCCACAGCCAAGACCTTCACCTTCACGGCATCGGACTATGACTACGGAAGCAGTCATATCTACCTCACGGCGGTCTATGAACTCAACACCTACACCGTCACCTTCACGCTCGACGACCCCAATGAAATAGCAACACTGGTGGTCAATGGCTCTCCCACCGACTGGACCTTCACCAATGTGACCTATGGCACCCTCTTGGATGTGCAGGTCCAGATCAGTAACCCCGATTACGAGGTCGTTTCGTGGAGCGATGACCCGTCTCTGACAAGCGAGCCTATGCGCCAGTACACGGTGCATGGCGATGCAGAGATTACCGTCACCGTGGACGGTAGGGTAGTTGATGTGGAACTGGCGTGTGACGAGACAATGGGTTCTGTTGTCGTTTCGCCCGAAGGCGAACTCCGCTACGGACATACTTATACCATTACCGCTATGCCGAAAGACGGTTATCAGTTCACCAAGTGGGAGGATGGCGAAACCTCCGCTTCCCGCGACATCACCGTCACCGGCTGGGCTTACTACTACGCCGTATTCGAGCAGGCAACATATTACACCGTCACCTTCTTGGATTGGGATGGTGAGACAGTGCTTAAAAAGGAGAAGGTGGAAGAAGGCAAGGATGCGAAAGGACCGGAGACCGACCCGACACGCGACGGCTACACCTTCAAAGGATGGGACAAGGCGTTAGACAACATCACCTCTGACCTGACTGTCACAGCGCAGTACGAGAAGAAGGAGGCGACCGCCCTTGACGACACGGACGTTCAGACTCCCGCTGTCCGCAAGTTCCTCCGTAACGGCATTCTTTATATCGACCATAACGGCATCCTCTACGACGTGACCGGCAGACAGACCCGGTAACAATACCGGACAGGACAAAACGCAGGCGGAGCATGGAGACATGCCCCGCCTGCGTTTTTTATTTGCACATCTTGGAACAATACGCTACTTTTGCAGCGGATTAAGGAAGAAAGGATGGAATTATGGAAACTGCAATGAGAACCTTACAGGTCACTTTGCCTCTGGCGGATGCCTCTTTTTTGCGTCACCAGTCCCGTAGAATGGGCTGGCGGGTCACCACCGTCCGTCAGAAACCCGAGCCGGAACCGAAAGTCAAAATGACAGAGGAGGAGTTCCGTGCCAAACTGGCACGCTCCAGCGCGCAATTTGCAGAAGGCAAGACAGTTGCTATGCGCCCTGATGAAACACCGGAACAATTTATTGACCGATTGCTATGTATGCAGTAGAATTAACCGAGGATGCAAAAAAAGACATCTTCCTTTTGCAGCGCAATGCGCCCCTGTCGCCTGCTGTCTATATAGCAACAAACAACTAAAACACCAACTATAATGAAAAAACTGTTTTCTTTATTGGCGCTGGGCCTGCTGTTTGCAGACGGAATGCGTGCCGCGGAAATCTATGCCGTAGCGGACGGCACGACCGTCACGTTCTACTATGATGACCAGAAAGCCGGACGCGGCGGCGAACGCTACTGGGAACTGAGCTGGCTGGAAGGGAAAGGCAAATACGTGACAGAGACCAAAAAGGTGGTCTTCGACAAATCCATGGACAATGCCCACCCGACCAGCACCAACGCGTGGTTCTCCGGGTTTGAGGCGCTGGAGGAGTTTGTCAATATCGAATACCTCCACACGGACCAGTGTACGGACATGATGGAGATGTTCGCCAACTGCCATGTACTCAAGGAACTTGACCTCAGCCATTTTGACACGAAGAACGTGTCGAGGATCCAGTCCATGTTTATGAATTGCAAGGCGCTGAAGACCATTGACGTGAGCAATTTTGACATCAGCCATGTGACCAACATCATGCTCATGTTCGCTTTCTGCGACGAACTGACCACCATCGTATGCGCGGAGGACTGGAGCAAGCACACATTCGAGTATTCCTCCAATATGTTCTATAGCAGCCCGAAACTGGCAGGCGGAAAAGGCACTGTGTATGACGCGGATCACATAGATGCCACCTACGCGCGCCCGGACGGCGGTCCCGAGTCGGAGACACCGGGCTATTTCTCCCGCCCGAAGGTGAATACGGCATACACCGTCTTCACGATAGACGACAACACCCTCACTTATTATTACGACGACCTCATAGAGTCCCGCGGAGGGATTGCCGATCCGATTGCCAACCGCACGCAATACAGTAAATATATGGAGCAAGTTGTCCGGATCGTGATAGACCCCTCGTTTGCGAACGCCAATCTGACCATAGCCTACGAACTGTTCGGATCATCCGACAAGCATCGTTTTGTGAACGCGACAAGCATAGAGGGCATGGAGAACCTCAATACAGACAAGGTGACATTAATGGCAGATATGTTTTACGGTCTTCAATCGTTGAAATCATTGGACCTCAGCCATCTCAATACTGAAAAGGTGACACGTATGGATGCCATGTTTTACGATTGCGCACAACTGAAAACATTGGACCTCAGCCGTTTCAACACCGAAAAAGTGGAAAATATGAATATGATGTTCGCAAAATGTTCTTCATTGTCAGAATTGGATTTGCGCAATTTTGACATTTCGAACGTTACCGCCATGAATAGTATGTTTTTGGACTGTACATCGCTTAAATACATCACCTGCGACAAGAACTGGAGCGGCACTTCTGCCGGCAGTGAAAATATGTTCAGGGGGTGCTCTCTTCTGGTCGGTCAGAACGGCACGGATTACAATTCCGCCTCCATAGATGGCCTAAGCGCCTCGTGGGCGCGCCCGGACGGAGGCGAAGGGAACGAGGGCTATTTCTGGACCACCCCGCACGAGATATACGGCGTTGTCAGCGATGGGGGCAAGACGATCACCCTCTGTTATGATACCCGCCGTGAAGAGAAAGGCGGTGTGAGCGACTGGGGTACGGAAGCGAACAGATCCTCCGTGACCACCGTCGTGTTTGACGAGACCTTTGCGGACGCCCTTCCGACCAGCACGGCAGGATGGTTCAGCGGCTTCGGCAAATTGGAGACCCTCACCGGCATGGAGTATCTCAACACATCCGCCGTGACAACGATGAACGGCATGTTCCGCGGCTGCGTCTCCCTGAAGACCATTGACCTCAATTCGTTCGATGTGTCGCAGGTGTACGACCTGTCGCAGTTATTCGCCGGATGTACCGCTCTGACCGCCGTCTATTGCTACGACGACTGGACAGCCATTGTCCCGGAGGGATGTGTATCAGACGGTATGTTCACCGAATGTACCAATCTGGCGGGTATGGCGCAGACAGTCTATGACAGCAACTATACGGATATTTCCCGTGCGCGGCCAGACGAAGGACCCGAATCCGGAAAACCGGGATATTTCAGCGACAGGGAAGGCACTATTTATACCGTCTATTCCAAACATGTCCTCACCTATTATTGCGACCGCCTGCGTTCCACCCGTGAGGAGGAAGGGATTGTGGACCTCGTTGACAAGCGCACACGACAAACCGAGTACATGGATAAGGTGGAGAAAATCGTACTCAACCCCTCGATGGTGAATGCACACCTTACCTCCCTCTACGGGCTGTTCTTTTTTCAAGATGAGAATAACTTTGATAACTTTTTGTACCTGCCATACGCAGAATCAATCGAAGGCATCGAGTATCTCCATACGGACGAAGTGACGGACATGCATTACGCTTTCTACCTCCCCGGTCTGGAGAAACTGGACCTCAGCACTTTCAACACCGCCAACGTGACGGATATGAGAGGGATGTTTGCGAGGTGTGTGGCTCTGAAAGAACTGAACCTCAGCAGTTTCAATACGGAGAATGTGGAGAATATGAGCAGTATGTTCTATAACTGTGTATCGCTGAAACAGTTAGACCTGCATAGTTTCAACACCGGTAAAGTGAAAGACATGAGCGCAATGTTTGCGATGGAAATCGAAGGGAGCAAATTGGAAGAACTGAACCTCGCCAATTTCCAGATCAGAGACGGCGCCGTATTGGAAGAGATGTTTGCCGGTTGCCGGAAACTGAAGACCATCTACTGCAACTACGACTGGAGCACTGCCCGGTATGATGACATTGACGAGGATACGAAATATATGTTTATCGACTGCAATAGTCTGGTAGGCGGCAACGGTACGGCGTATGCGGAAGTGAAGGCAGAAAAAGCCTACGTTGCTCGTCCGGACGGAGGACCCGAGTCGGAGACACCGGGATATTTCACCCTGCTGCCGCCGGAGTTGTTTGCCGTCACGCTCGTTGCCGAGCATGGAAAGATTACGGTTGCGGAAGACGTTGACCTTGACAAGGTGGAGGAAGGCACTGTGCTTCACCTCACCGCCGTGCCCGACGAGGGATATGAGTTTGCCGGCTGGACGAATTACAACCCCGAAACAGGACTCGTGGTGACAAGCGACACGATGGTCACCGCCGCCTTCACAAAGATTGTCGTCCTGCACACGGTGACTTACCTCGACTGGAACGGCGACGAACTCTACAAGGAGGATGTCATCGAGGGCGAGGACGCGAAAGGCCCGGCTGCCAACCCGGCACGCGACGGCTACACCTTCACCGGCTGGAGCAAGCCGCTGACCCACATCACCGCCGATATGACCGTGGTGGCGCAGTACGAGAAGAAGGAGGCGACCGCCCTTGGCGAGATGGACGTCCAATCTTCCGCCCCCCGCAAGCTCCTCCGCAACGGCGTTCTCCTCATCGACCGCCACGGCATCCTCTTTGATGCCCACGGCCACCGCCTCAACTAAAGAGGTCGAAAGAGAAGAAAGAGCAAGAAAGATTTCCAGTTCGGCGGCTTAATCCCCGCCGCGACACAACAGACGAAAGGCACTCCAATCCAGAGTGCCTTTCTCTATTGTGTCGTCCCCCCGCCTGCCAGTGTCTATGTTCATTACGTCCGCACAGCGAAGCAGATCGTAAGAATACTATTCGGACACGGCTCCCCGAGCAGCTTGTATCCTCCTTGCCTCCTCTTCGTTATCCCGTCATCCCGAAATCCCGTCATCCCGTTCTTCGCCTCGTTTTGTATAGGATATGAGTTTTGTCTATTGCGTTCAAATACTATTTGAACCGGCTCCCCGAGCCGCCTGCGAGTACAATGCAAACCATAAACCATAAATCATAAATCATAAACCATAAACTATCAACTATCAACTTTCTAAACCACCCATAAACACCTAAACTCCTAAACTTTCAACTCTCCAACTTCTTTCAACTCTCAACATTCAACTCTCAACCATAAAAAAAACATTTGCCCATCTCACTCCAATGCACTACCTTTGCCGCTGAATTTGAAAGAAGGATAGTATGACAGCATCACAACCTACATTTAACGAAGTGTTCGACCTTGCATGTATGTTGCCGCTTCAGGA
>CAJOIZ010000012.1 GCA_905234835.1 Paludibacteraceae bacterium
TTTAGTTAAACATTGTTTAACGTAGCTTGCGTAGTTTACGTTGTTGGCGTAGTATGCGTAATTGCGTTTTCACCCTAATAGTGGCAAATTATGTGCCAAGCCCCAAATCCCTGCCAATATGTCCATCTTTCGTGCCAAATTGTCCACCTTCTGCCATTTTGTCCATCCACCTCTAGCTTGTTCCCATTTTCTTCGAGTTTGGGTCACGGCTTGTTCCCTTTCCCCATAATTTCACCATAAAAAGGAACAACCTCTTGCATATATCAATTTTTTTACTACCTTTGCACCCGATTTGAGCTTGTTCCCTTTCGCACCAACTAACCACGCTAAGGGAAATAATCGTTCGAACGAAGCGAGATAAGAACAACCCATCCACGACAGCAATGAAGATATATTTAAAGTACAACGCCGAGAGCGAGAAATGACCGACGCGCTCAATAAAGCAGCGCACGGAGTGTTCACCAGAAAAGACTTCAGTAGCGACGCCAAAGCTATGCAAGAGTGCCATATCTGCCTCGATATGACAACCGGAAAGTTAGCAGAGATGCCTAAGACGACTCCCGATAAACCCGCTGCCCCGAAAGGACTCAAGAAAAATGTGGATGATCGAGTAGGCAAACTGGTACTTGCTATTGGCAAGAAAGTATTTCCTCGTCGACAGTTGGTAGCCGATTTGGGCCTTAAGCAAACGAGTCGCCGTAACTTTATATACCACTACTGGAAACCGGCTTGGAACATGGGACTGATTGAGTTTGCATATCCGGGTCATCCTAACAAACCAGAACAAGCCTACCGCCTCACCGCCAAAGGTCTTGAAATCTATGCCCAACTCACCGGCGAAATAGAGTAGTGTAACTTTCACGTTTCCACATTTTCACTCATCCATATATCCCCCCGTTCGTCCATTGCGTTGGATGTTATCCAAGTTTTTCTGTTATGCATGTGTCTTTTTCTGCATTCCCGCCTTAGCATGTGTCTTTTTTTTGTCCAAAGCCCACCAATTCACTTCAAAAAAACACAAGCTTTACAAACGTTTGTCCCTTACTCCGGATTTCATCCGGTTTTCTCTTTGTCAAGTGCGCGAGGCGTCAGCATCGCGTTTCTCTGTTTTCTTTCTGCGGGATTGAATCCCGCAAGCCATCAAAACTGGTTTCTCCCCCGTACGGATAATCTCCTGTGTTTCGTCTGTTGTCGCGGCTGGTAGCCGCTTTTTTCGTCCATTTCGTTCAAATACTATTTGAACCGGCTCCCTAGAGCCGTTTGTAGTTGCATTGTTTTTCTTTTTTTACGTCGGAATCAAATTCCGACACGCCTCCCCCGAGCCGCTTGTATCCTCCTTGCCTCCTCTTCGGTATCCCGTTATCCCGATATCCCGTAAACCCGTAAACCTTCTAAACCACCTCAACCACTCATTAACGCCTAAACTCCTAAACGCCTAAACTCATAAACTCTCAACTATCAATTGTCAACTCTCAACTAAAAAAATGGGAATAATTGGGAAGCAGTGGGAAGCAACGGGAAAGTGCGTTTCCCCGCTATCGTATCTTTGCACCCGATTTCGAAATCATACTGTTGTTTTTATTAATCCGCCTGAACCAAACCCGGTCTGTCAGCATCAGCAATCCATCAGCGCAGCGGTCCATCAGCACAGCGATCTGTCAGCGCAGTGGTCTGTCAGCATCAGCGGTCTGTCAGCAACAGCTGTCTTTTCGGTTCGGACACAAAAACCAAACTATCATTATGTTACAACTACAACCTATGGGACTCATTGAGTCCATGCACAACCAGATTTGTGGTCCTCCGATTTGGCACAAACACACAAACTATAAATGACTTACAAAAACTTTTTGTAAAAATGTAGAGGAATAATTAACTATTTTTTGTAAAAATGTAGAGGAATAATCGGTCGTATTTTGTGAAAATGTAGAGGAAAATCACCGCCGCGCTACTAAAATATGCCAAGTGTGGTATGTTTGAGTAGCACGGCGGAAAAGGAAAAAACCGGCTATATTGATGCGGTAAAAAGTCCGTTCAGACTCTGTGTGCCGTTCTTATTTCTTGCAATTCCCTTCGCAAGTGATACATTTGTAGCACAGTCCTGCCAATGCGGCACCGACAAGAGGAGCTACGATGAACAGCCACAACTGGGGTAGTGCAAGTGTGTTCTCCGAGAACAGAGCCTGCGAGATAGAGCGGGCGGGATTGACCGACGTGTTGGTCAAAGGAATGGAAATGAGGTGGATAAGCGTCAGCGTCAGACCTATCGCCAGACCGCCAAACGCACCATTGCCGTGTCTGCTGTCCGTTACACCCAGAATGACCATAAGGAATACAAAGGTCAGAACAGCCTCAATGGCAAAAGCGCCCCATACATTGGTCTGAAGATAACCGGATGCAAGATCGTCCTGATTGAAAAACTCGCCGTACCCGTTGGCTGCGAATGTACCAATCTCCATTCCTGCCGATTTGGCGATTCCGAACAGAATGGCGGCTGCCGCAATGGCACCCAATACTTGCGCGCACCAATACCACAGCATCTCCTTCAACTCCATACGGCCATTGACAAAGACACCGAGACTGACAGCAGGATTAAGGTGAGCACCGCTGATATGACCGATGCCGTATGCGGCGGCAACTATGGTCAGACCAAACGCCAAAGCTACACCAAGAAATCCTACGTTTCCAAACAGGGCTGTTCCGCAACCGCCCAATACCAATACTGCCGTGCCGAAAAACTCAGCAGCAAACTTGTTACATAATTTCATAGTTGTTTGTATTTTGGTTAATAAGTTAATTGGTTTATCAGTTTATTGGTTGTTTATGTTTGTTAATGAGTTAAATGGTTTATGTCAGACAATAACAGAATAGGACAAGCGTCCTTCGTTCTGCAGGTCACGGAGGAACACATACAGGTCATGGGTCACTGTTACCGTCAGGCTGTTGGACAACGTGGTAACACTGTCGTTGTACTGCCCGTCTGTAATCTGCACTTTCAAGGGAACGGCAGGAAGTTCCTGGTCGGTCTGGTCTTTCTTGTCCTTCTTTTTGTTACTGCCTTTGAAATGCTCGACAAGCAACTCGCCTAATTCGTCTGTAGCGTTCTCTACAGGCAGTTTGAGCATCAGCCCGCGGACGTACTTTTTCTGGGTGTCCTTCAGCAGTTCGACCTGCGTGAGGTTGAAATCGAATTCCGCCTTGTCCATCGGTTGGGGCTTGTAATAAGGTCGTCCTTCGCCATGCTGACGGATACCGCCGGAGAGCATCACATAGACGTTCTTCTTGAGCATCGGCGCGAACTGCGAATAGGTACTGCCGAAGATAGCGAACTTGTAACTGCCGTGGTAGTCCTCTATCGTGTAACGCCCATAGGGATTGCCGTTCTTGGAGATTGCCTGTTCTTCACTTGTGATGATTCCTCCCACGCGAATGGTTTCGTTCGTGTGCTGCAAAATCCATTCGTTAGGATTAATGGTCTGCGCAGTCTCTTCCACAATTTGATTGTCATCATCGTCCAATGGCATCTGTTCGGAAGAAGAATCGGCGGCGGAAGACGTGTCTTCATCGGTGGAATGGACATTACGGGCTTCGGGACGACGCCAGCCGTCAAAGCGCTGCATATCCTCGCACGTCAGGGTGGTCAGGTGCTTCATCTCAAACTCGAACTCGTCCAGGGGATGCGCCGACAGATAGATGCCGATAAGATCCTTCTCCTTGTTCAGCCGTTCGATGGGCGACATACGCGGGATGGAAAGAGGCAGTTCAGGCTTGGAGATGGAAACACCTCCGCTGCCGAGATCGCCGAAGAGCGAGTTCTGTTGCGACAGCCGGTCCTGCTGATACATATTGCCGTAACGGATGAGCGAATCCAAGACGTTTTCGCCGCGCTCGTTGATGCCGAGCAACTGCTCGCGGTAAACGTCGGTAAAGCAGTCGAACGCGCCGCCCATGACGAGCCATTCGAGCGTCTTGCGGTTGCAAGCTTGAAGGTTGACACGCTCCACAAAGTCGTAAACCGAAGTGAACTTGCCGTTCGTGCGGCGTTCTTCAAGGATGGCTTCCACTGCTCCTTCGCCGACACCCTTGATGCCACCCAGTCCGAAACGGATGTCACCCTGCTTGTTCACGGTGAAGTTCATTTCCGACTCGTTCACATCGGGTTCCAGCACGTTGATGTGCAACGCTTTGCACTCGTCCATGAACTTCGTCACTTCCTTGATGTCGTCTTTGGAGATGGTGAGGTTGGCAGCCATGAACTCGGCAGGGTAGTGTGCTTTGAGGTAGCCAGTCTGGTAAGCCACCCACGAATAGCAGGCGGCATGGGACTTGTTGAAGGCATATGAGGCGAACGCCTCCCAGTCCTTCCATATCTTGTCAAGTATCTGCTCGTCGTGGCCGTTGGCTTTGCCGCCGTCCATAAACTTGCCCTTCAGTTCCTGCAGGACCGCCATCTGCTTCTTACCCATCGCCTTGCGCAGTTTGTCGCTTTCGCCGCGGGTGAAGTTGGCAAGCAGACGGCTGAGAAGCATGACCTGCTCCTGATAGACGGTCACGCCGTAGGTGTCCTTGAGGTACTTCTCCATCACGGGGATGTCGTAGGTAACAGCCTCTTCGCCGTGCTTGCGGCGGATGAACTGCGGTATGTACTGCATCGGTCCGGGGCGGTAGAGAGCGTTCATGGCTATGAGGTCGCCGATGACGGTGGGACGCAGCTCTTGGAGATACTTCCGCATCCCCGCGCTTTCAAACTGGAACACCGCTACCGTTCTGCCTTCCTGGAAGAGGCGGTAGGTGTCCGCATCATCAATGGGGATATGGTCGATGTCCACCTCCTCGCCGCGTGACTTACGGATATTGGAAAGACATTCGCGGATGATAGTCAGCGTTTTCAGACCGAGGAAGTCCATCTTGATCAGTCCGACCGACTCCACCACGTGTCCGTCGTACTCTGTAACAAGAACGCGCTTCTTCTCCAACTTGTCCTCTATGCTGCTCAAGGGGGCGAACTTGGTGAGGTCGTCCGCACCGATGATGACACCGCAGGCATGAATGCCGACCTGACGTATGGTGCCTTCCAGCTGCTCGGCGTAGGTCAGAACAGACTTTATTTCCGGCTCGCCCTCCTCCTTCAGCTTCTTGAGTTCGGGAACGTACTCATAGCAGTTCGTGAGATTGACTTCCGGCGATTTGCCATTATTGTCCTTTATGTTGTCGGGGAAACCACGGTCAGGGATATACGACTTAATCTGATTGACAACGGGAAGGGGAATACCGTGGAGCCGTCCCACATCGGCGATGGCAGACTTGGCAGCCATCACGCCGTAGGTGATGATATGCGCTACGTGCGTCGCACCGTACTTGCGGCTGACCCAGTCCAGCACCCTGCCACGACCGGCATAGTCGAAGTCGGTGTCTATATCGGGTAGGGATATGCGGTCAGGATTGAGGAAACGCTCGAACAGCAGATCATATTTAAGCGGATCCAAGTCCGTGATATGTAAGCAGTAAGCGACTACGCTTCCAGCGGCACTTCCGCGTCCGGGACCTACACTGACATCCAGTTCCTCACGCGCACCGCGAATAAAATCCATCACGATAAGGAAGTAACCGGGGAAGCCCATTGACTTCATCGTATGCAGTTCGAAACGGATGCGCTCCTTGAGTTCCTCGTCCGTGTCAAGACGCTCTTTGCCGTACCGTTCCTCTGCGCCCTTCATCGTGAGGTATTCGAGATAGTCCGCCTCCAGCTTGATGCGGTAGAGCTTGTCGATACCGCCCATCTTCTTGATCTTCTTCTGTGCGGCTTTCTCGTCCATGACCACTTCGCCGTTCTCGTTGCGTGTGAACTCATCGAAGATCTGCTGCTCAGAGAATCGCTGCCGATAGTCCTCCTCCGTTCCGAACGATTCGGGAATGGGGAACTTGGGCATAATGGGGTCGGAATCGATGTTATAAACTTCCACCTTGTCGGCTATCTCCTGCGTGTTTTCAATCGCTTCGGGAATGTCGGCAAAGATGGCAGCCATCTGTTCAGGCGTTTTGAGCCATTCCTGCTTGGTATAGTGCATGCGGTCGGGGTCGTCGAACTTGGCTCCTGTGCTGATACAGAGCAGACGGTCGTGGGCTTCGGCGTGTTCTTCTTCCACAAAGTGCACATCGTTGGTGGCGATGAGTTTGACGCCGTACTTGCGGGCAAGGTCAATCAGCACGGGGTTGACCTTCATCTGCGCCTGGTAGACATCTTGGTTTCCGTTAGGCTTCTCTGTCTGGTGACGCTGCAACTCAATATAGTAGTCATCGCCGAAGAGACGTTTGAACCATTGGACTGTTTCTTCCGCACCTTGCAGGTCGCCCGTGGATATCTTGCGGGGGAGTTCGCCTGCGAGACAAGCGGAAGAACAAATCAGCCCTTCGTGATACTGCTCAAGCAGTTCATGGTCTATACGCGGTGTATGGTAGAAAGCATCGTCCATAAAGCCTTCGCTGACCAAGTGGCAAAGGTTGTGATAGCCCTGTATGTTCTTTGCGAGCAGGATAAGGTGCCATCCGGAACGGTCAATAACTATTTTTTTGCCGTTCGACGTAGTGATTTCCTCGTTGGTTCTGCTTTTCCTGCCCCGTCGCGCACAATAGACCTCGCAGCCCACAATCGGCTTGAAAGCAATCAGGTCAGGATTATTCGCCTTTTCCTGAGCCTTCTTATTGACTTTCTTGCAGTAATCAAGCAGTTCCTTGATACCGTACATATTGCCGTGGTCGGTCAGGGCGATGGCATTCATCCCCGTACGGAGACATTTATCAACGAGGTCGGGTACTTTGGACATCCCGTCGAGGACGGAATAGTGGCTGTGAACGTGTAGGTGGGTGAAAGGCATAGTGCAGGGTAGGGCGTTTTTAGGGTTTGTTTAAGGAAGGAGAGCGTAATCAATGACTTCGTGTATGTCGCGGACATAGTGGAAAGTGAGTCCGGCAAGGTATTGGGCGGTGATTTCCTCCACGTCCTTTCGGTTGTCCTCACAGAGTACGATGTCGGTTATGCCGGCGCGTTTGGCAGCAAGAATCTTCTCTTTCACGCCTCCGATGGGAAGGACTTTGCCGCGCAGGGTCATCTCGCCGGTCATAGCGATACGTGGACGCACTTTGCGGCAGGTGAAAGCGGAAACAAGTGCTGTGGTCATCGTGATACCAGCCGAAGGACCGTCTTTAGGGATGGCTCCTTCGGGAACGTGGATATGAACAGACTGTGTTTCAATGGCTTTGCGCGATATGTGCCAGTCGTCAGCATGTGCTTTGATATATGCCAGCGCGATGGTGGCGCTCTCTTTCATCACGTCGCCGAGATTGCCTGTGAGCGTGAGGGTAGGGGACTTGGCTGGCGATAGAGAAGACTCGATAAAGAGTATCTCACCGCCTACCTGTGTCCAAGCCAGACCGGTGACAACGCCTATGTAGTCGTTGTTCTCGTACATGTCGCGGGTGTAGCGCGGCTTGCCGAGATAAGTCTGTATGTCAGAAGTCGTTATATCAGGATTGAAGGTTTCGCCGAAGGCAATCTTTGTTACGACTTTGCGACAGAGCGCCGCAATCTGCCGTTCAAGGTTTCGGACACCGGATTCGCGGGTATAATGCTCAATGAGATAATCGGTTGCATCTTTGGACAAGCGCATCTGTTCCGCTGTGAGAGCGTGCTCGCCGAGTTGCTTGGGTAGGATGTGCCTTTCGACAATGGCTTCTTTCTCCTCAATGAGGTAGCCGGTCATCTCAATCAGTTCCATACGATCAAGCAGGGGACGCGGTATGGTTTCGAGCGAATTGGCGGTAGCGATGAAAAGCACGTGCGAGAGGTCGTAGTCGGTGTCGATGTAGTTGTCATGGAAGGTGCTGTTCTGCTCGGGGTCCAGTACTTCCAGAAGTGCAGAAGTGGGGTCGCCTTTATAATCGTTGCCGATTTTGTCTATCTCGTCAAGGACAAAGACGGGATTGGATGTCTTGCACTTGCGCAGGTTCTCTACGATGCGTCCGGGCATGGCACCTATATAGGTCTTGCGGTGTCCTCGTATCTCCGCCTCATCGTGCAGTCCGCCGAGTGAGACGCGAGCATACCTGCGGTTGAGAGCGCGCGCAACGGACTTGCCCAAAGAGGTCTTGCCCACGCCGGGAGGGCCGTAGAGACATAGGATAGGGGACTTGAGGTTGCTTCCTCCCTGTTTGCGGACAGCGAGATACTCGATGAGGCGTTCCTTGACCTTCTCCATACCGAAATGGTCCTCGTCCAGCACCTGACGGGCATGACGGAGGTCGTAATTGTCTTCCGAATACTCGTTCCACGGCAGGTCAAGGAGGGTGTCGAGGTAGTTCTGCTGCATGGCGTATTCGGGGGAGTGGGTTCCCATACGCTGCAGTTTCTTCAACTCCTCCTCAAAGCGCTTTTTGGTGTCGTCGTTCCAATGTTTGCCTTCGGCGCGTTTCTTCATGTCGCTGACGGTCTGTTCGCTGGTGTCGCCTAGTTCCTTCTGGATAGTTTCGAGCTGGTGCTGGAGGTAGTATTCGCGCTGGTTCTTGGAAATCTCCTGATTGGTCTTGTCCTGTATCTCCGCCTTCATCTCCAGCATCTCCACCTCCTTTTTGAAGCGTTCGAGAAGTGTGTCTGCGCGGTCCTGCATATTTTCGATAGCGAGGAACTGCTGCTTGTCAGCGATGGAGAAGCCGAAATTGACGCAGAGGAAATTGACAAGTGTCGCGGCATTGTTTATATTACGAAGGGCTATTCCTGCTTCCACAGAAAAACCTTCGCTCTGTTGTACTACACGCATAGCCTGTTCACGGAGAGTGAACGCGGTCTTGATAAAGTGCTCGTCATCTAAAGGCGGAATGACTTCGGGGTGGGGTTTGGTGCGTGCAAAAAGTTGGTTCTGTTCGCCCTGTATGAATTCCTCAATGTCGATGCGGTCTTCTCCTTCGAGCGTGATGGTCAGGCTGCCGGACTTGTTCTCCGTGGCACGTGTTACGCGGGCGGATGTGCCGAGACGGTAAAGGTCATCGCCTTTGGGGTCAGCAATGTCTTTTTTCTTCTGGCAGCAGACAGCGAGGAGACTGTTCTCCTGCAACACATCCTTGACCATCCGCTTGGACTGTTCGCGTGTAACTGTCACGCCAAGCAGCACTCCCGGAAAGAGCACCATGTTCTTGAGGGGTAGTACGCCAAGTATATCATTCATCGTTTTACTATTTTACATAATCCTAATTATAAGTTATACATACCTGTTTTTTTTCGTGATAACAAGATATCCATAGATAATGCATAAACTGAAAATTATTCGTATAACGCTAGCCTGTTAGAAATCTGTATTGTACTATGCCAGTATTGCGTCTGCGAGGGCTTCAAGGTCGGCGGTCTGTTCAGGTTTGAGTGCACCGCGTATAGTGACGGCTGGTTCTACGATTTCGATATTCTTGCAGGTACTGAGCATCTCCTTCATTATGCGGTTCGCCTGCGGAGCCCATGAGCCGTTCTCCATCAGTGCGACACGGCGGTTCTGGAATCCTTTGAGGCGCAGTTCGTGCAGGAACAGATGCATCGGCGGGAAGATGTCTGCGTCGTAGGTCGCGCAGCACAAGACAAGCCGGTTCATACGGAACGCATCCTCTATGGCTTCCGCCATATCGTCACGCGTCAGGTCCGTGATGGCGATTTTCAGATTCATCTGTTTGCTTGCCGCTTTCTGACGGATGATTTCCGTGAGTTGTTCTGCGGCACGGCGCGTGTTGCCATGGATAGACGCATACGCCACCAGCACACCGTCAGTCTCTATGCCATACGTGCTCCATATTCTGTACAGGCGCATGGCTTCGTCCATCTTTGCGCCTTCCAGAACGGGTCCGTGAAGCGGCGCAATCGACCGAATCTGTATATTATTTCCTTGATTATCTGTAAGTAAATGTAGTTTTTTAAGGACATTTGCCACTTGTATACCGTACTTGCCAACGATATTGAAATAGTAGCGTCTTGCCTCGCACGCCCAGTCGTCCTCGTCAGCGTGATACACGCCGAATTTGCCGAAAGCGTCCGCAGAGAAAAGCACTTGCTCTTCCGGGCAGAAAGTCATAATGACTTCGGGCCAGTGAATCATCGGAGCGGCGATAAAACGCAGTGTCAGTCCGCCGAGGTCGAGTACACTACCCTCTCCTACAACATGTATATCAGCGGTTTGTATGCCAAACTGCGTCATCATCGTTACCGCCTGTTTGGAGCAGACGACAGTGGTGTCTTGGTATTTGGCAAGGAAAGCCGCCATAGAGCCGCTGTGGTCAGGTTCCATGTGCTGGCAAACGAGATAGTCGGGCTTTCTTCCGTCCAGCGCTTTCTCCACGTTGTCCAACCATTGGTCCGTACAACGCGAGTCAACGGAGTCCATTACAGCCGTTTTCTGGATTCCCGGAACGATATAACTGTTGTAGCACATGCCTTCAGGCAGTACGTACTGGCTCTCAAACAAATCAAGAGATGCATCGTCGCAGCCGACGTATAGTATGTTCCTCATAATTACTTCTTTTTGATATCTATTTGCAATTCATCCAACTGTATCTGGTCAATGACAGACGGTGCGCCGAGCATCACGTCCTTGCCCTGGTTGTTCTTGGGGAAGGCGATGCAGTCACGTATGCTGTCCAGGCCGGCAAAGAGACTAACAAAGCGGTCAAGACCGTAGGCGAGACCTCCATGAGGAGGAGCACCGTACTTGAAGGCGTTCATCAGGAAACCGAACTTGGCCTGTGCCTGCTCGGGTGTGAAGCCAAGAATCTCAAAAATCTTCTCCTGCAGAGCGGCATCGTGGATACGTATGGAGCCTCCTCCAACTTCGACACCATTGATTACCATGTCGTAAGCATTAGCGCGTACGGCTGCGGGGTCGGTATCAAGCAGAGGTATGTCTTCGGGTTTGGGCGATGTGAAGGGATGGTGCATCGCCATGAGCCGTTGCTCCTCGTCGGACCATTCGTACATCGGGAAGTCAATAACCCAGAGGCAGGAGAACTTCTTCGGGTCACGCAGACCGAGTTGACGGCCCATCTCAAGACGCAGTTCGCTGAGCTGCTTGCGCGTCTTCATTGCGTCGTCGCCGCTGAGGATGAGAATCAAGTCCCCTACCCCGGCTTTCATCTGCCGCGCCATCTCCTGAAGGGTGTCCTGCGTATAGAACTTGTCGATGGATGACTTGACCGTACCATCCTGCTCCACCCTTGCATAGACCATTCCTTTGGCTCCTACTTGCGGACGGCGGACAAACTCTGTAAGTGCGTCTAACTGTTTGCGTGTATAAGTTGCGCAACCTTTGGCGCAGATACCTCCGATATAGGCTGCGTTGGCGAAGACGGCAAAGCGTTCGTTCTCAGGTTTCTGATTTTCTACCTTGTGGAAGAGGTCGTGCAGTTCGACAAAGGTCATATCGAAACGTGTGTCGGGTTTGTCGCTGCCATAGTACTTCATCGCGTCCGCCCAAGTCATGCGCGGGAGCGTGGGCAGGTCGATATTGAGGATAGACTTGAACAGGTGGCGGGACATGCCCTCGAACATCTGAAGGATATCCTCCTGCTCCACAAAGGACATCTCGCAGTCAATCTGCGTAAACTCGGGTTGCCGGTCGGCGCGCAGGTCCTCATCACGGAAGCACTTAACAATCTGGAAATAGCGGTCGAATCCGCTGACCATCAACAGTTGTTTGAGTGTCTGGGGCGACTGCGGCAGGGCGTAGAACGTGCCCGGGTTCATGCGTGAAGGCACTACAAAGTCGCGTGCGCCTTCGGGTGTGGAATTGACGAGTACGGGTGTCTCCACCTCCAAGAAACCCTGTTGGTCCAGATAACGGCGCACCTCAAAAGCCATCTTATGGCGCAGTTCGAGGTTCTTACGAACGGCAGTACGGCGCAAGTCAAGATAACGGTACTTCATACGGAGGTCGTCGCCGCCGTCGGTGTCATCCTCAATGGTGAACGGGGGCGTTACAGCAGGATTGAGAACTTTGAGGTCAGTGACTTCAATCTCAATCTCTCCCGTGGGGAGTTGCGGGTTCTTGGACTGGCGCTCGATAACCTTGCCTGTCACCTGAAGGACGTATTCGCGTCCGAGTGTGTTGGCTTGATCAAAGGCTTCCGTGCTTTGATTGAAAGCAAGTTGCGTAATACCATAGCGGTCACGCAGGTCAATAAAGGTCATTCCCCCCATTTTGCGGATGCGCTGCACCCACCCCGCGAGGGTAACGGTCTGGTTGATGTCGACGAGACGTAGTTCGCCACAAGTCTTTGTACGATACATATTTTGGTTATAGTTTAGAGTTTAGAGTTGAAAGTTGAAAGAAGTGGAGAGTTGATAGTGAATAGTTGAGAGTTGATAGTTGATAGTTTTTATATTATCCTATTGTTATTTCGGGGGCTATTTTGCGGATGAGGCCCTTGAGGACATCGCCGGGGCCGAACTCGTAGAACTCCGACGCGCCGTCCAGAATCATGTTCTTGACCGTCTGTGTCCAGCAGACAGGGGCTGTGAGCTGGAGCATGAGGTTACTGCGTATCTGTTCCGGGTCGGTCTGCGGATAAGCATTGACGTTCTGATAAACGGGGCAGACAGGCTGATGGAATTCCGTAGCAAGGATGGCATCCTTCAGTTCCTCTGCTGCAGGCTGCATAAGCGGGGAATGGAAAGCACCGCCGACAGGGAGACGTATAGCACGCTTGGCACCTGCCGCTTTCAGCTCGGCACACGCCTGCTCCACCCCTTCGATGGTGCCGGAGATGACCACCTGTCCCGGGCAGTTGAAATTGGCCGCTATAACAATATGGTCAGTGATGCGCTGGCAGATGTCACTCACCTGTTCGTCTTTGAGTCCGAGCACCGCCGCCATGGTTGAGGGCCGTTGGTCACACGCTTTCTGCATAGCCTGTGCACGTTTACTAACAAGCAAGAGCGCATCTTCGTAACGAAGGGCTTCACATGCCACCAAAGCAGAGTATTCGCCGAGACTATGACCTGCTACCATATCCGGTTGCTGAATGGTCATGACGCGGGAAGAGATGACGCTGTGGATAAATACTGCGGGCTGCGTGACGCGGGTCTGACGCAGGTCCTCGTCCGAGCCGTTGAACATTATGTCCGTAATGGAGAAGCCGAGCAGGCGGTCGGCTGTGTCGAACATCTGTTTGGCAAGGGGGTATGCCTCGTAGAGGTCTTTGCCCATGCCGGGGTATTGAGCCCCCTGTCCGGGGAAAACGAATGCACGCATTGTGTATAGGTGTTTTTAGATGAGTTTCTTGTAATGTATGCGTTTAGGTTCCGCCTCCGAGTCGCCGAGGCGGAGGCGTTTGTTCTGTTCGTACTCGCTATAGGAGCCTTCGAACCAGAAGACGCGGCTGTCGCCTTCGTAAGCGAGTATGTGGGTGCATATACGGTCGAGGAACCAACGGTCGTGGCTGATAACGACAGCACATCCCGCGAAGTTCTCAAGACCTTCCTCCAGTGCACGGAGCGTATTGACATCAATATCGTTGGTCGGCTCGTCAAGGAGCAGGACGTTGGCTTCTGACTTGAGTGTGAGGGCGAGGTGGAGACGGTTGCGCTCACCGCCGGATAGCACGCCGCATTTCTTTTCCTGGTCGGAGCCAGTAAAATTGAAGCGGCTGAGGTAGGCACGTGCGTTGATCTCGCGTCCGCCTACACGGATGAACTCGGTGCCGCCGGAGATGGTCTCATAAACGGTCTTGTCGGGGTCGATATTGGAGTGTACCTGGTCCACGTACCCTACCCTAACGGTCTCGCCAACCTCGAAGTGTCCTTTGTCCGCCGTCTCCATCCCCATAATCATGCGGAAGAGCGTTGTCTTGCCCGCTCCGTTGGGACCTATGACACCTACAATGCCGTTAGGCGGGAGCATGAAGTTCATATCCTCAAAGAGAATACGGTCGCCAAAGGACTTCGCCACATGTTCGGCGTTGATAACTTTGTTGCCAAGTCGCGGACCGTTGGGAATGAAAATCTCCAGTTTCTCCTCGCGCTCCTTCTGCTCCTCATTGAGCATCCGGTCGTAGGCAGCGAGACGTGCTTTGCCTTTCGCCTGACGTGCTTTGGGCGCCATGCGCACCCATTCCAGTTCGCGTTCAAGGGTCTTGCGGCGTTTGGAAGCCTGCTTCTCCTCCTGCGCCATACGGGTGGTCTTCTGCTCAAGCCACGAGGAGTAGTTGCCTTTCCACGGTATGCCTTCGCCGCGGTCCAACTCGAGAATCCAGCCTGCCACGTTGTCCAGGAAATAGCGGTCGTGGGTGATACAGATAACCGTTCCCGCATACTGGTGGAGATGCTGTTCGAGCCAGTCAATGGACTCGGCATCAAGGTGGTTGGTAGGTTCGTCAAGCAGAAGGATATCCGGCTGCTGAAGAAGCAGACGGCATAGTGCTACCCTTCTCCGCTCTCCCCCGCTAAGGTTCTTGACGAGTGCGTCGTCATCCGGACACCGAAGTGCGTCCATAGCGCGATTGAGGCGCTGGTCGATGTTCCATGCGTCGCAGGCATCCAAGCGGTCCTGCAGTTCCGCCTGCCGAGCAAGCAGTTTGTCGAAATCGGCATCGGGTTCGGCAAAAGCGGCATTGACCTGTTCGTATTCCTTGAGTGCGTCCATCACGGGCTGCACGCCCTCTTCGACGCACTGACGGACAGTCTTGTCAGGGTCAAGCTTCGGGTCCTGCTCCAGATAGCCGACGGTGTAACCCGGAGAGAAGACCACCTGTCCCTCGTAGTTCTTCTCCACCCCTGCGATAATCTTCATCAGAGTGGATTTACCGGCACCGTTAAGACCGATGATGCCTATCTTGGCTCCATAGAAGAAGCTGAGATAGATATTGTTAAGTACTTTCTTCTGGGGGCTGAACGCCTTGCTTACGCCCACCATTGAGAAGATGATTTTCTTGTCGTCTGCCATAGTGTATGGTTGTGATTATTTCCGCGTGCAAAGGTATGCATAATTTGCCAAACAGGAAAGAAATTTTTCAAATTTCATGTTAATGATTGCATGTTGTTGATTACATGTTGGTGAAGCGATGCTTTTGATTTATGATTTCAAATTTCAAATTGCACATTATTGTGCTTCCATAAGTAGGGAGGAAAGGCCTCTTTTTGTTGTCAAATTAGAAGAAAATGACAACACGGACAGGACGAAAGAACAGAAAGAAGCGCATACGCAATCAGAACACGCTTACTGTCAGTATGTTTTGCCCATGCAGATAAAAGAAAAAAAAGTAACAGAAAAATATCTTTTTGACTACACGTTTGACAACAAGAACAGATTAGTTGATAGTTTCAAATTTCATGTTAATAATTTCATGTTGGTGAGTTCATGTTGGTAATTTCATGTTTTTGATGTGCGTATCCTTGAGGAGGGCTTCTATATATCGTATTTGGTTTATGAGTTTAGAAAGTTGATAGTTGAAAGTTGATAGTTGATAGTTTATGGTTTCAAATTTAAATACCCCTCCATATATAAGGCAGAAAAATGCCAAAATCTATCACCTAAAAGGCAACTTTTTTTACTTTTTTTTGCATTTTCTTTGTAAGAGACTGTAAGTGTATTGCTTATGAGTTTATGTGTTTATGTGTTTAGATTGGGGATAATGTAAGAATGTCGCTTTTACCGGACTAATACTTCTGAAAAAAAAAGCACTCGCGTAACCGATGACTAAAGGGTTGAAGGCACTTTTTGAACAGGCAATGAACGACGAATGAACAACGAATGAACAGGAACGCCGCTAATAATTCTTATAGTCAGCAGAATAACAAATCTATGTCATTATTAAATCCTATTATAAAAGATTGGTTCTTATTATATTAAGTTCACCAACTCGATTTTGCGATGAACCAAAATAACTTGTAAAAAACTCCCCTTCGCAGTTCAAGTTTGTTTTGCATTTCCTATGTAAGCGGCTCTGGGTAGTCGGTTCAGATATCCACCCATTTGCCGCAACCATAAAAGCCCACCGGGCTTTCATGTAAACGCAATGAACAAAGAAAATAGCGCCTGATTGCCGATACAACAGACGAAAGGCACTCCGTGATGAAGTGCCTTTCGTCTGTTATATTGCGGCGGGGATTAACCGCCGAGAAGGAGCTTTTATAACCTATCTCAACCTTTTTCAACTTATTTCGGCAGAGCCGATGTTCAAATATGATTTGAACGTAATTGACAAAGGTGACCGGTTCATCTTTTAGTAGAGACGCTGGCCGCGGATGGTGTAGCGGATGCCGTTGCGCTCGATGTAGAGAATGCCGTTCTCAATGAACTTGCGGCTGTCATCCGTAGTCTGAACGCCGGTCTCGTCAATGGCTGTCGCCTCTTTCTTCTTATATTGGGCAGTGACAGTCAGGTCGGAGGTCACATTGGTGAAGTCCTTATCCCAACCGATGAAGTCGTAGCCTTCGCGCTCCGGGTCGGAAGGAGCAACCGCGTCATCACTCCAATCAACCGTCTGAGTATCCAGAACGGTATCGTCATAATCCACGAATGTGACAGTGAAGGTCAGAATCGTGTACGTAGCTTTGACAGTCAGGTCGGAGGTCACATTGGTGAAGGTCTTGTCCCAACCGTCGAACTTGTAACCATCGCGAGTCGGGTCAGAAGGTGCGGTAGCGTCGTTGCCTTCAACAACCTTGATGTCAATAATCTTGGTGTCGTCCCAATCAACGAAGGTAACCGTGTAAACCACCGCGTCTTTGGAGTATTGCGCCGTGATGTCCATATCGGCTTTGACAGACGAGTAGTCGGCAGGCGACCAACCCGTGAATGTCCATCCTTCGCGTGTCGGGTCAGCAGGTGCGGAAGCGCCCTTACCCCAGTCAACCGACTGCGTGCTCAGAACGGTCTCGTCGTAATCAAGGAAGCGGACGGTGTACTTGTTGATTTCGTAGGTAGCCTTGTAGGTGACATCGCCTGTTACGTGAGCGGCTTTCACCTCTTCCGTAAGCAGGAGTGTCTCGCTCTCGGTGTTCGTCCAACCGGTAAAGTGATAGCCTTCCACACCCGGTGCTTCGGGAACAGATGATACGGTGGTGTTGTAGTCCACTTTTTCGCTCTGCAGTTCCTCGCCCTTCACATTCTGGAAGACAACGGTGTACTGGTTGATGTCGTATTGCGCCGTGATGTCCATATCGGCCTTGACAGACGAGAAGTCCGCAGGCGACCATCCGGTGAATGTATATCCATCGCGTGTCGGGTTACCGGGAGCGGAAGCTTCGTTGCCCCATTCAACCGCCTGCAAGCTGATGACGTTTCCGTCATAGTCAAGGAAGCGGACGTTGTATTCGTTAATCGCGTAAGCAGCCTTGAAGGTGACATCGCCTTTTATTTCGGTTGCCTCAAGCTCGGTTGTGGTCATGAAGACGTCCGTCGCTATGTCGGTCCAGCCTGTGTGGTGGTAGCCTTCGATAGCGGGAAGCTCGGTAGGAGCAGTTACGGTGGAACCATGTACCACACCTGAGAGGGTCTTCAAAGTATTGTCTTCGCTGTCGGTGAAGACCACTGTATAGGTGTTGGCTTGGTAGATAGCCGTGGTAGTGAGGTCAGCCATCACGTTGGTGATGTCTTCATCCCAGCCGGTGAATGTCCATCCTTCGATTACAGGTGCTTCGGGTGCCACAGCGGTAGCGTTGGCTTCCACTGCGACATCGGCAATCTTGCCACCGTCCTTGTTGAGGAAGGTAACCGTATAGACAGGAGCTTTCGAGAAATAGCCTTCGTCGCCTATACCACCATCGGGACGTGCGTACGTCTTGTCAATCACAACGGGGTTGTATGCCGTTCCGTTGCCGCCCATGAGGTTGTCGCAGTCCTCAAACATGGCATCGGAAGAAACCAACGTGGCACTGGCGTTCCAGTCGTTTTCACACCAGATTGACTCAAGGCTATTGCAGCCACGGAACATGAAGTCGGTGTATTGCAGACTTGTGATGTCGAAACCGCCGATGTTGATAGCCATCAGCGTCTTGCAGTTCTCGAACATGTTGTTCATATTGTACACCTTCGCAGTGTTGAAGCGGCTTACATCAAGGGTCTTCAGCGTTTCGCAGCCATAGAACATGGATCCCATATTCTCGACCTTCTCCGTATTGAAGCTATGCAGGTCAATTGTCTGCAAAGCGGTGCAGCCATAGAACATGCCTTCCATGTCTTCCACAGCGTCGGTATTGAAATGCGAAACGTCAATAGTATTGAGTTTCTCGCACTCCACGAACATCCCGCCCATATCCGTCACGTTTTTGGTATCAAAGCCTGAAACGTCCAAGTCCGTCAGCGCCTTGCAGTTAGCAAACATGTTGTGCATGTCGTACACGTATTTGGTGTCGAAGCCCGAAACGTCAAGGGCTGTCAGCGCCTTGCAGTTATAGAACATGCCGCTCATGTCCGTCACGTTTCGCGTGTCGAAGAATGAAACGTCAAGACTTGTGAGTACTTCGCAACCGTAGAACATATCCTCCATGTCGGTGACCTTGCCCGTATTGAACTTGTTAGCGTCTGTCTTTAACGATGTCAGTTTCGCACAACAATTGAACATACATATCATGTTGTTTACGTTCTTGGTGTCGAATCCGGTCAGGTCAAGGTTTGTCAGGCTCTGACACTTATTGAACATGTATGCCATGTCGGTTACATTCTCCGTGTTGAATGAGCTGAGGTCAAGCGACTCCAATGCCTCGCAGTAAAAAAACATACCGCTCATGTTCTCCACGTTCGCGGTTTTGAAGTTGCTCAGGTCGAGTGATTTCAGATTTGCATTGCAATTGTTGAACATATACGACATATCCGTCACTTTTTCGGTATTGAAGCTTTTGAGGTTCACTGATTCCAGTAAATCGCAATATTCGAACATGCCGCTCATGTTCTCCACGTTGTCCGTGTTGAAATGGCTCAAGTCAAGTTCCTTGAGAGACTCCATATACCTGAACATCTTAGACATGTCGGTCACTTTTTCCGTGTTGAGGTACTCCAACCCCGTGATTGAGGTTGCTTCTTCCAGACTGAAATAAATGTCCCCGTCATAGAAGAGTCGGTTGACTTCTTCGGGATGGTAATCCGCAAACGAGGGGTCAATGACAACCTCTTTCACATAGTACTCGTAGTACTCATGGTTTTCCCTATCCGGGAGAAAGTCCACCATGCCGTCGTGCAAATGGGCGGATTTGTCGTAGTAGTACGTCAGGGTATTTGTGCCGAATTCGAAGACGGTGTATGGTTCCGCTCCCGTATGTGTGAAGTATCCGTGCCAGAACATACCCTGGTCAGGAACCGCCAACGCCGCATCAACCATCATGGCATCGTATTCCGTTCCCTCTCCTCCATGGAGGCTTGTGCAGCCTGCGAACATATCGGTGGCATCGTCGATGGAAGCCGCGAGGTTCCAGTCAATGTTGCAGACGATGGTTTGCAGTGCTTCGCATCCTTCGAACATGCCGGTCAGTGTTTTCGCGCTTGCGATATTGAATCCGTTGAGATCCAGTTGCGTTATCGCCCTGCAGTTACGGAACATTCCTGTCATGTCGGTGACAGCCGCCATGGCTATGCCCAAATAACGTATGTTCTCAATCTCCTCGATTTTGTCGAAGTTAGCGAACCACTCGACGGTGCTTACGGGACGAGCGAATACGAATGAGGTATCCACGGAGAGTTTCGTCACCGCCGCCTGATTGGCAGGTGTGCGCCAGTCGGTCTCTCCACCCCGTTCCGCACGGCGGTGGTCGAACCACAGCGTCATTGTGGCTCCATCCACTACGGCGTAGATTTCCGGTGCAGTGGTGCTGAAGTAACCCTCGTTGCCTTTGCCTCCGTCGGGACGTGCGCGGTCAAGGTCATCGTAATTCTCATCGTACGCCGTACCCTTGTCTCCGACCAGTTGCGTGCAGTCGTAGAACATATCGTATGAAGATGCGGAGAGTGATGTCCAGTCGTTGTTGTTGATGATATAGCGCAGGGACGTGCAGTCCTCAAACATGTAATTGATTTCTGTTACACTACTCATATCGAATCCGCTGAGGTCAAGAACCGACAATGACGGGCATCCATAGAACATGCTTTCCATCGAAGTGACAGCCTCCGTGTTGAATCCGCTGAGGTCCAGCACCGCAAGTTTGGGACAGGTTGAGAACATGGCTCTCATCATGATCACGTTCTTGGTGTCGAATCCTCCGCCGAACTGAATGGATGTCAGGCGGGGACACTCAGCGAACATGTAACCCATGTCGGTCACTTTAGCCGTGTTGAATCCGCTGAGGTCAAGCGAGCTAACCCCACAGCCAGCGAACATGCAGTGCATATCGGTTACGTTCTGTGTGTCGAACGTGGTGAGGTCCAGCGTGCGCAGTGAGGTACAATAGCTGAACATGTAGGACATGTTCGTGACATTTGACGTATTGAAGGTTGAGATATCAAGGAACTTCAAGGCGGCGCAATTATAGAACATACCGCTCATATCGGTCACCTTCTCGGTGTTGAAGCCACCCAGTTCGAGCATCTGCAGTTTGTTACATTCGGTGAACATAGATGCCATGTATTCCGTATTCTCCGTGTTGAAGCTGCTGAGGTTGACGGACTGCAGTTCGTAACATTCGTAGAACATGTATGTCATGTCCGTGACGTTGCGTGTGTCGAAGCTGCTGAGGTCGAGCGACTTCAGGGCGTTACAATAGCAGAACATACTATTCATGTCCGTGACGTTGCGCGTATCGAAAGTGCTGAGGTCAAGGGATTTCAGGGCGTAACATCCGTTGAACATCTCATACATGGAAATCGCCTCCGAGGTGTTGAGGAATGCGAGGTTCTCAATCTCTTCCAACTCAGTGAAGTGATCGAAGAAATAGCTGAGGTCATCCGGGCGGTATTTTTTCACCGACTTGTCGAAGGTCACTTTAACGGCATCTTCTTTATAATAGCCGTAGTATTCTCCGCTGCGTGCCGATTTCTTGGTGTCGTAATAGATGGTGAGGAGTTTGGTAGCGTCATCGAATACCCCGTAAAGCGAATTGCCGGAGAAGTAGCCTTCGTATCCCGCGCCTTCGTCAAGCCGCGCGTAGGTGAGGTCGTCCGCGAGGAGGTCAGCGAACGCGGAGCCTTCGCTTCCAACGAGTGCGGTACAGCCGTTGAACATGCCGGTCGCAACCGCCGTGCTTCCGCTCCAGTCGCCATCACAGGCTATCGTTTCCAGAGAGGAGCAGCCGTCGAACATGTTTTTCATCGAAACAACCTTGCTGATGTCGAAACCAGACAGGTCAGCAAGTTTGAGGCTCGCACATCCGGCGAACATCCTGTCGAACTTTTCGGCATTGCGGGTGTCGAAGACAGAAAGGTCAATCTCTTCAAGCGCTACGCATCCTTCGAACATACTACAGAAATCGGATACAGTGGAGGTGTTGAGATTATCCAGTCCTTCAAACTCCTTGAGCGCCTTGAAGTCCTTGAAGAATTCCACCAGTCCCGCGTTACGGAATCTGCTTACCGACTCGTCGAATATCACTTTGGTGACTTCGTTTTTGTATATTTTCCAGTCTGCCGCTCCACTGCGCGTGGCGATATCCCAGTCGTAGAAGAAGGTCATGTTGTCCGCGCCGTCCACAGTGACATAGAGGTCAGGCAGCTGGGAGAAATATCCCTCGGCGCCCGAACCACCGTCGATACGTGCATAGGTCTTGTCGGTGACCATGAGGTCGAAAATGGTTCCTTTGGAGCCTTTGAGCTTTTCGCATCCCTCGAACATGCCGTCATAGTCGGAAAGTGAAGTAGCGGAGTTGAGGTCAGCTAAACAGATGATTGTCTCAAGGGACTCACATCCCTTAAACATCGCCGAAGTGTTTTCCGCGTTGGTGAAGGTAAAGAACTGAATGTCAAGATAGCGGAGGCTGGTACAGCCGGAGAACATGCCGTTGAAATATTCGACGTTGCCGGTCTCGAATCCCAGCCGCAGTTCTTCGAGCGATGAGCATCCTGCGAACATCAGCCCCATGTCGGTTGCCAGGTTGGTAGCGAATCCGCTGCCGAACCTGACGGAGGTGAGCGACGAGCAGCCATAGAACATCTCGGTGAGATTAGACAGCTGCCACGTGGTGTTGTTGCCGAAGTCAACGGACTTGAGATTGACGCACTGTTCGAACATGAGGGACATATCGGTGACACTCCAAATCTTCACGCCGCTGAAGTCGATGGATTCGAGCGAGGAGCAGTTGTAGAACATGTCAGACATGTTTTCTACCTTGCTGAGGTCCCAACCGTTCATGCCGACCGACGTGAGCGCCTGACATTCGCGGAACATCTGGTGCATATCCGTCACATTGCTGAGGTCCAGATTGTCCATATAGACCCTCTCCAGCTTGTAGCACAGGTAGAACATACCGTTCATGTCCGTGACATTATGGGTGTCCCATTTTCTCAGGTCAATCGATGTGAGGTTTCGGCAGAAATAGAACATGTGCTCCATTTTTTCCACCTTGCTTGTGTTCCAATTGCCCAGGTCAACCGATTCGAGGGCGAAGCAGTCGTTGAACATGCCCTGAAAACTTGTCGCCAGCCCCGTGTTCAGGTACTTGAGGCCTTCAATCTCCGTAACCTTCTCGAACTCAGCGAAGAATCCCTCCAGTTCCGTTCCTTTGAACTCGTAGCCCTTCATAGAGGGGTCGATGACGATTTTGGTCATCTTTTCGTAGTTCTCCGAGGTCCTCAGGACATCGAAATCGTCACCGCTGCGTGAAGTCTTGTCGTAGTCGAAATAGAGCGTCAGAGTAGTGCCTTCAATGGCAGCATAGTATTCGGGTACGGCGGAGAAATAGCCTTCGCTGCCCGGTGTTCCGTCGTCGGGACGCGCCCACTGCTTGTCGGTATACCCCTCGTCATATTTCGTGCCTTTGTACCCCTTTAATTCGTCGCAACCGTAGAACATGTTGTCCGAATCGAAGGTGCCGGAACTCCATCCGAAGTCGCAATATATGCGCTCCAAACTGGAGCAGTAGGAGAACATCTGCTCTGCCGTGGTCAGGACAGGAGTTGTGAAGTTGTCGATATACAATGTATGGAGGTCGGAGCAATTGTAGAACATTTCTTCCATGTCGGTTGCCTTGCCCGTGTCAAACCCGGACAAATCCAATGTGGTCAGGGAATTGCAATTATAGAACATCTGTTTGAAATTGGTCACGTTGGCTGTTCCGAAAGTACTCAAATCCAAAGATTCCAAATACTGGCAATTTTTAAACATTTCCTCCATTGTGGTTACGTTGTCCGTGTTGAACGAGGTCAGGTTCAGATCGCGGAAGCCGGAATATGCGAACATATTACTCATGTTTGTCACATTGTCCGTTTCGAAGTGCCAGAGGTCAAGGTGTTTCATCTCATACATGCAACTGAACATGCTGCGCATATCGGTTACGTTCTTTGTGTTAAAGTTAGAGAGGTCCAGTTCACGCAGTACTTCACAATATTTGAACATGTATGACATGTCCGTTACTTTAGAGGTATTGAGGCTGCTGACATCCAGCGAGGTCAGTGCCATACAGTTGTAGAACATACAGTACATGTCAGTGACATTGCCGGTGGAGAAGTTTGAAAGGTCAATGCTTTCAAGCGACTCGCAGCCCTCGAACAGGGAAGCCATGGTTGTCACCTTCGAGGTGTTAATCAAGTCAAGCCCGTCGATGCTCTTCATTTTCGTAAATTTTAAGAACCACCGTTTCATACTCGTGGGCTCGGCGGCGTTGTCGGTGAAGGAAGAGTGAATCTCCGCGGTGACGACCGCCTCTTTTTCCGCAGAAGACCAGTCCCACCATGTGTCAGATCCGCCTCTGGCGGTCTTCTGGTCATCGTAGTAGATGGTCATCCTGTCGCCGTTAATGACTGCGTAATACTCGTTCGTTGCAGCAAAGAGCGTCTGCAACGACATCAAGCATACGAGAAAGAAAAGTTTTTTCATCATAGCTGTTTATGTTTTAAGTTAATGTTTGTGACTGCGTGTTGGATAGTTGATAATTGATAGTTGATAGTTGATAATTGATAATTGATAATTGATAGTTGATAATTGATAATTGATAAAATACTAATTACTACGGGTGTTGGGGATTGTGTGTTGGTTACTATGCGAACGGGGTTTGCGAGTGAGAGATAATGGGCTTCGCGGGGTATGGTGATGGAAGAAGTACAAAAAAAGAGATGGTTATTTGTCATCGTAATGACCTAACATTTGAAGTATGCTTACCTTCACAATGGATTCGTAAACAGAATAAACCACCCTGTCCTTACCAGATAAACGACGGGAATATGCATTCTCCCTGTATTTGAGTCGTTCCGGATTTCCAATCCCTGTCAACGGATGTTCCGCCAACTCCTCTAAGATAGCATGGAGTTTCTTAATACGCGCTTGGTCGCCAGACTTTTTGATTTTCTCCAAGTCCGCAAGTGCACGAGGCGCAAAAGTCAACGTGTATCTCATGCGAAAAGAGCGTCTAATTCCTGTTTACTACTAACCTCCAAGCCTTTTCCGTTAGCAATATCCGACTCAGCGGCATCCAAATCATGATAGAATTGTTCGCTTTGATAGTAGTCCACAGGAGTCGAACGGTGACGCTTTGTAGCAATCTGCCACCCCATATTACCCGACAAACGACGCAAGAACACAGCATCGGAGGCAGGCAAAGTAACCTGTAATGTTCGCATAGGTTTTTCCATAAAATCCCCTTTCTATTAAAAAACGCGGCAAAGATGGTGATATTTTCGGAGGTGTGCAAATAAGATTACGCCTGTAACAGATATTCAGGAGCGATATCCAGTTTGCCATTCAGCCAACTGACCGTCCATCCGTCCAATTCAAACCGGCTGAAAGTCTGCTGGTCCTTAAGCGCGGCAAAAAGCGGATGGGACGCAATGTAATCCTTTGCATCGAACACCTTCACCTTACCATTCGAGAAGGTCAGTTCCAAACTGTATCCCCCTACATACCGAGCATCGGTAATCCAAACAAGTTCCATATCAGTCAAGCGGTTTAATATTGATAATCTCTTCACCTTTCTCCATGCGGAGCCAGTTCTGTTTCAACTCTTCTTTGTTCCGGTCATACCATTCATACACCATACTTATCACCCTACGAGGTAAGTTCCCGTTTAACTCGCCCGTGTTGATATCCATCGTGGCACGATAATCGTTGTAACGAATGTGAAAATGAGGAGGATTGTGCTCTGATTTATACATTGTTATGACAATCCCATAAAAACGACTTATTTCCGGCATAAACTACCCTTTCTGTTAAAAATCGCGGCAAAGATGGTGATATTTTCGGAGGTGTGCAAATATTTATGAATTTTGGTTTAGGAGTTCTTATAGTTTAGAGTTGATAGTTGATAGTTGAGTGTTGAGTGAAGTTGGAGAGTTTATAGTTTCAAGTTTATGATTTATTGTTTCAAATTGCAAATTTGATGGGTTGGGCGTTACGGGATTACGATATTTCGGGATTTCGTTCTATCGGAATTCCGTTCTGTCGGTATTTCGGGATACCGGAATCTAATCCGCTTGTGCGGATAATATCCGCACGTAATGGACATAGACATATCCTTTACAAGCGACTCTGAGGAGCCGGGTCGGAATACAATTCCGACTTAATTGACGGAGACTTGCTCGCGGGGTTAACCGCGAGAGCTGAACCTGCAAGGTATCGCTATAGTATTCCTATAGTATCCCTATAGTATCCGTATAGTTACGCTGTTGGTGAGTGCGTGTTGGTCACTACGTGTTAATGACTGCGTGTTGGTCACTACGTGTTAATGACTGCGTGTTGGGGACGGAGTGTTGGTTACTGCGTGTTAGGATAATGGGGTCAGGGGATAGACGAGATTGACAATGAGGATGTTCGCAGCAAGGATGATGAGGTTCATTAACAGACCAATGCGTAGGAAATCGCTAAAACGATAGCCGCCAGGACCATAGACAAGCATGTGAGTAGGCGAACCAATAGGCGTAGCGAAACTGCTGCTGACAGCAATCATCAAAGCAATAAGGAACGGATACGGCTCGTAACCCAGCTTCTCCGCCGCCTCGTACATAATAGGGAAGAACATCGCACCAGCCGCCGTGTTGGAGATGAACTCCGTGATGAACGTGCCGGCAAAACAGATAGCCGTCATGACCACAATAGGATTGGTGCCGCAGACGTCAAGAATACCCGTAGCCATGCGCTCGGCAATGCCCGTCTTCTGTATAGCCAATCCCAACACCGCACTGCCGGCAAAAATCATCAGTATATCCCAGTTAACCGACCGCATTGCCTGCTCGGGACTGCAACAACGGAAGATAAGCATGGCGAAAACAGCCAGAATAGCACACTGCAACAAAGGCATCACACCCAATGCGGAAAGCGCCACCATAGCAATCATGATGAGAGAAGAGACAAGCGTGCCCCTGCCGATGTTGGGAATCTCTTCGGATTCAAAGAAATGCAGGTCGCGACTCATCGATTTGGTGTCGGTCTTCAGCTCGTTCAGGCTCTCTAACAACAGCGTGTCGCCCGCCTTGAGCACCACGCTGCGCGGCGACTCTTCAATACGACTGCCGCGACGGCTGACCGCAACAAGCGTCACATGGCACTCCTTCTCAAAGCCGTTGGTGCCCATCGTGGTGCCGATGAGTTGACTGCCAAACGTGATATACGCCGTGCGGAGCGTGTGCCTACCCTGCCCTACCTCACTGAAACGGAAGACATGATGGTCGGCATTGACCAGCCCGTGGGACTGCTCCAAATCCAACAACTCGCCAATCTGGCCGGCATAGACCAGCCTGTCGCCGCCCATCAGCGGCTCATCGTCCGGCACAGGCGACATGACGGTCTCGTCATCGAAACGGCGCAACTCAACGAGACTGCCGCCATGAACAGTGTTCAGCCCCAGTTCGCCGATGGTCATGCCTATATGTGGGTTGTCGGAAGGAACGAGCATCTCCACCGTGTAGTCGCCCGTCGATTCAAACGCCTCCTCCGGCGCCTTGCGGTCAGGCAAGAGACGCCGCATGGCAATAATAGACAAGACACCTACCGCACAAAGGAACACCACATCCGAACGTAACTTGGTGAACAACAGCACTGTGAACATAGCAAACACGGTGATGATGGTAATCCATGCATCCACTCCGAAGCCCAAAAACTCAAATGATTCCATACTTAATTACACTTTTAGACGCGGCAAAAGTACTGACGGCTATTGACATAAACGAATTAAAGAGACGTGACGATGCCGGAACTTCTCCGCAGATCGTCACATCTTAGCCATCGAATGGACCACCAGCCAATCCCAGCAACGCGCAGGCAAGATGGTGTGCAAAAAGACCATCAGCTTGGCTCCGCGGCCAGTGCGGTAACGCGTACGCGGACAACGGCAGACAGCAGCACGTGCTATCTTGCGGCTGATGACTTTCGGGTCGGTGGGTATGCGGGATTGATACAGGCGGCGAAGACCCTCTGCCGTGCGTGTAGCTATCCGTTCGTATGCTCCACCCTTCGCCGAGTCGCGCAGATGGTCAGCGGCAATGATGCCCCAGTCGGTACGGATGGCACCGGGTTCGATGATGACCACATCGATGCCGAAAGGCCTGACCTCCATGCGCAGGGCATCGGAGAACGCCTCAAGGGCATACTTGGTGGCGTTGTACCAAGCGCCGAAAGCGAGCGTCACATGTCCCGCCACGCTTGCCAAGTTCATGATACGGCCGCTGTGCTGCGCACGCATGTAGGGCAACACCTCCTGCGTCATACGTGCGAGGCCGAAGATGTTGACCTCGAACTGATGTCTCGCGTCGGTCATCGGCACGTCTTCTATCGCCCCGAAGTAACCGTATCCGGCGTTGTTGATGAGCACGTCAATACGCCCTTCGCGGGAGATGATTGCTTTTACGCAGGCAACGATGGATGCTTCGTCGGTGATGTCCAACGGGAGCGCCTGCACGCCGAATTGCGACAATTCCTCTATCTTCTGTACGCGCCGTGCCGCGCCATAGACACGGTGCCCCTGTAGGGCAAGGATGCGTGCGGTCTCGTAACCCATGCCGCTGCTGGCACCTGTGATGAGAATTACTTTCATTTGTTCTTGGTATTTCTGTTTGCTGCTATAGTCCACGATACATGGTTCCAGTCGTCCACGATGGAGAGGACGTAATGCGGGTTGGATCCGTCGTGAAAGGACGGTTTACTTCAGAGGTGAGCCGTGGAGGGTGTAAACCTTATCTCCACAGCGGATAAGCACCTGTCCGTCACGGATAAGCTTCGTAGTCCGAACGCCGGCCTCTACATCGCCAATAGCGGTAGGCGTGCCTCCTTCTGCAGTGGTGGAGAATTCACCTGACTTCGAATCAATCACGTTCTCGTCGGCATCCTTAACAAGCAACTCGTAGGTATAATCCCTGCCGGGATCCAAGCCGGTGACAGTAAAGGAGAAGCCCGTTTCCTGCCCGGCCTGCGGCGCACGAGACGGAGCAGCAGGATAATCAATCGACAGCAGGTAGCCATTCCAGTCAAACACCAAGACACAGACTTTCTTTAACGTGCCTTTCTCAAAGACCGTCAGTTCGTAGGTTTCCGCATTCTCATAGCAGTACCAAACGATATTCGCCGAATTGGCATCCGTGAACACAGAAATGTTATTCACATCAGCAATGATGTCCGCTTCGAGATAATACAACATGAACTGATTCCAGAAGGGGTCAGCGGCATAAGCAGAACTGATATTCGAGCTTACATACACATCAATATCAGCAAGATAAACTTCATCAAAAGCACGTTCGTCTTCAACCGATATCAAGTTGTTGGAATAAACAATGATATCCTCCAACTTCTTGCACTCCGCAAATGCGAACATCTCAATTGACTCCACTCCCGAACCCAAGACCACATGTTTGAGGTCGGTACAAACGCCGCATACATTTTCCTCTATGCTCGTTATGTTTTTGGGGAAAGTAATCGAGGTCAAACCGGAATTGTGGAAAGCTGCTCTTCCTATAGAGGTGATATTGTTGGGTATAGTGATTGCCGTAAGACTTTTGCATGAGGCAAACGCATTTGCAGGAATCCTTGTCAATTGATTCGGGATATTGACAGTCTTCAAGTTCTTACACCCTTCAAAAGCCATGTATTTCAAAGAGGTAAGACTATTGGGCAGTTTCACACTCTCCAGATTCTCGCAAAATGCGAAAGCACTCGTGTCAATGGTTGTAACACTCTCAGGAATAATGAAATAGGTGAAGTTGTTGCAATTGTAGAATGCATGCTGGTCAATAACTTTTATTCCATACGGAAGGTTGATGTAGTCAAAGATGCCACAGCCGCTAAACGCGCTTCTCCCAATGACTTCAATCGTATTGGGAAGAGCGACCTCCTCCAAACTGACACAATAGGCGAAAGCGAGTCGTCCTATTTCCGTCACCGTATATTCCTTGTCATTGTATGTCACCTTATCGGGAATGACAATCTTGCCCGTATAATCCTCTCTGGGATGATACAAATCCGGCACCTCGTCACCCGGATAGGTCACCGAAGCCGTTCCGTCAACACGGAAAATGTAGTTGATTCCGCCCACTTTTGTACCATTAGCCCATAAGGACATAGCAAGTGCCGCAGCACAAAGGATTGTAAAGATACGTTTCATAATATTTATTATTAGTTAGTTAATACTCATTCTTGCGTTTGGGGTTCATCGGGAACCAGCCTTTGCGGACTCGCTCACGCTGCTTGAAGACCTCGCCGATACTCCAGAAAGAGGAGAAAGCAAAGATACCCAAGAAGATAGAGACATACGTATTATCCACAAACAACGAACCTGCTGCCGCCAATAGACCTACAATCAGAAACGCCCACCAAGACTTGACTCCGAAACAGTATTCCGCCTTAATAACCAGCGGATGAAACATTCCGATGCACAAGAACGCACCTGCACCCAAAAGTATTCCTTCGTAATTCATACCGATATCAAATTTGTCGCAAAGGTACAGCATCCTTTCAACATACACAATTTATCGAGCGTAAAGTCCTTACCAGTTCCTTCTGTTCCGGTGTGATACGGAAACTCTCAATGGCTTTCTGGATGGTTTTGCTGCGGGTGTCCGGCTCCAAGCGATGTTGCACGATATAAGGCAACGTGGCATCCCATTGCTTGGCGAGCGCCGTAGCGAAGAACCATGCCTGCATCATGCGGATGTAATACTCGTTGCTCTTGATAGATGCCACCCATTCCAAATATTCGGGCTTAAACTCATCGTCTAAGAAGTAGCGCATCAGCGTGCATATCCCGAAGCGGACGGTATAGGTGTGCTTGGATGCCATCCAACGGCGGATAAGCGGCAACAGTTCTGTTGTGTGTTTCTTGAAGCAACGGGGCGAGAGCTGGTCGCAGGTCGCCCAGTTGTCGATGCAAGGAAGGAACAGCTCCAGTTCCACGATGCAGGTGTCAAAGTCCTTCTCCTCCGACAGGATGAACGCGTGCAACTGGTTCTCGTCAAACCAGCGATGAGGCAGACTGTGGAGGAACTCTTGCGCGGTCGGTGTCTTGCTGATTTGCTTCGCCATTTTGCGCAAGTCGGGTGTTCGAATGCCGATTACCGTCTCACGCGGGACGGTCGGCAATAACTTGCTTTGGAAATCAGCGTAGGCTTTGTCCTGCAGGGCAAAGAGTTGAGCGGCGATGTCTGGTCTGCCGGTTTGCATTTGCCGGGTGATTTTGATTTCTGACTCCGTCTCCTTACTCATCTATGCTTGTTATCTCATCCAAATCGTCTTTCTGCTTCGGCAGTGGCAGTTCATCAGGCGGTGTGGTGAAATTGACCGCCCTTCGAGGGGAAATCACACTCCTACCAATTCGTTGTTCAAGGTTCTGGCGGGCTGCATCAGCCACTTCGCCGCCTTCCTGCGCCACGGCAGCCGTCTCATTGTAGCCTTGTGGGTTGCGTTCTTGGGAAATCTCCGTTGCGGCAGCCTCGGCAAGACCGTTGAGCATCAGTTCCACATTGGTCATATTGTCGCGCAGGCTCTCCTTGCGCAAGCCCTTGAAATCCTTGTACTCGCGGGTTGTCATGCCCGACCAAGCCCGATACATTATATCCGTGAGCGAGGCATATTCCAAGTCGCTTTCCACACCGCTGCGCTTCCATTCGTCGGTCAGACCTTTGCGTATCTCGATGGTCTTGATGCGCTGGTTTATCCAGTTCTCTGAATATCCCAACCGCCTGTAGTCTTTTATCGCCTGCTCTATGCTGCGTTCAGGGTCTTGCAGCTGGTTCAACCGCTCCTGTCCCGTTTTGGCAAGCCACAACTTGAAAGGCTCGGCTTTCTTCGACGGTATGGACTGGATGATACGCAGAACCTGCTCTGTGTCTGCCACATCGGTCAAATAACGCTTCCCGTCGGCGGCTTGCAATTTCAGTCGGTTACAATTTGTAACCGACTCGTTACCTTCTTTGGTAAGTCTGTTTTTCAGGACTTTCCAATAATTGCGTGCAGTCTGATAGTCTGTACTTTCGGTTAATACTTGGACAATATCCACTACAGAGAACCAATACTTCTCTGTCTCGCTGTCCCACACTACGCGAATCTTCTTTGTGTCAAACAGTCTAATTGTTTCCTCCTGTGCCATAATATTCTGTGAATTAGGACGGCAAAGATAGAGTAATCATATCACATACGCAATGGTTTGCGCAGTGAATATTGGTCATCCGATCTATCAAAGAACCGAGGTTTCATAGTTTATTGTATTCTAATCTTTTACACACAAACGGCAGAAAGCGGCCTGTATGACGGCAATAGGCTTCGTATTCGTCTCCGAAGTCGCGGCAGAGACGTTTCTCCTCGGTCAATACTTGTATGAACATAATAGCGACGAAGATACACCATACCAACAACGCCTGCCATGTCCAGAGCCAAATGACGAAGCCAAGCAGATAGATGAACGTGCCAGTGAGCATGGGATTGCGGTTGAGACGGTAGGGACCATCGGTCATGAGGTGTTGCGTGCGCGGACCAATCTCGTGGCCGAAAGCGTCCATCGGATTGCCTTTGCCATGACGCTTCATATAGACAATCGTCCAGACGCTAAGCGCCAGTCCGCCAAGTATCAGCACACCCGTTACAGAGGCACGCAAGGCGCCAATATGCACCAATGCCGGCATACCCGATGCCAACCACATGATAGTCGGTAGCAGTACGACGAACATCATTCCGCCCAGCACGTAACCGGCTGTTTCTTTAATCGTTATCATATCCATTTGCTTTCTGCCATGCCGCACGTCCGAGATCGGTCATCAGCCCACGTGCTTCCAAGTCGGCACAGCGTTGTTTGTTCAGTTCGGTCCAATGGCTGCGTTTCTGCCGAGGCGATAAGCGTTGCGCCAACCGTCCGTCGGGCAGACGCTTCAAGGTCGAGTCTATCCAGCCGAAACACAGCGCCTCTTCGACCACATCCAAGTATGGCAGGCACACGCCTGCCGGTTTCTGCTTTCCGCGATACACGGCTATCCAGCAGCACTTCTGCGATGCCGCGTTCTGATTGAACCACTCCCGCAGTTGCGTGCGGCAGCCATATTCCAGCAGACCGGTTATTTCCATTGGTTCAACAGCATACCCTTTTGCCAGTTGAGCGTCGGATAAGTCTTTTTCAGGTATGCCTCCGCCTTTTCGATGCCGCTGCTGCCGCTGGTGGCAAACGGAATAAGGGTCTTGTCTTCCAACTGCGGCAGGTTGTTGTCAAGCCATGAGTTTATGATACGCGGACAAATGCCCCACCATATAGGGAAACCGACATAGATAGTGTCATAGGGCGTGACATCCGTACACTGCTTGATAGTAGGACGCTCTTCGGGGTCGTTCATCTCGACGGAAGATCGGGACTTGTCGTTGCGCCAGTCAAGGTCAGCCGCCGTATAAGGCTGTGCCGGCTCAATCTCCCATAGACGGGCGTTCTGCCGTTTGGCAAGCCGCTCGGCGACGGCTTTCGTGGTACCTGTGGAGGAGAAATACGCCACCAATGTCTTTGCCTCAAGGCTTGTTATACATGCGGCACAAAGGAGTGCCATAATAATTGCTTTTTTCATATCACAGACTCTCTTTCAGTATTTCTTTAATATCGTCGGGACGGAGGTCCAAATAGCCGGCAGGGAATATCTCGGAGGTGGAAACAATGCCGTCAATCATTTGAGATGTGGCGCCTATCTCCGTGATGGTGAGGGGCAAACCTATTTCGAGCATCCACTCTTTGAGAGCCTCCAACCCAGCCTCCGCGAGTTCGCGTTCGGACTTGCCCTCTACGGGTATATCCCATACATTATGCGCAAAGCGGGCGAACTTAGCCCTACCCTGCTCCATTGCCCGGCGGTAGTATGCCATCGAGCAAGCCGCGAGGCAGTAACCGTGCGGGGCGTGGGTCCATGCTCCCAATGAGTGTCCAATCATGTGAACCATCCAGTCTTCCGACTTACCGCACTTGAGAAGCGTGTTGAGCGCCCATGTGGCTGTCCACATGATGTTGCTGCGCGCCTCATAGTTCTGCGGGTTCTTCACCGCCGCACGCGAGGACACTATCAGCGAGCGCATCAGTCCTTCGGCGATGTAGTCGGTCGTGTTGTCATCATAATCAGAGAAGTACTGCTCGAAGATATGGTTCATTATGTCGTAGATGCCCGCTTTCATCTGGTCAACAGGTACGGTCATAGTGTAACGGGGATTGAGGATGGAGAAACGGGGCATGAGTCGGCTGTCGAACACATGTCCGGTCTTGAAGTTCTTTTCCGCATCGGTGATGACACATCCGCCGTTCATCTCACTGCCGGTACCCGCCATCGTGAGGATGCATCCGACGGGCAGGATTTTCTGCTCTTTAGCAGGATTTTGTCCGTCTAACCAGAACTCCTGCCAGTAGTCACCATCGAAGAATACGGATGCCGCTACGCCTTTTGAGTAGTCGCAGACACTGCCGCCGCCGAGAGCGAGAATCCAGTCCGCCTTGTTGTCGCGGGCTATGCGCACACCTTCGCGAAGTTTCTCCAAAGTCGGGTTGGACATCACGCCCGGGTTCTCGATGAGAGTCTTGCCGCCCTCACGGAGGATAGCGATTACCTCGTCGTAGATGCCGTTGCGTTTGACGCTGCCGCTGCCGTAGTTGAGCAGCACGCGCTCGCCTAAATTCATCAACTCGTCCTTGAGATACTTCAAAGACTCTTCTCCGAAATAGAGTTTCGTGGGATTGTAATACTTGAAATTGCCTTGCATAGTAATGGTGGGTTACGGGTTTGTTGTTCTTGTTTTGAAGAGTTTTCCGAGGGCAAAAGTACACGTGTCAGAGCAAGTATGCAAATCTTTTGTGCAAAACACAGCAAAGTCGTTGCATAATTGTGGATGTTGCCGTATCTTTGCGGGGTTAAACGGAAACAACAATAGACACCATTATGGACGAATATCGTTTCAATTCGGAAAGAGAGCCGGCAGAAGAATATCTGCATACAATTATGAAAGAGGCTGCTCAAGATGCCCGTGAGCGTTATCAGAACGCACATGACGCATATTTTGCCCGGATAAGCGAACAAATAAAAGCATTATGAAACGGCCTGTTCTTATCGTGATTGCCGGTCCGAACGGATCCGGGAAAACCACCATCACGCGCCGTGTTATCAAACACGAGTGGGCAGAGACTTGTGAGTATATCAATCCGGATGAGGTCGCGCAGAATATGTTCGGCGACTGGAACGATACAAATGCCGTAAAGAAAGCAGTGGAATATTGTGAACATCGCAGGCAAGTATGTATGCAGGAGCATAAGGACTTGATTTTTGAAACGGTACTCTCTGCTGACAGCAAGGTTGATTTTCTCCTTAAGGCGAAGGAAGAAGGGTACTTCATATGGGTGTTCTTCGTATGCACAACAACACCTGCCATCAATGCCATGCGTGTGGCAAAACGAGTAATGGAAGGCGGTCATGATGTGCCAATACAAAAGATCGTATCCCGCTACCAGAAATCAATCGTCAATGTGGCAAAGTGTGTCCGCTTTGCAGACAGGGTCTATTTCTACGACAATTCGGTTGATAATCAGGAAGCACAGCCTTTATTCCGCACGAAAGACGGTACACTTGCCAAACAATATACCCACGAATTGCCGCAATGGGTGTTGCCGATATATGACAATGTAAAGTAAGTTATCATTCCGCCTATTTGTTTCCCTTCGCGCGGTTGTGCGTCTGACAGAGCATCTGGCAGTTGGAAATGTCTGTTGCGCCGCCTTTGCTCCATGCCGTCACGTGGTCAGCGTCCATCTCCGAGAGTTTCCATATCTTTGTGCGGTTATTGTCCTTGCCTAATGCGCAAAGCGGACAATTGGAAACACCTTCCGCTTGTGCTTCGGTTGTTTGCTGCGCGTAAACCGCTTTCTTGGTCGGCTCATCAAAGCAGCGAACCTCCAACAGTCTGGTATCTTGACAACCGCCTAAGATATACTCATAGATACCTTTCTTGTTCTTGACGTAGTAGTCCTCATACAACTCGCGCTGTTTGGCGGCAACTTGTGCGGGGTCATAGGGTTGTTTGTGGTATTTCTCGTAGAGTTCGCCCCACAGCAACCCTCTCATCTCGTTCTCTTTCTGTGTAAAGACACTTCTGACCCAATCAATGACGCTGTTGAAGTATGCTTCCAGTTCATTTATATTATCGTCACGACGGTGAGTGGACATATAGTTTTCTATATCACCCTTACTTACCCATTCAAGAGCGGTATGTAAATAATCCTGCCGTTTGACATTGCCTTTTATATACCATTCCCATTTGTTGATTTCCGTGTTTTGCGAATTAGAGAACACTTCCTTTGCCCTATCAACAAACGGGCCGCTATATACGGCATTCAGTCTTTCTTGATCATTGAGCGGAATGCCCACTATATTGATGGTCTTAAACCATTCTTTTATTTCGCTTTCAGTGCCTTCACACTCATATATGGTCAGTTTGGTATCATATATCTTCTGCAATAAATCCGCAGGCATAGAATCATAATACTGCTCTGTTCCATTCAGTATTATTGAGAATTTGTGCGTAAGGAATCGTCCTAAAGAAGTGATACGTTGCTGGCCATCCAAGACCTCCAACAAGCCATCCTCGCGTTTATTGAAGTAGATCAGTCCCAAAGGATAGCCTTTCAAGACGGATTCAATGACGGCAATCTCTTTCTCACCCTTTCCTTCAGCATATAAATAGTGTCGCTGGTACTCGGGCTGAATGATTAAGCGACCAGAAAGACCAAATAGTCCTTTCCCCTCTGCTTGATTGTACACAAATCCCTTGCAGATTTCTTCTACTGTGTACTCTGTATGTAATGTTGTTGTCATTATTGTAGGTTTTTATGGCGGATTAAGATACGTTTGTATATACCGACTCCGTTAATGGTAGGAGCAAATAAATCATATTCATTATCTTTACCATGATTAGCGCATCCTACCATTTCAAATTGTTCGGGACAATACTTATCAAGGAAAGAGATAGGTACGCCCATTATTCCATTGTAATCTTTGGGAATTAGTTCTGTAAATGGCACTTCGATGGCATCATAATTATCATAGTGTAGATATTCAGTTTGTCCCTTTAGTTTCTTGCTGAACTCCAAATTATCTGCCATCGTCATCAAGCGTATGGGTTGGTGACGCCTGCCTAATTCGATATTCGTAAACCAACGAACCCCCGGAACACGTATAAATCCCTCTCTGTAGTCGTGCGAGTTGAAATAACTTAGTGTGGTGTCTAATTTCATTGGAGAGGTGAAATAACCTGCGCCACGCACAAATGGATTGTCTATCCAGATTTTATTTTCTTTGATAAGCGGGAAGACTTCTTTATAGGTGATAGCGTTCATGTTACCTATAATGGCGAATTGTTTGTTGGCTTCCATTATCCAAGCAAGAAATTCACGGAATAAAGAGAACGGCGGATTGGTGATAATGATGTCTGCTTCATCACGCAGGGCGGTAACTTCGGCGGAACGGAAATCGCCATCACCTTGTAGATAATCCCATTCCAAATCGTCAATATCAATGCGGCCGCTGGCATTGGTGTCATGGTCAAGCGTGAAAATCTTGCCGCAGACTCTTGTTTTGTCGGCTCTGAATCTCGGATTCTCGGTCTCAAACAAAGTCGGCTGCCAATCGGTCTTATAGTTCTTGCTCTCAATGGCATAGGACGTGGAGATAAGTTTCTTCAGACCGAAGAACGCAAAGTTTTGTGCAAAGAAATAGGTGAAGTTTGACCACTCGGGGTCATCACAAGGCAACAAAATCGTCTTGCCCCGAAAAACATTCGGGTTGTATTCAATATAGGCGTTTATTTCCTTTTGAATGTCCTGGTACTGGGTATAGAACTCATCGTTCTTGGCTGCCTTTGCCTTGCCCAGAAGTGCGTTTTTAGCCATGGATTGACAGTTTTGTGCATAACTATCAATCACAAAAGGACACAAAAAGGTGTGAACCTCTATTCGCGTTCACGGAGGAGCCTACGAAGAACCGCCGCCCATACTCTTAGAGGGTCCACACCGAGTGTGAACTATTAGAGTATGGTTCGGAAGTCCTGATAATTAGGTCATCCGTGAAGCATTATCCGTTTCGTTAAGAAATCAGTTTCGTAGGCTTTTTCTTTTCGAACGCGAAAAATAGTAATGCTGTTAATATGTTATTAAGTCAGCAGAGACACTTCTCTGCTTTGCCCCTATTTAACGTCCCGAGGCAGGGACGGTTTCTCTCCAAAACTCGCCGCAAAGTTATGAAAGTACTTTGAGACAGGCAAATATATTTTGCATTTTGTGCGAAAATGTGTGCTATACTGCCGCTTGTTGTGCTGATTGTCGGGCTTTAAGGGGGTTGAAACAAAGGGGTGTCATTGGGTGATGGTTCGGTGTGGTCTGCTTAATGTATCGTGTATCTATCGTATATCTATCGTGTATCTAACGCGTATCTAACGTGTATCTATCGTAGTTGCTTGCTGTTTGCACACTGACTTCGTGTTGATTACTGCGTGTTGGTGAGTGAATGTTGGGGACTACGTGTTGATTAGCTGCGCTGTTGGTGAGTGAATGTTGGGAACTGTGTGTTGATACTTCGTGTTAATGACTGCGTGTTGGTTGGTAGCTATGTTCATGTTAAAAAACACTGCGCTATGGGTGTTGTGTCCATAGCGCAGTGAGATAGAGGTTATGTATAATAGGGAGAGGTTAGCTACCTTGAAGGGATGATTCCTTATACAAAAGACCAGATTGATCTATGCAAAAGGTTTGGAGTCACTATCCGTCGGAAAAGGATTTACCAACCGCCGGGTCTGCCGCCACCACCGGGGCCGCCACCTCCCGTATAGGAGGTGAGCGTGACAGATGTGCCGCCAGTGACGGTTGCAGGATAGTAACCAACACCGCCGAATATCTCTGTGCCACTTGCCGTCACACCCGATACGAGTGTAGGCATAGACGCACCCGATACCACCATACTGCTGCCGCCACTGCTTGGGGTCAGGAACGCGAACGTGGTGTCGCCCACGGTCAGCGCATACCATGTGTTCGCCGTCCACGACTGACCGCTGTTGCCGCCAGGACCCGGAGGCGCGAACATGCCGCCCTGTGAGGTGGCTATGGTATAGCAGGTCTGGGTCAACTGCGCGCCGCTCTCCAAGCCACCGATAGCGACAATCGTGCCGCCTTCCACATACAGTTTCTTCTGTTCCTCGCTGTTGGCATCAATCGCCACCTCTGGCGACGATGAGCCGATAGCATAGACCAGACCACCTTTGATATAGACGTTGCCATTGGCATCCAGACCATCGTTATTGGTAGCACGGGCATAGACCATTCCGCCGCTGATGGTCAGGTCGCTGGCGGCATTGATGGCATCATCGTAGGCATTGACAATGACCTGTCCGTCGCTGATGACGAGCGTACTCTTGCTCTCTATGCCCTCGCCGTTGCGCCCAGCCGTGCTGACGTTAATCAGTCCGCCGCTGATGACGATGCCGCCCGCGTAGGTGTAGGTCACGTTCCATCCGCTGCCCGACTCGGTCTTGATGCCCGCTTTGATTCCTTTCGGGGAGGAGTAGTACTTGCTGTCCACGTTGTCCGTGTTGCCGGTGTAGTTGAGGTTCTCGGTCGTGCCATTGTTGTAGTAGAGTCCGCCCGTGGTCGCGATGGTCATCGTACCGCCCGTGACGGTCAGCAGGCTGTCGCACTTGAGTCCCTTGCCGCCCGAGCCGGTGCTCGTCAGGTTGAGCGTGCCGCCGCTGACGGTGATGTTCGCGTCGCTGCTGATGCACGATGCCGCCTTGGTCTCAAGGTCTTCCTCGTCCCATGTGCCGTTGCCGGAAGTGGTGACGGTAACGGTTCCGCCGCTGACGGCTATGCTGCCTTCCGCCTTGATGCCCTTGGCGGCTGTTCCAGTGACGTCAATGGTGAGTGTACCGCCCTGCAGGTAGATGTTGCCGCTGTCCTCGTCCTCGTGGTCTTCCGTTTCGCCGGTCGAGCCCGCCTCTGTGTCCTCGATGTCGCACTGCACGCCGTCATCCGCCACGTTGCCGATGGTGATGGTGCCGCTCTCCATGAGGAAGAACTGTTCGCAGTTGATGCCATCGCCCGCCGCTTTCAACACGTTAATCGTGGCGTTTTTGACGGAGAAGTACTCGCCACACTTGATGCCGTGCTTGACGTTGCCCGTCACGTTGAGCGTGCCTTTTTGCGCGAACTCGGCGTGTCCTTTGACGTACAGGCAGCCTTTCTGCTTGCCGTTCTCCGCATCAACGAGGGTGTTGGTCGTGCCTGTCAACGGTTTGATTTTGATACGCTTTCCATTCTGAATGTGAACTGCCGCGCCTGAATAGACGGCTGACACGTTAGTCAGCGTCAGGTTGTTGAGTTCGACCGTCGCCTTATATGAGCCTTCGGTGTAGAACCCGCCGTCAGAGGAACTGCCCGACAGGGTGTAGGTGACCTCCTGCGCAAGGTCGTCGCTCTGCACGATGCTCACGTGGGCACCCGATTGAGTGACAGTGAGATAGCGTGCCACGTTGCCCGCCACGGTTATGGCCGCCGACGCGCCGTCGTAGGCGACAGTCACTATATTGTCCGTCACGGCAGTCTCATCGACATACATCGCCGTCACCTCGTCCAACGCGAAGACTTTGCCCATAACGGTCAGGGTCGAGCCGTCGTCAAAGGGCATCTCGCCCGTCTGGCCGGCGGGGAACATATAACGCACGCTGCCCGTTTCCACATTCAGTGTCTGGGCTGTCAGCAAACCGCATACTGCCAGTCCGCCAAGCAATAACAGAGTCTTTTTCATTGCAGTACAATCGTTTGGGAGTTCTTACCATCGGTTATCACATAACTGCCCTTCCCGAGGACAGCAGCAGCCTCACGCAGGCTACCGAAACGGCCCGCCTTGAAGCCCTGTAACGTATAGACATCAATCGGGGCATCGGCATTCAGCGCGTCCAATGCGTCCGCCATCTCGCCGTCCTCCGTCATGAACTGCATAAAAAGCAAGTCCGTCAGGGTGAAGTTCACAGTGCCTTCGGTGTTGGTCACCGTCAGGGCGTTGTCGTTCACGGTCATTGTCAGATCAGTTACTGACATGACGGTGGTGTCGTTGCTCTGGTTGACAAACACCAGATAGGCATAATCGCCCGCCTGCGCCATTACAGCACCCGCAAGCATTGCCAGAATGAATACAAGTTTTTTCATAAGTACCTCCTGTTTTTTGAGATTAAATTCCAGACAAAAGTACTGCTTTTCGCAAATATACACAATTACCCGTTTATGGGAAATTATTAACTAAAAGTAAGATTATTTATTCAAACCCTTTGTCCCAGTCAAAAAGAAACCGTATTTTTGCAGTCAAAATGATGTGTTCATGAATACGAAACAGAAATTTGAAGAGGCGTATCGTACGCTTGAAGAGGTGGAAGTGGCGGTGCTGCGGGACATCCACGATTATAATCCCATCTATGGGACAGACATTGTGTCCAAGTACCTGACAGTCATTATCTGTCATTCCGGCAGCGCACGTTTGCTTTACGACATGCAAGAGGTACACTTCACTGCCAACAGCATAGCAGTCATCCTGCCTGACCATATTATGCGTCCGCTTGAATGCAGTGCTGACTACCGCGTGACGTTTATTATGCACTCTGCCGCTCTCAGTGAAGAACTAAAGACCAAGCGCCTGACACACGACTATGACAAATTTCATTTGAACCCTTCCTGCAAAATGGCGGATGAAGAGATGGTGCTGTTTCTAAAAGCCTTAGACGTGTTTGAGCATCTATGCAACAGTTCGCCGCAACACTATCCTTTACGGCATGATATGCTGATTGCGCAGAGCAATGTGATGGTGGAGATGATCAACGCCTGCCGCCGTGAAACGGACAACGAATCACATGACATGACCCGTAATCAGATGGTGTTTCAGGACTTCTCAAACCTGTTGGCAACGCATTACTGTGAGCAGCATGAGGTGGCTTTTTATGCAAGCAAGGCGCATCTCACGACGCGCCATTTCTCGATTATCATCAAAGAGACCGTCGGTCTGTCAGCCAGCGACTACATTGAACAATACCTTGCCACACAAGCAAAGAATATCCTCCACACCCGCCCGGACTTGTCCGTGCGACAAATCAGTTACCACCTCGGCTATGCCGATTCCCCTTCTTTCTGCCGCTTCTTCAAACGCCAGACAGGCATGACTCCAAACGACTTCCGTCAGCAGGTATGACACTTATTTCGCCAATTCCGCCACGATGAGCTGCTCAAAGTCTTTCGGCTCGGCAACCGGTGCGAAGCGCTGAATAGTCATGCCGTCACGGGAGACAAGGAACTTGGTGAAGTTCCAGAGGATGTCGCTGTCTTTCTCCACGCTTTTGCTGATGCGCTTGAGCATCGCGCGAGCTGCCTTCGCTTTCAGCCCTTTGTACTCCTCGACGGGAGCCTGCGATTTGAGGAACTCGAAGACTGGATTGGCATTTGCCCCGTTGACATCGCTCTTCGCCATCAGCGGGAACGTGACACCATGGTTGATGCGGCAGAACTCCTCAATCTGCTCGTCACTGCCCGGCTCCTGGTTGGCGAACTGGTCGCAGGGGAAACCGAGGATGACGAATCCCTGGTCCTTGTACTTCTTGTACAGTTCCTCCAGACCGTCGTACTGGGGCGTGAAGCCGCACTTGGAAGCTGTGTTGACGATGAGAATCACCTGCCCCTTGTAGTCGGCCAGGTTCACTTCCCTACCCCGGTTCGACAGGGCGGTGAAATCATAAATGGTTGCCATAGTGGTTGGTTTTTAGTGTTTGTAAATTGCTTGCAAAGTTACTGCTATTTTTGAATTATGCAGGTTTGCGGCAAATTTATGATTAAATTCTTCTCGGTGCGAATTCCTTCGCAAATAAGTCTATCCAGCGGAACAGCAGTCTGCAACTTGTTGATAAAGACTTACTATTGTTCGGATTTCAAATGAGACAGGCAACAAAACAAAGAGCAGAATATGTCCGACAAGCCCCATGACAAGGTGTGGCACGAATAACAAAAAATACACAAAAAATGCAAAAAAGTTTTGGTGGTTCCAAAAAACGCAGTACTTTTGCCGCCGCTTTTGAGAGAGGTATCAAGTGTGAACCTCTTGCAAGGGCAACCAAACAAATCGCAGAATGGTGCGGTAGTTCAGTTGGTTAGAATACCGGCCTGTCACGCCGTAGGTCGCGAGTTCGAGTCTCGTCCGCACCGCAAAAAGACATCTGAAAAGGTGTCTTTTTGTTTTATTCTCGAAACCGCGAATACCATTTCATTTAGTCGCGAATTCGAGTCTCGTCCGCACTTCAAAAAAGACATCATTATTTCCAATTTGACGCATACCTTTCACTATGAGAGTTTTTTGGGTTAGACTATTTTCCCATCAAACAGATTCTTATCTATCTTCCTTTCAGGCAGTTGCATATTAATAAATCACATTTTCGGACACAAAATCAATCGTAAAATCACATTTTCGGAGCATATTAACGCTATAAGAATCACATTTATTCTGAAGAGGACGGCGGGTCTTTTACAGGAGGCTCTGAGAGGCGTGTCTGAATCTAATTTAGACGTAATAAAAGAAAGAATTATCCTTTACAGGAGGATCCAGAGAGCCTGTCCGAATATCCGCCCATTATGCCGCAACAAGAGCGAAAGTGCTGCGAATTAAATTCGCAGGCAATAAAAGAAAAAGACAGAAGTCTATCCGTAGTGGTAATCTTCTATGGTGATGGAGGTGCGGATAATAACGACAAGCAGAGCGGTTCTGCGTAATAAAGAAGGCTACCAACCTATTAACAGGTTAACAGCCTTCTTTATTTCAGAGCATAGGGTTATTCCTATTCAGAGCATAGAGTTACCTATTTTAGACCCTAATCGGGTCTTAGAGCGACATATAGACTTGAGCGAATATATATCCCCGAAGTGTTTTGTAGCGTTTGTTGCCGCTGTTTGTGTGGTTGTTCCATGCCGTTCTGTAGGGTTGGACTCTGTCAACATCCGCCATAATCGCGGCGGTCTGTTGTGCAACTGTCGGATTGTACTTGTACCTTGTACGGTCGTGCCCATAAAGATACGGTTGGCTGAACATCATGCGAAAAACGGTATCGCTCTCTTTCATTGGTTTTCCGGAAATCCGATTGAAGGGATACTCCATTCCTATTTTAGACATAGTTACTTCTATTTTTAAACAGTTATTGTCGGATAGAGATTCTTGAATACATAGGTACGGAGCGTTTTATACTTCCGCTGTTTTTTGAACTTAGCCCACCATTGCGCATGCTTTGTAACATCGGCCAGTTTTCTGCATCGGTTTGCAACCAGCATGCCTTGAACTTTTCTCTGACAGCGGTTTGTGCCGCCGTCGCCGCACCTTTGTAAGGATTATCCACTCGTACACCCACTGTGTGGTTGTACATTTGTTTGAAATACGTTGCATCGGTCTTGTTGAACTTACCTTTCATATACTTAACAGCAGGTTCAAGGGTTTTAATAAATGCCATAGTGTTATTATACGGTTGCGTATCTCCAACCGCAAAGGGTTAAGGTTAAATAATAATGAACGTGTTCGGCCCTTTGCTATGTACACTCGCGCGTGCCTTTTGATAGAACCCCAATTTTGGAGTTGTGAAATAATCCGACAAGAGTCTTCGATACAAGAGAAGCACCCAAAATCGTGATTGATTTCGGGTGCAAAGGTACGACAATGGGGGTCGTTTTGTGGTAAACGTTGTAATTATTAGCGGTTTACCTATTTTTGCGGATGGTTTACATTTTCGGTCGGTTGATGAGATTAACGGTTTACCTTATGAAGACAAGATGGTTTACCTGCATGTCTGCAAGATGCTGATATCAAGCCAATAGATATTCTTGCGCATAATCCTGAAGTTGCCGGATTACCTTGTCGTCTATTGCTTTGTCGCGCAAATCGGCAAAGATATTCATGTAGGTATTCATGTTTTTTGCCTTCGAATTGTACTGGAGATATTGCGAGAAGTTTTCACCAAAGAATGCCCCAACCGCTTTCATGAAGTCTTTCTCCTTCCGTATCGGCTGACCGTCCTCTTCGGTGAAGAGTCCTAATTTCATCATGAAGAAAAAGAGTTTAATCACATCTGTTTTGCGTGCTTTGGCAATGATGTATTTGGACTGCAGTTTCTTCCGTTTCCTTAACAGAAGGTTCCGTTGCAGTGTCTGTCACGGATTTGGGCGGTTGCTGTTTGCTTTCTTGAATGAGCCGGTTCGTGAGACTTTGGAACTCCACAAACATATAGATGGACGGATTATCGTTTTTACAAGCCTTTTCCAAAATGCGGAGGAGTTGCCTGTTGGGTTTGTCTTCCAGGGAGTATATCGCCCACAGCAGTGACAGAATAAGCGCTTGCTGCCTCCAATCCGTAACATAGAAATTGTATGTCTCTTGGTCAGGTTGATACTGCAGAGGGATATCTATTCCGCCATTGTCGGGGTCGTGTCTGTTCAAACCTGAGATGAGCGTGTCCGCCTCGATTTCCGGCAGTTTGTATTTCGCCAGTTGTTCGTAGATCGTACGTGCTGCATTGAAACACAATAGTTTTGGCATGGCGGTTTGACTCATCCTGCCGATGTTCTTCACATTCTCGATGTAAAAGCGATTGACGTGCTCAATCGGTTCGATATTGAGTTTGTCCCAATCGAACAAAGAGTCGGATAGTTTAAAGTAATTTATAACAGTCATCATATATCATCCGTGAGCAAAATTAGTTTGCTCACGGTTACAAAAGTACAGCGCATATACGAATTATGCCAAATAATTTGCAGAGATTTTATCTACAACTCATTCGATTACCCCCAAAACTGTCATTAGACCGAATATGAGTATTAATTTATATGACCGATTGGGGGTAAATGAAATCCCCGAATCAAATTCGGGACAAAGGAAAAAAGAGTATGCCCGAACAGTATTCGGGGGAACAGACAACACATAGCATTACGGTGGCGGTCCGGCACAGGTATGACACAAAAAGAGCAACGGCAAAAAGATGCTGTTGCTCATTACCATTCCATATTTCTGCAATTGTCAGAAAGACATCAACGAAATCTCAATCAACTATACCAAGCAGTTTTTTTTATTACCTTGCAGGCTTCTTCGAAACCTGCGACGCGGACGAGATAGACACCGGTTGGAAGGCCGCCAAGATTGTAGTTACCGGTGGTGGAAGCAATCATCTTGCCAGAAGCATCGAAGATCGCCATGCGGGCATGGGTAGCGTTGATGAGCATCGAACCGTGCCGGATCACCGGCACATTGTCCGCAAAGACCGGACTTATTTCGTCCGGATCGCTGTCGTCTGTCCCGGGGAGATACATGGACTCCAGCGTCGGATAACCTTTGGCTGCCATCAGTTCATCCCATTTGGCAGGTATTTCGACGGCAGCTGTGGAGAAATTACCTCCGGGCATGACCTGCACTTTGTTACGCGCCGTGTCGCCGGTGATGATGAAGATGGTGGAGTCCTTGCGCATACAGGGTACGGTCTTCTGCGTGGTTTCCGTACGGTCGTACCACGGCGGAGTAGTCGTGGTCGCACCACCTTCGTTCTGCTCTATATAGCGCGTATATTGGTTCATCGAGTAGTCTTTCTGACCGCCTGTGTTGGCATAGAGGTTGGCGAACGCACGCTCTTTGACGGGTCGGCGCGACCAGACGATGAGACTGTCTTCCAGTTCGTCCAGCGTCTCGTATTCAGTAGCGAGGATACGCGCAGTAGGTTCGGTAATGAGAATCGTGCGCGGCGTGAACTGCAGGCTGCTGCCTAATGCACACTGGCCGCGTTGGGAGATGTCCCACGCGATGAGTTGCATGATTTTCTGCGGGTCTTGTGTCGAAACAGCCATGTTGTTGCCCCACAGGAGTGCCGAGGTGACGGTTACCGCCGATTCGTTGATGCCTAATCCTTGACGCACGTGCAGCGGTTCCCATCCTACGCGCTGACAGGCGGCATCGTCCTCAAGCAGACACCATGCCATCGGGTAACCGAACGTGCCCATCCGGTTCGCTTTGACGTAATAACCCATCATATTCATGATCGCGAGGTTGAGGAAGCGTCCGAGAACCATGTTCGCCTGCTCGTTGATCTGTCCTTGTCCGGTGTCGATGCCAAGTTGGCGCGCCATAGGACCGTTGATGATGCAATAAGGAGCCCACGCGTGTGTGGAGAGAAGTGTGCGGCGGAACTCGGGACCCGCCATCGCTTTGGTCATGGCGATGAGAAGCGGCATGTATTCGGTTTTGCAGCCTGCCATGATGGCGTTGACGGCTACGTGCCAAGCGGTGATGTTGCGGTACGCACCTGGCATGACAACCACCGTCTCGTGCCAAGCGTAATCGCAGTACTCAAGGTAGCGGTTCGCCTCTTCGTATGTGGGTGGCACGAACGGCAGACCGTCCGACCATTGCATGGAGACGAAGAACGAGTCAATCTTATGGATGTCGCCCCAGAACACATCGTCGCGCAAGTCACCGTGGTCGGCATTCTTGGCAGCGTCTATCTCCGCTTGCGTGATCGGCGTGGTGAGTCCGGCAAGGATCTGCGGCCATGTCACATTACGGGTGTTGTCAATCAGCTGCTGCTCGGTGTGCGTGGCAAAAGCACCCGGGTATTCGGCGGTACGCAGAACGGCCACGCCGTTGTTGTACGCCGTGTATTTGGCTTGGTCGGTAAAACCCGGTCCTGCCACCACGACGGCTGGTATGCCGAGGTACTCCGCGGCGATGGCCGAACCTGTCTCTTTGGGCGTGCAGATACCACAACCTCCGTTGCTGCAAATAACTGCATCTATGTGATAATCAATCAGTTCCTGTTTGAAGGCTTTCGCCTGCTCGCGGTCGATACCCATTCCTGCGTACGGACCTGCATAACCCATCACATCGGTCAGAAGGACGGTCACGTTGGAGTAGTTCTCCTCGATGATGCGTTTGAGTTCGGGGTGCGTGACATGTGCCATAAAACTGACACCGACGATTGCGATAGTCTTGTTGTCAAGGGTCGTCAGACGCGGTGCCTGCTCAATATGTGTCACCATACTGCGCCCCACAGGCGAGACTACAGCGTAATTACGGAACTCATCTTCCGGCGCGTGACAAGCCGTGTCGCAGATGACGCGACCGAAAGAAGAAAGGCTGATGGCGACTACCGCCATTAAGAGAAAAATTCGCTTCATTACTGTTGTTTTTATTTCGTGTTCTGTCTATAAGATGAAGGAAACGCGCAAAAGTTAAATCACAGGCACAAAAAAATCCCACATGTGCAATGGAATGTGGGATTTGGGGCTTAAAAGGGATGATTGTGGTTATTCAATCATCTTAATCAGCTTGGCAGGATTGCCGCCGACGATGGCATTGGCAGGTACATCTTTCGTGACAACAGCCGCAGCTGCCACGACCGCATTCTCGCCAACCGTCACACCGGGCAGGATAGTGGCTCCGGCTCCGATCCACGCGTTCTTACAGATACGAACAGGCTTGCAGAGCAAGATCCGGCGGTCGTGGAGGTCGTGGTTGTTGCTGATGAGCTGCACATTTGCGGCTATCATCGCGCCGTCCTCAATCGTGATGCCGCCGCGCGACATCATCAGACAGTCAGGCATAATCATGACGTTTTTGCCGATGTGTACCATGTCAAAGCACACACCTTTCAAGGGCGGTTGCACAATGGCTCCTTCGCCGAGGTTTTCGCCAAAGAGCGCCTTCGTCGCCGCAATGTTCTCCGGCGTGAAAGGAATCGTTTGATTGAAGGCAAAGAGCTTGCGTCCCTGCTCTATGTACATAGCCCGTGCTTCGGGTGTCGTCACACGCGGGTCAACACGAAATTCTTCCATCATTTATCTGTTTTTAAGGATATTAACACACTCCTGCGGGTCGTCTGTTTCGTTGAGGCTCTTGTCCATAGGACATTGGCCTGAGCGGTCACGGTTGAGGATCATCTCCACCTCATCGTTGGCAAAGACCTGAATGCCGGCTTTCTCCAGCATTTCGTGAGCCGGTGTAGAGATGGTGTTAGTATAAGCTTGTTTGACACCTCCTACCACCATGAGCGCCGCCGGCTCCTTGCAAGCGTTGTGGCTCGTTCTCCACCAGAGAGAGGAGGTCTTGCACGCCGTGCTGATGATATTCAGTCGTCAAGCCGGCATTGCGGACAATAAGGCTGATATGCTGCTCGTTGAGTTTGGCAAGCATGTCTTCGCCGTCAATAGAGACGAGTTGGTAATCACGCGAACCCAGACCGATCTTGGCAGCCTGCTCAAGGATATGAATACCGTGGCGCGAGTTGATGCGCTCGATGAGTGC
>CAJOIZ010000013.1:0-74133 GCA_905234835.1 Paludibacteraceae bacterium
ATGAAAGTTGCCTCCGCCCATGCTGCGTTTCTATCATTGCTTTACTGACATTGCGTTGTTACTTTATCTCCTGACCGACGGCGTTGTAACGGATGCCGTTCTTCTCAATAACAAGAGAGCCGTTCTCCATGTACTTCTTCACGGACAGGGCGGACTGTTCGGACTGTTCGGACAGGTCGGTGGTAGTCTGGTTCTGCAGCACAATGCGGACACGGGGATGAACAGACTGAACGACTCCGTCACCGCTGTAGAAGTAGGCGCGGAAAGCACGAATCTTGTTGGCTGTATTGGGCCAGTAAAGGGTGTTGTTCTGCCCGAGGAACAGGAAGCCGCTGTTTTCGCCTATCGCAAGGTCAGTCGGATGCACGGTGCCGAAGAACTTGGTCTGATCCACGTCCGTGCCGGTCGTGTTGTTGGTGAAGGCAGAGCCATCCAACGTCACGCTCTCAAAGACGGGATTGACGATGTTCGAGCCGCTGACCTGCACGAGATACGGTGTGCGGGCGGAAAGGGAAGTCACCTCGCTCACATTGAAGTCCAAGCCTTCGGCAGCGTCACCCGTAACAGACGTAAGGGTGTAGAACGTGGCACCGCTCATGCCGGAAGCGGCAATCTGACTGGAACTGAGCGCAAAGGGGAAGCAGACGGTGTTCCACATACCGGCATAGAACGTGCGCATGAGTTGGAAGTCCATACTGCCCGTGAAGGTGGAGAGCGTGCTGCTGTAGTAGGCGGTCTCCTCGTTGTCGGCGAGCGTTACGGGAATCTCCTCGAACTCGGCAACCAGCGTGTGGGCAGCGGCAATGCTGCTGATGGTGTAGGAAGCGGCAGTGCCAACCTCGCTTGCGCTCTCGGTCCATCGTACGAACCGGTAACGGCGGTTGGAGGGTGTGGCTGTGAGAGTCACATCATCGCCCTCGTCATACGTGCCTGTGCCGGTAACACTGCCTGCGCCTGCGGGCGATACTGTGGCAGTGACCTCATACGTGGGAGTGGCGGGAGCAGGAGCGGCATACGTCCAATAGGCTGTGTAGGTGGCATCGGAATTACCCACTGTCACATCACGATCGGACTTATACTCTATTCCAGATTCTCCATAATCCGTTACACTGCAATCGGTATATCCGTCACTCCAGTTTACAAACCTTCCTCTCATCGTTATCCAATTGGAGGTCTGCAAGTGAACAACAGTGCCTTCATACAAATCCTCAATTCTTGACCCTCCGTCATTCAAACTAACTGGAGATTCTGTCATTTCTGCCTCCGCAGCGGCATCTCCGGCAAGTGTTGCATAAACCTTGTGTGTGGGCGTGCCGACGGGTACAAAGAAACCGATGCCTGTCATATCTTGATTTAGTGTAGTTTTGCCCGACGGGTTGCGTGCATCATTATTTTTATGCCTCCATTGCACGAACACCCATCCTGAAGCAGGTGTGGCGGTAAATTGGACCTTATTGCTGGTGATTGTATAAGAGACTGTGCAGCCAGCAGCCGCAGCCTCGGCAGGAAGGACTTGCGTGGAGACGGTGTAATCCGCCCACGCGGGAGCAACGCTCAAGAGAGCGAGTGCGCAAAGAGCGCGGGTTCTGGCGCGTAGTGCGCCGTGGATTGGTTGTTGCTTTTTCATAAGCGTAAAAATTTAAGTTGGTTGAAAAATGGTTGTTAATTACGACCTCTGTGTCGTATGTTTGTTGTTATTGTTGCTTTGGTGACAAATTGTCATTTTGCAAGGGTAGCGCATTCCTTCGGCAAGGGTAGCGCACGGGTAGCGGAGAGTAAGCATCATGGTGCGGCGACATTGTGTAAGCGATAGGACGGTTTTTGCGACATTGTGGCATCGGATACGGACATAAAAAAGTTGGGTGGGTATTTCTGCTCTTGTAATAATCCTTAATTGGTTCTTTCGGGCTTCGACTCCCATCGTATCCAATTATGCAGAAATGCCCACACCTGACGTGTGAGCGTTCCGCATTATTCGAGGAATACGATTACAATGTGTCGAAGATTGAAAGAATCCTTAAATAAGCGTAACGCTATGTATGTTTATGTCTTTATGGCTGTTATGTCATAGGCAAGGTTTGAGTTAGGTTGGTGCTATAATTGTGTTACTTTATATTTTCCAAATCAAAGTAAAGGAGACGGGTCGGTGAGCCTTCGTCCTCTTTGGAGAGCGGGAGGAATCCCTGTCTATAATAGAACGGCAATGCATCAGCGTATGCATCAACCGTAATAAAACGACAACCGGCTTTGTTGTCAGCCTTATAAGAGGCGATAATCATATTGACCATCATCGTGCCGATACTCTCTCCGCGATATTTCCTGTCAGTAGCCAGACGGCAAATCTTAAGTGCCGGATAACTCTTGAACATCTTACCCTGCGCAAAGAATTGCTTGCGGAAGCGATTATAAGCGGAGTTGCTCGGAAAATCAGTCAAAGATATACGGTCGTGAGCAAGGCTGAAATAACCGATAATGTCCTTTGTGGTTTTATTCTCAAGTACATAACTTGTCGCAAGGCGGACTTTGAAATACAGCAAAGCATCCGATGAGATGAAGTCGTTGAGGTCTTCATCTCCGCAGTCGAATCCGGAAATAATGTCGTTTTCTCCGAGCCGACGAAGCTGGATGTCTTCCTTGTTCATGGTCAGAAAGCACAATTGACGCACCGTGAGCGCAGGAACTCGTAATCACTCATGATACGCGCTTTCCGCTCCGCAGAAACAGGCTGCGGGTTGAGCATCAGCATCTCAAAACGGCGTGCTTCTTCACCGAAAAGGATAGGTGTCTCTTTAATCGGTCGTGCCATAGTTGTGTCCTCCGTTTGGGTTGGGGTTTTCGTTTCAGCGGGCAAAGGTAAGGTGTTTATGTGAATTGGGCAAGAGGAAAGAGGTTTTTGTGTCTTTTTATGCACAAAAAACGAAAACAGCAGGTCTGTAAGCCGGGTTCTGTGCCTCAATGAAAGATAAGTTCCACTGCGGTGTCTGTCATTAATCTGGACGTATGCATTGCTGCATCGTTCTCGCGCTCTCTACCCTCCCGCTCGGACGAGCAATCCTCAGACGCGGGTTTACATGAGATTGCAACACGTAGTGTAGCCGTTTCATCATCCCGAAGGATGCCAATCGTCGCTGTTCCAGGGACCAAACATTGCTGCCTGTCGGCCGTTAACCGATACGTTGCTCTGTGTTGCCCGGACTTTCCTCTTGCCGCGAAGTATGTTTAATGAATAAACACTTGTCAGCAACAAGCGACAGACCGACCTGCTGTTTTCGATTTTAGTATTAAACCGCCGCAAAAGTACGGCAAAAATATCATTCCGCCATCACTTTTCTGTTTTCCTGCAAAGATGGCGGCGCAAGTTCCTTTTGTTCCATTGCAATCAGCCATACGACAATGAAACACAATTGATAAATCCCTTCCATCCGCGAGAAACAACACTCCGTTAGCATACTCCATCCGTAAATGAGGCAGAAATACGCTGCCGTCCACCGTATATTCCGGCTATGGAAGAACGGTGCGGAAAGGACAATGAACATGAGGAACAGCATCGCTAACGGTCCAAGTTCCATCCACGTCTGCAGGTACTGGTTGTGTGCGCCAAACGAGAATTCGATGAGTTCGGGAATGCCGTCTTGTTCGTATGCGCGGTTCAGATAAGCATCTGACGAGCCGAGTCCCATCCCTTTCCATCCGTAGTCGGACACATTGTGGAAGACGATATGCCATATATAGATGCGTGGTTCGCGTGCCAGAGGCTGTTGCTTTGAGTCTTCATAACTAACCCATTGGAAGGACTGTTTGATTTTAACTGTCACGGTGGATTGTGTCCAGAAGAACGCTCCAACCGCCCCTGCAAGAATCAGAATGACGATAGCGGCTTTCCTGAACGAGCGATGATGCCGATAGCGCCATAACACCGCCAACAGCAGCAACGGCAATAAAAGCAGTGTAGTGCGCGTTCCGGACAACACAATGGCGGCCAGCAGGATGAGGTCGCCCGTACCCAGCGTCAGCATAACGCTCCAACGGGGATACAGTTTCCGGAAGTGACGGTACAACGCTCCCGTACAACCCAGCGCCAGCAGAATGACGGTACAATAATACGCATGGTGTTTGATATTGCTGACAGGAGGGATGTTGAAGAGGTTCCATATATCCCAGATGGCATAATTGTCATAGACGACAATCAGCGTGTTGACCCTTGCCCAATACAGCAGGAGCAGATAGGCAAACACCGATATAATCGTGGCGGCATACAGGACAATCTGCGTCTTTTCGATGCGGTAGTAGCGGTTTACGCCGAACAATGCCGCCAGCATCAAGGACAGCACCGGCAAGTGTTTGGTGAACTCCCTTACGCCGTTGGCTGTATCTTGAACCCACAGCAGCGATAATGCTTCCCACGCAATGAACACCACAATCAGCAGCATCGGTATCTGCGTGCGGCTGATACGCAGATAACGGCGTTGCAGCCATCTGCCTTCCAACAGCCACGATATGCCCCACGCTACGATGAGCGGCTGCGTGAAGTGCCACGGGAAAGGCAGTGAGCATATAACCATCAGGAAAATGGCATAGTTCAGCCTTTCTGTTGCTTCCGTATATATCTTCAAAAAGTGGTTCATAGTCCGTAGATTGTGTTCATTTTGTCCATGAATCGTTCGTAATTGTATTGCTCCTGAAAGTCCTTTTGGGCTTGTTCGCCCAACTGTTGCCGTAGCTCGGGGTTGCTTATCAACGAACGGAGTGCCGCTGACAGGGCATTGGTGTCGTCGGGGGGTACCAATAGTCCGTTTCGGTCGTGCTGTATGAATTCCGGTACAGCCCCGTTATTAGTGTTTACTGTTGCCAGTCCGTATGCCATATTCTCCAATGTGGTCAGCGAAAAGGCTTCCGGGACAACCGACGGCAGCACACCGATGGAATAGTTAGGAAGCAGCTGTCGTATGTCGCTACGAAACCCCAATAGATGAATCCTATCCCTGACGGGACAGACTGTCAAGGCCTTCTGCCACTGTGCCTTGTATTCGGGCGCAACCGCACCCGCTATATCCAACTGCCACGGCAAGTCCGTAATCCGCTCCAACGCCCGAAGCAAACCGATGACTCCTTTCTCCTCACATATTCTGCCGTGATAGATAATTCTTGGTGCAGCATAATCGGGTGCTATACAATCCTTTTGCGCCACCCTGACACTATTGTGAATCACCTCTATATGTTTGAACGAGTTTTCTAAACGGGCAGGTATGTATGTATCACGAACCAACCGGCTTACGCACACGAGGGTGTCAATCTGTCTGTAAGCCCATCTCCATAGCACATTGTCCGTCGCCTTTCTCACCAGATGCTGTCCCGCCACAAGACGAACAGGACGGCGGCACATCCGTTTAGCCATTGCTGCTTGGAAATAGGAGAAACGGCTGTTGATGTGCAGTATATCTACGTGGTTACGCTCCAATATCTTTGCCAACTGCCACGATGCGAATATGCTGAAGCGGAACAGTTTACTTGCGAAGGGGAACGTGGGACAGGCACCAATCCCGCTGAAACACTGTATCATCTCTTTGTCGCTGCCAGCAGGAAAGAGAAATAAAGGCGTTACTTTGCCGCCCGCTTTCATGGCACCGGCAAGGTCGAACACGTATTGCTCGCCGCCGCCCCATGTAGGAGAGGATATGTAGTAGGCAATCGTCATTTCTGCTGTTTCCTCCATTCGTCCCACTTGGCGGCATCCTGTTTTTTGCACTTGATGTGCAGAAGGGCGTATCTGTCCTCTTTTGGCAGATGCCAATAGAGCCAATGCCCCCTTATGCACTCGTGGATGGCACGATGCCAGCGTATGCGACCCGGGCGGTTCTTGTACAGCCTGCCCTGATAGTCAGGCCAGGACACGCGCTCCGCTTCTATCTTCTCATCAGCCGAAAGAGACGCTTTGTAAGAGGCTTCGTCCAACAGGTAGTTGATACGGGGCAGTTTGAAGAGCTCAATCAGCGGGTGATGAGCAAGTATCTCCTGCAGATGTTCCATCAGCCATTCCTGCGGCCGCTCGTCCGCATCCAACTGGAAGATATACTCGCCTTTGCACAGACTATTCAGATGGTTCTTGGCTTGTGCGAAATCCATATCCAAGGACCATTCTTCATAGGTCGTGATATGCTGTTTATGGCTTGACACCACCGCCCGTACATCATCGGTCACGTTTTGCTTGTCGGCTTGAACGACAATCTCATCGCCCTCGCTGAGATAAGCTTGCAGGAACTGCAACAGACTATGCAGCTGTACGGCTTCGTTACAGACCGTAATCGCGTAACTGATGGTCTTTCGTTTAGTCATATTCGTACTTCGCTTTTCTTCCCTTGTCCCAGAAACGGTCGCGGTAATGCAGTATCCATCGCTTCGTTTCCGCCGGGTCATACCTTCTTGCTTGTGCATATTCATCGGCAAACACTTTGAAGAACTCCGTTCGGGCGCATATCCGCCGCATACTCCGGCAGCCTTCTTGTAGTGTAACCTTTTTGCCGATGCGCATACGGTTGATGTCTATAATCTCAAAAAGGAATCCGTCTCCCGTTTTGTCCCAGAGGATGTTGCCAGGTGAGTAGTCTAGATGCAGCACGCCGGCGTCATGCATACGGGCGGTAAAACGGGCAAACGGACGAATCAGGTCATTCAGTTCAGGCCGGTAATCCAGCGTGAACTCCCGCATCAGGTGAGTCAGGCGGCTTTCCCGTGTAATCAGATAACTCTCGCTGAGCAAGTGTTTGCCGCAGAGTATAAACGCTATCGGTTCGGGTGTCGCAATCCCTTTTTGAAGCAGGCTGACGGCATTGAAATAGGCTCTTGCCGCTTTCGGCTCGCGCAAGCACGAATAGATTACACGGTTAGGAAAAAAGGGACGGTGAAAACGCTTCACAATCAGTGGTTCCTCTTCGGACCATTCTACTATGCAAGGCACTATCCTGCGTATTTGGTTGCGCGCATCATAAATCACTTCGCCCTGCGTATAGAACGTTTCCGGCAGCCGGTTCAACCATTCGCGCAACATCTCATATTTGTTGTTCAGAACAAGTCTCATAACGCTGCCTCAATACGTTTGATAATCGTTTCGGGTGCGATGTCAAGGCAGTGATAGTCACGGTATTTGCAGAAGCGGTTGCCGTAAATGGAACACGGGCGGCATGGCAGATTCAGTTGGATGCAGTCGCTCTCTTTCTGCCCGTAGCCGAGGAAACCCGCCCACGGATGGGTTGCACCCCAGACGCTCAGCACCCTTGTGCCTGCGAGCGAAGCAAGGTGCATATTCGCCGAATCCATTGTCAGCATCAGCCGCAAACCTCTCATAACCGCTATCTCCTCATCCATCTTGTACTTGCCCGCCAATGATTTCACTCCCTTGTATTTGCGTTCCCATTCGATCAGAACAGCCTGTTCTTTCTCGCCGCCGCCGAACAGCAACACTTTTTCGCCTCTGTCCGCCATCGTTTTGCCCAAAGCAGCGACCACCTGTTCCATCTTGTCCGAGGGGTAAATCTTCCCTTTGTGGGCGGCGAACGGCGCAATGCCTATATGGGTGCGGACACCTCCGTCAACCAATGTGGCAAACTGCGTATCGGTCAGGAACCCCAGTTCGGTGAATACGGCGCGGTAACGCTCAATCATCGGCACGAGCGGCTGCTTGTGCCGGTAGTTATGCCGCACTAACAGCCAGCGTTGCACACGTGCCTTGAACACATGCGCACACCGTTTGCCAGCAAGGAACATACGTGTACGCAGGTACTGCGAACGAAGCACATCGTGCATATCCGCTACTGCATCGTAACTACGGTAGTCAATCTCGTCCAGCAGGGAGGACAAGCCCCACAGACGATGGTGCCTGCCGCGCAGGTCAGCACCGTAGAAATGCACGTTGGCAGGCATATTGCTGAATAGCGGAGCGTACTGTTGACGTGACAGCATGGTGAAATCCCAGTCGGGATAACGCTCCGCCACGTGGCGCACCAAAGGCACCAGCATTGCCACGTCCCCCAAAGCAGAGAAACGTATCACCAACAACCGCTTGCGACGCGCTTCCATAATCAGCTGACTAAGCCTTGCTTTTGTACAGCACGGGATTCAGACTCGGGTCATTGTACATCTTCATCTGACGATAGACTTTCATAATCCGTCTTCCCGCTGCATAATCGTCCAGCAACTCGGTGATGGAGGTGGTCATATCGCCCAGCTGTCCATTCAGAACAGACAGTTTCTGTACGCACTTGTCGTGTTGCTCCCTGCTCACGTCCGTGCGGTTCACTTGTTCCTGCATGTGGTAGATTTTCACGTACAGTATGCTCAGACGGTCCACTGCCCATGCCGGACTCTCCGTATTGATACGCGCATTCTCCAGCGGTTTCACGCCACTGAACTGCTCGTAGAAGTAGGAGTCAATGCGCTCCACGAGGTCTGTCCGTTCCTGGTTCGAGCGGTCAATGCGGCGTTTGAGTGCCAGAGCCTCCACGGGGTCAATCTGTGGGTCGCGGATGATATCTTCCAAGTGCCACTGGACGACATCAATCCAGTTCTTCTTGTACAGGTCGTATTCAATGCTTCCTTCCGTGTACGGGTTAGGCATCGTTGCATCTACATCGTCCGTCTTGTGGTAGTCTTCCACCGCACGGCGGAAAATCTCATTGCATTTTTCTGTAAATGTCATATCGCTGTCATTCATTAAATTCTAAACTCTGAACTCATAACTTCTCTCAACTCTCAACTATCAACTCTCCACATCCTCCGCCCTCGATTTCTTCTTCAGCTCGAAGTCCCTGCCCAAATAGTTCTTGCGCACAGTCGGGTTGGCGGCGAGTTCCTCCGGCGTACCATGGAACAGTATCCGTCCTTCGAACAGCAGGTAGGCACGGTCGGTTATCATCAGTGTTTCGTCAACGTTGTGGTCGGTGATCAGTATTCCGATGTTCTTGTCTTTCAACCGCCACACGACATCCTGTATCTCCTGCACGGCTATCGGGTCCACGCCAGCGAACGGCTCGTCCAGCATTACGAACTTCGGCTCTATGGCGAGGCATCGCGCAATCTCTGTGCGTCGCCGCTCTCCACCTGACAGGCGGTCGCCCAAATTCTTGCGCACGTGGTTCAAATTGAACTCGCGTATCAGCTGCTCCAGTTTCTCTTTTTGGTACTCTTTTGTGAAGGAGGTCATCTCCAGTACCGAAGCGATATTGTCTTCCACGGTCATCTTGCGGAAGACGCTCGCCTCCTGTGCCAGGTAGCCGATGCCCAATTGGGCGCGGCGGTACATCGGGTAACCCGTTATGTCCTCATCGTTCAGATAGATGCGTCCCGCATTGGCGGACACTAATCCGGTTGTCATATAGAACGTGGTCGTCTTGCCTGCTCCGTTAGGTCCCAGCAGACCGACAATCTCGCCCTGATGCAGTTCGATGGAAACATCGTTCACCACCGTCCGCCTTCCATAGCGCTTTACCAAATGCTCCGTCCGTAACCTGTCCATACCTTATTAACTTATCTCAAGCCCTACAGGGCAATGGTCCGAATGAACAGCGTCCTGCATAATGCAGGCACTTTGCAGTGAACTGCGTAGCGGTTCGCTTGCCCACAGATAATCGATGCGCCATCCCGCATTCCTCTCGCGTGCACCGAATCGGTATGACCACCAACTGTATTGCTCCGGTCGGGTATCAAACACGCGGAACGTGTCAATCATGCCACTTGCTTCCCAACGGTCCATCCATTCGCGCTCTTCGGGCAGGAAACCGCTTACACCGACTTGCCGTTCAGGATGGTTGATATCTATCGGCTTGTGGCATATATTAAAATCGCCGCACACAATCAGACGTGGACGTTCGCGGCGCAACGCCTGTATCCATGGCAGGAACGCCTCCAGAAAGTCCATCTTGAATTCTTGCCGCACATCCCCTGTCGTGCCTGACGGTACATATACGCAAACCACTGTCAGGTCACCGAAATCCGCACGGAGCACACGGCCTTCGTTGTCGTAACGGCTATTGTCCATGCCTGCAACCACCTTGTCAGGACGGCGTTTGCTGAAGATACACACTCCCGAATAGCCTTTCTTTTCCGCCGAGTGGATATAACTGTGATATCCCATGTCTGTCAGCCGTTCGACAGGAATCTGTTCGGGCTGCGCTTTGCTCTCTTGTATGCAGAATACATCGGGGTTGACCTGTCCGAGCCACTCGAACAGACCCTTGTTTGTTGCGGCACGGATGCCGTTGACGTTATAACTGATGATGTTCATAATACAATGCCGGTCGGAGTCATTACCTTGACGTCTTTTATAATTACCAACCTGCCGTTCCGTATCTCTTTCCTTACTTCGTCGGTAGTCGTTTCTACTATTTCGTTGCCGGTCGGTACCCCTCCCTTAACGCGGAACGTGATGACTCCGTCAGTCTCTTTGATGTCCGTCAGAGGATAATCCTTTATCCCTTTATATTCTTTGGCACCCGCAGGAAAAGCGTCCCCGGGTTTGCCGAACCAAGTACGGGTCTCTCCGTCAAACTCCGGTGCCCAACCATCTGCCTCAATAAGGTCTATATGCAGGTCATTGGCAACCTTGTTCACACTGTTGCCTTTCCACGTACCGTACACATAGTTAATCTTCGTCAGCAACATTCCGTGTCCCGGTATATGGCTGTCGAACCCTGTCTGCTGGCGGTTGTCCAATATGTAGAACACGTTCGGGTCGGGGTCATTACCTTTCATATTGCTATTGCCTGTAGCGGTAATCATCAGCACTTCGTTGCTTTTCATCAGCGGATTGAGCGTTACGTTCTCCGCCTCTTTCAGCAGGCGCGGCTTTGCCCAATCGAAAAAGAAACGCTCGTAACCCGTGTATCCGGGAGGCGTGTCACCCTCGTTGACGTAGCAGCCATAGTCCATTATGTCCCATTCGCCGCACGTCTTATGAACGGTGTTGCCGTCCGTCGAATAGATGTCAGGCAGTCCCAGTACATGACCGAACTCGTGGCAGAATGTGCCTATGCCCATATAGTGTTGCGTATAGGCGTTCATCTCCGGATTGCAGTTGTAGATTCTGAACGTCTTTCCCTGCTCTGTGATGGTTTTGTAGTAGGTAACCTCATACTTGTGCGGCCAGATGGTGTTCTCGCCTCCGCCGTCGGCTTCACCGTAGCCGGCATAGATAATGCCCAAGTAGTCGATGAAGCCATCGTTGTCCGCATCGTATTGAGTGAGGTCAATCTTGTTGCTTTTACTCAACGCAACCAGTTGCTCGCATAGCTCCGTAACAAAGTCCTTGATGTTCTTGTCGCGGCTGTTGGCAGAGGGGTTCTCGCCGTAGTATTTCATGTTCTTGCCTACGCGCAGCGGACCGATTACATCGAATTTCGGGCTGTAGGCACCATGACTGCTTGCCTCGAAATACTTGCGGACTGACCCGTTGGCTTTAATTGTGTACTCGTTCGTTGTCCCCGGGTAGATGTATGTATATTCGCGGTAGAAGTTCTCGGCGTTCAGCATCGAGTCCATCGTTTCTTTCGGCGTAGAGAAATGTACATCCTGAAACTCAGCCAATACGACCAACCCACGTGGCAGTACATTCAGCGGGGTAGGAGTCTGCACTGCTTGTGGAGCCAACCGTGCTTCGCGCATTCTGCTTTGTGCATCCCTCTTCCTGTTCTCGTCCATCACCACATAGTTCCCCTCTGCGTTCTTCTCAATCCATTCGCCTGCGGCATTGGTCAGCCAACTGAAATGTTCGTCACCGTGCGCATACACCGTGACATACGTCCCGTCTGCTTGTTGCACTTTCCGGGCATCCCTGCGTGCAGGGACACTCCATAACAACATCGGGAATGCACAGCATACAAGTAAAATAACTGTCTTACGTATCATATCTGCAATAGAATTTGTTTCATTATTTCCTGAGTGCGACACACTCGCTTGTCCAAGTAATTACCTTGTACTCCGTTTCACACCGTTTTTCTCAAGCCATTCCTGCTCCTCGGGTGTGCGCTTGCGTGCATCGTGCGCCTGACGGTCAGTGGCTTCTTTTGTGTCTGACCCTTCCACGTATTGCATATAGCATATCCTGCCGTCCTTGTCTTCGCGCACCTCGTAACCGTCCGTGGTCATTGAGAAGTGGCTCCACTCATCGCCGCGAAGGAAGACATGCAGTGTGTCGCCGTCGGGCTGGATACGCGGGATTACACCTCGGTAAGCAGGTACACGTTGTGGGCGGGAAGGATGGGGTGCTGTTTCCGATGCCTCCGTAGTAGCATCCACAGTCTGTTCCTCTACTACTTCAGTACGTTCTTTTGAGACTTCCTGACTTTCTGCGGCTTTCTTTTTGGTCTTGCAAGCAGTCGCCAATCCCAGCGTCAATACGCCCGTCAGCGTGTAAATCAATACTTTTCTTATCATAATTTTTTTGTTTGCTTTCATCTGAAAACTTTCGACTCCCCAGACTTCTTTCAACTTTCAACTATAAACTTTCAACTATAAACTAAAAACTTCTCTCAACTATAAACTATCAACTCTCAACTATAAAAACTCTCAACTATATACTAAAAACTTCTCTCAACTATCAACTCTCAACTATCAACTAGAATGTGCTTTCTTCACCTCCTTGTACAGGTTGCTGGCAAACACGAAGTCGTCCAACGCCTCGTTGCCGGTATGGAAAATATCGCTGCGGCTTCCCTGCCACTCTTTCTTGCCGTTCTTCAGGAAGATGATATTGTCACCAATCTCCATAATGGAGTTCATGTCGTGGCTGTTAACCACCGTGCAGATACCCAGTTCAATCGTTATGTCCCGTATCAACTGGTCAATAACGAGGCTCGTTCTCGGGTCGAGACCCGAATTAGGTTCGTCGCAGAACAGGTATTTGGGTTCCAGCACAATCGCCCGCGCAATCGCCACTCGCTTCTGCTGTCCGCCGCTGATCTCGCTCGGCATAAGGTGGAACACGTGTTCAGGCAGATTGACACGGCTGAGACAGAAGCGTGCACGCTCCTCCATCTCCTCCTCGCTCTTGTGTGAGAACACCTCCATCGGGAAACGGACGTTCTCCATGACGGTCATGCTGTCAAACAGCGCACTGCCTTGAAAGAGCATTCCCATCTCGCGTCGCAAATGACGCATTTCTTTCTCCTGCATCGCTTTCACGCTGCGCCCATCGTACAGTATGTCGCCCGCATCCGGCATGTGCAGACCAATCAGGCTCTTCATCAGCACTGTCTTGCCGCTGCCTGACTGACCGATAATCATATTCACCTTCCCGTCCGGCAGGTCGGCAGAGACGTGGTTCAATACCACGTTTCCATCGAAACTCTTTACTATATCGTTTACCTGTATCATTCTTAAAGCACCAACTTATAACAGCAGTTTGGTCAGCAGCAGGTCGGCGAACAATATCAATATACTTGACCGCACAACAGCATTCGTACTTGCTTTACCGACCTCTAATGCGCCGCCGTAGGCATTGTAGCCATAGTAACTGCTCAGACTCGTAATGATATATGCGAAAACAACCGCCTTGATGATGCCGTACCAGATGAAATAGGGATTGAAGGCGTACTGTATGCCCGTCAGGTAGTCCGCTACCGTAATCACATCCGTGAACGCACCGACTCCCCAACCGCCTACCAGACCGATGGATATGCTGACTATCACCAGCAGAGGCATCATCGTTACCAGTGCTAGAATCTTCGGAAGAATGAGGTAATTGGCACTGTTCACACCCATTATCTCTAACGCGTCAATCTGCTCCGTAATACGCATGGTGCCTATTTCCGAAGCGATGTTGCTGCCCACCTTACCGGCAAGGATAAGACACAGAATGGTGCTGGAGAACTCCAACAGCAGTGTCTCACGTGTCAGCAAACCTGTTGTGTAGGTTGGCAGTAACGGGTTCTCGGTGTTAATCTTTGCCTGAATGGTCAGGATAGCACCGATAAAGAGAGAAATAATAATGACAATGGGAAGCGACTGCAGCCCTTGTTTCTCCAACTCGAAACTGTATTGCCTCCAGAACATACGCTGCCTATCGGGCAGACGGAAAACCTTGCCCATCAAGAGAAAATACGAACCGACACCTTCCAAAAAACGCATAGCCTGATATAATAAATAGTCCTCATCCCCTTCCGCACACTCGCAAATGTACAATCCTCCCCATTCAGCCCGCAAAAATAATGCCTTTATTTCAGTTGTTCAAACGTTTTGTGTTTTTTATTTTGGTGACTGCGTGTTGGGGACTGAATGTTGGTGACTGTGTGTTGGGGAGTGAATGTTGTATATTGTTTTACTGACATACAAAAAGCGGCAATCCGTTTCTCATATTGGATTACCGCTAAAACAAAGATTCTGTTACAAACAGGGCTTACTTAATCCAAATATATAATATGACACCCATATTCGGTATAATGACCGATTTGGTTAGTGTAAAAATATCGCTATTACGGACCAGATTCTTCTGTAAAAAAAGCACTCGCGTAACCGATGAATAAAGGGATGAAGGCACTTTGTGAACAGGCAATGAACGACGAATGAAAGACGAATGAATGACGAAAGAACAGGAACGCCGCTAATATTGACAAAACAAACTTGTAAAAAACTCCCCTTCGCAGTTGCAAACCGATCAAGGCATCTTTCGGGTCATTTTCATGGATGCAATGGTCGGAGTTTTAACCCAAATTCTCCTGTTTAATTTGTATGTTTACTGGTCTTAGTTTCAGTTACTTATCTTATCAATCTGGGTAAATAACTCATCTATTTTAGCGACGATACGTTGTTGCTCTTCTGGTGAAGGTAATGGAATAAGCACTTCCTTTAGTTTGTTAAGGTAGAAGCCCTTTTGTGCATTACCGGTTGAACTCATGTTGAGCATTTGTTGGAAAGCCGGACTATCGAAATAGTATTTTAAGAAGTAGCTATTTATCGTCGGTGTAATGATAGTCACACTTCGTTGAAAACAATATACCTCATCGCTATTATGCACACAACTTCTGCCAATCGTTCCTACAGAAGTCAGCAACACATCTCCCTTTGTTAAGTGTGTTCGCTTATTGCACATATCAAAGTTCTCCTTGCTCAAATAACGAACCTTGTTCATCGCAACGTAGGTATCGTCGTTTATATTCTGAGAAGAAAGCATAATATATGGTGTCGGGTCTTCTTCTCCCTTGGGAGGATTATGATCACCATCAACAATCTTAGTTGTTACCTTGCGCAATTTAACATCTTCCCAAGTACTTGTATCTGCGCCCGTTAGTGAGCCATCGAAAGCGGCTTGAAGGATTTTGTTGCGAAGAAGTTCTGCAGTATTGGAAAGATTTTGTTTGGCAGAAGCAACGGCATCAATGTATGTAAAGCCTTCTTCCAAAGCAGCCACAATACGTTGTTGCTCAGCAATAGAGGGGAGAGGAATAATGGAATTCTTTACTTTCTCTTGTGAAATGTTAGATTGCGCTCCACCGCTAGCTATTCCCAAGAAATTATCTCTTTGAGAACTCAAGAAATAATACATATACTCCGGCGTAAATCGCTCATTTGGGAATATAGCACACACCGCTTGATTGGATGTGGATTCTGCTTTAAGAATAGCAACTTTACCGACAGTTGCTCCATATAATGCGATTAACACAGAATCTACCGGATAGTATTTGGCAGATGAGTTTTCAAGAGCCTTTTGAGTTATCTTTATTTCAGAATCGTAAATATACTTTACTCCTAATTCACCGCTACGAATCCATCTTATATTTCCACTCTCATAGTACTCTTTATTTTTGGCTTGCGGAGTTCCGCCAGAAGTTGTAAATGCAATGTCTCCTATTTTAGGGAATTCCCACGTACTTATATCGGCATGAGTGAGCGAACCGTTAAAAGCGGCTTCAAGGAGTTTCGATTTTAGGAGTTCGGTGTTCATGCTTGTATGCGGGCTAAGAATGATGTGAGATTATCTACTGCTTCTTGCATGGACTTGGCTTCTGTTTGGAGTGATTGAAGTAATTCGTCCATGGTATAGGCATCAGCGGGATTGTCCGACTGAATCCATTTCTTATCGAGGATGAGTTTCTTATCACTCAGGATCTCGGCAATATCATACTTGCGCCAACGGCCTTTGGGATTGGTCTGGGCGTTGTAGGTCTCTTTGCGTTGCGACATATCTTCCGCACAATAGCAAGCCACGAAATCATCCAAGTCGCTACGCTTGATAGGATTCTCGGCTAACGAATGTTTGATGTCCGTGCGATAGTCATAGAACCAAATCTCTTTGGTCGGAGTACCTTTCTGGAAGCAGAGCACATTCGCCTTAACACCATTAGCATAGAAGATACCAGTAGGCAGACGGAGAATAGTATGCAGGTTGAAATCTTTGAGCAATGCTTCGCGTATCTTCAGACCGGCACGATTATCGTCAGTGAGTACCGAATCCGGCAATACGACAGCGGCACGACCGCCGGGGCGAAGCGAAAGCATCATGTGCTGGAGGAAGTTCAACTGGTTGTTGTTGGTCTCTCCATAGAAGTCAGGACGATCGATGGCAACCGAACCGGCTTCACGTTTGCCGAAAGGGGGATTAGTCAGGATGACATCCACCATCTTCTCTACCGGTTTCTCCAAGGAGTCTTGATAGGCAATCGGACTGCGTTTGGTGCCGATACCATGCAGATAGAGGTTCATGGAAGCGAGTGTGACCACGAGCGCGGTGTTATCGCCACCGTACAAAGCTTCGTTATTGAGGAACTCGCGTTTGGCTTTATCGGACGACTGTTTGGACATATAGTCGTACGCTGCGAGTAAGAAACCACCTGTACCGCAGGCGGGATCGAGGACAGTTTCCGTGATCTTCGGACGCGTCACATCGACCATCGCGGAGATGAGTGCGCGAGGCGTGAAGTACTGACCGGCACCGGATTTCTTATCCTGTCCGTTCTTCTCCAGAATGGATTCGTAGATAGCACCTTTGACATCGGTATCCATGACGAGCCATTGCTTCTCGTCAATCATCGTGACTACTTTCTTGAGATAGACGGGTTTGTCGATTTTGTTCTGCGCTTTGGTGAAGATCGTACCAATCAGGCCATCCATCTTACTGAGCGTAGCCAATGCACGTTCGTACTCGCGCAGCAGTTCATCGCCGCTGAGACTTCGCAGGTTCTTCCACGAACAATCCGCCGGAATAGCAGAAGGCAGTTCGAGTTGTTCTACGCGTTCATCGTCCATCTTGAGAAAGAGCAGATAGGTGAGTTGGGTGAGATAATCGGTAAAACCGATACCTTGACCGGCAAGCACATTCGCTAAATTCCAAACTTTCTTTGAAAGTGACTGTTCTGTAGCCATATAGGGATTGTCGTTTGATCGTTGTTATGCCGCCGCTTCACCACGGTGGTAAATAAGGAAGCACGAAAGAGAATAGAGTGAGTTTTCACGCTCTTCCTTCGTCTTGAATATTTGGATTAGTTTGGCTGCAAGCGTCTCATCGTCACCAACGATGTCTTTCCATTCTGCAAAGCCATTGGAGAGAATGTAGTTCTGTACTTGCTGCATGACTTGTTTCTGTTCGTCGCTGAGTTCGCGTTGCATCTGACCACTCCACAAAGCGAAATACTTGGCTCCGGATTGGTAGAGCGATTCGAGCGAGGCAATCTGCTTGTAGGCAAAGCGCACGAGTTGGATTATGCCGGTGACAGCACCTTTCTCTTTGGCTGCAAGTGATTTGACATTCTCCGGCTGGGTGATGCGGTATGCGTCCCACAAATTAGTGATAGTGAAACAGAGGTTTTGCTTGCGGAGGATGGTTAGCAATTCTTTGAGTTGCTCATACCGCACGCGCTGGCCTGTATAGATGATTCGCAGTGCCTCTATCTCATCACGTTTGGCATGGATGAAGTGCTCAAAGTCCTCCACGGTATTCTTTGCCTCATCAACCGAGAAGCCACGGAAGATGAGTTGGTCCTCGCCCGGCATAAGAATCTTGATGAAGCCGGCATTAAGTTCGAGCAGATATGTGCGTGCCTGCGGATGCATAGCGAGCGATTGCACAAGCAGTTTGCGCTCGGCATTCGGCTCATTCACATCATTGAACGGTGGCAATGTGCCCTTGCTCAGTGCTGCAAATATATCTTCCGCTATAGTACGCATCATCTCACCGGCAAGGTCGTAGAAGTGGTTGCGTTGCTGGGAATCTGCTTTGTTGTTGATACGCGCCAGACGGTTCGCCAACAGTTGCAGATGCTCGTCAGGCAGAAAACTGTAGGATATCTGCTCCAACAGATTGGCGAGCGTAAGAACCGGTGGATTGGTCGGTCCTTCATGGCTGCCGCCATAGGACTTCTCATGTTCGGTCACGCCGACTGCATCAACGAGATAGAACAGGTCTTTGCTCTTGGCGTTCGGGGTGACTGTTTGCAATTGTTCGTCACCTATAGTTCGGCAACCGCGGCCACGCATCTGTTGGTAGAGCTGTTCGGACATGACATCACGCATGAACATGACCACTTCAAGCGGTTGGATGTCCGTGCCGGTGGCTACAAGCGTGACGGTAACGGCGATACGGAAATCCTTGTCGTTGCGGAACTGACGGATGAGACCATCGCTATCGCCCATCGAATAGGTGATCTGCTGCACGAACTTCTCATTATCCGGTTGGAACACTTCTTTGGCTATCTGAACAATACGGCGTGCGTGTGATTCGTCTTGCGCAAAGATAAGCGTCTTGGGCAGATAAGCGTAGTTGGGTGCTGCGGGATTCTCGCGCTCCGGCTCGCAGAACATCTCCGTAAAGACTGCATCTTTGTATGACTGCAACACAAGCCGTATCTGCTCGGGATTGACCACCGAACGGTTGAGATCGCTCTTCTCGTAGGCTTGTTCCTCCGATTGCGTCTGTTCCTGTACCTCCCCCGTACTGCGCGTGATAGTAGTCACCTGTTGTCCCTGATGAATGATGCCGCCGTTCTCACTGGCTTCGGTTTTGATGCGGTAGATACGATAGCCGACATTCACTCCGTCAATAACCGATTCCTCGTACGTATAACGGCTGACAGGTTTATCGCCAAACAGAGCTATCGTATCTTCGCCCGGTGTAGCCGTCAGACCAATCATGCGCGCAGTGTTGAAGTATTCGAGCACTTTCTGCCATTTGCCGTAGATGCTGCGGTGCGCTTCGTCAATGATGATCAGGTCGAAATAATCGCGCGGGATAGTAACCTCGTGCAGCAAATCGACAATCTGCTCCTCACTGTATTTGATGTTATCGTCATTGTCATCCGTATCGGCAACCTCTTGACCGGTAATAACAGAGAATAGGCGTTGGATAGTGGAAATAACGACACTGGCAGACGAATCGATGTTCTTGTTCTTTAGCCTCTGCACGCCGAAGATATTCGAGAATGAATCACGACTTTCAGTCAGCCTAAATTGCGAGAAAGCCGTTTCTGTTTGCTTGCCGAGGTTGTTGCGGTCCACCAAGAACAGCACATGCTTCATATCCGTATATGACAACATGCGGTAACTGATCAGACACGCTGTGAATGTTTTACCTGCGCCGGTTGCCAATTCGATGAGTGCACGCTGTTGTCCGTTGCGGAACGCCGTTTCAAGCGAGGTAATGGCTCGATATTGGCATGCACGCAAACCTTGCTCTTTCAGCATCGGCAAACCGGCAAATGGACTATTCAATTCAAGTTGTTTGCTCAGTTCACGAGGCGAAGGCATGGTGCCGCGTTCCTCAAAATCCTCCTTGTCTGACTGCTGGTTGTAATACAGAATCTTTTTGCTGTTAGCCAGAATAACTATAGGTAACGGCAGATACCATGCAGCACACCAATCGGGAAGATTATGGGTGTAAAGAACCGCTTGTGCAATCACTTCGTCACCCAGTTCGTTCTCCTCGCGTTTGGCTTCTACTACACCGACAGCTTTACCTTCAATAAACAGCAGGTAATCGGCTTCAAGATTGGTACCGGAGAAGTTCATCAGTCCCTCACGCACAGCACAAGCATGTGCCGAGATCGTGTACTCGTCACGGTCAACAACCAGCCAACCAGCATCTTCCAGTTGGCGGTCGATAATCACCCGTGCTTTCTCTTCCGGTTTCATATTCGATTTAATTTCATCGCAAACTCCACATACACAAAAAGCGCAGGACTGTATTTGTTACTTGTCCTGCGATTTAGAGGCCTTCGCATTGCCTATCCACTCCAGAAACAAGCAACACAGAGCCTACGCCAAAAAGTATATAGTTCTCCCATCGTAATAGGAGGGTTATATACCCAACGCAGACATCTATTGTTGCATGTCTTGACAGTGGATTTTTGAAAGTTGCGAAGTTTCTAAATCGCCAAAACAAGCGTCAATAAACCCTATTTTACGTCTTGGGCTGCTGACGCGCCGATAACTTGGCGGGAGTGTATATCAATTTGTGCAACCTCACACATTTTAATGAGTGAAATGCGCATTGTAAATCTTAATTAGTTCTTATGTTGCTTCAATTCCAGTACCGTGCGTTCTACAACTTGCTTCAACTGGTAGGTTGCTACACCAAGCGGTTTTTGGATGTCTTGCAGCGACCATTCGACCACGGTGCTCTTGGCGGTTTTGCAGATAACAAGACCAACGGACGGGTTATCTCCTTCTCCGCGAAGCAGTTTGTCAGCAGCGGTGACATAGAAGTTCAACTTACCGGCAAACTCCGGCATAAACTTAACAGCCTTTAGTTCGATAATCACATAACGTTTCTGCGGAATGTGATAGAAGATAAGGTCGGGGAAGAACACCGTCTCATCGTCCACACGCAATTCCATCTGCCGTCCCACATACGCAAAGCCTTGACCAAGTTCCAAAAGGAAATTGGTGATGTTCTTAACTAAAGCCTCCTCCAAATCTTTCTCGTCATAGTTCTGTTTGAGCGAGAGGAATTCGAAGTGGTATGGATCTTTGAAGAGTTGCTGCGTCAGTTGGATTTGCTCGGCAGGCAGGGTGTTGTCAAAATTGGACAGCGCTGCACCTTGTGCTTGGTATAGTTGAGCGGCTATCTGATCTTCCAGTTTACTGCGGCTCCAGCCTTCGTTAGCAACCTTATTGATATAGAACAGAGCCTCCTCGAGAGAGTGACAATGTTCAATAATCTCTACATGATGAAACCAAGGCACACGCCCAAAAATAGCTGGCATATCCAAAAGGTCAGCAGGCTGCTGACCTTTTTCGATTTCGCCACCAAGCAGGTGGCTTTTTTCACCTTCTTTAATTAGGTCAGCAGCTTGCTGACCTTTTGTAACCGACTCATTATAAAAGTTATACCAACGCTTCATGTACTTCACATTGGAGTATGAGAAGCCTGTAGCATCGGGGAATGTCTCACGCATGTCAAAGGCGAATTGCTTTACCACACCTGCGCCCCAACGAGACTCAGCGCGCAACGTCACAAGGTCACGTCCGATACTCCAATAGAACTCCAGCATCTCCGAGTTCACTTTGATAGTCGCACGTGCCTGGCTCTCACGGAAACGTTTCTTGACATCGGATAGCCACAGTACGTAGTCAGCATCGGCAATGATGCCGTCACGGGTTACAAATTCCGGTTTGCTCTTTTCGATATTTGCCATAACTATTCTAATTGCACTTACTGGTAAATGCACATAAAATAAAAACGCACAAAGGTACTATTATTTTCTTAAACCCAAATCGGTCATTAGAATTTCTTGTTTAGGTTCAGAATTTTTCGAGCAGATTTTTGATTTGAGCAAGGGCGCAATGTGGGTATTGTAACTGAGTGAAAATAAAAAAATGCCGAAAAAGATGAACAGAAACGAAATAGAATAACATATATAAATTAACACTCATATTCGGTCTAATGACCGATTGGGGTTTAACATGCAACTACTTAGTCGATTATCTGCAAAAAAGTATTATGCATACAATAGGGGCAGTTGTTATTAGAACACCGCAAAAATACGTCCTTGCACTGTCTCTCTAAAAGACAAGAAAAACGCATTTTACTTCGTGTTTGTGAGTGAATGTTTTGGACTGCGTGTTGGCAGCTGCGCTGTTGATGACTGCGTGTTGGTGACGAAGTGTTGTCAGCGTTGCTGTTTGGGTGTATTATTGGGTTTTATTGAACAGGAATAGTTTTTTTATTGTGTATTTCCCGAAAACATACTATCTTTGCCGCCCGTTATGTTTCGACGTAGATAATTAAAAAGAATATCTGTATATGATACACATTACATTCCCTGACGGCGGTGTCCGCGAATATGAAAGCGGCATCACGCCCCTCCAAGTGGCTGAATCCATCAGCCAGAGACTCGCACAAGACATCCTCGTGGCAAGCATCCGTCCCATCGAAGGCGAACCCGCCAACCTTGACGAGGGCTGGCAGATAGTGGATCTCAACACACCTCTTAGCGAAGACCTCCGCATACGTCTCCACAAATGGGAAGACCCAGAGGCGAAAAAGGCCTTCTGGCACACCTCGTCCCACCTGATGGCGGAAGCCCTGCAGGAACTTTATCCGGGCATCCAGTTCGGTATCGGTCCCGCTATCGAGAACGGCTTCTACTACGATGTGATGCCTGCCGAAGGACAGGTCATCAAGGAGCAGGACTTCCCTGCCATCGAAGCCAAGATGATGGAACTGCGTGCCAAGAAAGAGCAACTGGTGCGCCGTCCCATAGCCAAAGCGGACGTACTGCGCGACTTTGAAGCCAAAGGTCAGACCTACAAGTGCGAGCTCATCAGCGAATTAGAGGACGGACACATATCCACCTATACGCAGGGTAACTTTACCGACCTCTGCCGCGGTCCGCACCTCCTGTCCACCGAACCTATCAAGGCAGTCAAAGTGCTTTCCTGTGCCGCCGCCTACTGGCGTGGCGATGATAAACGCCCGATGATGACGCGTGTCTATGCCATCACGTTCCCCAAAAAGGCCATGCTGGACGAATACCTTGTTCTGCTGGAAGAAGCCAAGAAACGCGACCACCGCAAGATTGGCAAGGAGATGGAACTCTTCATGTTCTCCGATATGGTCGGCAAGGGACTGCCCATCTGGCTTCCCAAAGGCACGGCTCTTCGTCTGCGCCTCGAGGACTTCCTCAAGAAGATACAGAAACGCTACGGCTATCAGCAGGTGATGACCCCGCATATCGGCAACAAGAACCTCTACATCACCTCGGGCCACTGGGACCACTACGGCAAGGACTCGTTCCAGCCTATCACCACTCCCGAAGAGGGCGAGGTCTATATGCTCAAGCCGATGAACTGCCCTCACCACTGCACCATCTACAAGAACTCGCCGCGCTCCTACAAAGACCTGCCGTTGCGCATTGCGGAGTTCGGAACGGTCTATCGCTATGAGCAGTCGGGCGAGTTGCACGGGCTGACGCGTGTCCGTTCGTTCACGCAGGATGATGCGCATATCTTCTGCCGTCCCGACCAGGTGAAACAGGAGTTCATACGCGTGATGGAAATCATCGAAATCATCTTCCGCGCACTCAATTTCCAGAACGTGGAGGCTCAGATATCGCTGCGTGACCCCAACAACCGCACCAAGTACGTAGGTTCGGACGAAGTATGGCAGAAGGCCGAGCAAGCCATTATCGAAGCCTGCCAAGAGAAGAACCTCAAAGCGCATGTCGTTACCGGCGAGGCGGCTTTCTACGGACCCAAACTTGACTTTATGGTCAAGGACGCTATCGGACGCAAGTGGCAACTTGGCACCATTCAGGTGGACTACAACCTGCCCGAACGTTTCCAACTCGAGTACACCGGCGAGGATAACCTCAAGCACCGTCCCGTAATGATTCACCGTGCACCTTTCGGCTCTATGGAACGCTTCGTGGCGGTTCTTATCGAGCATACAGCCGGTAAGTTCCCGCTTTGGCTCACTCCCGACCAGGCGGTCGTACTGCCTATCTCCGAAAAGAGCAACGACTATGCGCACCGCGTTCAGGAGATGCTCGACCAGCAGGACGTGCGTGCTATTGTGGATGACCGCAACGAGAAACTTGGACGCAAGATTCGTGACAACGAACTCAAACATATACCTTATATGCTTGTTGTCGGCGAGAAAGAAGCCGAACAGGGCATCGTCAGCGTCCGCCAACAGGGTGCCGCCGACCTTGGGCAGATGACCATCCAGCAGTTCGCCGACCTCGTCAACGAACAGGTTAGAAAAGATACCGAGTCGTATTGATAACAAATAACGGACGTATATCAATGTACGTCCGTTATTCTTTATTCTTCTTGTGATAAGGCAATCAACCGATCATTGCCTTTATTTCTTGGCAGATATGTTCGGTGGTGAAGCCCAGTTTCTCTTCCAATACCTGATAGGGTGCGCTGAAGCCGAAAGAGGTCATACCGTGAATCTTGCCGTTGCAGCCGACCAGACCCTCCAATGTACAGGGCAGTCCGGCTGTCAGTCCGAAACGTTTGATTCCCTGTGGCAGAACCTCGTTCTGGTAGTCCTGGCTCTGCTCGCGGAAGCGTCCTTCGCTCGGCACGCTGACCACTTGCAGACGGTAGCCTTCCTTGCGCAGCACTTCGGCGGCAGTCTGCAACGAACTGACTTCGCTGCCCGATGCCACCAGCACCGCCTGCGGATTGTCGTCACGAGATACGATGTACGCGCCCTTGTTGAATCCTTCCTTATTGACTTCAGGCAGCGAAACGATGTCCTGACGGCTGAGAATGAGTGCGGTAGGCGTATCGGTGTTCTCCAACGCTGCACGCCATGCCAATGTCGTTTCATCCGCATCAGCGGGCCGCAGAACGAGAACCGACGGACGACCGCTATGGTTATGCAGTTTCTCCATCAGGCGTATCTGCGCCTCTTGCTCGACGGGTTCGTGTGTCGGGCCGTCTTCGCCTACGCGGAACGAGTCGTGGCTCCAGATGAAGATGACGGGCAACTGCATCAGCGCAGCCATACGCACGGCAGGTTTCATATAGTCGGAGAAGACGAAGAACGTGCCGCAAGCGGGAATGATGCCTCCGTGGAGTGCCATACCGATGCAGACACAAGCCATCGTCAGTTCGCTCACACCTGCTTGAAGGAACTGACCCGAGAAGTCGTCTCTCTTCAGCGCGTGGGTCTTTTTGAGGAACCCGTCCGTCTTGTCCGAATTGGCAAGGTCGGCAGACGAGACAATCATATTGCCCACGTTCTCAGCGAGGAATCCGAGTACGGATGCGCTGGCTGTGCGGGTGGCTTTGTTCTTTTGTTGACTAATCAGACTCCAGTCGATGCAGGGCGTTTCGCCAGAGAAGTATGCTTCGTATTGCTTGGACAAGGTCGGGTTCTCCTGCTGCCAGCGGTAGAACTCCTCGTAGCGGCGGTTGCATAGTTCGCGCAGCTCCGCTTTGCGGTTGTCGTACAGTTCCTTGACTTCGGGGAAGATGACGAACGGGTCATCGGGGGTGCCGCCGAGGTTCGTCACTGTCTGTGCGAACGATGCGCCGGCTTTGGAGATGGGCTGTCCGTGTGTGGCGCAGAGGTTCTCCTTGCTCGTGCCATCTTCGGCTATGCAGCCTTTGCCCATCACCGTATGACCGATAATCAGGCTCGGACGGCCTTTCTCCTCTTTGGCGCGGCGTAGTGCCTGACGGATAGCATCAGGGTCGTTGCCAGGTATCTCCTGCACGAACCAGTTCCACGCCTCATATTTCTTCACAATATCCTCCGTGTCCACGTCCTTGCAGGGGGTGGAGAGCTGGATGGAGTTCGAGTCGTAGAACATGATGAGGTTGTCCAATCCGAGGTGTCCGGCCATACGTCCTGCGCCCTGGCTTATCTCTTCCTGTATGCCGCCGTCGGAGATGTAGGCGTAGATAGTCGGGTTGTGCACACTGCCGAAGCGTTGGTTCATCCATTTGGCAGCGATAGCCGCACCTACTGCGAACACGTGTCCCTGACCCAGCGGACCGGAGGCGTTCTCTATGCCGCGCTCGATGTTGCGTTCGGGGTGACCGGGGGTGACGCTGCCCCATTGACGGAGGTTCTTCAGGTCATCCATCGTGTATTTGCCCGTCAGGGACAGTACGGCATAGAGCATAGGTGCCATGTGACCGGGGTCAAGGAAGAAACGGTCGCGTGCCTCCCAGCAGGGGTTCTCAGGGTCGTACTCCATAAACTCTGAATACAGTACGTTGATGAAGTCGGCTCCGCCCATTGCGCCGCCCGGGTGACCGCTTTTCGCTTTCTCTACCATACTCGCGGCAAGGATACGTATGTTGTCCGCCGCACGATTCATCAGTTTCGTCGTGTTCATATCGAATAATTATTAAATGAAAAACACCGCAAATATACAGCGTTTCGTTGATGCTGCAAAAAATCTTGGTCAGTTTTTGTAAAGAATCAGGTCAGTCAATTCCGCTACCCTTGCGCTACCCTTGCGCTACCTTTGGGCAAGAAACGGACAGCTTGGGGTGAAGAGAATGGCGGGTCCTGGGATATATGGAGAAAGCACGTTTTTTTAGTTCGTTCTTAAGAAAGGTGGCTGTTTGGCGGTGAAAAATGAAGAAATCTGTTACTTTTTCTTAAGAAAAGGTATTTTCTACGTTTATGCGATGTTGTACTTTTGCGGCGTTTATTGTACTCTGCCGAAGTATGTGCGGGCAATGACCGCCATCGGTTGCGTAACACGAGTAGAAAAGAATATAAATACATCATACAATGAAAAGAATCAAGTACTTATTCCTTTCGTTCCTGCTGATGGCGGGAATGGGAGTTCAGGGGCAGCAGTTGCCTGACCCGCATTTTGAGGACTGGTCGGACTCGTTTGACGGCAATGCCCAGCCGAAGGACTGGCACGGCAGCAACGTGTCGCAGATGGGTTTCAAGTTCACGTTCCTCTACAAGAAAGACGGTCGCTCGGGCAGTTGCGCCTATGTGACGAACCAGGAGGTCGGCGCGTTTGGCGTGAAAGAAAAGGCTCCGGGCTATTTCAGCTTAGGCAAGGCTTGGAGTGCGATAGAAGGTGTCGATACGAAGACGGGAACGGGTGGCACGGAAGGCGGCATCAGTTTCAAGTACCGTCCCGACACGTTGTCGGTGTGGATCAAGCGCACAGGCAGCGGTGCCACTGGCGAGGACTTCAACATCGTGTTCTATTCGTGGCAGGGTACGAGCAAGGGTACGAGTTACCGTTCGAAAGGAGGTTCGTGCAAGAGTTCGACCCACTCGGACGAAGAGTGCGATATACGCCAGACGATGAACGGCAACTCATGCAACACATCGGTGCAGGCGAAGCAGGTGGCTGAAGGTTGGCATCGCGAACGCAAGCAATACGCCCAATGGACCAACATCAAGGTGCCGATTTATTACCTCAATGATGTCACGCCGGAGAAGGTGAACGTCATTTTCTCGGCGGGTAATGCCCCGAACGCCTTTGACAATTCGGGCATCACGGCGGGCAACGACCTGTACGTGGACGATGTGGAACTGATTTATTCCTGCAAGATACAGAAGTTGTATATCGACGGAGTGGAGTGGAACGGTTTCAATCCGGACACGGAGGCAGAGCAGGTATATTCGCTCGGCGAAGGGGCTACGGCGGTGCCGGACATCTTTGCCATGCGCGGAGCGGGTTCGCTGACGAACTCGCAGAACAAGACAGGGACCTTCCCTGGCCGCCGTCTGTCAAGCGACGAGCTGACTATCAAGAAAGGTGCGGTGGGTGAAGTGACAACCCTGACGGTGAAGTCGGGCGACGGTCAGAAGACGATGACCTACCACATCAAGTTCGTGAAGCAGGCTTCGACGAACGCCTACTTGGCGGGTATCAAGGTGAACGGCAAGGACTACGAGGGCTTCAACGCTTATTCCAACGAGACGGAAATAACGTTGGACTACGGAACGACGGCTGTTCCCGATATCGAACCTGTCGGCGCGGATGCCGGTCAGACTTACGAAGTAGTCAAAGCGAAGACGCTTGGCGATGCGACGACCATCAAAGTGACGGCTGCTGACGGAAAAACGACACGCACCTACACGTTCCGATTCAAGGTAGGTGAACTGTCCGACAATACGTTGAAGGACATCCTGATTGACGGCGTTTCGGTGCCTGACTTCTCGCCACAGCAACTCAATTACACGGTGTCATTGCCCTTGTCAACCACTGCCGTTCCCGAAGTGAAGGCGGTGTCTGCATACAATGAGGGCGACCAGACGATTGTGTATGAGGCTCCCGCGAAGATGGAGAACAACTGCCAGTACAAGATTAAGGTCAGCACGAAGGGCAATCCTGTGCCGAAGACCTATGTCATCACCTTCAAACTGGAGGCTTCGTCAATCACGTATCTGACGAGCATCACGTTGGACGGCAAGCTGATTGAGGGTTTTGACAAGAGCAAGTACGTTTATGACGTGACCCTGCCTATGGGAAGCACCGCTATTCCTGTCATCGGATATGAGAAAGGCGATCCCGAGCAGACGGTGACGCTGAACGGGACGGACGTGAACGGAACAACGGTCATCACGGTGAAGGCGGCTAACGGCTCGCAGGCGGTGTACAAGATTAACTTTACCACTCCGCAGTCGGAGAACACGCTCTTGAAGGCAATCTATATTAACGGCAGTCTTGTGGAAGGTTTCGTTTCCACAAAGAGCATGTACAACGTGACACTGCCTGTCGGCTCGAGTTCCGACAATTTCCCTGCTATCACGTGGGAGACGCTGGACAATTTCCAGACAGTGGAACTGATAAAGGGAAATATTCCGGGTACAACTCGCCTTGTCGTTACGGCAGGCAACGGCGCAACGGCGCAGTACCAACTCGTTTTCACTGTCGAGAAAGACGATGCCAATCACCTCAACATGATTTATGTTGACGGCAAAGAGTTGCCGGGCTTTGATAAGGATGTGCTGTCTTATACCTATACCGTAAGTCCTACTGCCACGGTTCTTCCTACCGTAACCTACGAGCGCGGAAGCGAGAACGAGAAAGTGACGGAGCAGAAACCTTCCGGTCTGACGGGTGACTATCTGCTGAATGTCCGTTCGCAGAAAGGGCAGACACGTACATACACCATCACGTTCACGCAGAACCTGTCCGCTAATGCTAATCTGAAGATGATACGTCTTGATGGCAAGGACCTCGAAGGCTTTAGCCCGGCCAAGTACAACTATACTTGTACACTGCCCGTCGGCACGACCACGCTGCCCGAAATCACCTGCGAGACACAGGAGGAGGGACAGAAAACGGCTGTCGTACGTCAGGGTGACGACTATGTTATCACCGTAACTGCGCAGGACGGAAAGACCAAAAGCACCTACCGTGTGTCGTTCACCATCCAGCAGGCGGAGAACACCCTCTTGGAGGCTATTTATTTAAACGGCGAACTGTTGGATGGATTCGAGCCTGGTACCACGGTTTATACGATTACTTTGCCTGTAGGCTCCACGGACAGCGATTTCCCGACCATCACATGGAAGACATCGGACGAGTATCAGAAGGTGGAGATGACCACCGGCGGCATCAACGGAACGACACGTCTGCTGGTAACAGCGGGCAATGGGGCGACCGGGCAGTACCAGCTCCAGTTCAGTGTGGCACAGGACGAAGCGAACTACCTCAATATGATATACATTGACGGAAAGGAACTGGCTGGCTTCGACAAGGAGACGCTCAATTACACCTATACCTTGAGCTCCGATGCCACAGCCCTTCCCGCCGTGACCTATGACCAGGGTAGTGCATACCAGAAAGTGACGGAAAAGAAACCGGCTGACCTGACGGGCGACTATACACTCACTGTCCGTCCGCAAAAAGGCCAGACCCGTACCTATACTATTACCTTTACGCAGAGTGTGTCCGCCAATGCCAATCTGAAGATGATACGCCTTGACGGCAAAGACCTTGAAGACTTCAGCCCCACGCGGTACACTTATACATATACGTTGCCCGTAGGAACCACGACGCTGCCCGAAGTGACGTATGAACAGCAGGAAGCGGCGCAGAAAGTGGTGGCGGTTCGGCAAGGCGATGACTACATCCTTACTGTCATTGCGCAGGACGGAACGACCAAGAACACATACAAGGTGTCGTTCACCGTTCAGCAAGCCGCGAACACGCTCCTTGAGGCAATCTACCTGAATGGAAAGCTCATTGACGGGTTTGAAGGAACGAAGACGGTCTATACCGTCACGTTGCCCGTGGGCTCGACAGAGAAGGATTTCCCGACTATCACGTGGAAGACAACCGATGAGTACCAGAAAGTGGAGATGACCACCGGCGGCATCAATGGTACGACACGCATTTTCGTAACCGCCGGCAATGGAGCGACTGCCCAGTACCAACTCATCTTCTCGGTTGCGGAAGACGAAACGAACCACCTCAATATGATTTATATTGACGGCAAGGAAATCCCCGGTTTTGACAAGGAGACCCTTACCTATACATATATGTTGGGTTCGGATGTTACTGCTCTGCCTTCCGTTACCTACGACCAGGGGAGTGAGTATCAGAAAGTGACAGAAAACAAACCTTCTGGACTGACGGGCAACTACACGATTACCGTCCGTCCGCAGAAAGGGCAGTCCCGTACATATACCATTACCTTCACGCAGGACCTGTCCGTCAATGCCTTCCTGAAGATGATTAGTATTGACGGCGTGGATATGGAAGAGTTCAGCAGCGACCGATTCAACTACACTGTTACACTGCCCGTAGGAACGTCCGTTCTGCCCGAAGTTACTTGCGAGAAGCAGGAAGAAGCGCAGAAAGTGGTGTTGGTACGCCAGGGTAACGCATATATCATCACGGTGATAGCCCAGGACGGAACGACCAAGAATACCTACAAGGTGACGTTCAACATTCTCCAGTCGGAGAACACTCTCTTGCAGGCTATCTACCTTAACGGTACGCTTGTGGAGGGCTTCGTTCCCGCTACCAACGTCTATTATATCACCTTGCCTGTTGGTACAACCGATAGTGATTTCCCGACCATCACGTGGGAGACAACCGATGAGTACCAGAAAGTGGAGATGAACGCTGGTGGTGTCAACGGTACGACGCGCATCTTCGTTACGGCGGATGACGGGGCTACTGCCCAATACCAGCTCATATTCTCTGTCCTGCAGGACGAAACCGACTACCTCAATATGATTTATATTGACGGTAAGCCGCTGTCCGGCTTCGACAAGGATATACTTGCCTATTCGTATCCGCTGACTTCTTCGGCAACTGTCCTTCCCGATGTTACATACGACATGGGAAGCCCCTACCAGAAGGTGACCGTGCGTAAACCCGATGGCTTGACGGGTGATTATGTGCTCACTGTTCGCCCGCAAAGAGGCCCGGTACGTACTTATACCGTTACGTTCACACAGGATTTGTCTGCCAATGCTAATCTGAAGATGATCCGTCTCAACGGCGTGGACTTGGAAGGCTTTGACGCAACGCAATACACCTATACCTGTACGTTGCCTGTCGGAACCGTTACGCTGCCCGAAGTTACCTATGAACAACAGGAAGAAACACAGAAAGTGGTGGCTGTGCGCCAGGGCAATGACTACCTTATTACCGTTAAGGCACAGGATGGTCAGACGGTCAACACCTATCACATATCGTTCACTATCCTCCAGTCCGACAACGCCTTCCTCAAGATGATATATTTGGACGGCGCACCGCTTGCAGGATTTGAGCAGACCGTTTTCCATTATACCTATACGCTTACGTCTGCCACTTGTCCGGTTATCACGGTGGACAAAGGCGACGAAGTACAGCAGGTAACCATCGCGGCTCCCTATGCTGACGGTACGGCGCAGATAGTGGTACGCCCCCAGACGGGTACCTCTAACACCTATACCATTACGTTTGCCTCGACGTTCGTTCCGTCTGTGCTTCTCAAGGGCATTAACTTGGACGGCACGCCGATGGCGGAATTCCGGCCTGACCAAAAGACTTATACTATTCCGATGACGACGGATGCCCTGCCTGAGGTGACGGCAGTTACCGAAGAAGGGCAGACCGTGCAGATACTCACTTCTGGCAACACGGTGACTGTCTTTGTACAGAGTGGCGATTTGACTGGCAGGTACGACCTGACATTCACGCGCACCGTTTCTTCGGACTGCACGCTTAAGTCGATTCTGCTTGACGGTATAGCCCTTGCAGGCTTCTCGCCCGATGTCTATACCTACAAGCATACAATGGCGGTCGGCAGCACGATGCCCGAAGTAACATACGAGCGGAACGAGGTGCACCAGACCGTCCATAAGGGACAGACAGGTGATGCCACCGTGCAACTCATCGTCATTGCAGAGGACGGCAAGACCACAGCTACATACACTATCCTCTTTGACATTCCCGCAGATAACGACACGCGCCTCAAGAACATCATCCTTGAGGGGAAAACGGACTTCGTGTACGATGAGGACAATGACTACTACATGGTATATGAGGAAGAAGGAGTCTCGTTGCCTGCTATCCGTATTGAGACCAAACCCGGTCAGACAGCGATGATTACCACCGTCGGTCCTGACGAACAACGCATCGATGTGCGTGCCGCAGACGGCGTAACGATGGGGTATTATACTATTTTATACATCCGTCTTCGCTCCAACAACGTTCTGTTGAAAGACATACAGATTGAGGGCGTGTCACTGGAAGGGTTTGACCCTGCCATCGCTGACTATACGTACACGTTGCCGTGGCGCACAGAGGTTGTACCTTCCATCCAGCCTATCGGTATGCTCCCCACGCAAACCATCACCACCAAGCGTAGCAGTGTCAACGGAAAGACGGTTATTACCGTTCTTGCACCCGATGGCATGGCTACCGGCGAGTACACCGTTTCCTTCCCTGTGGTTAAGTCTGACAACACCGAATTGTCCGACATCTCTTTGCCTTTCAATCCGGAACTGCAACTTGAGCCGGCGTTCAATACCGAAGTAACCGACTATGAAGTGTTCCTGCCTTACGGCTTTGACACCGTACCCGCTGTGCACTATCAGAAAGTCCTTCGCGAACAGTCTGTTCAACAGGTTATCCGCGGCTTGAATGAGACTTCCGAAATCATTGTTACGGCGGAGAACGGAGACATGCGTACCTATAAGTTGAAGTTCACTGTCAAAGACCCGACGGAAGAGAACCTGCTGACACTCCTGCGTATTGTGGAAACGAATGACACGCTGCTCGGTAAGGTCAAAGAAGTGTTTGACAAGACCAAACGTGACTTCACCGCCAACCTGCCGTTCGGCAGCCGCTCAATGACGGTTGAATACAAGAAGTCCTACGGCACACAGACTGTATTTATAGAGAGCGGCGGCATTCTGGATGTTACCCGCGTAACTGCCCAGTCCAATGTGAAAGGCGTGGATGACGAAGTATATACCATTACGCCTAAGGTGGACCCCAGAGACCCTGCCGTACTGACAGACATCAAGGTGAACGGCAAAACGATTGACGGTTTCGACCCCGAGCAGTTCTCATACATAGTTAATGTGAAGAATGTACCTGTGATTGACTATACGTTGAACGAGGGCGCTTCCATCAACTACACTCCTTCCAGCAAGCACTGGCAAGCGACTATCACCTACGGCACACGGGTAAACACCTACAATATCTGGTTCTACTTCGAGGATGACGTAGTACCGAATATGGACTTTGAGGAATGGGAGAATGCTATGACGACCACCTCTGCCCGTAAACCGAAGGGATGGAATGTGCTGGCGGATTTTGCTCCGGCTTATACATACGCTTTTGCCTTTACATTTACCCCTGGTGAGGAAGTGCAACAGGATGGTTCGAACTCTGTCGCCTATTTGCATACGCAGTACAACACTGCGCCTCTCGCAGGATACGTACCGGGTTATATGACGCTTGGAACCATTGATTATGTTTACGGGCGTTTTGGTAGTAGTTCTTTCTCCGTGAGGGGCGGTATTACGTTCCGTAACACACCGGATGAGATGTCCGTCCGCTTCAAAAACGACAAGGTCAACAATAACTCCCGCATTCTCTATAAACTCAATGGTAGCGGAGGAGAAAAAACGCTATTGCAGGAAGAGGGCACGACGAGTGGCTATGTGACGCGTACGTTGAATCTGGCGGAAGCGAACGCAGTAGCGAACGAACCGACCCAGTTGAATATCGTGTTTAACTCTTTCGACTCCGAGTCTGGCAAGAACGGTACGGCAGGCAGCGAGGCGCAGATGTATGTCGATTGGCTCCGTCTCTCGTTCAACCACACCCTGACAGGCTTGACCGTAAACGGTATTCCAGCTATGCTGACGGGCAACGACTTTACGGTTACCCTGTCCGATCCCGAGGCGATAGAGGTTCCTCAACTGACCTTTACCGGCGAGGTGGCTGACCAGGCGCAGACCGTGACATGGACGGCAGAAACCAACAGCGGCGAGTACGGCGTCCGCACCGCCACCATTCGCAACTTCGCGGAGAACGGCACGGACTATACGGACTATACGTTGGAGGTGAAGCGTCCGCTCGCTACCGTCAATACACTGGCAGATATACTTATCGGAGGCAAACTCCTCAAAGACTTCAAGTCGGAGGTAACAGATTATACAATTACACTTACGCCTTCGGATGTCCTGCCCGACATTGACGCGCACACCACCAGTTCGCGTGCCACACTCTCGACCACCATTACGCATGACGAGATAACGCTCACCGTTACCCCCGAGTATGGCGCAGCTGAGACTTACACAGTGCATATCAATTGGGCTTTGGATAGCAACACTACTCTCAAGTCAATCACCGCTTCCAAAGGCGCTATCGTTCCCGATTTCGACCCAGATACACGGGACTACACCATTGTGGCGGATACGATGCCTGACTTCTTCTTTGTCAAAGGACATACATGGCAGACCGTAACCGCTGCCAACGGCGTTCTGACCGTCAAAGCTGAGAGCGGCGACGAAGATGAGTACCGCATCACTCGCATACCCGAGGAGCACACTACCACTGCTCAGCTGAAAGACATCAGTCTTGACAGCAAGCCGCTGGCAGGGTTCAGCTCCGATGTCTATGAGTACCACCCCGCGGAAACACCCGTTTATGTCCTTTACCATCAGATTGACAACCGCGACTCGCTCGTCTTTATACAGGAAGAGACAGGTATGACCTTCCACCTCTACGGTTCGCCGGCTGAGATGAAACATACCTACCGCATCGTATATCCGACCGACTATTCGGCAGAGACCAGTCTGAAGAACATCTTTGTTGACGGTCTGCCGCTGGAAGGCTTTGGTCCGGACAAGTACGACTACACGCTCGCTACTGACGATGCCGTTATCATCTCCGTAGAAAAGATGGAAGACGCGCAGACACTGGATATCAGCGAAGCGAACGGTGTCTATACTATCCTCGTTACGGCGGAAGACGGAGTCTCTACTGCCACCTACACCCTTGCCATCGTACCCGATCTAAGTGGCGAATCGCAGTTGGCGATGATCTATGCTGACGGCACGGCGTTGGAAGGCTTCCGCTCCGATTCGACGTACTACATCATTACGCTCCCCGCACCTGCCGCAAAGACTATTGAACCGCTCCTGCCCGTCATCACGTACGAACGCAAGCAGGCACAGCAGCAAGTCGAGGTGCAGACTGCGCCGATGGGACAGTCAACCTTCATCAATGTCACGGCGGAGAATGGCGGAAAAACGACCTACGAGTTGCTTATCCAGGCCGAACCCAGCCATAACGCATACTTGACGGGTATTGTTGTGAACGGCACCCCTGTTGAACGGTTCGATTTCCAACGCTTCCACTATTCGACACAGGCGCTTGTCAGCAAGTGTACTGTTGAATGGGCTTCTGAGGATAATTTCCAGACCGTTACCTTAATCGAGACGGAATACACGGACCGCACGGCATACACGCTTCACGTTGTTGCCCAGGACGGTGTAACGATGAACGACTACCAGGTGGAGATCTTCCTGAAGACTGTTTCCGGCAATACGGAACTGAGCGACATCCTGCTTAACGGTGTTACGATGGACAAGTTTGAGACAGAACTTAATCCCGGATTGGCGTTCAGCTTGAGCAATACGATGTATCGTATCAACCTGCCTGCTGCGATGACCACTCTGCCGCAAGTCTCCGCACGACTCAAAGAAGAGGGACAGACAGTGGACGTTACCTATTCGGACGACCAGGTGCTCATTACTGTTACGGCGAGAGACGGCATCTCCAAACGCGTTTACACGCTTGATTTCAAGCGCGCACTCTCGTCAGATGCCACGTTGGATATGATTTACCTCAACGGCGAAGAGTTGCAAGGATTCGATCCGGATATGTCCGGCTATTCAGTCGCTCTGCCCGAAGGTGTTGCGGCGTTGCCTTATGTGACGGCTCTCACCAAAGAGACGCAGACTGCCGTTACTACACAGGCGACCGCCAAGACCCTGCGCGCCACCGTATTCGTTACAGCCCAGGACGGCACGACAACCCGACTCTATACCATCGACTTCACGCTTTCGCTCAGTGACAATGCTGACCTGAAGATGCTCTATCTTGATGGCGAACCGCTCACATACGAACAGAACGGGGCGATACAGACCTTCTCGCCTGCCGTCCATATCTACACCATCACGCTGCCGGTCGGCACCGAACTCTTCCCCGAACTGACGTGGGAGAAGGACGATAAGCTGCAGACAGTGGCGAAGACCGTCTTGACGAAAACTGGCGACCGCAAGAGCGAACAGGTAACTGTTACTGCTGCCAACGGCCGTCAGAGCAGTTATACCGTTAACTTCGAGATTCAGTTGTCCGACAATACGCTGCTTGACAACATCATCATTGACAACCGTCCGCTTGCAGGATTTACGGCTGAACAGACAGAGTACTTCTATCCTGTTCCGTCTTCGCAGGCCGAACTGCCTAAGGTTGAATATGAGGCAGCCGACAAGTACCAGGTTATCGAAACGGAGATAGTTGATGATCAGATAGCGGGTACGTTCGGCAAGAAGGTGCTGATTACTGTTACCGCCCAGAACAAACAGAGTAGTGTTTATACTATCCACTTCCCGTTGAATCTCTCTTCCGATGTGATGCTGGATATGATCTATCTTGACGGCGAGGAGTTGGCCGGCTTCGATCCCGGCACGTTCTACTATTCTGTTGTACTGAAGGAAGGCGTTACGCGTCTGCCCGATGTGATGCCGCTGAACAAGACCACACAGACCGTTGTGACCACTCAGGCGACCGACAAGACGATGCGTGCCACGATCCTTGTCACTGCCGAAAGCGGACTGACGCAGACCTACACTATTGACTTCGCCTTTACTCTGAACGACAACATCGACCTCCAAATGCTCTACCTTGACGGCGAACAACTCACCTACGTGGAGGACGACAAGACGCTCACGTTCACGCCTGAGGTGCATATCTATACGATTACCTTGCCGGTTGGTACGGCATCCTTCCCCGACCTCACATGGGATCTGAGCGATATGTCTCAGCAAGTGGTAAAGACTGTTTTGTCAGAGACTGCCGTAAGCAAGACCGAACAGGTAACCGTCATTGCCGCAAGTGGCAGACAGAGCACCTATACCGTTAACTATGAGATAACGCTCTCCGATAACACCCTTCTGGATATCGTCATCATCGACAACCGGCCTCTGTCCGAATTCAAAGCCGAACAGACGGAGTACTTCTATACGCTGCCCAAAGGACAGACCAAACTGCCTAAGGTGGAATATGTTGCCGGTGATAACTACCAGACCATCAGTCGTGACACCTTGCCGGATCCGATTGCGGGTACTCTTGGCGAGAAGATTACACTCACTGTCACTGCGCAGAACGGTCAGAGTCGGGTATATACCTTCCACTTCACGCAGAACCTCTCTGACGATGTGACGCTGGATATGATATACCTTGATGGAACGGAAATGGAAGGATTTGCCCCGACTACGTTCTACTACTCTGTTGTACTGAAGGAAGGTGTTACGCGTCTGCCTGATGTGATGCCTCTCAACAAGAGCACACAGACCGTTGTGACCACCCAGGCGACCGACAAGACCTTGCGTGCTACCATCGTGGTTACTGCCGAGAACGGACAGACACAGACGTACACCATCGACTTCACGCTCACGCTGAACGACAACACCGACCTCTTGATGCTCTACCTTGACGGCGAACAACTGACCTACACGCAGGACGACAAGACACTGACCTTCACGCCTGAAGTGCATATCTATACGATCACCCTGCCTGTCGGCACCGAACACTTCCCCGACCTCACGTGGGACCTCGCCGACAAGTCGCAGAAAGTGACGCAAACAGTTCTGACAGAGACAGCCAATCTCAAGAGCGAACAGCTCATTGTTACCGCTGCCACTGGCAGACAAGGTATCTACACCGTCAATTACGAGATACGCTTGTCCGACAACACCTCGCTCAATAACATCATTGTTGACAACCGTCCGCTTGCCGGATTCAGCGCAGAGCAGACCGAGTATTTCTATCCTGTTCAGTCGGGTGAGACCGTACTGCCCAAAGTGGAATACGAAGCGGGTGACAAGTACCAGGTTATCCGTCAGGACACCCTTCAGGACCAGATAACGGGTATGAAGACGCTCGGTCAGAAGGTAACGCTCACTGTTGCCGCACAGAACGGCATGACTCGTGTCTATACCGTTCATTTCGTGATGAATCTGTCCTCGGATGTAACGCTGGATATGATTTACCTTGACGGCACCAACTTGGAAGGCTTTGTTCCGACTACGTTCTTCTATTCGGTGGTTCTGGCAGAAGGTGTTACTCGTTTGCCGGATGTGCAGCCGGGCTTCAAGACAGGTCAGGATGTACAGACCACACAGGCCACCGATGAGACGATGCGTGCTACCCTCCTCGTGAAGGCGGAAGACGGCATTACTCAGGCAGAATACACAGTTGTCTTCTCTCTCAACGTGAACAGCAATACGGAGTTGAAGATGATGTATCTGGACGGCGAGCCTCTTACCTACGAACAGGGTGAGCAAACGTTTGTTTTCACGCCCTCTGTCCGCAGTTACACCATCAAACTGCCTGTCGGAACGACTGCTTTCCCGAATCTGACGTGGGAGATGGGCGACAGCTCGCAGCGTGTGAACAAGACCGTCCTCTCGGAAACCGCCACGCGCAAGAGCGAACAGGTGGTTGTCACTGCCCAGAACGGCAGTCAGGGCGTCTATACGGTCACTTACGAGATTCTGCTGAGCGAGAACACGCAATTGGAGAGCATCATCGTGGACAACCGCCCGTTGAGCGACTTCCAATACGATAAGACGGAGTACTTCTACACGGTTGCTTCCGCTACTTCGCCGCTGCCCAAGGTCGAATACGAAACGGCTGACAAGTACCAGGTTGTTCGGATGGACACGTTGGACGACCAGATCAAGGGAATGAAACTGCTCGGCAAGAAGATTACCATCACCGTTACGGCGCAGAATCAGGCAAGCCGTGTTTATACTATTCACTTCCCTGTTGCGCTGTCTGGCGAATCGCAGATTGACATGATTTATGTGGAAGGCGAACCGCTCGAAGGCTTTGACAAGGATGTCTATTCCTACACCTATACGGTACCTTACAACGGAACGGACCAGCACCAGATGCCCAATGTCACTGTCAGCAAGAAACTCAATACGCAGAACGTGACATATACGCAGAAGGGTGATTCTATCATGGTTATCCACGTGATGGCGGAGGACGGCATCCATGCCGAAGACTACACTATCACCTTTATCTATGGCAAGTCGCCTGACACGGCGTTGATGGACATCCTGTTGGACGGACAGTCGTATCCGGAGTTCAATGCGGACATCTACAACTACGAGGTTCACCTCTTCGACGATGCTACGATGCCTGTTGTTGAATGGATTAAGGGCAATCCCGACCAGCAGCTCAACGAGCAGGAGGATGATGCTGAGATAGACGGCAAACGCTACGTAACGCTCTCCTGCGAAGTCATTGCGCCCGACGAGGAAACCCGTGCGACCTACAGCATTGTCTTCGCCTTCATCAGGAACGCGCAGGACACTCTGCCTGTTGTGGTGCGCATGGATTCGTTGCTGGTACGCGGCGAACTTGTCAGCCGCAAGAACGGCTTTGACCACAACTTCCATGCCGATACGTTCGTCTATCAGATGACCCCGTACCCGTTGGAGACGCCCGAAGAGGAGTTCTTCACAGTCGAGGACGTGCGCTATGTGACGGCTGATACGAGAGTACGGGCGGCGATGGAGTCCGACGACAGGTTCAGTCCGCAGGACGGTACGCTCATCGAGCGCGTTATCCACATCACGCTCTTCAGCACCGTTGTTGGTGACACGGCGAATGCGCGCTACGACCTCGTACAGCGTATCGACCTCAGCCACGACAGCACCGTGATAGCCATTCTGCTGGACGATGAGCCGTTGGCGGAGTTCGATCCCGATGTGCACTATTATCAGATTCCGATAGTAGGCAAGATACCTGGCGTTACCGTCATTGCCAACAACCCGTATGCGCAGACATCCGTACTGCCTGACGGCGACTCGCGTATCATCACCTGCGTTTCGCAGTACGCTGGCATCTTTGACCCGAGCAACAAGAACACCTACACCATTGAGTTCATCGAGTCGCCTATTGACCAGGCGGCACGTATCGAACCCAATGACGTGATGGTTAAGTACATTCCGGGTTCAACGCAGATTGCTGTTGCCTGCATCCGCAAGGACGCGCAGATTGCAGTCTATTCGGCGGACGGACACTTGCTCTTCTACCGCGCATTGCAGGCTATCGACCCGAGATATGCTATTGTGGCAACGGACGCCAACGGACAGGACTGCTTCATTGACGTGACTGACCTCTCGCAGTGCACTGTTATCACGCTTGACCCGCATACGCTTTACTTCTATACCATCTATGAGAGCGGCAAGCGCAAAGTCACTTCGGGCAAACTGCTGTTCGTACAATAAACCGTAGCCGTCTCCGTCCTCCTCATGGGGGATGGGGACGGCGTTTAACTGCTTTACTACAATGAAAACAAGACACATCCTTTCTCTCGCATTGTTCACCCTTGTCCTGTCTGCTTGTCAGAAGGACATAACCGATATGGGCAATATCGACAGCCCGGTGCTGACGCTTACTGAAGACACCGTAACAATGCACGCGGGCGAAACGCATCAGCTCCGTCTCTCCTATAGCATCTCTGGTGTGGAGTGGTCTTCCGAGCACGATACCGTTGCCTCTGTGGACATCAGGGGATTAGTCACCGCACACAGACAAGGCACAACGCTGGTCACTGCCACACGCGAATCGGGCGATGACATCCTCGTCACGAGGTCGGCGTCATGTCTCATTCAAGTCAAGGAATAACCGCTTGTCTTATGGCTAACGACAATCCTATATATGCTTGGTATGCTAACCTGACCGCTCCAACGTCGGACGACCGTGCGGATTTCGAGGTGATGCTGATGGACCGCAATAACCCGCAGGATGCCCAGTTGGCGGTCATGGGACTGATTCAGAACCTGCTCTTGAACGGCTACCGCGAACCGGTCTTCCGGCTTCTCGTTATGGGGGCAGGGAAGGAGAACGCTCTTGTTGTTAAGGCGAAAGCGCTTGCTGCTATCATCTTTATTGCAGCTACGTTTGATGACCAGATACGCCAGTCCCCTGCCTTGCAGGAGGACTTGCTGGATATGCTTGAGCAGCAGCACGATGAGGCGCTCCTTGCCCTGACGCACTATGCGCAGATACGCAAGCACATGATTGTGATGGGCAAGCCGCAGACCCGTCTCAACCGTACCCTCATCTTCAGTCTCGTCGTCTTGGGCAACGACGAGCACCAACTCTTCGACTAACCCCCAACACCCTCCTACTGTTCTCCGACTTCCTTCCCATCTCTTTCCCATCTATTCCCCATCTCCTTCCCATAGTCTCCCAATAGTATTCCCACAGTCCCCCGTATCCCCATAGTCTCTTTACTATACGGATACTATAGGGATACTATATGGATAGCATAGGAGTATTATAGGAATAGTATAGGGAAATCTCCCATGTTCAGCTCTCGCTCTTCTCCCCGCGAGTAACCATACAACCAACCACCATTCACTCCCCAACACGCAGTAATCAACACGCAGTCCCCAATAGCCGAAGGCTGCCAACACGTAGTAATCAACACGTAGTCACTAACACGCAGTCACCAACATTCACTCCCCAACAGCGAAGCCTCCAAACAGCAAGCAACATTATGTGATTACTATGTGATTATTATGTGATTATTATGTGATAACTCTGTTTTTACTATGTTTGTCAGCAAACCGCACCGTTATCTGACCATCCCCGCACCGTTATCTGACCATCCCCGCACCGTTATCTGACCGTCCCCACACCGTTATCCGACCGTCCCCACACCGTTATCTGACCGTCCCCACACCGTTATCCGACCGTCCCCGCACCGTTATCCGACCATACCCGCACCGTTATCTGACCGTCCCCGCCCCGTTATCTGACCATCCCCACACCGTTATCCGACCGTTCCCACACCGTAGTTTTACCGCACGAAACCAATAAATTTGAAATTTACAATTTGAAATCATAGATATTTCTTCCGTACCCTTATCCCCTCTCTCCCGCATCCTCTCCCGCTCCCTGTATGCTTATCTGCTTGCGGACAATGGCGAGGATGACTAACGTCCCCAACAACCGTAAGGCTAACCAATACGAACACATAAGATGCAGATGAAGGTACAGGTGTCAGCGTCAGGATGGTATTACTTTTCGGCGCCTTCTTAACTGGAAGCGGGCAAGTGCTACATCGTCAATGCCAACAGCGCATCTAAATGCAGCCGGTAGCACGGTTTCGCCAATCGCGGAGTGTTCCGTAGTATTGGTGCGGCGGCATTAGCCATTGAGCGTATGCACATCGTAGTCGATAGTGATGAAGGCGATGAAGTGACCGAACTCGAAGAAGTCAACAGCGTACTACAGGCAGTATCAGAGGCACGTAAGGTCATCCGTGACGGCGTTCTCTACATTGAGCGCGAAAGTGTCATCTGCGACGCAACAGGACAGCGTGTAGAGTAAAAAGATTATACCGGTACTCTGTACATCCGGAGTACATAACATAAGAGCAGAAGGCTCGTCGTAGCAACTCTTCGTGTACGAGTCTGCTACTCTCACTTTTGGAAAAGTAAAATCTGAGGCAAAAATTACTTTTGAAAAAGTGAAAAATTGGCTGGAATTTACTTTTGGAAAAGTGAAAAATCAGCCAAAAATTACTTTTAGAGAATAAAAAATGCTCCATTTATTTGCATATCTCTAATAAAATAGCGTACCTTTGCGGCGGAAAATAAAAGCATAATGATATGTTACAAGAAGACCAGTTCAGGCAGTTGCAAAGCGCGTATTTCAGCAGAGTTCAGCGAGTCAGTTTGACCCACAAGAGGTATCTGTATGACACGATTAACTGGCAGTCGCGTTTGATTGGCATCCGCGGATCCCGCGGTACAGGCAAAACCACCATGCTGCTGCAATACGTGAAGGAGCATTACGCTGACTTGACAAAAGCCTTGTATGTGTCAATGGATAGCCTGAATTTCCGCCTGCTGTCTCTGTATGATGTGGCAGAATACGCCTATACGCACGGCATAGAGACCCTGTTGGTGGACGAAGTTCATTATGTGGAGCAATGGGGGCGGCAACTGAAGGAGATTTTTGATACATTCGGCGACCTGCGGATTGTATATACGGGATCGTCCATGCTGAAAATAGACGAGGCGGAGGCGGACTTGTCACGCCGCCAGACGGTGTACGAACTGCGCTGTTTCTCGTTCCGTGAGTATCTGCTTTTTATGGACGTGTATCGGCAGGATGCCTGTAGCTTGGATTATCTGTTGGCTAACCATACACGTATGGCGATGGAAATGTCTGCACACATCAAGCCGCTTGCTTTGTTTGAGTCGTATCTGAAGACAGGGTGCTATCCGTTTGTAATGGAGGCGGGGCAGGACTATCTGATGCGGTTGGAGAGAATGATGTCGCTGGTAATCAGTCAGGACATACCTCAGGTGGAGGACATCACATTTCCGACGTTGCAGAAAGCGCAGAAACTGCTGATGATACTTGCCACGCAGGTGCCTCTCGAGCCTAATATCAGTACATTGTGTCGTGAGGTGGGAGGAACCCGCGATATGGTCATACGGCTACTGCACCTGATGGAGAAAGCGGGACTGTTGATGCTTGCCAGCAGGCAGGCGAACAGTTACAAGACGCTGTCCCGACCCGACAAGATATATCTCAACAACACGAACCAGATGTATGCACTCACAGGCGGAGTGAACAAGGGAACGCTGCGAGAAACGTTTTTCCTCAATCAGTTGCGTCAGTCGCATACGGTCGCTTTGCCCGCTAAAGGCGATTTTCTGGTCGATGACCGTTATACGTTTGAGGTGGGCGGAGCAGGCAAGACTTACCGCCAGATTAGTGATGTCCCTGACAGTTTCCTTGCACTGGACGATATAGAGATTGGTTCTGGTAACGCCATCCCGCTGTACCTATTTGGGTTCCTGTATTAGTTTGTGTCTTCCGCTACCGCACTGTGGATGATAGCATTAATTGGTAATATCGGGCGGGAGAGGGCGGAAAAGGCGAGTGAAAGGTAAAATATGCGGGAAAAGAGCGAAAAAATGTAAAAAAAGACACAATATTGTTTGTATATCAAAAAAAAGTTCTAATTTTGCGCGTTGTATTCCGTGAAAAATAGGCTGTAGAGGGATGGGTAAGCAGGAAGAGACAACAGCATAGCGGCAGATTATCAGAAAATTAGTATTAATAGATAAACGACCCAAGATTATGAAAGTTAAGATGTACCAAGTTCCCGTGACGGAGATGTATGCAGTTCGCACACAGGCAGTAGTCTGCGGTACCATTCCTGATGGCGCAGCCGGTGTAGGTATCCCCGGCGGAGATGAGGATCAACACCCTGAAGTTCCGATGGACTAACCGTTTAAGCGGATTGATTTCTTATTAACTTTTAGTTGCTTTGCTGAGACATTGGTCTTGGCAAAGTGGCTTGTTTGTGTGAATGTCTTTGTTGTGCGGTTTGAAGATATACGATAGAAGATGAAGCGATACAGAAATGGGCAGCGGATGTTGCTTGTATTCCTGTTAGTGCTGACAGGGATGGTAGGACAGGTTTGGGAACCAGTCTATGGGCAGAAACTGAGTAAAGAACAGTTGCGGGCGTTGGGCGATTCGCTGACGGAGTACGCCCATGCACGTGCGGACGTGATGAAAGTGACGGTGAAGAGCTGTCAGCAGCGGGGGAAAGCGATTGACATTCGGACAAACTGCACGCTCTCGTGCCTGTCCATGAGTGAGGAGGACCTGAAAGAACTGCGGGGCAAAGTCAGCGAGTGGGTGCGCGGTGACCGACAGGGACGCGTGTCTATCTACAGCGATAACCGCGAACTGGGCGAACTGATTACATCCCGCTACCGCCCGCGCAAGGAGGCGGACAAACACAAGGTCGCTGATGCGGCACTGGTGACTTGTCCCGATGCGGCTTACGAGACAAAGGACGGTTTGCAGGGGAAGAACATCGCCTTGTGGGCAAGCCACGGCATGTTCTGCCGCATACGCGACAACCGATGGATGTGGCAGCGTGCTCGGCTGTGGACCACAGTGGAGGACCTGCTGACGTTCTCCTTTACAAGTGGTTACTTGGTGCCGATGCTGGAGCAGGCGGGAGCCGTCGTACTCCAGCCCCGTGAGCGGGATATCCATCGCGAGGAACGGGTGGCATACAGCAGCGGACAGTCGCAGTCATTGGCGATGCCGGTGGCGGACAGGTATGCGCTGTATATCCGTTATGCTCGGGGACAGCAGAATAGTCCGCAAGCGGTCTATACGGTATGCCATCAGGGTGTACGGACGCGTGTGTCGGTAAATCAGCAGACAGGCGGAGGACAGTGGCTGTACATAGGTACGTATGCTTTCGGACCGGACTCGTTGCGTAATTATCTCACCGTTGAGGACGGCACGGGCAAACGACTGCACGTGTCGCACGAGGGCGTGAAGATAGGTGGCGGAGTAGGTGTGAGCGGCTATCCCCGCTATATGGAAGGAGCGCGATACTGGTTGGCGTACAATGGTCTGCCCGATTCGGTTTATACCTACGAGAAACGTGAGAGTCAGTATCTGGACGACCTCGTGAGCCGTGGACGGTGGGTCAACTATATGCAGGAGCAGTTGCATGTGCCGGTTCACATGGCGTTGGCTGTCCATACGGATGCGGGTGTGCGTGAAGGGGATTCGATTGTGGGGACGCTCGCTATCTATTCGGAGAAGGACAAGGACGGCAAGACGCGTTTCCGCCGTGGCGGGAACCGTTTGATAAGCAGAGACCTGGCGGACTATGTGCAGACGCAGGTGGTCGAAGACATGCGCCGGACGCTGTGTCCCAACTGGGCAAGACGCGAACTGAAGGACGGCGTATATGCCGAGTCGCGCATACCGCGTGTGCCGACTCTGTTAGTGGAGATGCTGAGCCACCAGAACCAGAACGATATGCGCTACGGCTTGGACGGACGGGCGAAGTTCGTTATCTGCCGCGCCATCTACAAAGGAGTGCTGCGTTTCCTGCATGAGCAGGACGGCACACCGTACATAGTCCAGCCGCTGCCGGTAAGGGATTTTGCCGTCAGCCGTGTGGCGGACTGCGATTCGGTTTGTCTGACGTGGAAGAGCCGTTACGACAGTCTGGAGACAACTGCCGTGCCCTCTTACTATGTGGTTTACACCCGCGAGGAAGGTAGTGACTGGGACAATGGTATGCGTGTGGACTGTGAGCGTGTCACGCTGCTGTTGGAACGGGGCAAACGGTACGATTTCATTGTTCGTGCGGGCAACTCGGGTGGCGTGAGTATGGTGTCGGAGCAGTTGAGTGCGTATATCGACCCGCAGGACAGAAAGCGGGCGGTAATCATCAATGGTTTTACACGCATTTCGGCACCGGAGATGATGGAGGGCGACAGCCTGAAGGGTGGCATTGTCCCGCGTTCGCTGGCTATTCCTTATGGGGTGGATGTGTCATATATCGGCGAGCAGATTGATTTTGTGCGCAGTCACCCGTGGGTGAGCGATGACGAATGTGGCTACGGGATGTGCGCGAACGACCATGCAGGTATGCAGGTGGTCGGCAATACGTTTGACTATCCCGCAATGCACGGCAGGGTGCTGCAGGGGATGGGATATTCGTATGTGAGTCGGTCATTGGGTTCGGTAGAGAGCCTGCCGCAGGTCGATCTGGTGGATGTCATACTGGGCAAGGAGAAAGAGGGTATCGGCGTGCTGACGAAGGCGCAGCGGGATGCGGTGTCGAAGTACCTGCAAGGCGGAGGCAGACTGCTACTAAGCGGGTCGTATATAGGTTCTGGCGCGGACGGTGGCGATGCGCAGGTATGGGCGCGGACGGTGCTTCATTACATGCCCGCGACAGGCAAGGCGACACGTAGCGGCGAGATAGAACTGCTTTTCCCTGGAAACGAAAGGACTGTCTGTCAGCTGTTCACGGAGCCGAACGAGATACGTATCGCCTGTGAGTGGCCGGACGCGATAGAGCCGGATGGATTGAGTCGGCGCGTAGGGCGTTATGCGGATAGTTATCTGACGGCGGGTGTGGCTACGGGACACAGCATACTCGTACTGCCGTTCATGCCGGAGAGCGTCTGCGAGTTCGAGACGCTGTACGGACAGTGCGTCCGTTTCTTGGAAATGAAATAACCAATCAGAAGAATATGAGTCGTAAGAATCTTCCTTTACTGGAGAATGTAGAGATTGAGTCGATAGCCGCCGAGGGGAAGGCAGTGGCGCACGTGGACGGAATGGTGGTGTTCGTGCCATATTGTGTGCCGGGTGACCGCGTGGACTTGCAGGTGACACGCAAGAAACACTCTTTTATGGAGGCGCGTGTGGTGCGTGTGGTCAAACCCTCGGAAGTCCGCTGTGAGGCTGTGTGCAGGCACTACGGCGTATGCGGCGGATGCAAGTGGCAGATACTACCATACAGTGAACAGTTGCGATGGAAACAGCAGCAGGTGACTGACAATCTGGTCAGGATAGGCAAGGTGGCGTTGCCGCCGATAGAGCCGATTCTGGGTTCGGAATCAGAGTACGGCTATCGGAACAAACTGGAGTTCACCTTTGCCGACCACCGCTGGCTCACACCGGAACAGATGCAGGAGCGAGTGCCTTTTGAACCCGGACTGGGGTTCCATATACCCAACTGCTTTGACAAGGTGCTGGACATAGAGGACTGCCACCTGATGCCGGAACTGAACAACCGTCTGCGCAATCGCGTGCGCGAGTATGCCCTGTCTGTTGGAATGACCTTCTACAACGAGCATACCCATGAGGGACAGCTGCGCACACTCATCCTGCGGATGAACGGAGCAGGCGAGGCGATGGTTGTCATGGTGCTTGGCGAGGATATGGACGAGAAGGGTAGGGGACTGATGGAGATGATACGCACAGAGTTCAGAGAGGTGGTCAGCCTGTGGTACTGCGTGAACAGGAAGATGAACGACACTATCGGCGATCAGGAACTGGTGCTGTATGCCGGTCAGGACCACCTGATAGAGCGGATGGAGGACCTGCGCTTCAAGGTAGGACCGAAGTCTTTCTACCAGACGAATACCGTTCAGGCGCAGCGGCTGTACGAAGTAGCCCGCGAGTTTGCGGGGCTGACCGGCAGCGAGACGGTGTATGACCTCTATACGGGAACAGGCACGATAGCGCAGTTCGTCGCAAAGAAAGCGAAGCAGGTAATAGGTATCGAGTATGTCAGCGAGGCGATTGACGATGCGCGGGTGAATGCGGCGATGAACGGCTTGGAGAACGTGCGGTTCTTTGCAGGCGACATGAAGGATATCCTGACGCATGACTTTGTGCGCGAACAGGGGCATCCCGACGTGGTGATAACCGATCCTCCCCGTGCAGGGATGCACGAGGATGTGGTGGAGGTTCTGCTCGCTGCGGAGCCGGATAGGATTGTGTATGTGAGCTGCAACCCCGCGACGCAGGCACGCGACATCAGTCTGCTGTCGGTAAAGTACGACGTGGTGCGGGTTCGTCCAGTGGATATGTTCCCGCAGACACAGCACGTGGAGAACGTTGTGCTGCTCAACCTCAGACAACTCAAGGCTGCCAATGAGGTGAAAGAGTGAAAAAACGGGAATGAAAGGGGTAAAAATGCTTAATAGAGAGAGCAAAACAAAGAAAAATGCACTTAGAATGATTTTTTTTGCGAAAAAGTTTGGTACGACGATAAAAATGTAGTACTTTTGCCTGCTTTTTGAGCGTTTATGCCCTGTCTTAAAGCATTGATAAATCATACGAATGTGGGGCGAACGTCTTGAAAAGACGAAGAAAAATCAACCAAAAACAATTAACAAAACAAGTTACAATGCCAACAATTCAACAGTTAGTTCGAAAAGGAAGAGCAGAACTTATTGACCAGAGCAAGAGTCCCGCGCTGGACAACTGTCCGCAACGCCGCGGTGTCTGTGTCCGTGTTTACACCACCACCCCCAAGAAGCCTAATTCGGCTATGCGTAAGGTGGCGCGTGTACGTCTGACGAACCAGAAAGAGGTGAACGCCTACATTCCTGGTGAAGGACACAACCTCCAGGAGCACAGCATCGTGATGGTTCGCGGCGGCCGTGTGAAGGACCTGCCCGGTGTACGTTACCACATCGTACGCGGTACGCTCGATACGGCTGGTGTAGCCAACCGTCTGCAACGCCGCAGCAAGTACGGTGCGAAGCGCCCGAAAGCCAAGAAGTAAGTTCCTTTCTAACTAAACGTTCCATACGATGGGACAGACAAAAGGGTTGATCGGTTGAGTAAGGCGGGAGAGTCCCCCTGAAGACGATAGACAACCACAAACAGCAGGCAAGGCTTGCAAGTAAACAAAAAACACAACAACAGCAATGAGAAAAGCAAAACCTAAGAAACGTGTCATTCTGCCGGATCCTAAGTTCGGAGAGGTAATGGTTGCGAAGTTTGTCAACCACCTGATGCTGGATGGCAAGAAGAGCATCGCCTACGGCGTGTTCTACACTGCACTGGACATTGTAGGCCAGCGCAACAAGGAAGAGGGCAAAACAGCTCTTGATATCTGGAAACAGGCGCTGGACAATATCACTCCCATGGTGGAGGTGAAGTCGAAGCGTATCGGTGGTGCAACCTTCCAGGTGCCGACCGAGATTCGTGCCGACCGCAAAGAGTCCATCTCGATGAAGAACATGATCAACTTCGCACGCAAACGTGGCGGTCATTCGATGTCCGAGAAACTGGCAGGCGAAATCATGGATGCCTACAACAACCAGGGCGGCGCGTTCAAGCGCAAAGAGGACATGCACCGTATGGCGGAAGCCAACCGCGCATTCGCACACTTCCGTTTCTAACCACTCTGACGATCGGAACACGAGAAGCCTATATATAAGGTATAGATAGCATAGATGGCTAAACAGGACTTGACATATAACAGGAACATCGGTATTATGGCTCACATCGATGCGGGCAAGACAACTACGTCCGAACGCATTCTCTACTACACGGGACTGACCCACAAGATAGGAGAGGTACACGACGGTGCAGCCACGATGGACTGGATGGAACAGGAGCAGGAGCGCGGCATCACTATCACCTCCGCTGCCACCACGACGTATTGGAACTATGCAGGCAAGAAATACAAAATCAACCTCATAGACACTCCGGGGCACGTGGATTTCACGGTAGAGGTGGAGCGCAGTCTGCGCATACTGGATGGTGCTGTGATGGCATTGTGCGCCGTCGGTGGCGTGCAGCCACAAAGCGAGACAGTATGGCACCAGGCCGACAAGTACAATGTTCCACGTCTGTGTTATGTCAACAAGATGGACCGCAGCGGAGCTAACTTCTTCGATGTGGTCAATCAGATTAAAGACAAACTTGGTGCCACTCCCTGCCCGATACAGATTCCTGTGGGCTCGGAGGAGAACTTCAAGGGCGTGGTTGATCTGGTGAGCATGAAAGCCATCCTGTGGCACGATGAAACGCAAGGTGCCGAATACGAGGTGGATGACATACCTGCCGAACTGCTTGCAGAGGCGCAGGAATGGCGTGACAAGATGCTGGAGACCGTTGCCGAATTTGACGACGTACTGATGGAGAAGTACTTCTCCGATCCGGCTACTATCAACGAAGACGAGATTCGTAGTGCTATCCGCAAGGGTACGCTGTCAATGTCCATCTTCCCCGTTATATGCGGTTCAAGTTTCAAGAACAAGGGCGTTCAGACAATGCTGGATGCCGTTTGTGCTTATCTGCCGAGTCCGATGGATGCTGACCATATTGATGGTACCGATCCCCGCACGGACAAACCTCTTTCCCGTAAACCCGATGAGAGCGAGCCGCTCTGCGCGCTGGCTTTCAAGATAGCCACCGACCCCTATGTGGGACGTCTGTGCTATTTCCGTGTGTATTCGGGCAAACTGGAGGCGGGCTCTTATGTGTATAACACCCGTTCGGGCAAGAAGGAGCGTATAAGCCGCATCTTCCAGATGCACTCCAATCACCAGAACCCCGTGGACTTCATCAGCGCGGGCGATATTGGTGCCGGCGTAGGCTTTAAGGATATACGCACCGGTGATACGCTGTGCGATGAGAGCCACCCGATTACGCTTGAGTCCATCGAGTTCCCCGCTCCCGTTATTGGTGTGAGTGTGGAGCCGAAGAGCCAGGCGGATCTTGACAAACTTGGTGTTGGTCTTGCCAAACTGGCGGAGGAAGATCCCACGTTCACTGTCAAGACGGATGAACAGACGGGGCAGACCGTTATCAGTGGCATGGGCGAACTACATCTTGAGATTATCATTGACCGTCTTCGCCGTGAGTTCCATGTCGAGTGCAACCAAGGCCGTCCGCAAGTGGCGTACCGTGAGGCGATTACCGCTCCTGTTGAACTGCGTGAGACCTACAAGAAGCAGACGGGTGGTCGCGGTAAGTTTGCAGATATGATTGTGCGTGTTGAACCGGCTGATGCTGACTTTGACGGGTCGCTGCAATTTGAAGACATCGTTAAGGGCGGCAACATACCGAAGGAGTACATCCCTGCCATCGAGAAAGGCTTCCAGACCGCAATGAAGAACGGCGTGCTGGCGGGTTATCCTATGGACAAACTGAAAGTGACCGTCATCGACGGTAGTTTCCATCCTGTGGATTCCGACCAGTTGTCGTTTGAGATTTGCGCGCAGATTGCGTTCAAGAACGCCTGCCAGAAAGCCAAGCCCGTTCTCATGGAGCCGATTATGCAGATTGAAATAGTAACTCCAGAAGCGAACATGGGTGACGTGATAGGTGACTTGAACAAGCGTCGCGGACAGGTGGAAGGTATGGATACTGCCCGTACGGGTGCGCGCATCGTGAAAGCCAAAGTGCCTTTGAGCGAGATGTTCGGTTATGTGACTACGTTGCGTACTATCACTTCCGGTCGTGCCACCAGCAGCATGGAGTTCAGCCATTACGAGGCGATGGCTCCGGCGCTGGCGAAAGCCGTACTCAAGGAGATAGGCGGAAGAGAAGACTTGATTTAACCTTTGCACGTTGAGGACTCAAGCAAATGACTCTTTGAGCCAGGCGTGCAAACACAATAAAAAAAATAAAAACAACTAATTATGAGTCAGAAAATTAGAATCAAACTGAAATCATTCGACCACAATCTGGTGGACAAATCTGCTGAGAAAATTGTGAAAACAGTGAAAGCTACGGGTGCTCTGGTAAGCGGACCTATTCCATTGCCCACCCACAAACGTATTTTCACTGTCAACCGTTCGACGTTCGTGAACAAGAAAAGCCGCGAACAGTTCGAATTGAGCAACTACAAGCGTCTGATAGACATCTACAACTCCAATCAGAAAACTATCGAAGCATTGATGAAACTGGAACTGGCGAGCGGTGTCGAAGTAGAAATCAAAGTGTAGTAAAAGAAAAGCCGCATCCCTCGGATAGCGTTGTGAGTATCTTCGGAGAAGACGATGAACCCCGAGGGCGAGTGCGGAGAAAACAATAACTAAAAACAAATCCACTAAAAAAATGCAAGGATTATTAGGAAAGAAAATCGGAATGACATCCGTATTCGGTGCTGATGGCAAGAATATCCCATGCACCGTCATCGAAGCCGGTCCGTGCGTTGTCACCCAACTCAAAACTGTGGAGAAAGACGGTTATAATGCCGTACAGGTAGGTTTCATGCAGAAGAGCGAGAAGCATACCAACAAGGCTGAAATGGGCCATTTCAAAGCAGCTGGTGTACAACCCATGCGTCATCTTGCAGAGTTCGATGGTTTCGAACAGGACCTGAAACTTGGTGACACGCTCACCGTTTCGATGTTCGAGGAGAACTCCTACGTAGATGTAGTCGGCATCAGCAAAGGTAAAGGTTATCAAGGCGTCGTTAAGCGTCACGGCTTCGGCGGCGTAGGTCAGTCGACTCACGGTCAGGACGACCGTCTTCGCGCCCCCGGTTCGGTAGGTGCCTGCGCATATCCTTCACGTATCTTCCCCGGCACACGTATGGCGGGACACATGGGACAGGACCGCGTAACAGTTCAGAATCTGCTTGTTCTCAAGGTGATTCCTGAATACAACCTTATCATGGTTCGCGGCAGCATTCCCGGAGCTAAAAACAGTATTGTAACGATTAACAAGTAAGAGGTATGGAACTTAGTGTAATGAACCAGGCCGGTAAAGAGACCGGCAGGAAGGTAGTTTTGAATGACGCTATCTTCGGCATTGAGCCTAACGACCATGCTATTTATTTGGACGTTAAGCAGTTCTTGGCTAACAACCGTCAGGGTACAGCCAAAGCGAAACAACGTAGCGAAAATGCCCACTCGACCCGCAAACTCGGTCGTCAGAAAGGCGGAGGCGGTGCTCGTCCGGGTGACTTCAAATCCCCTGTACGCGTAGGTGGTGGTACAATCTTTGGTCCCGTGCCTCGTGACTATAGTTTCAAGCTGAACAAGAAAATCAAACAGCTGGCTCGCCGCAGTGCTTTGAGTATGCGTGCTCAGAACGGTCAGATTATCGTACTTGACACGCTGGGTTTTGACGCTCCGAAGACGAAAGCGATGCTGGAAGTGATGAAGAACCTGAATGTGGCAGACAAAAAGGCGTTGTTCGTAATGCCCGAAAACAATGTCAACGTAATCAAGTCGGCACGCAACATCCAACGCACCAATGTAACTACCGTAGGCGAACTGAACACTTATGCGGTGATGAACGCCAACGTGGTCATCATGACGGAAGATGCTGTGAAAGGACTGGAAGGGATATTTAACGTTTAAGAAGGAGACAGAATTATGGCAATTATAATCAAACCTATCGTCACCGAAAAGATGACAGCTGCCGGAGAGAAACTTAACCGTTATGGATTCCGCGTAGAACGTACTGCCAACAAGTTGCAAATCAAGAAGGCAGTCGAAGATATGTACAATGTCCAGGTTTTGGATGTGAATACAATGGTGGTTGCTCCGAAGCGTACCCAGCGTTGGACTCGCAGTGGTCTGCTTCGCGGTAAGACCAATTCCTACAAGAAAGCCGTGGTAACATTGAAAGAAGGTGAAACAATCGATTTTTATAGCAATATCTAAAAATGGCTGTACGTAAATTAAAACCCACTACACCGGGGCAAAGACACAAAGTTATCGGCGCGTTTGAGACAATTACCGCAAGCGCACCGGAGAAGTCTCTCGTGTTCGGTAAACTGAAAACGGGTGGTCGCAACAACACTGGTAAGGAGACCATGCGTTACATCGGTGGCGGACACAAGCAGAAATTCCGCGTAATTGACTTCAAACGCAACAAGGACGGTGTACCCGCAGTCGTTAAAACCATTGAGTATGATCCGAACCGCTCGGCTCGCATCGCTCTGCTGTTTTACGCTGACGGCGAGAAGCGTTACATACTTGCTCCCAACGGATTGCAAGTAGGTCAGACAGTTGTATCAGGAAGCGGCATCGCTCCCGAAGTAGGTAACTCCCTCCCCATTGCGGAGATTCCTCTGGGAACGATTATTCACAACATCGAGTTGCGTCCTGGCCACGGAGCCCAAATGGTTCGTTCGGCAGGTACGTTTGCGCAACTGGCAGGTCGTGAAGACAAGTACGCTCTGATCAAACTGCCTTCGGGTGAACTTCGCAAGGTGCTTGCTGCCTGCAAGGCTACGATAGGCGAGGTTGGCAATAGTGACCATGCGCTCGAAAAGAGCGGTAAGGCGGGACGAAGCCGCTGGTTAGGACGCCGTCCTCACAACAGAGGTGTGACGATGAACCCCGTAGATCACCCGATGGGTGGTGGTGAAGGTCGCGCTTCAGGTGGACATCCGCGTAGCCGCAAGGGCTTGCTGGCTAAGGGCTACAAGACTCGTCATCCGAAGAACCAGAGCAATCAATACATTATTGAGAGACGTAAGAAATAACCTATAAAACAGAAGAAATTATGAGTCGTTCATTAAAAAAAGGACCGTTTATCAACGTTAAGTTGGAGAAAAAGGTGCTCGCCATGAATGAGGCTAACAAGAAGGAAGTTGTCAAAACATGGTCGCGTGCATCAATGATCTCTCCTGATTTTGTAGGTCATACCATCGCAGTTCACAATGGAAACAAGTTCATCCCTGTCTATATCACCGAGAATATGGTAGGTCATAAGTTGGGCGAATTCGCTCCGACACGTATCTTCCGCGGTCATGCAGGCAAGAAATAATCCATTGAATCATTAAAACAACATTAAAATCAAGATTAAAATGGGTGCAAGAAAACACAATACGGCTGAAGCGCGTAAGGAGGCTCAAAAGACTCAGTACTTTGCTAAGCTCAACAACGTTCCTACCTCCCCGCGCAAGATGCGCCTTGTTGCAGATATGATTCGTGGGTTGGAAGTGAACCGTGCACTGGGTGCGTTGCATTTCTCTACGAAAGAGGCTTCGCGCGCCTTGGAAAAACTTCTCAAATCGGCTATCGCCAACTGGGAACAGAAAACCGGTAGGAAAGCCGATCAAGAGACTCTGTATGTTAGTACAATTATGGTTGACGGAGGTATGATGCTCAAACGTCTCCGCACAGCTCCTCAAGGGCGGGGATATCGTATCCGCAAACGTTCGAACCATATAACAATCTATGTAGATACCAAACCTGAAAAAGCTGAGTAAGACTATGGGACAAAAAATCAATCCAATTAGTAACCGTCTGGGTATCGTGCGCGGATGGGATAGCAACTGGTTCGGTGGCAAACGCTATGGTGACACTATCCTCGAAGATAGCAAGATCCGTGAGTATTTGAACGCCCGCCTTGCAGAGGCAAGTATTAGCCGTATCGTCATAGAGAGAACTCTTAAGCTTGTGACTGTAACTGTCTGCACTGCTCGCCCCGGTTATATTATCGGTAAGGGTGGACAAGAGGTTGACAAATTGAAAGAGGAACTGAAGAAAATCACCAAACAGGAGGTGCAAATCAACATCCACGAGGTAAAGCGTCCTGAATTGGATGCTACTATTGTGGCAACTAAGATTGCACGCCAGCTGGAAGGAAAGATTGCTTACCGTCGCGCCATCAAGATGGCTATCGCCTCTACGATGCGTATGGGAGCAGAAGGTATCAAGGTGCAGATCAGCGGCCGTCTGAACGGTGCTGAAATCGCCCGTAGCGAGATGTACAAAGAAGGACGTACTCCTTTGCATACGCTTCGCGCTGATATCGACTATTGCCATGCCGGTGCGCTGACCAAGGTCGGCATTCTCGGTATCAAGGTATGGATCTGCCGTGGTGAGAAGTACGGAAAAGTGGATCTGGCTCCTAATTTCTCACAGAAATCGGAGACAGGCCGCGGTGGTGACCGTCGTGATGACCGCCGTCCCCGTGGCGAACGTCGCGACCGTCGTGATGACCGCCGTGGAGACTTCCGCCGTAGCAGAAAAGATTAATGTTAAACCGATTTGTAGATTACAGTTATGTTACAACCTAAGAAAACTAAATTCCGCCGTTCGCAGAAAGGTCGCATCAAAGGCAATGCGCAGCGCGGCAATGAACTGGCCTTTGGCTCTTTCGGCATAAAGAGCCTCGGTGCCATCTGGTTGACAGGTCGCCAAATCGAAGCAGCCCGTGTAGCGGTGACCCGTTATATGCAGCGTCAAGGTCAGGTATGGATACGTGTATTCCCGGATAAACCCATTACCAAGAAGCCTTTGGATGTCCGTATGGGTAAAGGTAAGGGTGCACCCGAAGGGTTCGTGGTTCCGTTGGAACCCGGTCGTATCATCTTCGAGGTGGACGGCGTACCGTACGAGACCGCCAAGGAGGCACTCCGCCTGGCGGCCCAGAAACTCCCGATTACAACCAAATTTGTCGTAAGACACGATTACGACGCAACCCAATTAGTATAATAAGGATTATGAAAACTGCAGAAATCAAAGAATTAACCACTGCTGAAATCCAGGAGCGTCTGGCATCCGAAAAGGAGCAACTCACTCGCTTGAAACTGAATCACAGCATTTCGCCGCTCGATAATCCGTTGCAGATTAAGGTTGCCCGTAAGACAATCGCCCGGCTTGCAACAGAGCTTCGTGCAAGAGAATTAACCAAGTAAAAATCCGACAGAAATGGAAAGAAATCTTAGAAAAGAGCGTCAGGGCGTTGTTACTTCCGATAAGATGGACAAGACCATTGTCGTGGCCGTCAAGTGGAAAGAGAAACACCCCCTCTATGGCAAATTTGTGAATAAAACACGTAAGTTCCATGTTCATGACGAGAAGAACGAATGTGGTGTGGGTGATACCGTCCGCATTATGGAAACCCGTCCTCTGAGCAAAACGGTACGTTGGCGTTTAACTCAAATCATTGAAAGGGCTAAATAATTATGGTACAACAAGAATCAAGACTGACTGTTGCAGACAACAGCGGTGCGAAAGAAGCACTCGTCATTCGTGTTCTTGGCGGCACTAAGAAGCGTTATGCAACCCTTGGCGACACAGTGGTCGTAGCAGTGAAGGGAGTTATTCCCGGTAGTGAAGTAAAAGACGGTGCGGTAAGCCGTGCAATCGTGGTACGCGTGAAGAAAGAAGTCCGCCGTGCTGATGGCAGTTACATCCGTTTTGATGACAACGCATGTGTACTGATCACCAACCAGAACGAACTTCGCGGTAGCCGTATCTTCGGTCCCGTAGCCCGTGAACTGCGCCAAACAAACATGAAAATCATTTCGTTGGCACCCGAGGTGCTTTAAGGCGTCCGGCTAACGACAAATCACAGTAAAGTTATGGCAAAATTACATATCAAAAAGGGTGACATCGTATACGTGAACGCAGGTTCTTCCAAAGGCAAGACTGGTCGTGTGCTGGAAATGCTGGTGGACAAGCAACGCGCCATCGTTGAGGGTGTCAATATGGTCAGCAAGGCTACCAAACCCAATGCCAAGAATCCGCAAGGAGGAATTGTTAAACAGGAAGCTCCTATCCACATCTCGAACCTCAATCCTGTCGAGGACGGCAAGCCCGTACGCGTAGGACGTCAGGTTAAAGACGGCAAACTGGTACGAGTAAGTAAAAAATCAGGTAAAGAGATTTAACTATGAATACCGCAAGCTTAAAACAAGATTATCAAGATCGCATTGTGCCAATCCTGATGAAAGAGTTTGGCTATACGACTGTAATGCAGTGCCCCAAGCTTACCAAGATTGTGCTCAATCAGGGATTAGGGGATGCTGTGGCAGACAAGAAGATTATCGATGTAGCCCAGCAGGAAATGACACTCATCTCCGGTCAGAAGGCTGTAGCAACGGTTTCCAAGAAGGATATCGCTAACTTCAAGGTTCGTAAGAAAATGCCGATAGGCGTGCGCGTTACCCTTCGCGGCGAGCGTATGTACGAGTTCTTAGAGCGTCTGGTACGTGTGGCGCTGCCCCGTATCCGTGACTTCCGCGGTATCAACAGCAAGATGGATGGTCGTGGCAACTATACGCTGGGTATCACAGAGCAGATTATCTTCCCTGAGATTAACATCGACACCATCACCAAACTGATGGGTATGAACATTACGTTTGTTACCACCGCTCCGACGGATGCCGAAGGCTTCGCGTTGCTGCGCGAGTTTGGTCTGCCTTTCAAGAAGTAACCCTTAACAAACTAAAATCACTATGGCAAAAGAATCAATGAAAGCCCGTGAGGTTAAGAGGGCAAAATTGGTAGCTCGTTATGCAGCAAAACGTGCCGAACTCAAGAAAGCCGTTAATAACGGTGACTATGAGGCAGCACAGAAACTGCAGGATCTGCCCAAGAACGCCAGTCCTGTTCGGCTGCACAACCGTTGCAAGATCACCGGTCGTCCGAAAGGCTATATGCGTGCATTCGGGTTGAGCCGTATCCAGTTCCGTGAGATGGCTTCCAAAGGCCTTATCCCGGGAGTGAAGAAGGCGAGCTGGTAAAAGACAGAAAAATGCAAAGTGCACGATGCTGTGAAGCATCGTTGCACGAGGCATGGATAACTAATAATTAAATATTGTCTCCGTTGTGGAGATTAATTTAAAAACCAAAAACAAATGACAGATCCAATCGCAGATTATCTCACTCGTTTGAGAAATGCAATCAAAGCCGGTCATCGCGTAGTGGAAGTTCCGGCTTCGAATCTGAAGAAAGAGATCACCCGCATCCTGTTCGAGAAGGGATACATCCTCTCGTACAAGTTTGTGGAGGACGGACCTCAAGGCACTATCAAGATAGCCTTGAAGTATGATCCCGTTAACAACGTTAACGCCATCCGTAGTTTGAAACGTGTATCAACCCCCGGTCTTCGTCAGTATGTGGGCTATCGCGAGATGCCCCGCGTGTTGAACGGATTGGGTATCGCCATCCTGAGCACCAGTAAGGGGGTGATGACCAACAAGGAAGCTGTAGGTCAGAAACTGGGCGGTGAGGTTATTTGTTATGTTTATTAATGTAGGAGGAAGCAACTATGTCAAGAATTGGTAAATTACCTATTGCAATCCCCGCAGGCGTAACCGTAACAGTAAGCCCCGAAAATGTTGTTACTGTCAAGGGTCCCAAAGGAGAGCTTTCACAGCAAGTGGATTCCCGGATTAAAGTGGATGTGGAAGGCGGCGTATGCCATGTCACCCGTCCTAACGATGACAAGGAAATGCGTTCCATGCACGGTCTCTATCGCGCTCTTATCCACAATATGGTTTATGGCGTGAGCGAAGGATACAAGAAAGTGCTTGAACTGGTTGGTGTCGGTTATCGTGTAGAATTGGCACAGCCTAATGTTCTTAACTTTTCGCTCGGTTATACGCACCCCATTTTCTTAGGTCTTCCCAAGGAAGTGAAAGTAGAAACCAAGTCAGAGCGTAACCAGAACCCGCTCGTTATGCTGGAATCGGCAGACAAGCAGTTGTTGGGTCAGATATGCGCGAAGATTCGTTCGTTCCGCAAACCTGAACCTTATAAGGGCAAAGGTATTCGCTTCCAGGGTGAAGTGGTTCGTCGTAAAGCTGGTAAGTCGGCTGCCAAATAAATGAAAGGAATAAAGTTATGATTAAGAAAATCGCAAGAAGACTGAGAATCAAAGCCTCTATACGTCGTAACGTAAAAGGCACAGCTGAGCGTCCGCGTCTGACTGTATTCCGCAGTAACAGCCAAATTTACGCTCAGGTAATCAACGACCTTGAAGGGAAAACCCTTGCAAGTGCATCGTCGTTGAGCATTAAAGATAAAATGACCAAGACAGAGAAAGCCGCCCGGGTAGGCAAGATGATTGCCGAGGCTGCAAAAAATGCAGGTGTGGAGGCAGTAGTATTTGACCGCAACGGTTATCTCTATCATGGCAGGGTTCAATCATTAGCAGATGCTGCCCGCGAAGCAGGTCTCAAATTCTAAAATCACAAGACTGTATTATGAATCGTGTAAAAACAACGCAGGACCTGGAGCTCAAGGAGCGCCTTGTCGCCGTCAACCGTGTGACCAAAGTTACAAAAGGTGGACGTACAATGACATTTGCAGCCATCGTGGTAGTAGGAAACGGAGCCGGTATCGTAGGTTGGGGGCTTGGTAAAGCCGGTGAGGTACAGGCCGCCATCCAGAAGGGTACGGAAGCTGCCAAGAAGAATCTCATCCAAGTGCCCGTTCTGAAGGGAACCATCCCTCATGAGCAGTATGCTAAGTTCGGCGGTGCGCGTGTTTATCTCCAGCCCGCTACGCAAGGTACCGGAGTCAAAGCCGGTGGTGCCATGCGTGCCGTTTTGGAGTCTGTAGGCGTAACCGACGTGTTGGCAAAAGCCAAGGGCAGTTCCAACCCCCACAACCTTGTCAAAGCCACTATCGCAGCACTCGGTATGCTCCGTGATGCCCGCGAGGTCGCAAGGAATCGTGGCGTAAGCTTAAGTGTAGTGTTTAACGGTTAAAAAGAGCAATGACTATGGCAACAATCAAAATTCAGCAGGTTCGCAGCACAATCAAGTGCACGAAGAATCAGAAACTGACCATGCAGGCTCTCGGTCTGAAAAAAATGAATCATATCGTGGAGCATGAGGCAACTCCTGCCGTACTCGGTATGGTCAATAACGTGAAGCACTTGGTAAAAGTATTGGACTAATCGTAAAAACAAACAAGCTCTATGGAATTACATAATTTAACTCCGGCTGCAGGTTCGGTAAAGACCGCAAAACGTGTTGGTCGCGGCGCAGGTTCCGGCCTGGGCGGCACATCAACCCGCGGACATAAAGGTGCCAAATCCCGTTCCGGTTACTCGAAGAAGATAGGATTCGAAGGCGGTCAGATGCCTATGCAGCGTCGTCTGCCCAAGTTCGGATTCAAGAACATCAACCATGTGGAGTACAAAGCCATCAACCTCAGTACGCTTCAGGCTCTTGCCGAAGCGAAGAAACTGGAGAAGATCGGTTTGCAGGAACTCCGCGAGGCAGGCTTTGTCAACAAGTCGATGCTCGTCAAGATTTTGGGTAACGGTGCGCTGACCTCCCGTTTGACCGTAGAAGCCCATGCTTTTTCAAAGAAAGCGGAAGAGGCTATTACTGCCGCAGGCGGACAGATCGTAAAACTCTAAACAACTATGCGTAAGTTTATAGAAACAATTCAGAATATCTGGAAGATCGAAGATCTCCGCAACCGTTTAGTCACCACACTCCTTTTTGTGCTGATTTACCGGTTCGGATCGTTCGTTGTTCTTCCGGGTATCAATCCGGATGCCTTGTCCGCACTGCATAACCAGACTGCGGGCGGCTTGATGGCTCTGCTTGATATGTTTTCGGGTGGCGCGTTTTCCAATGCATCCATCTTTGCATTGGGTATTATGCCTTACATCTCTGCTTCCATCGTAGTGCAACTGCTCACGATAGCGGTTCCCTATTTCCAGAAGATGCAGAAGGAAGGTGAAAGCGGCCGTCAGAAAATGAACCAGATTACACGCTATTTGACCGTGCTGATTCTGTTGTTCCAAGGTCCCAGTTATCTGGTCAACCTCAGTGTACAGATGGCGCAGGCGGGACAGGCTGTAAGCATCGGTTTCAACTGGTTCACTATCAGCAGCACCATCCTGCTGTGTGCAGGCTCAATGTTTGTGATGTGGCTCGGTGAGCGCATTACCGATCGCGGTGTAGGAAACGGTATCAGTTTCATCATCCTGATTGGTATTATCGCCCGTCTTCCGGGTGCGTTCGTGCAGGAGTTCTCCATGCGTCTTAATGATAACGGAACAGGCGGTCTGATGGTCTTCATGGCCGAGATTATCGTTCTGCTCCTTGTCTTCGCGTTCGCTATCATGCTCGTGCAGGGAACACGTAAGATTCCCGTACAGTATGCCAAGCGTGTGGTAGGCAACAGGCAATATGGCGGCGTGCGTCAGTACATTCCTTTGAAAGTGAATGCTGCCAACGTGATGCCGATCATCTTTGCGCAGGCTATCATGTTCATCCCCATCGCTATTGCGGGGTTCAATTCGGATGGCAGCAATGCTTTCGCACGTGCCTTTATGGATAACGACGGCTTCTGGTATAACTTTGTGTTCGCTATTCTTATCATCGCTTTCACCTATTTCTATACGGCGGTTATTATCAATCCCGTGCAGATGGCGGAGAACCTGAAACTGAACAACGGTTTCATCCCCGGAGTGAAGCCCGGTAAGAAGACAGCGGAGTACATTGATACCATTATGTCGCGCATCACTCTGCCCGGTTCCATCCTTCTCGCTATCATCGCCGTTCTGCCGGCATTTGCCCGCTTGTTCGGTGTATCAATGGGTTTCGCTCAGTTCTTTGGCGGAACGAGCCTGCTCATTATGGTAGGCGTGATATTGGATACCCTGCAGCAGATTGAGAGTCATCTGCTTATGCGTCACTACGACGGTTTCTTTGACAACGGTATGCGTATCAAGGGCCGCTCGAACGCTATGGCGTACTAAGAAGGGTCAATGGTTGAATTGTCCAGAGTAAAATGATTTATCTTAAGACGGACGAGGAAATCGAGTTGATGCGTGAAAGCAACCGCATCCTGGGAATGGCTTATGGCGAAGTCGCCAAAGCCATTGCCCCGGGTGTGACGACTGCATACATCAGTCGGATAGCCGACGAGTTTGTCCGTTCACAAGGCGGCATCCCTTCATGTCTCGGATATGAGAATTATCCTGCCGCTTTCTGTGTATCGGTGAACGAGCAGTTGGTTCATGGTATTCCCAATGAGGAAACAGTCCTGAAGGATGGTGACATTGTGACCATCGACGGTTGTGTTCTCTACAAGGGATTCCAATCCGATTCGGCATATACGTTTCCTGTCGGTGAGATAAGCGACGAGAAGATGCGCCTGCTACGTACTACCAAGGAATGTCTCTACATCGGCATCGAACAAGCCGTGACAGGACATCGTTTAGGCGATATAGGCTATGCCATCCAGACGCACGCAGAGAAAGCAGGGTTCCAAGTATGCCGTGAGTTTGTAGGTCACGGCATCGGCAGAGAAATGCATGAGGATCCCGAGGTCTGCAACTACGGACGTCGTGGTAATGGTATCGTACTCAAGTCGGGTATGACGCTTGCTATCGAGCCGATGCTTCTTTCCGGCCGACGCAATATGATTATAGAAGATGACGGTTGGACGGCACGTTCCGCAGACCGCAAACCGACTGCTCACTACGAATTGTCAGTGTGCGTTCGCAACGGGAAGGCGGACATACTTTCCACGTTCGACTATATTCAGGAAGTCCTCAAAGACAGATATATCTAACAAACAACAGACAATAACCAAATCGTAAATCCTTTAGTATGGCAAAACAAGACGCAATTGAAGTAGATGGCACCATCACCGAGGCATTGTCCAATGCGATGTTCCGTGTTCAGCTTGAGAGCGGACATGTGATTATCGCGAACATATCGGGAAAGATGCGTATGCACTACATTAAGATTCTCCCCGGTGACCGCGTAAAGGTGGAGATGTCACCCTATGACCTCACCCGTGGCAGGATCAGTTACCGTTACAAGTAATTATTAATCCGGAATAGGGAATAAGGAACATGGAACAAGGAAAAAGGAAAAAGGAACAAGGATGCGGACTGCGGACTGTATTGTCTTAACTCCAGTCTCCAGACTCCTGACTCTTGACTTCTGACTCCAGACTCCAAACTCCTGACTCCATAGAAAAACAAAGTTTTTACTATGAAAGTAAGAGCATCAGTGAAGAAGCGCAATGCGGACTGCAAGATAGTGCGTCGCAAAGGCAAGCTTTATGTAATCAACAAGAAAGAACCCAAGATGAAAATGCGTCAGGGATAACGCGTTTGATTTTGGTTAACTAATTTAAACATATCCCAAAAGTAAAGAATTATGGCTATAAGAATTGTCGGTGTAGATTTGCCACAGAACAAGATTGGCGAAGTCGGTTTGACTTACATCTACGGAATAGGTCGTTCAAGCGCAAAGAAGATTTTGGCCGATGCAGGCGTAGACCCAAGCATCAAGGTGCAGGATTGGACGGATGACCAAGCAGCTAAGATCCGTGAAATCATCTCAACCAACTACAAGGTAGAGGGTGATCTTCGTTCGGAAACACAATTGAACATCAAGCGTTTGATGGATATTGGTTGTTATCGTGGAGTTCGTCACCGTATCGGTCTGCCCGTTCGCGGTCAGTCCACGAAGAACAATGCCCGCACGCGCAAGGGTAAGAAGAAAACGGTTGCCAACAAGAAGAAGGCTACCAAGTAATCAACTCATTAACATCAAACAACTATGGCAAAGAAAACAGTTGCAGCTAAGAAGCGCGTTGTTAAGATTGACGGCGTAGGACAACTTCACGTGATGTCCTCGTTCAACAATGTCATCGTTACGATGGCTAACGGCGACGGTCAGGTTATTTCCTGGTCTTCCGCCGGTAAGATGAGCTTCCGTGGCTCGAAAAAGAATACTCCCTATGCAGCGCAGATGGCAGCAGCCGACTGCGGCAAAGTGGCATACGATCTGGGTCTCCGCAAGGTGAAAGCCTACGTGAAAGGTCCGGGTCAGGGTCGTGAAAGCGCCATCCGTGCATGTGTAGCAGCCGGTATCGAAGTTACTGAGATCGTGGATGTTACTCCTCTGCCTCACAACGGTTGCCGTCCTCCCAAACGCCGCCGCGTATAATAATCAACATCTTAACACCTAAACTTCTAAATCTATATTTTATGGCAAGATATACAGGACCTAAATCGCGTATTGCACGTCGTTTTGGTGAACCTATCTTCGGTCCGGACAAGGCTCTTGACAGACGCAATTATGCTCCCGGACAACACGGTGTAAACCGCCGCAAAAAGAACTCGGAGTACGGAACCCAGCTTGCTGAGAAGCAGAAAGCCAAGTACACATACGGAGTGCTGGAGCGTCAGTTCCGTCTGCTCTTCGACCAGGCTTCGCGCAAGAAAGGTATTACCGGTGAAATCCTTATCCAACTCCTTGAGAGCCGTTTGGACAACATCGTTTACCGTCTCGGAATTGCTCCCACACGTGCCGCTGCCCGTCAGTTGGTAAGCCACCGTCACATCTGCGTTGATGGAAAGGTAGTGAACATTCCTTCCTACCAGGTTCGTCCCGGACAGATTGTTTCCGTCCGCGAGAAATCCAAATCACTCGAGGTAATTGCCGCTTCTCTGGAGGGCTTCAACCACGGTAAGTACAACTGGCTTGAATGGGACGAGTTCCAGAAAGCCGGCAAGTATGTCAATGTACCGCCGCGTGAGGAAATTCCTGAGAATATCAAGGAGCAATTAATCGTTGAATTGTACAGTAAATAAAATATTTGAATTCATGGCAATATTAGATTTTATTAAGCCTGATAAGGTAATAATGTTGGAGTCAAGCACGACGAAAGGCACCTTTGAGTTTCGTCCGCTTGAACCGGGTTACGGCATCACCGTAGGTAACGCTATCCGCCGTGTGCTTTACAGCGCATTGGAGGGTTACGCTATTTGCTCAATTAAGATCAGTGGTATTGATCATGAATTTGCTACTATCCCTGGTGTAATCACCGATGTTACCAACCTGATACTTAACCTTAAGCAGGTACGCTTTCTGCGCAAGCCCGAACAGGACGTTGAAGGAGAGACAGTCAAACTGCACGTGTCGGGTTCCACTGCCTTCCTTGCAGGGGAACTGAACAATCATCTGCAGCATTTTGAAGTCCTCAATCCCGACCTGTTGCTCGCCGAGATGGATGAGTCAGCCGATTTTGAAATCGAACTGACCATCAACAAGGGTAGGGGCTATGTTTCCGCAGACGAGAACCGCAACGTCAATGATGCCATCGGCACCCTCGCAATCGACAGTATCTATACACCGGTCCGCAATGTGATGTACACGATTGAACCTTATCGTGTAGAACAGCGTACCGACTACGAGAAACTGGTGATCGTGATAGAAACCGACGGTTCGATTGCCCCGAAAGATGCTCTTACAGAAGCTGCCAAGATTCTGATTTACCACTTTATGCTCTTCTCCGATGAGCGTATCGTGCTGGAAGAGGAGTCGAAGAAGCAGAACACGGCATTGGACGAGGAGATCTTGCGTATGCGTCAGCTGCTTAACCAGCGCTTGCAGGATATGGATCTGAGTGTCCGTGCCCTCAACTGCCTTAAGGCTGCCGAAGTGGATACGTTAGGCGACCTGGTTAGATATCACCGTGCTGACTTGCTCAAGTTCCGTAACTTCGGTAAGAAATCGCTTACTGAGTTGGACGAGTTGCTTGAGCGTAACGGTCTGTCTTTCGGTATGGATATTAGCAGATATAAAGTCAATGACTAAATTAATGTAAAAAGCAATTATGAGACACAATAAGAAATTCAATCATCTTGGTCGTAAGGCCGCACACCGCAGTGCGATGCTGTCGAACATGGCTTGCTCTCTGATTCTTCACAAGCGCATCTCGACCACTTTAGCGAAAGCGAAAGCTCTCCGCATCTATGTTGAGCCTCTGCTCACACGTGCCAAGGAGGATTCAACCGCCAACCGCCGTCTTGTCTTCAGCGAGCTGAAGCAGAAAGCCGTTGTCACCGAACTCTTCCAGAACGTTAGCGAGAAGATAGCCAACCGTCCGGGCGGCTATACCCGCATTCTCCGTACCGGTTTCCGTTTGGGCGATGCAGCCGAGATGTGTATCATTGAGCTGGTTGACTACAACGAGAACATGCTCAAGGAGACCAAGAAAGCTGCCAAGAAGACCACCCGCCGCGCCGGCAAGAAAGCTGCTCCCAAAGCAGAAGAGGCCACCGTGGTAGAGGAACCCGCCAAGGCAGAAGAACCTGCACAGGAAGCAAAAGCGGAGTAATCACGTTATCAGCAAGTCAAGCAATGGAATAATCGTATCATTGCTTGATTGGGAAGATAATCAGTCAACCGAGGTTGAATAATAGACCTCGGTTGATTGTTTCATTCTACATTTCTGAAACGAGTCTTCCAACCATGACGGCCCGTCCCCTTTCGGGCACAGTCATGCGACCGAGCATATCGTGGCGATTGCATCGATGGTTATAAATCCGTACGTCAAAGATCACTTGCAGTTTGGGTGCGGTTGGTCTGCTTCCGCCCCGCCGTTCCGCAGCGCCATGTTGCGGCAAACGTCGTACACAGGTGATGGCACTCTGTTACACGAACAGAAACAGAAAAAAGAAAACATCCTGTACGATAGATGTCCCTTCCCGTTCTTATCCGCCTGTGCACAAAGCGAATAATACGTCTGACTGCCACTTGTAATACGCCTCACGGCGTGAGCCATTTCCACTGAAACGACGTGCAAAGATAATACATTTTTAGGCGAAATGCAATACCTTCTTAAGAAAAGTAAACTCTTTTTTCGACTTTATTAGGAAATCGGGCGTAAAAAAGTTATGCCATCTTAAGAAAAGGAAATTTTTTATAGTTGAGAGTTTAGAGTTGAATGTTGAAAGAAGTTGGGGAGTTGAGAGTTGATAATTGATAGTTGAGAGTTTCAAATTTATGATTTCAAATTGCAAATTTGATAGTTTAGGAGTTTAGAAGTTTAGGTGTTTATGGGTGGTTTAGAAAGTTGATGGTTAATGTAAGAATATCGCTTTTACTGCTCGGATACTTCTGAAAAAAAAGCATTCGCGTAACCGATGAATAAAGGGATGAAGGCACTTTTTGAACAGGCAATGAACGACGAATGAACAACGAATGAACAGCGAATGAACAGGAACGCCGCTAATTTTGACCCCAAAAACTTGTAAAAAACTCCCCTTCGCAGTCCAAATAGTTGAAAGTTGAGAGTTGAATGTTGAGAGAAGTTTGGGAGTGGAGAGTTTTATGTTTATGATTTCAAATCCGCACATTATGATCGGGCTTTCATAGCGACGCAATAACGTGTCAGATTCCCGACACAACAACGAAAGGCACTCCACAATGAAGTGCCTTTCGACTGTTATATCGCGGGGTGGATGAACGCTCCATGCAGAACCTCTTAGTCAAGACGTTGCCCTTGCGCGTTGTAGGTCTTGCCGTTGCTACGTATATAGAGAATCCCGTTCTCAATATACTTGACCGCAGAAGAATTCTCAATTATCAATTCTCCATTATCAATTGTAAACTCTTCCCCGTCTGCTACGATGCGGATGCACTGGGCGTTCAGGGGTACTTCGCTGCGGAAGAAACCGCGATAAGCGCGGATATTCGTTCCCGTAACCGTGTTCGGGTAATAGAGCATGTTGTCCTTCAGACCGAGATAGATATTGCCGTTCGTCGTGCCTTGCAACTTGCCTGTGCGGAGCGTGCCGACCAAGTAAATGCTGCCGCGACCCGAATTGTCGTTATAACCTGTCAGGGCGGTGATGTCGGCGTTGTCCGCATCGGTGTTGATGGTCACGTTCGGGAATACAAACGATTCCTTCTGTGCCAACTTGGCATTCGCATTGACAATATAGCCTTTACCTGCCTCGATGGACTGCGCCACAGCGAAATAGATGACGGTCAAATTATCCACCGTTTCCGCATAACGGAACTCATAAACGCGGGCGTTCAGACCGAGAGCCATCATCATTCCTTTGCTGACATTGAACGGCAAACAGAGCGTTGCCCACTTGCCTTGTGTGAACTGCCTGTTCAGCGTTGCGGTAGTGACGGTGTAACCGTTGTAGTCCTCGGCGAAGAGGTCGTAGTACTCGCTGCTCTCGTTCTCTTGCAAGACAATGTTGTTATATCGCACACGGAGGGTGAAAGTGACAATGGAGTCGCAACCGTCCATGCTCTTCAAGGTAGTGGTTTGTGTTCCCGCTTCGGTGAAAATCTTGTCTTCCCATGTATAAGGCAACTCATCCTCCCATACGGTGATGCCGTCGGTTGTTTCGATAGTGCCGCATATTATCACAGGTTCAAAGACGGCGGTATAGATTATGTCCTTCGTGACAGTCACATTGCGCGGGTTATCTGTGTTACCGTCCTGCCAACGGACGAAGGCAGAACCTTCATCGGGATGGGCGTTCAGAACGAGTTTTGTCCCTCCATAGAACTGACGGGAGAAAGATGTACCGCAACCGTCTGCGTTAACCGTCACATTGTATAATGTCTCATGAGACACATACTCTTCATATTCCGCACGCAATTCAATATCCGAAGTTATTGTCAATACACGCGGATTGTCGGTGTTGCCATCAGACCATTGCTTGAATTGGTAACCTGCCTTGGGTTCCGCTACTATTTTCAGCAGCGCCCCTTGATTGAATTCGCCGACAAACGGATTGGTGCAATTACCTGCATAGACAGTTGCTTTATACTTGTCCGATGACGAGATGTCACCGTTATGTGCAAAAACGGCCGTAAACGCGACATCTTCGGTAACAGTTACCGTTCGCGGATTATCGGTATTGCCGTCCGACCACGCGACGAAGCGTGAGTCTTCAGCGGGCGTTGCTTTCAGTATGAGTGCTGCTCCGTTGGGCAGGGAATAAGTCTGTGCGGCACCACATTCGGAAGCCCGCACTATGACTTGGTGTTCCTGCGCAGTTATAGAAAGCACCGTCATACATAAGAGCAACGAAATAATATGTCTTATAGTCGTTTTCATTGCTGTTCTTCCATATAACTTGTGCAATCCTGATTGACGTGTATGGTATAAGTGTTAGCTTTGAACGTAGCCGAGAATGTGGCGATGTAGGTTGTTTCTCCTGTTACTGCCTCGATTTCTGCATTCCAACCACTGAACGTATAGGTATATTGCTCATCAGCAGGTTTAGTCGGTGTGGTTCCTGTATATTTCGGTACAATGCCATATTCCACTTCGCTGCTCTGCAAAAGCGTGCCATCGTAGTTGACAAACGAAATGGCATATTTATTAAGCGTACTGATATATTGCGCCACATATGTTGCCGCACCTGTTACTGCTACCACAGTTGGTAACCAACCGCTAAACGTGTAGGTGTATTGCTCATCGGCAGGTTTGGTAGGTGTTTCACCTGTGTATTCCGGCATATCGCCAATTTCTACAGCACTGCTCTGCAAAGGCGTACCGTCATAATTGACAAATGAGATATTACATTTATCTTTTTCAAAATAAGCGGTTATAGTATAACAGGGGTCCCCATTACTACTACTACAATTAACATAGCTGGTGGACACACTAACTGGATTATCTGTTTTTGTCCAAATTACTTTTCCTGTACTTGTATTTGTTAATACCCATTTAACAAAATTATAGCCGTTATAAGGAATAGCTGTAAAAGAAGGATAAGCAAGAGCCCCCCCAGATGTGACAGTTCCTCCTTTCTCTGGTAAATGTTTTATAGCTATGCCAGCATAGAGATTAGTTGAAATTACCACGGCAAATAGAAGAAATAAGGTTTTGTTTATCGTTTTCATTGTAATATGATTTAGTTTTGTTTCCATTTTACTAATCGGAAGGAAACATCTCCTAATTATTAGTTACCTAAACATGAAGAGTACATAGTTTATCTTCGCGTTGAATGAGATGCTGCAATCAGAAATCATTGCTGATGTCTTTTTGCAATCTTATCAAGGTTATTTGCCATACTATCAACTTTTCTATCAATGGTGATTAGGTATGAATGCATAGCATCTTCTGTCGCATCATCACCATTGGTTAGAAATTTGTGCAACATCTTGTTTGTCGTTTGCAGTTCTTGCAAAATAGCTGTTAATAAATCTTTATCCATATTATTATGATTTTAGTTTCGCCTCCACTTTATTATTCGGCAGGAGGCATATCCGCTATTTATGTTTCTTAAGGGATTAAACATACAATAAAAGATAGCAGTCCAAGAAATATACTAATCGCTCCCATTCTTATTGCTATTCTTGTTGCGATATTGGGGTGATTCCAATAAAAGGACATTCTATTTCCTTTAGAGACCAATACAAATTCAAGATTCTGCACTTCTTCTCGATTATCAGAAATGCGTTTGATTGCGGTATAAGTCATAACGGCATAATCATGATAACCCTTAATCTCTCTGCTTGTTCTAAATAGGAGATGAACAGATTTCTGATTATTCGGATTCGTTATCTTTACGACAGGTACCCTCGGGCATTTTTTGCTACCATCGGGACAACCAAATATTTTCTCATAATCGGACGGTTGCATAAAGACCAGTTCTTCATATTCCACAGGGGAATAATCCGTAATACACACTCGCTCCCTTTTATAAGGGTGATTTTTGTTGGTCATAATAACATCTTTGTTAGATGTCGTCTGATGTAATTTCCTTTTCAATGTCATTTTTTCCATTTGTATAATTTTAATTGTTCGCATATACACGCACAAAAAGCGCAGACCTCGTGTTGCTCATTCGCTAAACGAGGTCTTCGCATTACCTATAGAGTCAAATAAACAACAGGAAACCTACGCCGATATGACAACCCGCCTACTATGATACAGCAAGACGGGTACTATAGTCATACCCATAGGCATCTATTGCTCACTTTGATTTTGACCCTATATCCGAAAGTTGCGAAGTTTCGTTTAGCCAAACACAAAGCGTCAATAAACGCTATCAATATGTTCTTGCTTTTTAACGCTGTCAAGACCAGCGGTGCTGCTGTTTTACGTCGGCAAGCGACGGTATGGGTTATAATGCTACACCATATTCATAAATGGCATCGCTCGGCAAGTCAATCCGGTCATTCCAATAGATGCAAGTGCGACTCGCATCCAACTGCGCATTCTCAAACAAACCATACTCTGTTTCAAGATCATGAAAAGCAGGCAACGTTTTAATGTCCTCTGCTACATCATAACGCACCTGCCGCCCATCGTCAAACGAAACGAGCAACTGGTAATCCGCAAGCGGCTGGTATGACTTGATACGCGGTATCATTGATTTGGATGTTAATCTTTTAATGGTGGGAGTTTTATAATTCTCTGCGTGTTCCACATTTCTTGCAGTTCATCTTTATGCTCACTTAACCACTCTTTCACCATCTTTTGAGCTCGGTTAGGCAGGTCTCCTTCTGTCATTTCAAATGTGTTGATGTCAAACACGCCCATATATTCTTCATAAAGCGCATGTATGTGTGCAGGCTCGTGTTCTTTGGGCTTAAAGAACATCTTAATGATGATTCCGTAAAAACGGCTTACTTCCGGCATAAGTATCTGTTTTTCTATTTTGTTTTACTTCGTTGGCAAAAGTACGGCATCTTAATCACTTGCGCAAATAATTACACAAAATTCATCAAAAGCGTCTAACGGTTATGAAGATTCGAGATTCGAGTTAGTCGCAAACAACGTCAATAAACGCCTTTTATGTAACTGCTTTTTTACGTTGCCAGCCTCAACGCTCTCCTTGTTTAACGTCATGGAGAGGGGACGAGGTTTTACAAATCTCCTGACCAGCCGTGACCTAAGTCCCAGTGTTCATCGTATTTGAACTCGAAATACGGCAGGGCGAAGTATTTCTCAAGCAAAGCGGTCAGTTCGTTCTCGATATCTTTTGCCCATTGACCGACAAACACCACAAAATGATCTACCGCCCAAGCCACTCGTCCACGTGGCACTTGTGTGTAGTCCCCACTGAACTTGGTGGTTTCATGCTTGGCTAACGCCTTAAAATACTGCTTTTGCCAAATCTGACGGTGAAGGGTCTGATAATTTATATAAGGCAATCCTTTATCAGCCGCTTCTTCCACCATCTTCGGTGTCAGTTCTTTCTTATACACGCCAAAGAAGTCGTGTTCCTCGGTGTCATACCAGAAGATGCCGACTGCCGGCATAGGCTCATCGAAAGACTTCATATCCGCCATTATCGCTTTTTTTTCGCTCTGTGATAAAGTTGTCATTGTGTTTTATACGTGCTCATATTTTGCTAACGTTGCAAAAATACTGCTTTTTTGAGATGAAACAAACAGTTATGTTCCCGCTTTTTTACGTTGCCAGCCTCAACGCTCCCAGTTTAACGTCATGGAGAGGGGACGGTAAGGTATCAGATATTGGTTACTTCAATTTGCCGGCTTGTTTTTTCGGTTCGCGGCGGGTGTCCCAGAAAGCAGTACCTTCATACCTCAAATATGATGAAAGATCTGGTCATTAGTCTTGTACCTGCCCGCAGCAAAATCGGCTTCCGACTCCGCCAGCATGGTATCAATTTCAGCCAACGTGTAAGGCTCTATTCGCTCCTC